>NZ_MUZR01000097.1 GCF_001995255.1 Thioalkalivibrio halophilus | reverse complement strand
GCCCCAAAGGTGTCGCCCCTCCGGGGCGACCCCCTGTTCATCAGGCGGCGCTACGCGCCGCCATGCGATCGGAATCCGGCGGGCGCTGGGCGCGCGATCCGTGTGGTGGCTTATCAGCGGTGTCAAAACCGGTCAGCGGGTCAAAACGAGTGGTGGCGCAGAGCCGCATGGTGGGCGCTCCCGCGCGGACGCTCTGGAGCACTTTCTCAGGCCATCCCCATCCAGGAAGAGGGGCAAAAAAAGACCCCGGACGAATCCGGGGCCAGGGTTCAGCAATGATCTCGGAAGAACCAGACGATGTTCCGAGGGTTCACGGCACCATCACTCCAGTAGATCACGTAGACCGATTCCAGATAACGACCGAGGTGCTCTTGTAGCGGCTCGTCTTTCTTGACGTTGTACTGCCGCATGAAGCGCCTCACATGCCTTTTTGCTTCATCGAGGTCTTCGGCCAGGAGCGCGAAATACAGGATCGGTTTCCGACCCAGCATGGGCCTCGCCCCCTCGCGAGGCATTGCGATCATCTCCGCGGTCTTGATCAGGTGCTTGTAGTTCGACCGTTTTTTGTACGCACGCTCGATCTCAACCCACACCCAACCGTTGCCCGATTCCAGATGGTCGAGATACAGCAGATCCGGCACTTTGCCGGGCAGGATTTCGCGCCTGCGCGCAGGGTTCCTGCCGGTCTGGATCTCCCGTTCCGTGTAGACCTGGAAGTTCTGGGACAAAGCAGCGGCGGCATCATTGGCGAGCTTCCGATGCTTCCAGAGACGCGAACGGATGAACCCGTAGTCATCGTTCGTTCGCTTCACTTTCCGCTGCCAATGCAGGCTCAGTTCATCGGCCCCGGCTTGCCTGAGAAGATACACCGGCTCGCCATTCGGCAGCTTCGCTGATGCGAGCATGTTCTGCTGGGAAAGACGCTTGATGACCCGTTGAACCGACCGCCTGTTAAGCCCTGACATGTACGAGATCTGCCAGCTTGTAGCGTGCCCCAGCCGGTGTATCGCGCGCAGTATGAAGAACTCATTTTCCGCCGCGATTTCGCGCCCGTCCGGCACCGCTTCCTGCTCTTCACCCCCTCCAGGCTGGATGGGTTCGGGCGCCGGTTCAGGCTTCGGATCCGGGGTCGTATCCGCCGCGCTGTCGGGCTTTCGGGGTTGCTGTCCGCGATCGAACAGCATGTCTTTCATACCTTTCGGGAGTTTCATCGTCGTGCTCCGGTTTTGGTTACACCCCGGTATGCACCCCCCTGTGACACCCCCGTTCGCCGGGAAAGCCGCTACCCCCCCTGTCGCTGGCGCGACAGCTTTCGAGCGGCCTTTCGGCCGCTCTGCAGCGGGTCCGGCTGGACGCCGGACCCTCGCAAACTCCGGCCCACGCTGAACGCGTGGGCCTGCGCGCCCCTTCGCTGTACGCGAATGGCCTTGCCCCGCGCCCGCCTCCGCTTCGCTCCGCCGGGTAACCCCGAAGACCGCACCGCTCGCGCGGTGGGCTTCGGCTTTCGCTCGCAAGGGCTCGCTCCAGCTCTTCGGGGTTACCCGCCGGCGCTTCGCTTCGGCGGGCGCGGCCGGGACCGCCCCCCTGTCGCTGGGGCTCCAGGGGGGCTGGCAGTCGCGTGGGCGCGACTGCCTCCCTCTCGGCACGCCCGGTCGCGTGGGCGCGACCGGGCTCTCCGGCACGCTGGGGCGTGCCTTCGGCCTCACACAGCNNCCTCGCCACCGGCTGGAGCCGGATCACGCTTTCCCTGGTTGGGGACATGATGCGTTTCGTAATACGCCGGGGGTGGCTCATCGCAACATGAGCCACCACGTGTCCGCCCAGGGCGCAGAATCCCGAGTTATGTTAAGCAGCGCCCTGCAATATTTGCATTTCGCAGGACAATCGTGTAATATTGTCAACGTGGAAAACGCAGAACGGAGACACAAGATGCCAGCATCGTTTGCGCAGTGGGCGGAACATTACGGTTATGACCCCAACAGCGAGGACGCAGAGGTCGACTATCAGCGGTACCTCGATGAGCTCGCGGCCCTGGAGCCCGTCAGCCGCGATGAAGCCGAAGCCATGTTGTGGTGGAACCGGCTGACGCCGGCGGATCGCCGGTACTGGCTGGATCGCGCCGGGAGCGCCCGGCCAGCCGACGCATGGCAGGCATACCAGCAGGAGGCACAGGCATGAGCGATGCGATTACCGAAGCGACCCTGCGCGAGTTGCTGGACTCCGGCGCGGTGCGCGCCGTCACCATCGTCGCCCAAGGCAACGCATGGGCCGTTCAAGTGGAGGTTGGAACACGTTGGCGCGTGTTGCGCAGCGCCCGCGATGACGTGAGGTGGTGGAAGTCACTCGACCGGCTGGCCCGGTGGCTGCACGGGCTCGGGATTTCTGAATGGTCGGTGGATGCGCGGCAGTTCGCGCCGCAGCAGCGGAGCGTGGCGTGATGGACGTAGTGGAACGTGCGCGATTGCTCGCAGAGAAATACAGCTCAAACTCGGAAAACCACGAGGAGCAAGATCAAGGACAGGAGCCCAGAACCGTCCCGCTACCGTTCTGGTCAGCGAACCATTACGGGGCGCCTGTTTCTATCCTGCGGAGCGCACTTTTCGGCGTCGTTAAGCGAGGTCGGCGCGCCTACTACGAAGGCGAAGAGATTACCGCTTGGCGGGGCACCACGATTCGTTACACCGGACCACGGCTGGACCAGGCCGATGAGGATGTCTGGCTGCAAATCTTGCAGCTACATCAAGAGCAGGAAAATACCGGGCTCGGAACCCGTTTCGAGGTATCCATCAAAGGTCTGCTGAGAGAGCTCGATCGCGCGGACGGGAAACGGAACAGGGAGTGGCTGCGAAAAAGTTTGACGCGACTCGTCGCCACGGCAGTTTCTGTCCAGGCCGAAAACAAGGAGTACGTTGGGTCATTGGTTCAGGAGTTCGTGCGCAACGAGGAAACTGGGCGCTACACGATCAGCGTGAACCCTCGGCTCGCGAGCCTGTTCCGCCATGGTTGGACCAAGCTCGAACGCGCACAACGCCTCGGGCTCGGGCAGGATCAGACCGCAAAATGGCTCCACAGCTTCATCTTCACCCACCGCGGCAAACCTCTGCACATCTCCTGGGAAAAGCTCCAGGCGCTGGGCGGCAGCGAATCCAGCCTCCGCGAGTACCGGCGCTCAGGCCGACGAGCTCTGTCCACCCTGTCTGAAATCGGGGCCATTCATTCATGGTCGGATGACGGCCGCAACGTCACGATCTGGCGTTGAGGTGAGACGAAGAGGGGGTACTGCTCCCGCGCATAGGGGGTACTGTTCCCACGCTAGGGGGTACTGCTCCCACG
>NZ_MUZR01000096.1 GCF_001995255.1 Thioalkalivibrio halophilus | reverse complement strand
GGAGTTCATCGAGGCCGCCCGGCTGGTGGTTGCGCGGGGAGTCCAGGCCAGGTTCCTGGTCGTGGGCGACCCCGATCCGGGTAATCCGTCGTCGGTCAGCGCGGAGGACGTGGATCGGTGGAGGGCAGAGGGTGTTGCGGAGTTCCTCGGTTTCCGGCGAGACATAGCCCGGATCTTCCGTGAGAGTCATGTGGTGGTGCTTCCGTCCTATCGAGAAGGGCTGCCGAAGGTGCTGATCGAAGCGGCGGCCTGTGGCCGGGCGGTGGTCACCACGGATGTGCCCGGCTGCCGCGATGCCATCGAGGACGGCGAGACCGGGGTGCTGGTGCCGGTGCGTGATGCCCAGGCGCTGGCCGATGCGCTGCAGGCGCTTGTGGAAGATCCGGAAAGGCGGCAGGCCATGGGGCGTGCCGGGCGGGCGCTGGCGGAGCGGGAGTTCGCGATCGGGAAGGTGGTCGATGCCCACCTGGAGATTTACGGGCGTTTGCATGGAGGCCATGGCGGATGACGCAGCGGGTTCTGGTAACAGGAGCGACGGGCTTCGTGGGCGGCGCCGTGGTGCAGAGGCTGGTGGCTGAGGGCCGCTTGGTGCCGGTCGCGGGGTGTCGGCGCAGCGTCTCGGTGCCGGCGGGTGCCGAGCTGGCGGTAACGCCATCACTTGGCCCGGAAGCGGACTGGAGCAGCGCGCTGCAGGGTGTGGAGGCCGTGGTGCATGCGGCGGCCCGCGTGCATGTGATGGACGAGGACGCGGCCGATCCGCTGGCGGAGTATCGACGCGCCAATGTGGAGGGCACGCTGGCACTGGCGCGGCAGGCGGCGCAGGCGGGTGTGCGGCGGTTTGTGTTTGTCAGCTCCATCAAGGTGAACGGGGAGCAGACTGCGCCCGGCAGTGCGTTTTGCGCGGTGGATGCGCCGGCGCCGGAGGACCCTTACGGCGTCTCCAAGGCGGAGGCGGAGGCGGCGCTGTTTGCGCTGGGGCGCGAGACGGGGATGGAGATCGTGGCGGTTCGGCCGCCGTTGGTGTACGGGCCGGGCGCCGGTGGCAATTTTGCGCGCATGGCGCGCTGGGTGGGCAAGGGCGTGCCGCTGCCGCTGGGCGCGGTGACGCGGAATCGGCGCTCGCTGGTGGGGCTGGATAACCTGGTGGATCTGCTGGTGACCTGCCTGGAGCATCCGGCGGCGGCGAACCGGGTGTTCCTGGCCGGGGACGGGGAGGATCTCTCCACCACCGATCTGCTGCGCCGGGTGGCGGCGGCGATGGATCGGCGCGCGCGGCTGCTGCCGGTGCCGCCGGTGCTCTTGCGTGCCGCGGCGCGTGCGGTGGGGCGCGGCGAGATGGCGCGGCGGCTGCTGGATTCGCTGCAGGTGGATATTTCGCACACGCGCGAGACGCTCGGCTGGGAGCCGCCGGTGAGTGTGGATGAGGGGTTGCGGCGGGCGGTTGTTCCGTTGGTTGGGTAGGTTTGGTGGCTTTTCGGGGTTTGGCGGGGGCTTCGCGGGCGAGCCCGCTCCTGATATGGATCGCATCGCAGAGTTACTGTCGAAAGTG
>NZ_MUZR01000095.1 GCF_001995255.1 Thioalkalivibrio halophilus | reverse complement strand
CGCGCCCGCCCAGGGTGATGCGCCCGGTATTGGGCCGGATCAGGCCGACCAGACTGTAGAAACAGGTGGTCTTGCCGGCCCCGTTGGGTCCCAGCAGGCCGACCACCTCGCCGGGCACCAGGTCCACGTCCATTGCGTCCAGCACGGTACGCTGGCCATAGCGCTTGCTCAGCTCGCGGGCGACCAGATGGCCGTCGGCCGCGGGCCTCATGGATCGTCCTCGCGTGGCTGCAGGCGGATGTGCACGCGCTCGTCGTCGGTGTCGCCGCGTTCCGCGCGGATCACGTCGCGCTCGAGGTCATAGGTGATGCGCTGCCCGCGGGCATCCTCGGCGGCGGTGATGACGCGCGCCCGTTCGGTCAGGATCACGCGTTCCTCGTCGAGGAAATAGTCGATGCGCAGCCCTTCGGCGATGCGCATCTCGCCGGTCTCGGGATCGGGCGACTCCAGGCGTGCGGGCTCGCCGTGGGCCTCGATCTCGTAGGGGCGGCGCTCGCGCATGTGCACGATCACGCGGTCTGCTTCCAGCGTGGCATCGCCGCGCACCACGATCACGTCGCCGGTGTAGGTGCCGGTGCCCGCGCGTTCGTCCATCTCGGCGTGGTCCGCGGTGATCTCCACCGGCAGGGCATCCTCGCGGCCGGTCGCCGGCGGGGCCGCCAGGATCAGTGCGAGTACGCCCGCCACGGCAAGCAGCGGGGCCGGTCGGCGGATGCCCGCGCGGCGATGTTCGGTTGTGGCCGGGTTCATTCCGGGCGGTCCTCCTGCGGCAGGTCGCTGTACAGCGTGTAGACCTCGGCGAGCAGTTCAATGGTATCCGCTTGCGGGTCGGCGCGCAGGCCGGTACCCCGCTGGAACAGTCCCGGCTGTTCCAGAGTGCTCGACGCCGACGAGGTCGTCAGCCGGGTGTCCAGCGCCACGCGCACGTCGCGCGACTCGATCACCGTGCGCACGCGCTCGTTGCGTTCGGGGCGCACGCCGCGGGTGTGGCCGAAGGTATGCAGCAGTTCGCGATCGGGCTGATGCGCCGCGCGCGGGGCCCGCCAGGTCCAGTTCAGGCCCTGTTGGTCCAGCAGATCCAGCTCCGGGTCATCGATGAACTGGACCGCATCCCGGTCGTATTCGCGCAGCCGCGACCCCTGCAGGCGGTGGGTGGGCCGCCCGTCCTCGCCAGTGACATGCGCGGTAAACCCCTCGATCTGCAGCGTGGGTTCGGCGTCGGCCGCGGGTTCGGCAGGCGGCTCGGCCGCTGCCGGCCCGGCGAGCAGGAGCCCGGTGGTCAGCAGCCAGGCGGCGAGCAGGGCGCGACGCGGATCCGGGTTCATGCGTGCAGGTAGCTTTCGAGCACGGCCTCGAGGCGGCCGCGCGCGGCCAGCAGGTCCTCGCAGACTTCGCGCACCGCGCCGCGCCCGCCATCGGCCGTGGTGACCCACTGCGCGTGCTGGCGCACGAACGGATGGGCGTCGCCGACCGCGATGCCCAGGGCAACCCTGCGCATCGCCGGCAGATCGACCACGTCGTCGCCCACGAACGCGGCCTCGGCGGCGCGGTGCCCGGTCTGCTCCAGCAATTGCGCCAGCGCGGCGCCCTTGTCCCGCCGGCCCTGGATGCAGTGACGGATGCCCAGATCCCGCAGGCGATGCTCCACGACCGCCGACTGCCGCCCGGTGAGGATTGCGACCTCCAGCCCGTCGTCCATGGCCATGCGCAGGCCGTGGCCGTCGCGGCTGTGGAAGGCCTTGTACTGTTCGCCACCGTCGCCGAGAAACAGCGCGCCGTCGGTCAGCACGCCGTCGACGTCCAGGATCAACAGTCGGGTGGTCCGCTGCAGGGTGGAAAGGTCGGTTTCGGTGTTCATCAGGCCACCCCCGCGCGCAGCAGGTCGTGCATGTTGATGACCCCCTGCAGGCGGCGGTCGGCGTTGGCCACTGGCAGGGCGTTGATCCGGCGGCTCTCCATCATCTCCAGGGCCTCGGCCGCCAGCCAGTCGGCACCGGCGGTGTGGCCGTCGCGGGTCATGACCTCGCCGATGGTCAGGCTGTCGAGGCTGTGGCCGAGGTCCAGGGTGCGGCGCAGGTCGCCGTCGGTGAAGACCCCCAGGATCCGGTCCTCCGGGTCGCTGACGATCACCAGCCCCAGCCCCTTGCGGGTGATCTCGAACAGCGCATCCTTCAGCGGCGCGTCTGGTGCGATGCGCGGGATCGCTTCGCCGGTATGCATGATGTCGCCGACGTGGATCAGCAGGCGACGCCCGAGGCGGCCGCCGGGATGCGAGCGGGCGAAGTCGTTCGCGGTGAAGCCGCGCGCGTCCAGCACCGCCACCGCCAGGGCATCGCTCATCGCCAGGGCCGCGGTGGTGCTGGAGGTCGGCGCCAGCCCCAGCGGGCAGGCCTCGTGTTCCACGCTGACATCCAGGTGTACGCTGGCATCGGTGCCCAGGCGCGAGCCGGGGTTGCCGGTCATCGCGATCAGCGGGACGTCCAGGCGTCGGATCAGCGGCAGGATGGTGAGGATCTCGTCGGTCTCGCCGGAGTTCGACAGGGCGATCACTACGTCGTCGCGGGTGATCATGCCGAGATCGCCGTGGCTGGCCTCGCCCGGATGCACGAAGAACGCCGGCGTGCCGGTGGAGGCGAGGGTGGCCGCCAGCTTGCTGCCGATGTGGCCGGACTTGCCCATGCCGGTAACCACCACCCGCCCGCGACAGGCGAGGATGTGCCGGCAGGCCGCGAGGAAGGCGTCGTCGATGCGCGCGGTGAGGCCGCGCACCGCGTCGGCCTCATTTTCGAGGACGGCCAGTGCAAGCTTGCGGGTTGTGTCGGGGTTCAGATCCATGCCGGTGCCGTGATTGCGAGAGTCACAAGGTAGCCGCTGAAGGCCAGAAGGAGAAGGGCTCCGTGCCAGCGGGTGATGCGTCCCGGGCCGAAGCGGGCGGCCAGCAGCACCGCCACGGTCAGGGCCAGCATCACCGGATAGTCACGGGTCAGCACTGCGGGTTCCACCGCCAGCGGCGCGATCAGAGCGGGTACCGCCAGCACCGCCAGCAGGTTGAACAGATTGGAACCGACGACGTTGCCGAGGGCCATGCCGGTTTCGCGGCGCAGCGCGCTGGCCACGGTGGTGGCCAGTTCCGGCAGACTGGTGCCGATCGCGACCAGGGTCAGGCCGATCAGCAGTTCGCCGGCTCCCAGGGCGGTGGCGATCTCGACTGCCCCCCAGACCAGCGCCTGGCTGCTCGCCAGCAGCACCACCAGACCGCCGGCGAGCCACCCCAGGGCGGTCGGGAGACCGCCGGGCGTGGCCGCCGGCGGTCTCCCGACCGCC
>NZ_MUZR01000094.1 GCF_001995255.1 Thioalkalivibrio halophilus | reverse complement strand
GCCCCCGACATCCCGCGCGCCGCGCGCGCCGCCATCGCCGGCGCCCGGCACGACCTCGACTTCCTCCGCCCCGACCCCGAGGCCTTCCGCCAGGCCCCCGCGCGCTCCATCGACTACGCCGTGATGGAAGCCACCGATGCCGCCGCCGTCACCCCGCTGGATGCCGGGTGGACCGACATCGGCTCCTGGGAGGCGCTGGCCGCACTGCAGCAACCGGACACCCGGGGCAACCACACCCGCGGCGACACCGTACTGGAAGACTGCACCCGCAGCCTGGTCGAAGGTCACGACACCCTCGTCGCCGCCCTCGGCCTGCAGGACACGGCCGTGATCGCCACCCCGGACGCCGTGTTCGCCGCACCCCGCGACCGGCTCCCCGAACTGCGCGCCCTGGTCGAACGCCTGCGCGACCAGTCCCGCCCCGAGGTGCACCAGTACCCCACCGTGCACCGCCCCTGGGGCCACTACGGCAGCATGGAGACCGGCGAGCGCTACCAGGTCAAACACCTGCACGTGCGCCCCGGCGCGCGGCTCTCCCTCCAGCGACACCGCCACCGCGCCGAACACTGGATCGTGGTTGCCGGCACCGCCCGCGTCACGCGCGGCGAGCAGGTGTTCGACCTGCACGAGGATCAGTCCACCTACATCCCCGTCCACGGGATCCACCGCCTGGCGAACCCGGGTCCGGGGCCGCTGGAGGTGATCGAGGTGCAGACGGGGGATTATCTGGGAGAAGACGATATCGAACGGCTGGAGGGGCAGAGGACCGGGTAGGCCCCTTGTAGGTGACACGCTTTGTCACCTCGGGTGACGAGATTTGTCACCCTGCTGGGAGTGACGAAATTCGTCACCCCTGTTGGAGCGGGCTTCGCAAGTGAAATCCCGCATAAACAGAAAGATAGGCATTTTCATTATTTTGGCATGGGTGATGCATGACTCCGGGTGGCTACCCAAAGGTGGCTGGACTCTGGTCCCGCTAATCCATGTCAAGGAGACATACCATGCAGAAAATGCATCGCTCCGCCCAAAAGGGCTTCACCCTGATCGAACTGATGATCGTCGTCGCGATCATCGGCATCCTGGCCGCCATCGCGCTGCCGGCCTATCAGGACTACACCGCTCGTGCCCAGGCGGCAGAAGGACTTTCCGTAACCTCCGGCCTCCGCACCGATATCGCTGAGCGTGTGGCCACCGGTCGTACCGTCGATTTTTCGCCTGATGTGACCGAACTCGAACGCGGTGAATATATCGAGTCTATCGGGTATGCTCATGACGGCGATGATGGGCCGACGATTACTATCACTTGGGATTCGGATAATTCGGGCCTGTCGGGTAATATGCTGCTGTATCCCCGTGACTGGGATGACGGTCAGGACGCCGAGAATAACAACATTGCGGGCTGGATCTGCGCCGAAGATGATGACATGGCCGAAAATCACCTCCCGGGTGGTTGCCGCGACGACTGATCTAGCGCAGTGAAGCGTCAGCCGGAGTCTTCTTCGGCACGGTGAGAAAGGCCGCCCTTCGGGGCGGCCTTTTTTGTTTCAGAAAATGTGTCTGACTCCTCATTTTTGGCACATGAAATGCTTTTTGTAGCTTGAGCGCTGGTGCAGAGGCCTCTGCAGGGTCGGCTGCTCCGGGCAATCCATAAGGCATTTATCGGGCTTCGAGGAGAGAGTCACCATGACAGGCAGGACGACGCAGGGCTTCACGTTGATCGAATTGATGATCGTTGTGGCGATCATCGGCATCCTGGCCGCGATCGCGGTTCCGGCCTATATGGAATACACCGCGCGGGCGCAGGCCGCCGAGGGTGTGACGATTACCGCCGGGTTGCGCCAGGACGTGGCGGAAAGGGTGGCTCAGGGAAGGAGCCTGGAGGGCATGAATACGGATGGCTATGATTTCGAGCCAGCGAAGTATATCCGTGAAGTGGAGCTGGAAAACGACGAGGATGATGGCCTGACGATCATAATTCGCTGGGATGGGGACAACTCGGCGCTCGGGGACACGAGCATGACGTTCCGGCCGAAGAATGCGGATTATGCGGATGACGGCAACGTGGCCGGCTGGTACTGCGCCGCAGCCGACGACATGGCCGAGCGGCACCTCCCGAGAGGATGTGTCGAAGAGTGATCCAAATGAACTCCCGGGGCAGTGCCAATCGACCATGATCGTGTCCTCGTTTTGCCCTGGCCTTGCGCACACGCGTGGGCGCGTAACCGGGTATGGGGGGCTCATTACATGAGTAAGCTCGCGTCGGGTTGGGGTGGTCGCCTCGGGTGGCTCCTGTGTTTGGGGTTTCTCCAGGTCGCCCCACTGTCTGCGGGTGAGATCACCGTCCACGCGGTATTCGATGGGCAAGCGGTGATCTCCGTGGACGGCGAGCGGGCCGTGGTGGCCGAGGGCGAGAGCGGTCCCGGCGGGGTTCGGGTGCTGCAGGCGGGCGGCGGGCGTGTGCAGGTGGAGTTCGCGGGGGAGACCCGCTGGCTGGACCGCGGGGCGGGGGCTTCGCGTGGTGGCGTGACGGGTGGAGCGGGTGGTGCCGCAGGGAAAGCCGTCGGCCCCGGGGTCACCGTGTACACCGATTCGCGCGGGGTGCACAGCCTGACCGTGGGCGTGAACGGCCGGGCCATCACCATGGAGGTGGACCGCGAGGCCGAATCGGTGATGCTGCGCGAGCGCGACGCCGAACGCGCCGGGGTGGACGCCGACGCCGGCAATACCGTGCACCTGCGTACCGAGCGCGGCCGCGTGAACGCCCGCCGCGTCACGCTGGATGAAGTGCGGGTGGGTGGCATCCGCCGCAGTGGCGTGAGCGCGGTGATCGTGCCGGACGATCACATCCACCGGGCGCGCCTGGGGCGGACCTTCCTCGATCGGGTGGAGGTGGAGCCCAGCGGTGACGCGCTGATCCTGCGGTAGGGGCGGTTCGCGCCGGTTCGCCTGCAAGCAGGCTCCTACAGACGGGCGGTGGGGCACCGTAGGAGCGGCCTCGGCCGCGAACGAACGTGCGTTCGCCCGGGCTCCGGCTGTTCGCCTGCAAGCAGGTTCCTACAGGCGGGTGGGGAGGCTGTTCGCGTGCGGGCACGCTCCCACGATGGGCGATGTGTCCTTGCCGGTCCACGGGGGGTGTGGTCCAATATGCTCCATTCGGAGTTACTGTCGAAAGTG
>NZ_MUZR01000093.1 GCF_001995255.1 Thioalkalivibrio halophilus | reverse complement strand
AGCGGGCTCTTGCCCTGCCGGCTCGTCCGGTGTGGTCTCCGTTTCCAGAGCCGGCAGGGCAAGAGCCCGCTGAAGATCGGCCACAAGATGAGCCCGGGGCCGCCACCGAGGGCGACACTGTCCCCGACACGGAAACAGGGACCGTTGAGGCCGAAACGCCGGCCATCGGTCCGCCAGAACCCCTGGCCCGGCCGGAACGTGATCCGGCTGCGGAGGAGGCGTCGGAGGACACCGCAGCGGACAGGGGCATGGATACCGTGCCCGAGGATGCGGGGATCGACGAACCGGTCGCGCCGGCCCCGGTGGACGAGGCCGGTGCGGCCGGCGAGGAAACCGAAGTCGTCGAAGTCCCCGAGGAAATCACCGAGGGAACGACCGGGGAGGCCGAATCGGCGCCGTCCGCGGACGGGCGGGCCGAACTGATCCTCGAGATCCGCGAGACCTCCTGGGTGGAGATCCGTGACGCGGACGGGGCGGTGGTCCTGACCGGCGTGCTGTCGCCGGGCACGCGCGAGCAACTGCAGCTGGAACTCCCCGGACGTGCGGTCCTGGGCAATGCCGCCGGCGTGGATCTCACGCTGAACGGCGAGCCGGTGGCATTTGACGAGCATGTCCGTGACGACCGGACGGCCCGCTTCGATCTGGAAGAATAATCAGGCGCGCATCATTCGGCGCGCCCCAACCCGATACCAATCCGAATACACCCGATGAAAGCCATCCGATCCATTCGCGGGATGCACGACATCCTGCCCGACAGCGTTCACCTGTGGCAGCACCTCGAGGACCAGTTGCGCGACCTGCTGACGCGCTACGGTTACCACGAGATCCGCATGCCATTGGTGGAGGCCACGGAGCTGTTCGCGCGATCCATCGGCGATGTCACCGACATCGTGGAAAAGGAGATGTACACCTTCGAGGACCGCAACGGTGACAGCCTGAGCCTGCGCCCGGAGGCCACGGCGAGTTGCGTGCGCGCCGGTATCCAGCACGGGCTGCTGCACAATCAGGTTCAGCGGCTGTGGTACATGGGTCCGATGTTCCGCCACGAGCGTCCGCAGAAAGGGCGTTATCGCCAGTTCCATCAGGTCGGAGTCGAGGTGTTCGGGCTGCCGGGACCGGACATCGATGCCGAGGTCCTGGCGATGACCGCGCGTCTGTGGCGCATGCTCGGTCTGAGCAATGTGCGCCTCGAGCTCAACACGCTGGGAACCCCGGAGTGCCGCGCGCAGTATCGGGAGCACCTCATCGCGCACTTCGAGGCACATCGCGAGCAGCTGGACGAAGAGGCCCGCAACCGGCTGTACGACAATCCCATGCGCATCCTCGACAGCAAGGATCCGGGGACCCGCGAGGTGGTGGCCACGGCCCCGTCGCTGATGGACCATCTGGACGCCGAATCGCGAGCGCATTTCGATGCGCTCTGCGGTCACCTGGATGCGCTGGGCATCGCGTGGGAGCACAACCCGCGTCTTGTGCGCGGGCTGGACTACTACACCCATACGGTGTTCGAGTGGATCACCGACGAGCTGGGGGCGCAGGGTACGGTGTGCGCCGGTGGCCGTTACGATGGCCTGGTGGAGCAGCTGGGTGGCCGCGGGACGCCGGCAATCGGCATGGCCATGGGGCTGGAACGCCTGGTGGCCCTGCTGGAGGCCCGCGAAGACGCGCCGGCGGCGGGGGTGCCGGACGCCTATCTGGTGGTGCCGGATACGGAACAGACGGGCGAGGCGCTGCGCCTGGCCGAGGAACTTCGCGAGGCGCGTCCCGATCTGCAACTGGTACAGCACTGCGGCGGTGGCAGCATGAAATCGCAGATGAAACGCGCGGACCGGCTGGGTGCGCGCGTGGCGCTGGTACTGGGGCCCGACGAGGCCGCGGCGGGCACCGTGACCGTCAAGCCGCTGCGCGGCGAGGGCGGCGAACAGCAGACCGTGGCGCGTGCCGATCTGTCCGCGCATATGGACACCGCCCTGCAATCCTGAAGGAATACCTGACATGAGTTATCTCACCGACGAAGAAAAGGCGGAACGGATCAAGCAGTGGTGGTCCGACAACGGCATGGCGGTCATCGCCGGGCTGGTACTCGGGATCGCCGGCCTGTTCGGCTACAACTGGTGGAGCGGTCAGCAGGCCGAACGTGCCGAGCAGGCCTCGGAGATGTACCAGGCGCTGCAGTTCAGCATGCGCGCCGGCCAGTACGAGCAGGCCGACGAAATGGTCCGGCAACTGATCGAACATGGCGGGCGCACGCCCTACGTGGCGCTGGCCTGGGCCCATCGCGCCGAGGTGGCCCTGGCCGGCGGTGAACGCGACGCCGCGGTCGCTGCCCTGCGCGAGGCGGTGGACGCCGCCCCGGATGACGGCCATCGTGCGCTGTTCCGTCTGCGGCTGGTGCGTCAGCTCATCCGGACCGAGGCCCTGGACGAAGCCGCATCGGTCCTTGCGACCGTCGAGCACGATGCATTCCGCGGCCTGCGGCTGGAACTCGACGGGGATCTGGCACGTGCCCGGGGTGACCACGACACTGCCCGCGAGCGCTACCGCGAGGCCCTGGACGCCGGCCACAGCCCGGAATACCTGCAACTGAAATTCGAGGATCTCTCCGCGTGAGGACGCCCGCCGACATGGATCATTTCGCGAAAATTCGCTACGCCCTGCAGTGGTTCGCGGTGGCGGGCCTGGCACTGTCACTGAGTGCCTGTGGCCTGTTTTCCCGGGATGAGAGCGAGCCTCCGGCGGAACTGACTGATTTCGAAGTGCGCGGCGAACCCTCCGAGCGCTGGTCGGCCTCGCTGGGGCGGGGCGGGGATCGCTTCCTCTGGGAAGTCTATCCGGCGATCGAGGACGACCGGGTGTTCGCGGCCGGCGCGGATGGCCGGATCGTGGCGCACGACCGGGAATCCGGCGCCCGCGCCTGGCAGACGCGACTGGACGACGTGCGCATCGCTTCGGGCGTGGGCGTCGGCGAGGGCATCGTGGTTGTGGGGACGCTGGAAGGTCTGGCGATTGCGGTGAGCGATGACGGCGAAGGCGAGCGCTGGCGGAATCAGCTCTCCAGCGAAGTCATCGGGATCTCGGAGGTCGCGTCGGGAATGGTGATCGCGCGCACCAATGACGGGCGGGTGCACGCCATGGACGCGGCAACCGGCGCGGTGCAGTGGACCGCGCTGCGGACTACGCCGGCACTGAGTCTGCGCGGGGCGCACGTGCCACAGATCGTCGGCGGGCGCGTGCTGGCCGGCTTTGATGACGGTCGGTTGATGATGCTGGGCCTCACCCGCGGCAACACCCTGTGGGAGGCGACCCTGGGCGTGCCCACCGGCCGCTCCGAGGTCGAGCGCATGGTGGACGTGGATGGCCATATCCCGGTCTACCGCGGTGCGGCGCTGGGTGTCAGCTACCAGGGGCGCATGGCCGCGGTGGATCTCAATTCCGGCGAGCTCTACTGGGACCGGGAGTTCTCGTCCTATCAGGGCGGGGATGTCTCGATCAGCCGCAACGTGATGGTGGTCAGCGACGCCGATAGCCACGTGCGCGCGGTGGATCCGCGCAACGGCGGGGATCTGTGGGAAAACGCGGGCCTGCGCCTGCGCGGGGTGACCGCGCCGGTGGTTCACGAGGGTTACGCCATCGTCGGCGATTTCGAGGGCTACCTGCACTGGCTCGACCTGGAAGACGGCGAATTCGCCGCCCGCACCCGCGTGGCGCGTGGCGCCGTGGTGGCACGGCCGGTGCTGGCGGGCGATACCCTGTACGTGATTACCGACAATGGTCGGCTGACTGCGATCGACGCGCGCATCGACGAGGACGCCTGATCCCCTCATGATCCCCGTCATCGCGCTGGTCGGCCGCCCGAATGTGGGCAAGTCGACCCTGTTCAATCAGCTCACCCGCTCGCGCGACGCGCTGGTTGCGGACATGCCCGGTCTGACCCGCGACCGCCAGTATGGTATTGGCCGGGTGGGCGAGTTTCCCTACATGGTGGTGGACACCGGCGGCCTGTCCGGCGAGGAAGACGGGGTCGACCGGGCCATGGCCGAACAGACCCGCCGCGCGGTCGCCGAGGCCGATCACGTCCTGTTCATGGTGGATGCGCGCGACGGTCTGACACCGCAGGACGAGGCGATCGCCGAACAGCTGCGCGCCAGTGGCGCGCGCGTCCGGGTCATCGTTAACAAGACCGACGGCCTGGACGCCGACGTGGTCAGTGCGGAGTTTTACGCCCTCGCGCTGGGTGAAGTGACCCCGATCGCGGCGACTCACGGTCGCGGTGTGCGCGGCCTGATGCAGGCGGTGCGGGAAGACGTGGCCCGGGATCGGGAAGCGGCGGGTGGTGAAGGCGAGGGCGCCGGCGACGGCCTCGACGTGGACGCCCAGCAGGCCGCCCTGGACGACTGGCCGGGTATCCGTGTCGCGGTGGTGGGGCGGCCCAATGCCGGCAAGTCCACGCTGGTCAACCGGATCCTCGGCGACGAACGGGTGGTCGCCACCGAGGTGGCGGGTACCACCCGCGACAGCATCTTCGTGCCGTTCACGCGCGAGGATCAGGACTATACCCTGATCGACACCGCGGGGGTGCGGCGCCGTGCCCGGGTCCACGAGACCGTCGAGAAGTTCAGCGTGGTCAAGACCCTGCAGGCGATCGAGGCCGCGCACGTGGTCATTATGGTGATCGACGCGCGTGCCGGTCTTTCGGATCAGGACGCCCACCTGCTGGGGCTGGTGATCGATGCCGGCCGTGCGCTGGTGGTGGCCGTGAACAAGTGGGACGGCATGGACCCGGATGATCGCGAGTGGGTCCGGTCCGAGATGCAGCGCCGCCTCGGTTTCGTCGATTACGCGCGGATGCGCCTGATCTCGGCCCTGCACGGCACCAACGTCGGGCACCTGCTGGACGACGTGCGCGAGGCCCACGCCAGTGCGTTCGTGGACATCTCCACCCCGGAGCTGACCCGGTTGCTGGAGGCCGCGGTGGCCGAGCATGCGCCGCCGCTGGTCAGCGGGCGGCGGATCAAGCTGCGCTACGCCCACCAGGGCGGACAGAACCCGCCGGTGGTCGTGATCCATGGCAACCAGACCGACCGTCTGCCCGGGGCCTACAAGCGCTATCTCGAGAACTTCTTTCGCCGCCAGCTGAAGCTGGTGGGGACGCCCCTGCGGCTGGAGTTCCGTTCCGGGAAGAACCCCTACGCCGGCCGGCGCAACAAGCTCACGCCGCGCCAGCAGCAGAAACGCAAAAGGTTGATGCGTCATGTCCGCAAGCGCTGAGCCCGCCCTGTCGGATTTCGCGCAGGTGGTCGAGCCGTTCCGCGTGATGGACATCCTCGACCGCGCCCAGGCGGCCGAGCGTGCCGGCCGCGACATCATCCATCTGGAGGTCGGCGAGCCGGATTTCGTGACCCCGCGTGGCGTGGTGTCCGCCGGCGAGATCGCCCTGGCCGCCGGGGAAACCCGCTACACGCCGGCGCACGGGCGCGAAAAACTGCGCCGGGCGATCGCGCAGGACTACCGCAACCGCCACGCGGCCGAAGTGGACCCGGAACGGGTCGTGGTCACGTCCGGGGCCTCGGCGGCCATCCTGCTGGCGCTGGCGGCCGGCGTGAATCCCGGGGAGGGGGTTCTGCTGCCGGACCCGGGCTACGCCTGCAACCGGCAGTTCGTCGCGGCCCGGGGTGCGCGGCCCCGGCCCCTGGTGGTGTCGGCCGAGGACGCCTGGCAGCCGACCGCCGACGCGGTGGCCGCGGCCTGGAGCGACACGACCCGCGCGGTGCTGCTGGCGTCGCCGGCCAACCCCACCGGCACCTGCCTGTCGCGCGAGACCCTCGCGGAGATCGTGGCGGTGGTGGAGGCCCGCGGCGGGCTGGTGATCATGGACGAGATCTACGGCCAGCTGGTGTTCGGCGAGCCCGAGCGCAGTGCCGCGGCCCTGCAC
>NZ_MUZR01000092.1 GCF_001995255.1 Thioalkalivibrio halophilus | reverse complement strand
GCAGCACGCCCCGGCGGCGGTGGTGCGCACCCTGTGCGCGTTCCTCGCGCAGCGCGCCGTGCTGGATCCGCCGCCGGGGCGTGCTGCGCCGACACCTCGCCGAGCGGGGTCGCCGTGGCCGCGGTGCCTCCGGCCGCCAGGCGGAAACGAGGCCCCGCGCCGGCGAGCGGATCCAGACGCAGATCCGCCGGCACCCCGCGCAGCGAGGCACGCCCGCCACCGTCGACCACCACGCCCACCTTGGCCGGCAGGCCCCGCAGCGCGGGCGCGTCGACGATCGCGGCGCTCACCGCGCGCGCCAGCGCCAGCACATCCACCGCCTCCGGGTCGAGGTCCGGCACCGGCGCCGCCAGCACGTTGCGCCGCGCCTCGCGCTCCGCCTGCGCATCCACCAGACCGGTGGGGGCCAGGGCCGCGCGCGCCGCGTCCAGGTCGCCGGCCGCCACGCCGCGCAGCTGCAGGTTGCCGCGCAGGGTCAGTTCCAGTTCGCCGTTGCCCAGCCGCCGCGCGGTGTCCGCCAGCACCCGCGCCGCGGCCGCCCCCAGCCCCCCGATCGGGTGGCGCAGGCGCAGCAGATAGCCGTCCCCGGTGGCCATCGGCGCCGCCACCCCGGGGCAGGCCCCGCGTACCCGCGGCGGCTGCGGCGCCGCCGGACGGTTCATGAGCGCAGCCTCCGGCTGTGGGCCAGCAGATACCAGGCCCCGCCGGCGACCAGTACACAGGCGGCGGCCAGCACCGCGAAGGTCGTGGTCCAGGCGACCGCGCTGACCCCCAGCAGGCCGTGGCGGAATCCCTCGATCACGTAGTAGAGCGGGTTCAGCTGCGCGATCCCCTGCCAGGGATCGGCCAGGCGCTCCACCGGATAGAACAGCCCGCCGAGATAGATCAGCGGGGTCAGCACGAAGGTGCTGATCACCGAGGTGTGGTCGAAGCTGCGCGCGTACAGGCCGTTGATCAGGCCCGCCAGCGAGAACAGCACCGCGGTCAGCAGCGCGATCCCCAGCACCGCCCCGGCGTGGTGCAGCTGCAGATCGCTGAACGGCAGTGCCACCGCCAGCACCAGCGTCCCGGCCAGCAGCCCGCGCAGCACCCCGGCGGTGGCAAACCCGGCCACCACCAGCCACGCCGGCATCGGCGCCACCAGGATCTCCTCGATGTGGCGCTGCAGGCGCGCGCCGAACAGCGCGAGGCTGCTGTTGCCGTAGGCGTTGGTGACCACCGCCAGCATCACCAGGCCCGGCAGGATGAAGTCGGCATAGGGCACGCCGCCCAGGGTGCCGATCTCGCGCCCCACCAGATGCCCCAGCACCGCGAGAAACAGCACCGCGGTCACCAGCGACGGCAGCAGGTTCTGCACCCAGCCGCGCAGGAAGCGGCGCACCTGCTTCACCACCAGCCCGCGCCAGGCGTACCAGTACAAGGCGGCGTTGTGCATCGGGCTCATGCCGCGCCCTCCCCGCCGCGCTCGCGCAGCAGTTCGAGAAAGCGGGTCTCCAGCCGGTTGCCCTTCTCGCGCAGCCCGGCGATACGCACCCCGGCGGCGGTCAGTTCGGCGAACACCGGGTTCAGCTCGGTGCCGCGCGGCACGTCCACCTCCAGGGTGTGCGCATCCACCGGACGCAGGGTGCCGGCGGACAGCGCGAGCTCCCCGGGCCGCGCCAGCGGCTCGGCCAGTTCCACCACCAGGGTCTGGAAGCGCAGCCCGCGCAGCAGCTCGCCGGTGCCGCCGCGGGCAATGATGCGCCCGCCATCGATGATGGCCAGCTCGCGGCACAGGCGCTCGGCCTCCTCCAGATAATGCGTGGTCAGCAGGATGGTCACGCCGTCCGCGTTCAGTTCCTGCAGCAGGGTCCAGAGGTCGTGGCGGGCCTCCAGGTCGACGCCGGCGGTGGGTTCGTCCAGCACCAGCAGGCGCGGCTGGTGCACCAGCGCGCGCGCCAGCAGCAGGCGCCGCTTGAAGCCCCCGGACAGCCCCCAGGCGGTCTGCCGGCGGCGGTCGGCCAGCCCCAGGCGCTCGCACAGTTCG
>NZ_MUZR01000091.1 GCF_001995255.1 Thioalkalivibrio halophilus | reverse complement strand
GTCAACGACTTCGGCTTCTTTGTGTCGCATCGGCTGGCCGTTGGCGTGGGTGCCCGGGATGCAGGGTTTGATGTGTACGTGGCGGCGCCGGGCGAGCCGCCCGCGGAACTCGGTGAGCGGGGCCTGAAGGCCGTGCCGGTACCGATGTCGCGACGCGGTGCCAATCCGTTCGCCGAGGCGCGCTCGCTGTGGGCGTTGTATCGGCTGTTCCGGCGGCTGCGGCCGGACCTGGTGCATCTGGTGACGATCAAGCCGGTGCTGTACGGCGGGATGACGGCACGGCTGGCGCGGGTGCCGGCGGTGGTGTCCGCGATTTCCGGATTGGGGACGCTGTTCACCACGTCCGGCGGGCGTGCCGGCTTGATGAGACGGGTTGCCCAGGCCATGTATCGCGTAGCCCTGGGCCATGGAAACCAGACTGTGATCCTGCAGAATCCGGATGATCGGATGGCCTTGATCGGGGAGGGTGGTCTCAGGGAGGAGAAAAACGGAGATCATCCGCGGCTCGGGAGTGGACCTGGAAGGGTACGCCTGCCACGCCGAACCGCCCGGAACCCCCGTAGTGGTGATGGCGGCTCGTCTACTGCGCGAGAAGGGGATCGAGGAGTTCATCGAGGCCGCCCGGCTGGTGGTTGCGCGGGGAGTCCAGGCCAGGTTCCTGGTCGTGGGCGACCCCGATCCGGGTAATCCGTCGTCGGTCAGCGCGGAGGACGTGGATCGGTGGAAGGCCGAGGGTGTTGCGGAGTTCCTCGGTTTCCGGCGAGACATCGCCCGGATCTTCCGTGAGAGCCATGTGGTGGTTCTTCCGTCCTATCGAGAAGGGCTGCCGAAGGTGCTGATCGAAGCGGCGGCCTGTGGCCGGGCGGTGGTCACCACGGATGTGCCCGGCTGTCGCGATGCCATCGAGGACGGCGAGACTGGGGTGCTGGTGCCGGTGCGCGATGTGCCGGCGCTGGCCGATGCGCTGCAGGCGCTTGTGGAAGACCCGGAAAGGCGGCAGGCCATGGGGCGTGCCGGGCGGGCGCTGGCGGAGCGGGAGTTCGCGATCGAGAAGGTGGTGGATGCCCACCTGGAGATTTACAGGCGTTTGCTGGGTTCAAGGCAGGCAGGAATGGACACTTGATCCAGTTACAGAGGAGGTACGCGGCGTGAGCTTTATGCTGTTCATGGATGAAAGCGGCCAGGACCACAGGCATTCTCCCTATGAGGTGTTGGCCGGCGTGTGTGTGGAGGATCGGGACCTCTGGAACCTGGTCTGTGAAGTACAGGATGCGGAAAGGACTTTCTTCGGCCAGCGGATCTCGCCGGATGAGCTGGAGCTCAAGGGCAAGAAGCTGCTGAAGCGCAAGACGTTCCGCTTGGCCGGGCAGATGGAGGCGATCACGCCGGAGCGAAGGGCTGCATTGGCGCGTGTGTGTCTTGAAAAGGGGTCGAGGCAGCGTCGTGAGGATGCCGGTGCAACCGGTCCCACCAAGGAAGAGCTTACGGCCTTGGCTCAGGCGAAGATCGCCTTCGTGGGGCACTTGCTGGAGATTTGTGCGCGTTACCGCGTGCGTACGTTTGCGAGCATCGTGGATTGCGAGGCTCCGCGACCGGAGGGGCAGCTTCTGCGCAAAGATTACGCTTACCTGTTCGAGCGTTACTACCACTTTCTTGAAGAGCAAGCCGAGAGCACGATGGGTGTGGTGGTATTCGATGAGCTCGAGAAGGTGCAGGCCCATATCCTGCTAGGGTGTCAGGTCACGCCTGAT
>NZ_MUZR01000090.1 GCF_001995255.1 Thioalkalivibrio halophilus | reverse complement strand
GCTCGCGCGGGTTGAAGCTGGATGACTCCGCCATCTTTTCGTACCAGTCGCCGGCTTCGTCTTCCGGCGGCACATGGATCATCAGCCGCAGATACAGATCGCCAGGGGTCTTGCCGGGCAGTCCCTTGCCCTTCAGCCGCACCTGCTTGCCCGACTGCGAGCCCTTCGGCACTTTCAGGTTGACCGCCCCGTGCGGGGTGGGTGCCTCGATCGTGGCGCCCAGCGCGGCCTCCCACGGGGTGATCGGGATGTCGCGGTACAGGTCGCGCCCTTCCACCCGGTAGTTGGGGTCCGGCTTGATGCGGATCTCCAGCAGCAGGTCGCCCGGGGCGCCGTTGCCCACGCCCGGGTCGCCCTGGCCGCGTACCCGGACCCGCGAGCCGTCCTTGGCGCCGGCGGGGATGCGCACGCGCTGCGGGCGCCCGCGCGGGTCGGTCACCGACAGCTCGGCGCCGTGCATGGCCTGCTCCAGCGAGACCTCCACGACGCCTTCGCGGTCGGCACCACGCACGTCGAAGCCGCGCCGGCGACCACCGCCACCCATGCCGCCGCCGCCAAAGATCGACTCGAAGAAGTCGGAGAAGCCGCCGAAATCGGCCCCGCCGGCACCCGGTCCGGCGCCCCGTGCGCGGCCGCCGGCACCCGCGCCGGCACCCGCACCGGTCCAGCCGTCCCAGCCCGGCGGCGGACGGAAGTCCTGCCCCTGGCGCCAGTTGGCGCCCAGCTGGTCGTAGGCCTTGCGCTTTTCCGGGTCCCCGAGGGCCTCGTAGGCCTCGTTGACCTCCTTGATGCGCGTCTCGGCCTCCGGGTCGTCACTGACGTCGGGGTGGTACTTGCGCGCCAGCTTGCGATAGGCCTTCTTGATGTCGTCCTGGCTGGCGTTACGGTCCACGCCCAGGATCTTGTAGTAGTCCTTGTATTCCATCTCCTGCCTCGAGTCGGAACCCTTTCGGCGACCGGCGAAGCCGGTGTGTATGCGTTCGGGTACCACCCGAATCCCGGGCCATCATACCCGGGATTCGGGTGCTACCGGCACCAATCAAAAGGCGCTGCCCGCTCGCGCCGGCAGCGCCCGCTGGAAGGCCCGCGCCCCGGCCGTGGCCGGGGCGCGGGCCTTCC
>NZ_MUZR01000089.1 GCF_001995255.1 Thioalkalivibrio halophilus | reverse complement strand
CTGCTGGCGATGGATCTGACGGGCAACGAGGAGATCGAGACCGGCAGTGAGCTGTTCGGCAACGCCAGCGAGATCGAGGAAGGCGTCACGGCCATGAACGGCTTCCAGGCGCTGGCCATCCACGACACCAACGGCAATGGCCGTATCGACCCGGGCGACGAGGCCTGGGACGACCTGCGCCTGTGGCAGGACGCCAACGGCAACGGCGAGGTCGACGACGGTGAACTGCTGACCCTGGACGAAGTCGGCATCGGCTCCATTGACCTGGGCTACTCGGACTCCACCTACGTGGACGAGCATGGCAACGAACACCGCCAGATCGGCCGGTTCGAGTGGGCCGACGGCCGCGAAGGCGAGGCCACGGACGTGTGGTTCATCCAGGACACCGCCCACACCGAGGCGCGCGAGCGCCTGGATGTGCCGGAGGACATCGCCGTCCTGCCGGATCTGATGGGTTACGGCGAGGTGCATGATCTGCACCGGGCCCGTAACCGACGTGCCGCGCGGCCGGGCAGCTCGGAGTCGCGGCGCCGCCGCGGACCTGGTGGGCGGCCAGTGGAGCGAGAACACCCGCACAACATGCTTGTTGACCAGGCAGCCTGACGGCACCGACAATTAATTCCCTAAACATGGAAAGGGATAAGCCATGGATTCGTCACGGATCGGCGTCCTCTCCGCAGCACCGCTTCGGTTAATGCCGCATTGTGCTCCGATATCGTCGGCGCGTTGCCCCGCTATGCGTACCGGTGCACCGCTGGAATGGCTTCCGTCGTACTTGCGCCTCGCTAGGTGCACTCGCTTAACAAGTTGCCCGCGGGCCGTTGCCATGGCCTGGCTGATCCTCTATCCCGGCGAGTTTCCGGGCGCTGCCAACGCGCGGTTGGCCCGACCGGATTTTGAGGCAATCACGCTCGCGTTTCAGATCGGCTCGTACTTCGGGATGCGTACGTGAGTCTTCGCCAATCCCTCATCGACATCCTGTCGAAATACCCGGGACCAACAGAGGCCGAGGCCCGACGCTGGCGAAATGCCTTAATCGCCATGGGTTCGCTCGCGCTGCTAGCAGAAGGGGTTCTTGTGTACATCCTTTATCACATGGATCCGGGTGCTCCGCCATTCTGGCTGGCCGCTCCGGCGGGTTGGTTATGGGAGCATGTTCCCGCTGCACGTGGTTTCACGAACAGCTCCTACGGCCTTCGCGCACAGATGCCGTACGTCTTTGTGGTGTTTTTCTTCTTGGTGGTCGCAACTGCTGCGCTGGTGGCCTGCTGCAATCGCCGTGGCGCAATGTTCGGTATGGCCGTAAATTTTCTCGAAGAGCGTCTTCACAGAAGGCTGCTCATCGTGGTGGTGCTGAGTTACTGTCGAAAGTGGT
>NZ_MUZR01000088.1 GCF_001995255.1 Thioalkalivibrio halophilus | reverse complement strand
CTTATTGGTTGAATTCAGGGCGGGTGACGGCCGAACATGCGGAGGCAATGGGCGATTCTCCGCGAGCTTCGGTCTGGCGGGCGGCCACGGAGGAAGCCCAAGGGTGGGCGGACCAAAGAGCGTCTACCGCGGACGCCCACTGGATACAGAGTACTCATCATGCCATCGGTGCGCGTGTTAGCAGCGTCTTGGGGCCGATAGGGAATCTTGTTGATGCAACGAAAATCCTTACGGACGCCGCGCGCGGCGATTGGCGGGAACTGTCGGCGAACACGAGTAGTGTCTTACTTGGAGTGGGTTTCGCGAAGGTTGGGGCCGTAGTAGCTGGTGCAGCTTTCGCTCCGGCCCTTGCGCCTGCTATCGCCGCCGCAGGTGGAGCCGCGCTCGGAACCTGGCTAGCAAATGAATACGGTCGAGATCTGTACGACAGCATACGAGAGACTGCTACAAATGTTCTGGAAGAACTCGGGGGCGCTAGCGGTGTACTTCAATCCGCCTGGGACTTCTGGGTCGGTGACTTGATTGGCGACGTGCGCGACTTCTTCAACCGCGGCGAGTCCCACGCCTCCCCCATCATCCTGGACCTGGACGGCAACGGCATCTCCACGCTGGGTCTGGATGCCGGCGTACAGTTCGACCACAACGGCGACGGTTTTGCGCAGGCCACCGGCTGGGTGGGGCCCGAGGATGCGCTGCTGGCGATGGATCTGACCGGGAACGAGGAGATCGAGACCGGCAGCGAGCTGTTCGGCAATGCCAGCGAGATCGAGGATGGCGTGACGGCCATGAACGGGTTCGAGGCGCTGGCCATCCACGACACCAACGGCAACGGCCGCATCGACCCGGGCGACGAGGCCTGGGATGACCTGCGCCTGTGGCAGGACACCAACGGCAACGGCGAGGTCGACGACGGTGAGCTGCTGACCCTCGACGAAGTCGGGATCGGCTCGATCGACCTTGGCTACACCAACTCCACCTACGTGGACGAGCACGGCAACGAGCACCGCCAGATCGGGCGGTTCGAATGGGCCGACGGCCCTATCAGTCAACGTA
>NZ_MUZR01000087.1 GCF_001995255.1 Thioalkalivibrio halophilus | reverse complement strand
CACTTTCGACAGTAACTCGCGCCGCACCTGGCGCGTCCCTTCCTGACGAACTATTAAGTTTTCCTTAATAGTTGCCTCGGCGGACAGCTCGCCGCTCTCCAGGATGTTCCTGACGTGGGTGTTGATGTTGGGCACCGAGGTCTGGAACAACTCCGCCATCTCCGCCTTCCCATCCTCGCTGCGGTAGAGGATCAGCTCGCCCCCGCTCATGCGGTCACCTTCTTCAGCATCTCGTAGTCCTCCAGCACCTGCTCCCTGGTGCGCGCCAGCACACAATCCAGACGACGCAGCACCGTCATGGGCAGCATGACCTTGCGGTATTGCGGTGGCCGGCAGGGGCCACGCAGCTTGTTCGCGATCTCGAAGACGAAGTCGATCCGGCTTGTGGTGTGAGTGGTCATCTATGCCCTCGCCTTTGCGGCTGGTCAAGATCGGAGCCTTTAACGGGCCATGACGCCTGGCTCGGCCAAGCAAGGCCGCCCCACGGAATGAGGCCGACCGACGCACCGTGCTATAACGGCGCCACCAAGTCGACATCGGGCACATCGGGATCCAGCGGGGCGAGTCTGTCGCTTATCCTTTTTCCGAGCTTCCTTCACGTCGTCCGCCAACAATGCCTTGAGCGCGACGACGCCCTGCCCGAAGCCGCGTAGCGGGATCTGCAGCGCCGCCTCACGCAGGCCTTCCCGCTACCAGCGTATCCGTCTACCTCGCCTTCACCCAGTACGAACCGGAGACCTACCTGACCCGGGTAAGCTGAGGGCAACGAGACGGCCGCAGAGTCCCCCGCCCTTGAGCACTCCAGCCGCCCAGCAAAGCCGTGTGCCTCTTCTACAATCGGAGACCTCCGTTCCGCACGCAGGGACCCCGATGACCGCACCCCGAACCCCCAACCGACGCGCCCCACCGTTGCTGATCCTCATGGCGAGCGTATGGCTCGCCGCTGGCGCAGCCACCGCCGACCAAGACGCCGGAGCCCGCATTGCGCAGGAAGGCAACGACCGCGGTGCGACCGCCTGCATCCAGTGCCATGGAGCACAGGGCCAGGGCCAGGCGCAGCCCCCGTTCCCGCGCCTGGCCGGGCTCCCGGAGCAATACCTGATTGAACAGATGGACGCCTACCAGGACGGCCGGCGCGCGAACGCCACCATGGCGCAGATCGCCCGGAACCTGGACGATGACGAGATCCAGGCGATCAGCCGGCATTACGCCGAGATGGAACCCGCAGGCGGTCCGTACAACGTACCGGAGGACCTGATCAACCGAGGCCGCGACATTGCCCTTGAAGGCCTCCCCGACCGCAACATTCAGTCCTGCGCCACCTGCCACGGGGAGCAAGGACGCGAACGCAACCCCATCCTGCCCCCGCTGGCCGGCCACCCGCCCCGGTACCTGATGGCACAACTACAGGCCTATGCCGAAGGTGCGCGCGAAACGTCCCTGGCCGGCCTGATGCAGGGCATCGTCAGCGAACTCGCAGAAGAAGAAAAGGCCGCCCTCGCTGCCTACTACGCCTCCCTGCCGGCCAGCGACCAATAACCGGGGCCCTCAGGGCCCACACCCTCTTCACCGTAGCCAACGCCCAGCTCACACGCCGGTTTGGAGCCAAGAAGCGGCGGAAAATCGGTCGCTGTGTAGCCGGTGGTTATGTTTCGTCATCATCAAGATCGGACATACGCAATAGCTGACTACTGCGACGCACAGTCAGAATATCAATCTGATCTTTGATGCTATAAATTACCCGGTACGCTCCGAATATCAGCTCCCTTATGCGAGGTGATCCCACCTCGGGAACCATGCGTCCACTTTTGGGAAAATCAGCTAACCGCTCTACTGCGGTAAATAAATCATCAACCCACCGTACCGCAGCATCCGGACTATCTTCTGAAATATACCGCGCTATGTCCTCGACACGCTCCAGCGCAAGCGGGGACCAGACAATCTTCATTGGGTCAGCCCACTCAAAACCCGGCTCTTCGCATCTTCATGCCCTGTACCATCCCCGGAAGCTATTTGTTCTTCCGCCTTATACACTTCTTCGAGTATTTCCAGACGTTCTTGCATCTTCTCGTACTCGTGAACATCCACCAGTACTGCAACGCCCCGACCTCTTTGTGTCAGCACCATAGGACGACGGGTTTCATGGAGCTGCTTTACGAATGTGGCTACCCCTGCACGAAATTCAGACAGAGGACGGATATCTTCATCTACTCGAACCCTTGACATGGAAACCACCCGGTACATTTTGGCGTACGTTTAAGAGTACAACCTTGCCTGAAGGCAAACAAGGTATCCGACGGAAGGAACAGCCGGGCTCAAGAGTCCCCGCAGTAGAACTACCCGATCACCCGCCCCTCCCGCACCCCACGCGCATACGCCTCCATGAAATGGTCGCTGACGAGGCGCCAGCGGGCGCGGGTCTTGCCGGGGAACAGGCGCAGCAGCTTCGGCAGCAGTTGCACCGCGGCGATGGCGAGCACGGCCATGACGATGCCCTTCGCGTACCATGGCAGGGTCATCATGCCGAGCGCCTCCAGTCCGGTGAGGCCGCCCCAGACCAGCAGCAGCGTGAGGCCGACCAGCAAGGCCTGGCGCCAGCCGACATCCTTGAAGACGCGCCACCAGGACGGATCCTTGCGGACATCGCCGTTGCGCTCGATGTAGACGTTGCGGCCGGTGTGTCGGAACCCGAGCGCCACCGGCGGCACCCGGGGCACCAGGTCGGCGCCGTTGACGATCCGGAAATGGGGATAAGGCGACGCGCCCTCCAGATGCCTGGCCTGCTCGGCGCCGAACACTCTGGGAGAGCCGAAGGTGTAGACGGCCGCGAGTCCCTATCAGTCAACGTAGTT
>NZ_MUZR01000086.1 GCF_001995255.1 Thioalkalivibrio halophilus | reverse complement strand
AAACAGCCGGGACCCGACAGCTAGGGCAAATGGCTCAGTATTTCCGGGAGACTACCAAGGGGCGGATGCGGGCGGCCCGAGTGATACCAGAGCCGTTCTTTGTTCACAGCCATCTGACGACAGCGGTTCAGTTGGCGGACATTGTTGCGTATCTGGTGGCCTGGGGTGTTCGCGTCGGTACCATGACGCGTCCGGCTCGGAGCGAATTGTCGGGGCTGGCGGAAAGGGTTTGTGACTTGCGGTTCAGGACTCTGCGCGAAGACGGTGATCAGCGCTACCCGCTGTGGAGTTTCGCGGTCATCGACGATCTGCGGCCGCGAGAAGAACGCGATTCAATAAGCGGGCAATAAAAAAGGCAATGCCAGCGTCGCCGCCAACAAAGCCTCCACCCATTATCTTGGATGAGTCTGGTGGCGATGACAAGTGTTGGCGGGTCCGAGGTGGGCGATTGGCACGGGCCCGTTGGGCCCTCGCAATGACGGGATGTTGAGTGATGATGGACCGGGTTTTGGTAACGGGTGCGTGGGTGGCGCCGGTGAGTGTGGACGAGGGCCTGCGACGGGCGGTGTCGCCGTTGCGGAGTTAAGAGAGGGTGGTGTGATTCGATTTCTGGATGTGGTGTTGTCGGCGGTGGGGCTGGTGGTGACGCTGCCGGTGATGCTGGTGCTTCTGCTGCTGGGCTGGCGGGATACGGGCTCGCCCCTGTTCCGGCAGGAGCGGGTGGGGCGCCACCGGCGGCCATTTACGCTGGTGAAGTTTCGCACCATGCGGCCGGATACGGCCTCGGTGGCCACGCATCTGGCCGAGGCCTCGGCGGTGACGCGGTTCGGGCACTTCCTGCGCCGGACCAAGCTGGATGAGCTGCCGCAGTTGTGGAACGTGCTCAAGGGCGATATGAGCCTGGTGGGGCCACGGCCGGGTTTGCCCAACCAGACCGAGCTGACGGAGGAGCGCGATCGGCGCGGCGTGTTCGACGCGCGACCGGGTGTCAATGGCCATCGCTTTTGACCCACCTTTGGCCAACAAAATTGACCCAGGGAGCCGGCGTTCAGCCGGCGGTTTTCTCGCGTAATCGGTAGCTGTCTCCTCCCAGTAACTCCATCATGAGTCATTACGAGTTTACGCTGAAATTCGCTATTCCATCCGATTGGGATCGTTCCTGGCTGGAAGCCCGGCTGTTCGAGGGCGGGTGCGATGATGCACTGATGGGAACGGGCCAGGAGGGGCGTCTCGCGCTTTCTTTTTCGCGCGAGGCGGCGTCGGCGTGCGACGCGGTGACGAGTGCAATCCGCGATGTGCGTAACGCGGTCCCCGCAGCTGTGCTCGTCGAAGTGGCGCCGGATCTCGTGGGGGTGTCCGATGTGGCCGACCTGTTCGGCTTTTCCCGGCAGAACATGCGCAAGCTGGTGCAGACCCACCGGGACAGTTTCCCGTTGCCTTTGCACGAGGGCCGGTCGGCGCTCTGGCATCTGGCGGATGTGCTGGAGTGGTTCGCCCGGGAAGGGCGATCGGTGGACCCGGCATTGCGGGAGGTCGCGCGCGAGGCCATGCATGTGAATGTGGCCCGCGAAGCGGCTCGGCTCGACGGGCACTCCGGTGCGCTGTGCCTTGGCCCAGCGCGTCAAACGCCGCTCGTGGGATGAATATTTTCGGGGGCCATTTTGGCGGGGGCTTCGCGGGCGAGCCCGCTCCCACCGGCGGCAGGATTTGGCGTAGGAGGCCAGCCCCCTGGCCGATAACCCACGCCCGACCAACCCTCATCGGCCAGAGGGCTGGCCTCCTACCGGGGTTGGTGTTTGCGCGGTGGTGGTCCGGGCCCGGGGTTCTGTGGGAGCGGGCTCGCCCGCGAATGACGGGCGGAGGGAACCTGACATGAGCCAAACCACCGCAAGCAAACAGCGGGTTTGTCCGGCCTGTGGTGAGGGTCGGCTTGAGCCTCGGGAGTCGACTCAGCAGGTGGAGCATGCCGGTGTGGAAGGGACGATTCCGTTGCGTTACGCCGTGTGCGATGTGTGCGGGTCGGAGGTTGCCGAGGCGGATGAGGCGCGTGCGAACAAGCGGGCGATGATGGCGTTCCGCAAGGATGCGTAAGGCTTGCTGACGGGGAACGAATGCGAGTACGGGGCGGCCCTGGTCTACGGTGCGATCCGCGAAATGGTCACCAACATTACCTCCCGCAGCCTGGCCGGGCCTCTCACGCTGCCCACGCCGAGCTTCGTCGGCGCGCTGGAGCTCCGGAATCAGAAACCATCCGGACAATCTTCCGGCTGACTCATACTTCTCCGGCGAACAGACACATGCGGTCGCCGGGGCGATATTACTGCACCACGGAGCGGTAGGCGTCCTCGATGCCGGCGTTGAGGCCGTGGCCGAAGAGCTTGCGCGGGGTCGTGCCGATTACCTTCTCGCGCCCGAATGCGAGCGGAGAGAACGTGCCCGGTCGGGTTCGTAGGCGGGTAGCTGCTGGTGCCAGTGGTGTATCGTTTCGTCGCTGTGCCCTTCGCGACGACTGGAACCCTGAGGCGCAACGGGGCGACCACGCTGATCCTGCCCCTCCGGTTGTCGGTGCCGTGGCAGCAGAAGACGATGTTCCGTTCCATGGAACCCTCCGGGTTGTGCCATCCGGAGCGATTGTAGTTTAGGGTGCGCGTGCGGACGAGCGGGTGCCTGACGGCGCATGCGCCCGGGAAATGTTCAGAGAGAGGAAAATGACACGGGAAGGCGAGGGAGTGCGGGGGAAACTGTTGTTCGTGGTCAACGACTTCGGCTTCTT
>NZ_MUZR01000085.1 GCF_001995255.1 Thioalkalivibrio halophilus | reverse complement strand
CATGGGCGAAATAGCCGTTGGTGGCCTGTGCAGTGCCGGCGGCGCCCAGAGCCAGGCCGACCGCCATCGTGATCGCGCTGCGGCGAATGAAGCGTGCTTTCATTGTTGTCTCCTTTGGTGGTCTTCTTGTTGTAGCCGGGGGCGGATTGGCTCCCCCATCGGCTCGGGATACCCGCACCGCTGACCATACGGACGGGCATCTTTTTCGGCGGCCCCCTGCCGCGCGAAATTTCGGCGGCCCCCCTGCCGCTCGAAACCTGAATATTCAAAACCGCTTATCGGCGCCCTGACGTGCGAAAGCCCCGCAGGGCGGGGCTTTCGTCGGGGACTTGATGGTTATTGCTTACCGGACCGATGTCTCGTCCTCGGCCTCATCGTCGGCGTCGAAGTCGAAGGTGCCGACGTCTTCGCCATCCATCTGCCGCTTCACGAATCCGACGTCGCTGCTGTTCAGCGCGAACGGGAACGACAGGATGTCCGTCGGGCTGGAATCACCATAGGGGCGATTGCAGGCCGAGACCTCCTCGTCCGACTTGCCGGGGCACCCGGAGGTCTGGAACGGCTTGCCGGAGGCGATCAGTTCCTCAACCTCGGACTGCGGCAGACCGAAGTCCACCACCTGGCCGTCGTCGTTGAACTTCATGTCGTCGATGCGGCCGCCGGCATAATCGATGATGAAGCGGCCCAGCTGTACGCGGCGCCACTGGTCGCGCGGGACCGGCTTCCAGTCCTCCATCAGCGAGCCTTCCTCGGGGAAGAACGCGAACATGTGGTTGTGGCCACCCAGATCGCGGATGCGCTGGCAGACCTGCAGGATCTCTTCCTCGGTCTCGCCCATGCCGCAGATCAGATGGGCGCCGAACTTCTCCGGGCCGAAGATCTCGGCGGCCCACTCGATGGACTGCCAGTACTTGTCCCAGGTATGCGGGCTCTCGACCGACTTGCCGCGGGTACGCTCGAAGATCTCCGGGGTCACCGCGTCCAGCGCGACGGTGAAGATGTCCGCGCCCTTGTCCCGCAGAAGCTGGAGGTCTTCATAGCTCATGGTGGTCGGGTTGGACAGGATCGACACCGGGATGTGATTCACCTCGGCGACCCACTTCTCCAGCAGCTCGACGGTGTCGGCATCGGAGTTGGGATGGGTGATCATGGAGATGCACATGCGCTCGAACTGGCCGGCGTCGGCGTTGTTCTTCACGCGCTCGATCACCTCGTCGTATTTGGCGGTGGGCCAGTCGACGCGGATGAAGTTGCGGTCGGCGTAGTCACGCGATTCCTCGCGGTGGCGCGCCAGCCCGCAGTAGGAGCAGTTGGCGCGGCAGCCTTCCGGATAGGTAACCAGCAGGTTCAGGCAGTGGGTGCAGGACGTGCGATGCATGGTCCCCGGCACCAGGCCCAGCGTGATCGCGGCCGCCGTGGACATCTGCACGTACTCCGGCGAACGCATGTCCGGGGTCTTGATGTGGTAGTCCGGCCGATAGAAGTTTACCGGCGCGACCATGTCCTCTGCACTTGCACTCATTGTCTTCCTCCAGCGTTGTCTCGGGGATGCGGGGCATCCGTCGACCGAGCCCGGTTACGCGGCCCGATCACCATCGTCGAAATACTCGGAAAATGCAATCCATCCACGGCGCTGCGTTGCGTCTTCGTTCGCCCGCGGCGTGCGCCAGTGCTGATTGAGAAACGCACGCCGCGGGCGAACGA
>NZ_MUZR01000084.1 GCF_001995255.1 Thioalkalivibrio halophilus | reverse complement strand
CCGCCAGCGCGGTGCTTTCAGGAGCCATGATCAAGGCCGGGCTGCTGGGCTGGATGCGCCTGCTGCCGCTGGATGCCACGGGCCACGCCGTGCTCGGCGAGGTGCTGGTCGCCCTGGGGCTGGCGGCGGCGTTCCTGGGCGCACTGGCGGGGCTGCTCCAGGCGCGGCCCAAGACCATCCTGGCCTATTCGTCGATCAGCCAGATGGGCCTGATGACCACCGGGGTCGGGCTCGCGCTGCTGCTGCCCGCGATGCGCGAACCGCTGCTGTTCGCCGTGGCTATCTACGCCCTGCATCACGGCCTGGCCAAGGGCTCGCTGTTTCTCGCGGTGGATATCGCCGGACAGCTCCCCCGCTCGAAGCGGTACCGCTACGCGGTGCTCGGCCTGATCGCCCTGCCGGGCTTCTCCCTGGCCGGGCTGCCGTTCACCAGCGGGGCACTGGCGAAGGACCTGCTGAAAGCGCCGCTGGCCGCAAACGGCACAGGGCTGGTCTACACCCTGCTGACCCTGGCGGCCATCGGGACTACCCTGCTGGTGCTGCGTTTCCTGTGGCGCCTGCGCCAGGATCTGGCGCTGACGGCACGCCCGCTGCCAACGGGGCGCTGGCTGCCCTGGTCGCTGCTTGCGGCAATGTCCCTGATCCTCCCCGCAGTGGCCGCATTGACGGCCCTGGCCTCGCCCGCGGTACCGCTCCCCGGGCTCGCGGCTGTTTCCCTGTTGTGGCCCATCCTGGCGGGGCTGGTCCTGAGCGCACTGGGGGGCATCGTTCTGCGCGAATGGATGGCCCGTCACGTCCCGGAAGGGGACGTGGCGATCCTGGCGAATGCGCTGATCCATGCAGCGCAGGGCCTGCATGCCCGGGTCAGTCCATTGCGCGAGATCCGCCTGCACCCGCGCCTGCGGGCCCGGTTGCGCCGGGCGCAAAGGATCACCCGGCACGAGCTGGAATGGGCCGAACGACGCATGACCCGCTGGGGACGTCTGGCGTTTCTGTTCGGCCTGTCGTTACTGGGCCTGTACGCGGCCATGGCGTTCACGCCCTGACCCGAACCACCCGGGATGGCGAACGCATCAGCGGCGGACGAATTCCGCGATCAAGTCCGCCGCGTCGTCGGCGAAGAAGTCGCGGAAGAAGTGCCCGGCCCCGGGCACGGTATCCACGCGGATATGGCTGTCGTCCTCCAGCGCCGCCATGCGCTCGGGCAGGTCGGGTACCGTCTCGTCGGCCTCGCCAATGATCACCTGGGTGGGCGTGATGATGCCGTCGAGCACGCTGGGGGTGTCGTGCCGCGATCCCGGCTCGTAATACCCGAGGAATGCCTGCGGCGCGACCTCCAGGGCCTCGCAGTAGAGGAAGCGGTGGTCCTCCAGCATGCCTTCATCGGCTTCGGCCCGTTCGCGCGCTGCCGTCAGGGCCTCGTCCAGCGAGGTGCCCGTCTGTTCGTAGAATTCGGCAGCGTTTGCTTCCGCGTCAAAGGTGGCCGGCGCCAGCAGCGCGAGACCGGCCACGTTGTCCGGCTCGCGTTCGGTCAGATAGCGCGCGATCTGGTTACCGCCACGGGAATGCCCCATCAGGGTCACCGGGCCGTAGCCCTGGTCTTCCAGCCAGCCCTGCCAGGCGGCCAGCTCGTCCAGGTGTTCCTCGGGGCCGTGGGTCACCGGGGCATCGCAGTCGAACATCCCCTCGCGTTCGTCGATCCCGAAGCTCAGGTTCACCGACAGGGTGTTCAGGCCGTGCTGCTCGGCCAGCAGATCCTGCACGGCCGACATCACCTCCATACGCCCGTGCGCCAGGGTGCCGTGGAGCATCAGCACCACGCCGTCTTCCGGGGCGGCACCGCTGCCTTCGGCGAGATGGCCCACCATGTTGACGCCATCGTGTTCCAGGGTGATGCGTTCGGCTGCCGCAGCGGAAAGGCTGAAGCTGGCAGCGAGGGCCACGGCCGTCAGGGTCAGGGGTGCAATGCGCATGAGGGCATTCTCCAGCGGTGGAATCGGTTCGGGGGCGTTCTCTTGAGAGACCCCGAGGGGGCCGCGAATATTCCTCGGGTTTTCGCCCGCGGGACATTGACGCCGTCGAAAAAACTTACATACTCCAGAAAGGAGTTCCCCCGGGATATTCCCGCGAAATCGGCGCCGATGCAGGGCTGTTGGACATCCGGCGCCGGTTGCGCGAACGACCAGGGTGGTCGTTCGCTGTCAACGATCGCACGCCTTCCGACAGCATCGAGACACATCGTGCATCGAACTCCGGACTTTGAACCGCTGACCTTCCCTCAGCGGGGCCTGATCCTGTTCTACCTGGCGGTTGCCGCCTTTTACCTGGTCTGGCGCTTCACCACCCTGAACCCCGAAGCCCTGGCCTTTTCCTGGCTGGTCTACGGCGCCGAGATCTATGGCGTACTGACCATGGTCATGCACGTGATCATGAACTGGCGCCTGAGCGTGCGCACGCCACCACCCGCGCCGGAAGGGCTCGGGGTGGACGTGTTCGTCCCCACCTACAACGAACCCGAGTCGGTTGTGCGGCGGACGCTGCTGGCCTGCGTGCGCATGGATTATCCCCACGAGACCTGGCTGCTGGACGACGGCAACCGGCCGGCGATGAAGGCCCTGGCCGATCGCCTGGGCTGTCACTACCTGGCGCGCGAGAATGGCGAGGATGCCAAGGCCGGCAACCTGAACAACGCCCTGGCCCACGCGCAGGGCGACTTTGTCGCGATCTTCGACGCTGACCACGCACCGCATCGCCACTTCCTCACCAACACCCTGGGCTACTTCAAAGATCCCGAACTCGCCTTCGTCCAGACTCCGCAGGACTTCTACAACCTGGATTCCTACCAGCACCGGCTGGACCCGGATCGCAAGCAGCTGTGGACCGAACAGTCGCTGTTCTTCCGCGTGATCCTGCGTGGCAAGGACCACTGGAACGCGGCCTTTTTCTGCGGCAGCTGCGCCATCAGCCGGCGCAGCTGTCTGGACGACATCGGCGGTTTCGCCACCGGCACGGTGACCGAGGACCTGCATACCTCCATCCGCCTGCATGAACGTGGCTATCGTTCCGTGTACCACGCGGAACCGCTGGCCTTCGGCATCGCCGCCATCGACCCGGAAGGCTTTCTCAAGCAGCGCCTGCGCTGGGGTCAGGGCGCGATGCAGGTGTGGCGTCGGGAACGGGTACTGACCAACCCGGGCCTGACCTGGATTCAGCGCCTGAACTACTTCGCCAGCATGCTCACCTACTTCGACGGCTGGCAACGGGCGATCTTCTACGCCATACCCGCGGTCGTCCTGGTAACCGGGATCCTGCCGATCAGCGTGTCCGTCACCGAATTCCTGATCATCTTCATCCCGTACATGTTGCTGAGTTTCTGGGCCTTCGAGGAACTGACCCGCGGGTACGGTCGCACCACCATCATCGAGCAGTACAACTTTGCCCGCTTCGCGATCTTCGCCCGCGCCACACTGGGTCTGTTCCGGCGCCATCTCACCTTCCGGGTGACCCACAAGAGCCGTCTCCCGGAACAGGATGGACGGCCGCAACCCCTGCGGGTGCAGTGGTTCCTTCTGGCCTTCAATGCCCTGGCGATCCCGGCCGGCATCGCGCTGTTTTTCCAGTACGAGCATCTGCCGCGGGATGCCCTGATCGCCAACGTGCTTTGGGCGGGGCTGCTGATCGCCATCGCGATCTCGCTGTTCCGCTACACCGCGCGCAATTCAAGCTACCGCCGCGCCGAATACCGCTTTCCCGTGCCGGTGGCCATGAGCGTGACGCTACCCGGAGAGGCGCCACGCCTGCTGACGGTGGACGACCTGTCCCCGAGCGGATGCCGCGCCTACGGGGCACTGCCTTCGGGCAGCGATCCCGAATCACCCCTGGAATGCTCCCTGCATCTGCCCGGAGGCCCCCTCCCGATCCGCGCGACCGTCCGCTTTTCGCACAACGAGACGGCGCCCGACGGGGAACACTACAGCCGGATTCACGGACTGCAGTTCGCCGAACTCGAGTCCCCGGTGGAAGAACGTCTGGAAACCTTCCTGCACGGCAACGACCTGCAGTGGCACGTCCAGGGCTACAGCGAACAGTCACGCACCCCCCTGATGCGACTGGCCGAACGCGGCAAGGAACACCCGGACGCCGAGATCTCGCCCGCCGTCGCCTTCGGCCGGCATCTGGCTTCCATCCGCTACTGGAGCGCCTGTGAATGCCGCTTTCCGGTGCAATACGATGACGAGATCTTCTATGGCGTGGTGACCGTGGAAACCCGGGAAGACATCCCGCCTTACCTGCTGGTCAACCGGCCGTTGATCGCGGGGGGCCATGTCGAGATCCATACACGCCCCTACCAGTCGGGAACCCGTGTACTGCACGCCAGCGTCGGCGATTCCCGTCTGCTGGCCACCGCCGATGGCCCCGTCCACCTCTATCGACTTCACCTGCAAAAGGAAGCGACATCATGTCCGCAACCCGCCGACACCATCGCCGCCTCGGCCTGATCCGGGCGGCTGCCCTGAGCGTGCCGCTGCTCGCCCTGGCCGTGCCGGTCCGTGCCGACTGGCTGGGTCTGGCCGGGGTCGAGGGCCTGTTCGACGGCGGCTACGCCTATACCACGGCCATCATCCCCAACGACGGCGAACTCGGCAACGGCTGGGCCCAGCGCTACCGCGTCGACTACACGCAATACGAGTACCCCGACAACGACACCACCGTGAAAGGCCGGGCCACCGGGGCCTCGGCCGCGCTGGGCTACCAGTTCCCGGTACAGGATGGCTGGCTCAGTACCTATGTCGGGGCGGCCTGGTACCACACCCGACTGGACCCCGAGCCCGATGACAGCGACGTGGTCGGCGGACGGCTGCGCGCGGTCCTGGACATGGATGCCGGGCGCATCATCGACGAACGCTGGATCCTGACCGGCGGGGTCAGCGTCACCCCGGCCGACCGTGCCTACTGGACCCGCGGCCGGGCGATGCGACGGCTGGGCGACAGCCGCTACTACCTCGGGCCGGAGGTACTGTTCCACGGGGACCGCGACTACGACGCCGTCCATCGCGGACTGGCCCTGCAGATGCGCGAGGTCCGCCCCGGCCTCGACATGGTCGTGAAGACCGGACACAAGCAGATTCGCGACGGTGGCGATTCCGGGGGTTACCTCGGGCTTGAACTGGTGCGTCACTTCCGCTGACGCGGCCGGCCCGGCACGGGTGACATCCCGCCCGCGTCGCGGCAGGATGAGAGCCGGGTCAGATACGGGCCATACAGGGGAAGTGCATTGGAAGACCAGCCGGAGCAGTCGCCCTCGAACTGGCACGCCCGCGAAGCGCGGGACGTCGCCGACGAACTGAAGAGCCACACGGACCACGGGCTGTCGCAGGATCAGGCCGGCGAGCGGCTGCAGCAACACGGCCCCAATCGCCTGCCCGAAGCGGAGCAGGCCGGACCGCTCAAGCGCTTCCTGCTCCAGTTTCACAACGTCCTGATCTATATCCTGATCGCGGCGGCCGTGGGCACCGCGCTGCTGGATCACTGGCTGGACACCTGGGTGATCCTCGGGGTGGTCCTGATCAACGCCATCATTGGCTTCGTGCAGGAGGGCAAGGCGGAAAAGGCCCTGGATGCCATCCGCGACATGCTCTCGCCTCAGGCGGTGGTGCTGCGCGACGGCCAGCGGCGCACCATCCCCGCCGAGGAGCTGGTCCCGGGCGATATCGTGCTGCTGAACGCGGGCGATCGCGTGCCGGCGGATCTGCGCCTGTTCTCCGTGCACAACCTGCGCGTCGACGAGGCCGTGCTGACCGGCGAGTCCCTGCCGGCAGACAAGGAGACCAAGCCCGGCCCGGAAAACTCGGACCTCGGCGATCGCCGCAACATGGCCTTCTCCGGGACGATGGTCGCCTACGGGCAGGGCCGCGGCGTGGTGGTGGCCACCGCCGAACGCACCGAGATCGGGCATATCACCACCATGCTGGGCGAGGTCGAGAAGCTGACCACGCCGCTGCTGGCCCAGATCGCGCAGTTCGGCCGCTGGCTGTCGGTCGGCATCGTGGGTCTGGCGGGGGCCACCTTCGCCTTCGGCTACTGGGTGCGGGACTACGCCCTGGTGGAGACCTTCCTGGCGGCGGTCAGCCTGGCGGTGGCCGCGATCCCCGAAGGCCTGCCGGCGATCATGACCATCACCCTGGCCATCGGCGTGCAGCGCATGGCCATGCGCAACGCCATCATCCGCCGCCTGCCCGCGGTTGAAACCCTCGGGTCGGTCACGACCATCTGCTCCGACAAGACCGGGACCCTCACGCGCAACGAGATGACGGTACGCACCATCGTGACCACCACCAGCGTGACCTCGGTCTCCGGCACCGGATACGCCCCGGACGGGGGGTTCTCGCGCGACGAAGCCGAGATCGACCCGCAGGAGGATGCGGTGCTGTCGCGCGCGATCCATGCCGGGCTCCTGTGCAATGACGCCGAACTGCACCAGCGCGACGGCGAGTGGTTCATGGAGGGAGCGCCCACCGAGGGCGCGCTGGTGACCCTGGCGGCCAAGGCCGGACTGGACCCGGCGTCCCATCGCGCCGAACACCCGCGTGCCGACGTCATCCCCTTCGACTCCGCCTACAAGTACATGGCCAGCCTGCACCATGATCACCATGGCAACGGCAGCATCTTCGTCAAGGGGGCCCCGGAAAAGCTGTTGACCATGTGCGGCAAGGAGCTGGGGCCGGAGGGTGAACGCCCGCTGGATGAACGCGCCTGGCGGGAACGCATCGACGCCATCGCGCGCGGCGGACAGCGCCTGCTGGCGGTGGCGATCCGTTCCACCGACGCCAGCCAGACCGCACTGCAGGACTCGGATCTGGAAGACCAGCGGCTGACCCTGGTGGGGATCTTCGGCATCATTGACCCGCCCCGCGACGAGGCGATCGAGGCGGTGCGCAAGTGCCGTGAAGCCGGCATCCGGGTCAAGATGATCACCGGCGACCACGCGGTGACGGCGAAGGCCATCGCCGCCGAGCTGGGCATCCGTGCCCGTGGCGGCGCGATGGAAGGGCAGCAGATCCAGGCCGCGTCCGACGAGGAACTGCGCCGGCAGGTGCGCGACGTGGACGTGTTCTCGCGCGCCACCCCCGAACACAAGCTGCGCCTGGTCACCGCCATCCAGGCCAACGGTCAGGTGGTCGCGATGACCGGCGACGGCGTGAACGACGCCCCGGCGCTCAAGCGCGCCGACGTCGGCGTGGCCATGGGGATCAAGGGCACCGAGGCCTCGCGCGAGGCCTCCGAGATGGTGCTGGCGGACGACAACTTCGCCTCCATCGCCAACGCGGTGGAGGAAGGCCGCACGGTCTACGACAACCTGAAGAAGGCCATCCTGTTCCTGCTGCCCACCAACGGCGGCCAGGCCTTCACCATCGTCGCCGCCATCCTGCTCGGACTGACCCTGCCCCTGACCCCGGTGCAGGTGCTGTGGGTCAACATGGTCACCGCCGTGACCCTCGCCCTCGCGCTGGCCTTCGAGCCCACTGAGCCGGGGGTCATGCAGCGCCGGCCTCGACCGCCGGGTACGCCTCTGCTGTCCGGATTCCTGCTGTGGCGGGTGGCCTTCGTCTCCGTGCTGCTGGTCGCCGGTACCTTCGGCCACTTCCTGTGGCTGGAGCACCAGGGCGTCCCCGACGACTTCGCCCGCACGGTGGCAATCAACACCCTGGTCATGGGGCAGCTGTTCTTCCTGTTCAACAGCCGCTACATCCTGGAACCGGTATTCAACCGCGCCGGGCTGCTGGGCAGCCGCGCGGTGCTGATCGCGGTGGCCGTGCTGATCCTGCTGCAGGGCCTGTTCACCTACGCCCCGCCGCTGCAGTTCCTGTTCGGCACCGCCGCCATCGGCCTCGAGGAATGGCTGCGCATCCTCGCCTTCGGCGTGATCCTGTTCGTGCTGGTCGAGATCGAGAAAACCATCCTGCGCCGCCGCGGGTTCGACCCGCACGGTCAGGGCCGAAGCGGGGCCGAGCCGGGCAATGACCAGGCGGCCCCGGAGTAATCCGCGCCATGCCCCGGGACAACGGATGACATCCGGGGCCTTCTCGCTGATGATCCATGGCGGCGCGGGGGCGCTGCGCGAAGTGCAGGACGCGGCGGCTGCCGAGGCGTATCACGCCGCGCTGCAGGGGATTCTGGAGGCCGGCCGCGAGCGTCTGGCGCGGGGCGAACGCGCCCTGGATACCGTTGAGTACTGCGCAGCGCGGCTCGAGGACGATGCCCTGTTCAACGCCGGCACCGGCGCCGCCCTGACCCGCGAGGGGTCCGTGGAGCTGGACGCCGCGATCATGGATGGCGCGGCTCTCGCTGCGGGGGCCGTCGCGGCGGTTCGCGGCATCGCCAACCCGGTCCGCCTGGCGCGTGCGATCCTCGAAGACGGGGAACACGTACTGCTGGTCGCGGACGGTGCCGCCGCCTTCGCCCGCGAGATGGGGATGGCGCAGGTGGACGAGGAGTCCCTGATCACCCCGCAGCGGCGGGAACAGCTGGAGCGCGCCCTGCGCCATCCCCATCTCGNNGCTGGAGCGCGCCCTGCGCCGGGGCCGGGTCACGCTGGATCATGACGAGCCCGCGCCCGGGACCATCGGCGCGGTCGCGCGCGATCACCACGGCCATCTGGCCGCGGCCACCTCCACCGGCGGGATGACCGGCCAGCGCCCGGGCCGGGTCGGCGACTCGCCCATCCCCGGCGCGGGCGTGTACGCGGACGATGCCACCGCCGCCATCTCCGCCACCGGGCACGGCGAGGATTTCCTGCGCAGCGTCTTCGCCAAAGACCTGGCCGACCGCATCCGCCATCTCGGTCTGGACGCCCGCGAGGCCCTGACCACAAGCCTGCAGCATCTGCACGAACGGATCGGCGGCTACGGCGGGGCCATCGCGATCGACCATGCCGGGCGCTGCGCGGCCGGCACCACCACCCCGCGCATGCTCCACGGCTGGATCGAACACGGAGGCCCGACCCGGACCGGCGTCGAGCCCCCGCCTGTTCCGCCTGCCCCTTGACCGGACCACGCCGCGAGTCCCGGAACGGGGTCGCCCGCCGGACGGGCCTCACCCACCGGGGCTCAGCGTTCCCGCCGTTCCGCGGCCGCGTTCCAGTGCCGCCCCATGCGGCTGCCCAGCCAGACCCCCGCGATCCACAGCACCAGCGACACGGCCACGTACAGCGCGGCACGACCCGGATCGCCCGACTGCATCAGCCACAGGCTTTCCAGACTGAACACCGAGAAGGTGGTGAACCCGCCACAGAACCCGGCCAGCACGAACTGCCGGGTCACCGGGTCGGCCGGGCGACAGCCCTCCGGCGCACTGATCACCGCATACAGCCCGATCAGCCAGGACCCGGCGATGTTGACCGCGAGCGTATCCCAGGGGAACCCGGCGCCCACCAGGTGCAGCCCGCTCCACGACAGGCCGTAACGCGCCATGCTGCCCAGCGCGGCCCCCAGCGCGACGAACGCGGACAGGCGGACGTCATACCCCGTCATGCCGCCCCGCCCGCCGCGCGAGCCAGACCATAACCCAGGGAAACCAGCATCAGCCCGCCGGCCAGCGTCAGCAGGATGTAGAGCACCGCCGGGCGCAGGCCGTCACGCTCCGCCACGCCCACCACCTGCAGGCTGAACGACGATACCGTGGTGAAGCTCCCAAGCACCCCCACCACCAGCAGCAGCCAGAGCCAGGAGGTCAGCGCCGGCCCGGACACCCGGCCCAGCGCCAGGCCGATCAGCAGCGCACCGGAGACGTTCACCGCCAGCGTCCCCCAGGGA
>NZ_MUZR01000083.1 GCF_001995255.1 Thioalkalivibrio halophilus | reverse complement strand
CCGGTGTCACCGCGGAGCGCCTCGCCGGGCTGGCCGCCTCACCCGCCGCGGGCGGGGAGCCCGGCAGCGAGCCGCCACTGGACTATGTCGGTGAAGAGGACGGGACCCACGCGATCATGGCGGATGCCGACCTCCTGCTCACCGCGTCAGGCACCGCGACCCTGGAAGCCGGCCTGCTGCGCGCCCCGATGCTGGTGTTCTACCGCATGGGGGCCGTGTCGCATCTGGTGTTCCGCCGGCTGGTGCACCTGGAGCACATCGCTCTGGTCAACATCGTCGCCGAGGAAGGGGTCGTCCCCGAATACCTGCAGCACGACGCGACGCCGCAACGCCTCGCCGAGGATGCGGACGCCCTGCTGCGGGAACCGGAACGCCTGGAAGCGATGCGCGAGCGCCTGTCACGGGTACGGGAAAGACTGGGCGACGGCGGCGCGGATCGCCGCGTGGCCGCAGCGGCCGCCGAGATGCTGGAGCACGGACACCTGCTGCCCGCCGACTGACGCCCCGTGCGGGCTCGGCGCGTTTGCCCCTGGTTCGCGACCAGGGCCGCCCCTGCATGCCGGAACCCGACAAATGCCCCGTGCGCCCCATGCGGTACCCCTGCAGGAGCGCGCTTACGCGCGAAAACCGCGATCAGTGCTGGCGACCACCCCGCAGGATGCCGCGCCGCGATCCCTGGACGAAGTGGATCAGGTCGCGCACCTCGGGGATATCGGTCTCCGCCAGCATCGCGTCGAGATGGGATTCGCGCCCGGCCCGTCCGCGCATGCCGCGGATGAACACCCGGTGCAGCCCCTGGATCGCCACGTCGCTGAAACCGTTGCGGCGCAGCCCCACCTTGTTGATGCCGATCAGCCGCGCATAGTTACCGCTGGCCAGACAGTACGGCGGCAGGTCGCGGTTGAGCGCCGAGCCCATGCTGGTGAACGCGAAGGTCCCCACGCGGCAGAACTGGTGCACCAGGGTAAAGCCGCCCAGGGTGGCCTTGTCGTGGATCTCCACGTGGCCGGCCAGCGAGGTGGCATTGGAAAAGATGATCTCGTTGCCGATGGTGCAGTCGTGGGCGATGTGCACATAGGCCATGATCAGGTTGTCATGGCCGATCACCGTCTCGCCCAGCCCCTTGGCGGTGCCGCGGCTGAGGGTCACCGACTCGCGGATCACGTTGCGGTCGCCGATCACCAGCCGGGTCGGCTCACCGCGATAGCTGGTATCCTGGGGCTCCTCGCCGATCGAGGAGAACTGGAAGATACGGTTGTCGCGGCCGATTTCGGTCGGACCGTTGATCACCACGTGCGGCCCGACTCGGGTCCCCGCGCCGATGCGCACGTTCGGGCCGATCACCGAGAACGGTCCGACTTCCACCGAGCTGTCGAGCTCGGCGCTCGGATGGATGTCCGCCCGCGAATCGATCACGCGTCGATTTCCTTGCCCGCACACATCAGTTCAGCGGTGGCGCAGATCTCGTCGCCTACCTTCGCCTCGGCATCGAAGCGCCAGATCCCGCGCACCGTGCGCGTCAGCTCCACCCGCAGATCCAGCTGATCGCCGGGCACCACCTGGCGGCGGAAACGCGCCTGGTCGATGCCCACGAACAGGTAGAGCTGCTGCTTGTCCTGATTGACGCCGCGCGCCTCCTCGGTCTTGAAGGCCAGCAGCCCGGTCGCCTGGGCCAGGGCCTCGAGGATCAGTACCCCCGGCATCACCGGCTTGACCGGGAAATGCCCCTGAAAGAACGGCTCGTTGATGCTGACGTTCTTCAGCCCGACCAGATGCTCGCCGGGTTCGCACTCCACCACCCGATCCACCATGAGGAACGGGTATCGATGGGGGAGGTACTGCATGATCTGCTGAACGTCGAGGGCATCCACGGGGCGTATCCTGTGTTCTTGTTAGGGTATTGTCGCGCCGGGCCGCCGGATGCCCTGCTTTTTATGTGTCGCGCGCGCGCCGACCCATGCGCCGCAGACGGGCCAGGGTCCGGTTCCACAGGCGGGCCTCCTGGTGCGGAACACCCGAGGCGTAGTGCCCGGCATGATCGATGCTGCGCGTAACCAGTGTCATCGCGTGGATCGTCACGTGATCGGCAATGCTCAGATGGCCGAGGATCCCCGCCCCTCCACCAATGGCGCAGTGACGACCGATACGGGCGCTGCCGGCGATTCCGACACAGCCGGCGATGGCCGTATGGTCTCCAATCTCGACGTTATGGGCAACATGAACAAGGTTGTCGATCTTCACGCCTTCACCAATCCGGGTATCTTCCACGGCCCCGCGGTCGACCGTGCAGTTGGCCCCGATCTCCACGTCGCTGCCGACCCGGACAGCGCCGAGCTGCTCGATCTTGAGCCAGGTGCCGTCTTCCGGCGCGAAGCCGAAACCGTCGGCCCCGATGACCGTGCCGGCGTGCACCAGACAGCGCTCGCCCAGCACCACGCCGTCGAGTACGCGCACGCCGGCACGGTCATCG
>NZ_MUZR01000082.1 GCF_001995255.1 Thioalkalivibrio halophilus | reverse complement strand
CACTTTCGACAGTAACTCCGGCGCTGCTGCAGCTGAGCCCCGGCATGTTCCGCATGGCCATCGGGCCCAACGTCCCGGACGGCCTCGAGACCCATTACCTCCACACCCTCGGCGAGGCCCTGGAACCGCTCGGCATGCCGGCCGGCCTGCAGCTTCAGGGCTTCCACACCTCCGCCGACACCCTGGAAACCATGGAGGCCCGGGACTGGGCACTGGAAGAAGACCAGTCACCCGGCCAGGCCTCGGGCATCGCCTACCGGATCGAGGTCACCGAATTCAGCGACGACGCCGACGCACCGGATTACGCCGCCCTGCAGGAGTACCCGCGCGCCGGCGCGGCCGCCTTCGAATACCTCCGCACCCCGCCCGTGCTGGCCGACATGCTGGATGTCTGCCTCCCCCTGCCCTCTGACATGCCGCGCGACGAGCTGGCGGCGATGCTGGACGAGCAGGCGACCTTCGACGGGGCCCTGGAAGGGGCCCACTCGGGTGCACTGCTCGGACAGGCGGCCTGGGGCGGCCAGGAAGATCCGCAGCGAGGCGACGGCTTCGCCCTGGTCGTGGAGGCCTTCCTGCCTGGGCTGGAAACCACCGCCTGCATGATCTTCACCCGGGTGGGTGCGGGCGTTCCCGATGACACCGGTACCCTCGAGATCGCCGACCCGCGCAGCACCGAGGCCGAAGGCCGGCTGGCCGCGCACCTGCTGGTGGGGGATGTCAGCAAACCCGGCGACATCTCCTTCCTGACCGTCGGCCAGGGCCTGAGCGGAGAGGTCCGGCTGGATACCGCCGAACCGGACGACACGTTCCACGGCCACCTGGACGTGGAAGGCATCGCCACCCCGCTGGACGACCTGGGTGCCAGCGACGGGTTCCGGCTCGAGGGCGAGTTCTCGGCGATGCAGTACTGGGACCGCGTGCCCGTCGCCCGCTGATTCGCGTGCGTGACGTCCCCGCCCCGGTGCGGGGCCGTCACACCGGGCGGAACACCATCAGGGCCACCACGACGAGCATCGCCGAGAAGGCCGGGACGCCCAGCCAGAACCACAGCCGCATGCGGCGGGCGTAGGCGGGTGGCAGATCGACGCCCTCGCGGATCGCGCGGGCCGAGGTCTCGCGCATCCGCAACTGGAGCCAGACCACCGGCAGCCAGCAGGCCCCGGCCAGCAGGTACAGCGCACCGGTCCACAACAGCCATGCGCTGTCGAGCGGCCAGCCGGCCAGCCACACCATCGCGAACCCGGTCAGCGGCTGCAGGATCACCGCCGGGGTGGTGAACCACCAGTCCGCACGGACCACCAGACGGTCGGTGACCGCAATGGCCGCCGCGCTGCCACTGCGCCACACCATGTACTTGTAGAACGCACTGCCCAGACCGGTCCCGAACAGCAGGATCGCCCCCAGCACGTGCAGCGTCTTCAGTCCGAGGTAGAGCATCGCCGGGGCCCCTCCATTGCGATCAGCATCAGCGTGGCCACGATCAGGGGCAGGTTCTTGCTGAGCGGCCCGAACGGGTCGATCCACAGCTGCGGAAGCAGCAGCCCCGCGCCCAGGGTGTAACCGGCCATCATTACGACCTGGATCCACGCCACCTCGCGCACCCGCCAGCCCGCGAGCAGTGCCAGGCCCAGCAGCACGTCCACCAGCGCCAGACCATACAGAGCGGTAACGGCCGGGGCGGCCGTCAGACCGGCCGACGCCAGCAAGTCCAGACTGGCCTGAGGCGGATGCAGCAACGCCGACACCAGCCCGGTCCAGATCCAGAAGAAGGCCAGCGCGAAGCGCAGCAGCGGGCGCAGACCGTACAGCCGCGCATGCCACAACTCCGCCTCGCTGGACGGCCGGGCCGCCAGCGCCCCGGCAAAACCGCGCGGGCGCCACCCGAACCCGCGCTCGAATGGCTCCACCGGGGCCGTGCTGCCCCGCCGCAACAGGTCCACCATCGACCCGTTCACCGGAGCCACGTGCAGCCGGCCCGCCAGCGCCGCCCCCGCGCGCGCAAGCCGCGGCGCCACCGGCAGGGCTCTCCAGCGCCCCGCCCCCAGCCAGGCGCGCCAGCGGGCCAGCACCCGCGCCAGCGTCACCGGCTCGGCCCCCACACAGTCCAGCACCTGGCAGCGCGGCTCGCCGCACTCGACCGCCTGCACCACCGCGCGCACCAGGTCATCGACATGGACGGGCTGAAGCATCTGCCCGCCGTCGCCCACCAGGGGCACCCACGGCAAAGCCGCCAGGGCCCGCAGAAAGCCGGTACTGGCCCCGCCTTCGCCATGCACAATGGACGGCCGCAGGATCAGCCAGTCCAGCGGCCTGGCGGCCAGATCCGCATCCGAGCGCCCCCGGCTGCGCAGCCAGGGGTCGTCGGCGGCCGGGTCCGCCCCCAGTACCGATATCTGGATCACGCGGCCGACCCCGGCCTGCTCGCAGGCCGTGAACAGGGCGGCCGGAGCGCGCTCATGCAAGGCCGCGAACGACTGTGCACCCTGCTCACGGGCAATGCCGGCGGCATTGATCACGACATCCATGCCCGTCACACGTCCGAGCCAGTCCTCCGGCCGATGATCCCGAGTGAAATCGCAGTGGACCGGTGCGGCGCCACGCGCGCATCCGACCACCTCGTGGCCGCGCTCGCGCAGCGCCCGCTCCAGATGGCGCCCCACAAAACCCGTGCTTCCGGTCAGCAGAATGCGCATCCCGTTACCCCCGGCGCGCTCATTCGCCGCCGGCCGCGCCGCGGGCGCGGTCGACCAGCGCGACCTTCCAGATCACCAGGCCGATCACCGACAGGGCCAGGAACACACCTCCCAGGGCGTGGAACAGGGTCCCGCGGATCAGCTCGACGGAGCCCATGCCGCCATGTTCGGCCGCCAGCAGGATCACCTGCAGCAGCGGTGCGATCAGCACCATCAGCCGCGTGAAGTTGACCCAGAAGCGCGCCGCGGCCTCGCTGCCGCACACCTCCCCGAGCAATGGCTCAAGGGCCGGCTGAATCAGATGAATGACGACCAGACTGATGCCCAGTGCAGTGGCCAGCTGGACTCCGAGAATGACAAGCGGCTGGATTTCCATGGCATGACTCCTTTTCCTTGGTTTCGGTTGTTTCTGTCTATACAGAAACTACCGGGCAATTTTTTTTACTTGCCCAGCAGGCTCTGGATCCGCGCCCCCATCTTCATCAGCTTCACCAGGGTCTCGCGGTCCAGTCCCCGCATCTGCTCGTACCAGCCAAGCAGCTGCTCGAGGAACTCGAGGGTATCGTTCATGCGCGCCTTCGCCTCGGGGGTGGTTTGCGCATCGGATTCGCTGTCCAGCACGCACTGGCGCAGGGTCGTAAGGGTCGGGTCCAGCTCGCGTTCCTTGCGCCCTTCGAGGATGGTCATGAAGATGTCCCAGACATCCTTCTGCGACACGAAGTGATCGCGCCGGTCACCCAGTTCGTGCACCACCTTCACCAGCCCCCAGGACTGCAGCTCGCGCAGGCTGGTGCTCACGTTGGAACGGGCCACGCCCAGGGTCTCGGCGATGGTCTCCGCGGTCAGCGGGTGCTCGCTCAGGTACAGCAGCGCATGGATCTGCGCCACCGTGCGGTTCACGCCCCAGCGCGATCCCATCTCGCCCCAGTGCAGGACGAACTTTTCCATGGTCGGGCTCAGCTGCATCAGTCCGTTCTCGAATTTCTGTTAAAACTGAAATTAGCGAACACATCGAAGACCGTCAAGCGAGCCGACCTTCCTCCAGCCCCGCGCGAGCGTGATAGCCTTCACGCTTTTTCAACAGGGGAAAACCACGCCATGCTCCGACTGCCCGCCGCCATCCTTGCCGCCCTGTTCGCCTCCGGCTGCGCCATTTCCCAGCATGTCGAGCCCGTGCCGGAGCGCCAGGCCATCGAAAAGGTCTACGTGGAGCACAACCCGGACGTGCACATGGAGGAGCTGAACGACTCGCTGGTGGGCATGTTCGAGGACATGGGCATCGAGTCCGAGCTGTACCGGGGTACGCGGCCGGCGGACGCCGAACACCACCTGGAGTTCACCGCCAACTGGACCTGGGACCTGGCCATGTACCTCACCTACTTCGACGCCCGGCTGTACGAGCAGGAGCAGCTGATCGGCACCGCCGAATACGATGCCCGTCGCGGCGGCGGGCGCCCCGACAAGTTCGGCCCCACCGAAGAGAAGATCCGGCCCCTCATGCAGGAACTCGTCACCGGCGAGCCGGCCGAGGAGTAACCCATCGCGCGGGACCGCCCGGCCCTGCCCGGACCCCGGTCCCGCCCGGCTTCGGCCCTTCAGCCCTTCAGCGCCGCGATGGCCCGGACCGTGTTCTCCTTCACCGGGCGCGGGCGCTCCGGGCGGAAGCGGCGGATGTAGTCCACCAGCTCCGGCCCCGTCAGCACCGGTACCGACAGCTCGCCCGAACGCCCCAGCGACACCTCCGGGTGCGTGAACAGCACGATCGGCTGGATCCAGCGCTTGGCCTTGCGGCCCTTCAGGTACTCGCTCAGCAGCCACACCTGCTTCTTCACCTGCCGCACCGGGTTGCGCATCTGCTTGGTATAACGACTGCCGCGCCGCCCGGTCTTGCTCACCGTCCACTGCGAGGCCTGCTCGTCGCAGTCGATGGCCCCGCTGTTGTGCTTCACCTCGATCACGAACAGCGCCTCCGGCCCCGCCACCACCAGATCCGCCTCGGTCACGCCCGTGCGCGAACGCTCATCCGGCAGATCCACCTGGTTGAAGACCGTGAACGAGTCGGGCAGCTCCGCCAGGTACTCCAGCGCCGCATCCTCGCCGCGCGCCCCCGCCTCGATCACCGCGCTGCCGCCCACCAGGCCCACCAGCGCGACCACCCCCGCCAGCGTCACCAGCCCCACCAGCGGATGCACGAAGAACGCCCCGAGTGCCACCGGCAACCCCAGGAGCAGCACCAGGTTGCGCCCGCGCCTCTGGATCGCCTGCGACTCTTCGGTCAGACGGTTTGCGGTGATGTAGCGGGTATCAGCCATGGGTACGGATTGAATACAAGCCTGAATTCACAGAACAACTGCAACGCCTGAACCTGGAAGGAGTGGGCCAGCCATCGGGACGCAGCTCGTCGAAGTAATCCGCGCCGCCGGGATCCTTGAGGCGCTGGTCGTCCATGACGAAGCCCTTGACCAGGTACTCCTCCAGATGAGCAGTGGCCCACTGGCGGAACTGGGTGCCACGGGGGGAACGCACCCGGTAGCCGACGGCCAGGATCATCGGCAGGCTGTAGACACTCACCTTGCGCCGCACGAGTTATGGTCAAGTCT
>NZ_MUZR01000081.1 GCF_001995255.1 Thioalkalivibrio halophilus | reverse complement strand
TGTCCAAGGAAAAGTTCGAACGCAAGAAGCCGCACGTGAATGTGGGGACGATTGGTCATGTGGACCACGGGAAGACGACGCTGACGGCGGCGTTGACGGTGGTTCAGGCGAAGAAGTACGGCAGCGATGCGCGTGCCTTTGACCAGATTGACAACGCGCCGGAAGAGAAGCAGCGCGGGATCACGATTGCGACGGCGCACGTGGAGTACGAGTCGGACACGCGCCACTATGCGCACGTGGACTGCCCGGGGCACGCGGACTATGTGAAGAACATGATCACCGGTGCTGCGCAGATGGACGGTGCCATTCTGGTGGTTTCGGCGGCGGACGGCCCGATGCCGCAGACGCGGGAGCACATCCTGCTGTCGCGCCAGGTGGGTGTGCCGCACATCGTGGTGTTCCTGAACAAGGCGGACATGGTGGACGATCCGGAGCTCCTGGAGCTGGTGGAGATGGAGGTCCGTGATCTGCTGTCGAGCTATGATTTCCCGGGTGACGACACTCCGGTGGTCACCGGTTCTGCGCTGAAGGCGCTGGAAGGCGACGAAAGCGAGATGGGCGCCCAGGCGATTCACAAGCTGGTTGACGAGATGGACCGCTTCATCCCCGAGCCGGAGCGCGCGGTGGACGGTGCGTTCCTGATGCCGGTGGAAGACGTGTTCTCGATTTCCGGTCGCGGCACCGTGGTTACCGGTCGCGTCGAGCGCGGTGTGGTCAAGGTGGGCGAGGAAGTGGAGATCGTGGGTCTGCACGACACGCAGAAGACCACGGTGACCGGCGTGGAGATGTTCCGCAAGCTGCTGGACCAGGGCGAGGCCGGCGACAACGTGGGCGTGCTGCTGCGCGGCACCAAGCGTGACGACGTGCAGCGCGGCCAGGTGCTGTGCAAGCCGGGTTCGATTACTCCGCACACCCAGTTCGAGGCGGAAGTGTACATCCTGAACAAGGAAGAGGGCGGTCGTCACACGCCGTTCTTCAACGGGTATCGTCCGCAGTTCTATTTCCGGACGACGGACGTGACGGGTTCGGTCGAGCTGCCGGAAGGCACCGAGATGGTGATGCCGGGCGACAACGTGAAGATGACGGTGTCGCTGATCAGCCCGATCGCCATGGAGGACGGTCTGCGTTTCGCGATTCGCGAAGGCGGCCGCACCGTGGGCGCCGGCGTCGTCTC
>NZ_MUZR01000080.1:8718-12134 GCF_001995255.1 Thioalkalivibrio halophilus | reverse complement strand
GAACCCGAACCCGAACCCGAACCCGAACCGGAGCCTGAGCCTGAGCCTGAGCCTGAGCCTGAGCCTGAGCCTGAGCCTGAGCCTGAGCCCGAACCGGAGTCCGAGGCAGAACCCGGCTCGGACGAAGAACCGGCGTTCGACGATCGTTCCGACGAGGCGGAAATCCCGCAGGCCTCGGAAAAGGACGAGGATGACTGGGAATTCGATTTTCCCGATCCCGACGACGAATCCCGGTAACCCGCCCCGTAGGAGGCCGGCCCTCCGGCCGATTCGGCCGGGTGGGTCGTCGGGCATGATCGGCCAGGGGGCTGGCCGCCTGCGGGCGGGGGCAATGCCCCGGGGCGCATGACGTTGTTCGAGGGCGGCGGGCGCCGTGCGCATAATCGGCGGATGTATCGACCGAATGCCCGCGCGAGGTAAGCCGACCCCATGGCGACCGTGAAAAGCACCTGCTACGAATGCGACGCCAACTGTGCGATCGACGTCACCCTGGACAATACCGGCGAGCCGGTAAAGATTGACGGTCCCGACTGTCCCCGCTGCTACGTCCAGCTCGATCGCCGTAACCATCCCGAACGCCTGCTGTACCCGCTGCGGCGCACCGGACCGCGCGGCAGCGGCGAGTTCGAGCGCATCTCCTGGGACGAGGCGCTGGACACCATCGCCGAGCATCTGCGCGCGACCCGCGAGGAGCACGGTGCCCCGGCGGCGGCCTTCTTCGCCGGCTACACCAAGGAGGCTCGGCCGCAGCTCCAGCGCCTGGCGCATGCCTTCGGCTCGCCCAACTACCTGACCGAGAGCGGTTGCTGCTTCTCCTCCACCAAGGTGGCGGAGGAGGTGACCTTCGGCACCAAAATCAAGACATCCTCCACCGTGGCCTCGGATGCGACCCGCTGCCTGCTGGTGTGGTCCACCAACCCGCGCGGTTCCATCCCGCCGTTCCATCAGCATGCGCTGGCCGCGGCACGCCCCGGCTGCGCCACGGTGGTGGTGGACCCGCGAGTCACACCGCTGGCGGAGCAGGCCGAGGTGCATCTGCAGATCCGCCCGGGTACGGACGGGGCGCTGGCGCTGGGCATGCACCACCTGATCTTCGAAAACGGCTGGCAGGACCAGGCCTTCCTCGACGAATGGGGCAGCGGCGTGGAGGCCTTCCGCGAATACGTGGCCGAATTCCCGCCGGAGCGGGTGGCGGCGATCTGCGGCATCGAGGAGGCCGACCTGAAGCGCGCCGCCGAGCTCTACGCGACCCGTAGCCCGGCGCAGATCATGCTCTCGCCCACCGCCACCGTGCAGCACTCCAACGGCTTCCAGAATCACCGCGCGGTGAGCCTGCTGGCGGCGGTCACCGGCAATATCGACCGCGAGGGCGGCAACCGCTTCTTCAACGACAAGGTCACGCCGAAGCCGATCGACCTGTTCGACCACTGCAAGCAGAACCTGCCGCCACGCATCGGCGACGAGACCTTCCCGGTGTGGACGGCCCACTGGCCGGCGGCGCAGAGCATGCTGCTGCCGGACGCGATCCTCGACGGCCGACCGCAGCGGGTGCACGCCCTGCTGGCGATTGGCATCAACACCGCGATGTGGCCGAACTCGAAGCGCATGGAACAGGCGCTGGGGGCGCTGGATTTCTTCGCCGTGTCGGACTTCTTCCACAACCCGGCCACGCGCATGGCGGACATCGTGCTGCCGGCCGCCACCAGCCTCGAGCGCCCGGCGCTGATCGCCTATCCCGGCTGCAACTTCCGCGGCGAGCTGCGCTACCGGCACCAGGCGGTGGCCCCGCGCGGCGAGGCACGCGCCGACGCCGAGGTGTTCCTCGAGCTGGGCGTGCGCCTGGGCATGGGCGAGCAGTTCTGGAACGGCGACCTGGAGGCCAGCTGGGCCGAGGCCGCCGAGGGTATCCCCGAGACCATCCGCGAGCAGGTGTACAACGACCCGGACGGGGTGACCGTGTTCGCGAAGGCGCTGGATGATCTGGTCGAGCACGGCTTCGAGGAGGGCGACCGCCAGTACCGCCTGCACGGCTTCCGCACCGTCAGCGGCAAGGTGGAGTTCGATGCCGCCGAGCTGCGCGAGGCCGGGCACGACGGCCTGCCGGTCTGGCGCGAGCCGGCCGAGAGCCCGCTGTCCACGCCGGAGCTGGCGCGCGACTATCCGCTGGTGCTGACCAGCGGCGCGCGCCACAAGCACGCCACCCACTCGCAGCACCAGTACCTGGAACGCATGCGCCGGGCAATGCCGGAGCCGCTGGTGGAGCTGAACCCGACCGACGCCGCGGCGCGCGGCATCGCCGATGGCGACACGGTGGAGGTGCGCTCGCCGCGCGGGCGGGTCGCCTTCGTGGCGAAGGTCACCGACCGCATCAAGCCCGGCGTGGCGCACTGCCAGCACGGCTGGAACCACGCCAACATCAACGAGCTGACCGACGACCGCAACCTCGACCCGATCAGCGGCTTCCCCGCGTTCAAGTCGCTGCTGTGCGAGGTGGAACGCCTGCGCGCCGGGCACGAAGAACGCCTGCCGGAGGCGGGCTGACCTTGCCGTTCGTTGGCGTCCTCCCCGAGCGCCGGCACATCTTCCGGCCCGAGCCGCGGCGCGAGGTGGCGGTGTCGGACGCGGCCGCCTGGCGCCTGAACCCCGGGCATCGATACGTCTACGACAAGCTGCGCCTGGCCCTGGATGCGGGCCTGACCGCCGCGCCCTGCGGGGTCGCGCCCACGGACCTGGGGCTGGACGCGGCGGACACTGTGTTCGTGAAGCCGGTCATCAACCTCGCCGGCATGGGGCTGGATGCCCGCGCTCTGCCCGCCGGCGAGGTGCCGGCCGAGCCCGGCAGTTTCTGGTGCCAGCGCCTGGAGGGAGCCCACACCAGCACCGACTGCCTGGTGGAGAACGGTGAGGTGCGCTGGTTCGCCCACACCCGCGGCTCGGACGAAAAGGACGCCGCGCGCCCGATCTACTGGGAGGTGGGCGCCGCCGTGCCCGAAGTGGAGCCGTGGATCGCCGACTGGGTGCGGCGCAACCTGGCCGGTTACAGCGGCATCTGCAACATCGAGCTGATCGGCGGCCGGCCGATCGAGGCCCATCTGCGCGGCTCCAACGGCTTCTTCGACTTCTACGGCCCGGCCTTCATCCCGGCCTGGGTCGCGCTGGCGGACGGCGAGTCGTTCACGCCACCCCCGCCGATCCCCGGTGGCTACATCATCTCGGTCTTCGGCAAGGTCGAACTGACCGACGCCGATTTCCGCGCCGCCGAAGAGGCCGGCGTCGACCTGAAGGCCGATCCCTCGACCCCGGGCCGATCCGCCATCCTGCGCACCGCCGACCGCGACGCCGGCTTCGCCCTCTACCGCCGCCTTACCGGCCGGCCCGCCCCCGAATAGAGACGCCGGATCGCGCAGAGGGCTGCG
>NZ_MUZR01000080.1:0-8600 GCF_001995255.1 Thioalkalivibrio halophilus | reverse complement strand
ACGGGGCACACGGGGCAGCGGTGCCGGGGGAAAAGCGCGCACAAAAAAGCCGCATCGACACCTGGCTGGATTACGCAAGAGGGTGCGTCTTCAGAGCAACCGGGCGTTGACGCCGAGAGGCTCGGCGGCGGCCACCAGAACCTTGTCGAGGGAGCAGAGTTCGAGGCCATGGTTGTATGCGATGGCGAGATGCAGGGCATCACCTGCGCGTAGCCCGGAGTCGTGTTGGTCGGCGAAATGTGCCGCGATGGCGTAGTCGGTCGCCGCGACGGACAGGTTGCTCAGCGAGGCTTCGCGCAGGCCGGCAAAGGCCGCGAGCACCGTTGCCCGCTCCCCGGTCGTCAGGATCTGTCTGCGAACCTTCATGGACAGGGCCGCCGAGAACTCGGTCACTGTCCAGTCACTGATATGCAGCGTTTCGACCGGCTGTGCCGCGAGCCAGGTCTGCATGTCGCCCGTGCGCGGCTCGCGGGTCAGTGCGGCCACTAGCAGGCTCGTATCCAGATAGCGCATCAATAGCGCGCGTCGTCGCGCAGGGAGCGTACAAGGTCCTGTTCCGAGCAGCTGCTCTGGGCGTCGGTCAACGCGCGCAAGGCACCGGCATCGATCGGTTGCCTGGCCGGGGTTGCACGGCTCAGTCTCACCACGGCCTTGCCCCGCTTGGTGATGATGATGTTTTCGCCCGAGGCCGCGCGCTCGGCCAGCTCGCTGAGGCGAGCCTTGGCGTCGGCGAGGTTGATGGTGGAATCCGACATTTCGTGCTTCCTGACTATGTTGATGGTCACATTATAGGACAGCCACCAACATGCAGGAGCCTGCTTGCAGGCGAACGAGTTCCCGGTCCGGAATCTTTCGCCGTAGCCTGATCGCGCAGAGGGCTGCGCTCCTACGGGGCACACGGGGCACACGGGGCAGCGGTGCCGGGGAAAAGCGCGCACAAAAAAGCCGCATCGACACCCAGCCAAGAAAAAGCGTCGATGCGGCGGGGGACTCCCTTCCCGCGGCGTGTCGGGACACCACCCCGACGTGCCGGTCCAACGGAGATGTCACGCAGATACAGCAGCATGTCAGCAGCGTGGCAGGCTCTTCCGCCCCGGCGCCCCGATGAAGGCGCCACTGCGGGTGAGCACGGGGATTAGTTTCTACCCTGTCCACGCATGAGTAAAACAAGTTTTTGTCACGTAGTATGTGAGTCAGGCTCATGAAGGAGGGTGGCATGCTGGAGATCCGGCATTTGCGGGCACTGCACGAGATCGTTCGCCTGGGCAGCGTGACGGCGGCGGCCGAGTCGCTGTGCGTCACCCAGTCGGCGCTGTCGCACCAGCTGCGGCAGCTGGAAGAGCGCATGGACGTGGTGCTGTTCGAACGGCGCAGTACGCCGGTGCGCCTGTCACCGGCCGGAACGCGCCTGCTGCAGGCGGCCGAGCGCGTGCTGCCGGAGGTGGCCGCGGCCGAGCGCGACATCGCCCGCATCCGCGACGGCCGCGGCGGGCGGCTGTACCTCGCGCTGGAGTGCCACAGCTGCTTCCAGTGGCTGATGCCCTCGCTGGCGGCCTTCCGCGAACACTGGCCCGAGGTGGAGCTGGACCTGAGCCTGAGCCATGGTTTCGATGCCCTGAATGCCCTGCGCGAACGCGAGGTCGACGCGGCGGTGTCGCCGGATCCGGTGGAAGACCCGGAGCTGATCGCGCTGGACCTGCTGGAGTACGAGAACCTGCTGATCGTGCCGCGCGGGCATCGTCTGGAGGGGGCCAGCTACGTGGAGCCGGCGGATCTCGAGGGCGAGACCCTGATCACCTACCCGGTGGAGGAGGAGCGCCTGGATATCTGCCGGCACTTCCTGCACCCGACGGGCATCTCGCTACCCCGACGGACCACCGAGGTGACGGCCATGCTGCTGCAGCTGGTCGCCAGCGGGCGGGGTGTCGCCTCGCTCCCCGAATGGGCCCTGCCGGAACTGGAGGCGCAGATGCAGGGCGCGGGAAACGGCGCGCGGGGTTCCGGGCGTTCCGCCATCGCGCGTCTGCGCATGGGCCCCGACGGCCTGTGGAGCACCCTGCGCCTGGCCATCCGCCGCGAGGACGAGGGCCTCGCCTTCATGCAGGACTTCGTCGGCATCGCCCGCGACGAACTCCACCAGGCCTCCGTGCGCCGCGGTTGATCGGCGCGGGGTCAGCAGCCGCCACCGCCGCCTCCGCCGGCCCCTCCGGCGCCGCCGCTCGAGCCGCGGGTGCTTTCTTCCAGCCACATGGCCATATGGCAGGCGATGGCGATGGCCCCGACCGGGCGCGGATGGATGACCTCGACGAACCAGCCGCCGGTCAGGCCGGTTTCCTGCTTGGGCCGGAAGGTGGCGACCATGTCGCGGTTGTCGCGCAGGGTATAGCTGAACAGCCCGCGCCAGTCGGTGCGTTCGCCATTGAGCTGGTAGTGATCGTCGCGATAGCTGAACAGCCCGCTGAGCGTCTTGCGGTCGGTGCTGGTCTCCTCGATCTGCGTGACCGTGCCCGCGCCGGCGCGCCAGACCTCCTGGCGCTGCGGCATCCCGAAGAAGCCGACATTGCGCTGAATCTGCTGGAAGAATCCCGCGTCCGGCGGGTCGGCCAGGCGCATGCGCGTGGTGGCGAAATGCAGCTCCGGCCTGCCGAACCAGGCCGCGAGCCCGCCCGAAGGGCGCCGCAGCCGGGCCACCGGCGTTCCGGCCTGTCGCAGTTCCGCGATGCTGCGGGTCTTTTCGCCAAAAAACGGCAGCCGCTTGAGCGGCGAGATTTTCACGAACTCCAGCTGCCCCTCTACCGGGCTTTCCTCTCCCGGCGGCGGGGATCCGGGCCCCGAGGGCGCTTCGGCAACCCCGGAAGCCGCGTTCGGTGAGGGGTCGTTCGGTTGCCACTGGGCCGCCGGCCCGTAACCACGCCTGGCCATGCTGATCTCCTTCCTGGATTGCGGAGGGCTGTGCATTCAGCCCGAGTATAGGCACGGCAGCTCTCGCCGTGCCCCGCATGAATGCATGGGGTGCAATGCCCGGTCCTGTTGCCCGGCGCCGATGCCGAAGAGGCCTGCGAGATCGCTGAACGACTGCGCCGGGCCCTGGCCGCGAATGGGTTCGCGTGCGAGCACGCTCCCACGGGCGGGGGCGCGCACGGGCTATACTCGAGGCCCATTTCTGCGGGAGGCGTCATGAGCCGGCTGTTCGAAAAAACCTACCCCGAGCCCGGCGCGGCACCCGGCCACGGGGCCCATGCACGCGAAGACGTGGGCGAGGGCGCCCGGGCTTGTGCATGGCATTACGGCCATGAGCGGCTGACGGAGCTCGATGCCGACCGGATCCTGTCCGGAGGTGCGGGTGACACCGGCGAGGGTTTCATGTGGCTGCACCTGCAGGGTATGCCGGGGCCCGAGCAGCTCCGTGCCCTGGGCAATGCCTTCGGTCTGCATCCGCTGGTGCTGGAAGACATTCGTCACCAGGGCCAGCGCCCCAAGGTCGATTTCTTCGACAACGCGCTGATGGTCATCCTGAGCCACCCCCGGCATGAACAAGGCCGCATCGAACTCGACCAGTTCAGCCTGTTCGTGGCCCCCGGCCTGATCATCAGCATCCACGGTGGCGAGCAGGATCCCTTCGAGCCCGTGCGCGATCGCATGCGCAGCGCCAACCGCAACTTCAACCGCCTGGGCGCCGCGTACCTGGCCTACGCGCTGATGGACGCCGTGGTGGACCAGGGCTTCCCGGTGCTGGAAGAGATCAGCGAGTGGCTGGAACGCCTCGAAGACGCGGTACTCGAGCGGCCCGACGCCAGCACCCTGGCCGAGATCCACCGGCTGCGCCGGGAACTCCTGGTGCTGCGTCGCCAGCTCTGGCCTGCCCGCGACGTGGTGGCGCGGCTGATGCGCGACGACCTGGAACCGTTTACCGTCGAGCTGTTTCCGTACCTGCGCGACGTGCACGACCACGCCATCCAGATCGTGGATCTGCTGGAGTCCTACCGCGAGATGGCGGCCACCCTGATCGAGGCCTACATGTCCGCCATCAACCAGCGCTCCAACGACGTCATGCGCGTGCTCACCATCATCGCCACCATCTTCATCCCCCTCACATTCGTGGTGGGGATCTACGGCATGAACTTCGACCACCCCGAGAGCCCCTGGTCGATGCCCGAACTCTACACCTATTACGGCTACCCCGTGGTCTGGCTCGTCATGCTCGGCGTGGTCGCCGGCATGCTCTATTTCTTCCGCCGCCGCGGCTGGTTGTAACGCCCGGCACGAATCGGCCGGAGGGCCGGCCTACCGACTACCCCCGCCCGTAGGAGGCCAGCCCCCTGGCCGACCGGGGCCCGGACGACCCACCCGGCCGAATCGGCGAGAGGCTCGCCTCCTACCGACCGGCCCGCCGGCCGACCCGGCGTCGGACACGGGACAACGGCGATCTGAATCGGTATCGTTTCCCCGGAAAGATCAAAGGAAATACGGCCGATGGACGCAACCGCCGAGGCGCCGGCACACGCCGACGAAGAACCCGCCGCAGCCATTGCCGCCCCCGAGCAGGTCGAGGCGTTCATCGAGCGCTGGCGCGACACCGGCGGCTCCGAGCGCGCCAACTACCAGCTCTTCCTCACCGAGCTGTGCAAGCTGCTGGAGCTGCCCCACCCTGACCCGGCCAGCGACGACACTGCCGACAACGCCTACGTATTCGAACGCCGCGTGACCATCCGCAACCCGGATGGCAGCGAGAACCGCGGCTACATCGACCTCTACCGCCGCGGCTGCTTCGTGCTGGAGGCCAAGCAGACCGGCAAGGGCCTGCACACCCAGGGCTGGGACAAGGCCATGCTCGCCGCGCAGAACCAGGCCGACCAGTACGTGCGCGCCCTGCCGGAAGACGAAGGCCGCCCGCCGTTCATCGTCGTCACCGATGTCGGCCGCAGCCTGGAGCTCTACTCCGAGTTCTCCCGCTCCGGCGGCACCTACGTCCCGTACCCGGACCCGAGCCGCCACCGCATCCGCCTGGAAGACCTGCGCGACCCCGAGATCCAGCAGCGCCTGCGCCACCTGTGGCTGGCGCCCGACCGGCTCGACGCCAGCAAGCACGCCGCCCGCGTCACCCGCGAGGTCAGCGCGCGCCTGGCCGAGCTTGCCAAATCCCTGGAACAGGGCGGCTACAACGTCGAGCGCGTCGCCCACTTCCTCAAGCGCTGCCTGTTCACCATGTTCAGCGAAGACGTCGAACTCCTGCCCAAGGGCAGCTTCACCGCCTTGCTGGAACGCCTGCAGCAAAACCCCGAACACTTCCCCGACGCCATGCGCTCCCTGTGGGAGACGATGAACACCGGCGGCTTTGAGGGCCAGCTGATGCACAAGGTGCAGCGCTTCAACGGCGGCCTGTTCCAGAACATCGACCCCATCCCGCTCAACGCCGACCAGATCGGCCTGCTCATCCAGGCCGGCCGTGCCGACTGGCGCTTCGTCGAACCCGCCATCTTCGGCACCCTGCTGGAACGCGCGCTGGACCCGCGCGAACGCCACAAGCTCGGCGCCCACTACACCCCGCGTGCCTACGTGGAACGCCTGGTCATGCCCACGCTCATCGAGCCCCTGCGCGCCGAATGGAACACCGTGCAGGTCGCCGCCGAGGCCTGGCTGCAACAGAACAAGCCCGACAAGGCCCTGGACGAGCTGCACCGCTTCCACCACCGGCTGTGCGAAACGCGCGTGCTCGACCCCGCCTGCGGCTCCGGCAACTTCCTCTACGTGGCACTGGAACACCTCAAGCGCCTCGAAGGCGAAGTGCTCAACCTCATCCGCGACCTGAGCGCCGGCCAGGCCACCTTCGACACCGAAGGCCTCACCGTCGACCCGCACCAGTTCCTCGGGCTGGAGATCAACCCGCGCGCCGCCGCCATCGCCGAGATCGTCCTGTGGATCGGCTACCTGCAATGGCACTACCGCCTGCACGGCCGCCTCAGCCTGCCCGAACCCATCCTGCGCGACTTCCACAACATCGAATGCCGCGACGCGCTGATCGACTTTGATGCCCGCGAACCCATGACCGACGAGCACGGCCACCCCGTCACCATCTGGGACGGCATCAGCTACAAGAAAAGCCCCGTCACTGGCGAACTCATCCCCGACGAAACCGGCCGCACCCCCGTCTACCACTACAGCAACCCGCGCCGCGCCGAATGGCCCGAAGCCGACTTCATCGTCGGCAACCCGCCGTTTATCGGCGCCGCCACCATGCGCCGCGCACTGGGGGATGGCTACGTGGACGCCGTGCGCAAGGTCTTCAAGGGCATCGTCCCGGACTCCGCCGACTTCGTCATGTACTGGTGGCACATCGCCGCCGAGAAAGTACGCAAGGGCGAGGCCCGGCGCTTCGGCTTCATCACCACCAACAGCCTGCGCCAGACCTTCAACCGCCGCGTGCTCGAACCGCACCTGAACGACACCAAAAAGCCCCTGTCGCTCTCCTTCGCCATACCCGACCACCCCTGGGTGGACAGTACCGACGGCGCCGCCGTGCGCATTGCCATGACCGTCGCCGTACCCGGAGACCAGCCCGGTACCCTGCGCCACGTCTTCAACGAACGCGATACGGACGACGACGCCCGCACCGTGGAACTGAGCCACAGGGCGGGGAAACTTTTTGCGGATCTAACCATTGGAGCCAACGTCGCAGGCGCATTGCCGCTTCAGGCAAACTCGAACATCAGTCAGCGAGGGTTCGAACTCGGTAATTCGGGTTTCATCATCGAGCCTGATGATGCCGGTCGTTTAGGACTGGGCCAGACGTCGGATATTGGACGGGTCATCCGCCAATACCGAAACGGCCGTGACCTTACGCAACGCCCACGTGGCGTGATGGTCATCGATTTTTTCGGGCTGACAGCAGAAGAAGCTTGCAAGAAGTATCCGTCGGCTTATCAGTGGGTGCTTGAGCGTGTTAAGCCCGAACGCGAACAAAACCGTGATCGGAATCTCCGAGAGAATTGGTGGCTCCATCGTCGACTACGCACGGACCTCCGTGCGCAGCTAAAGGGCCTCCCGCGCTACATCGCCACCGTTGAGACCACCAAGCACCGCGTCTTCCAGTTCCTCGATGCGGAAATCCTGCCCGACAACAAGCTGATAAACATTGCCCTGCAATCGGCATCACACCACGGCATATTAAGCAGCCGCATTCATGTCTCGTGGTCCTTCGCCTCGGGCAGCCGATTGGGCGTTGGTAATGATCCGGTCTACGTAAAGACCCGCTGCTTCGAGACCTTCCCCTTCCCGGAACTCGACGACCAGCAGGCCGCCACCATCGGCGACCTCGCCGAACGCATCGACGCCCATCGCAAGGCGCGCCAGGCCGAACACCCGGACCTCACCCTCACCGGCATGTACAACGTGCTGGAAAAACTGCGCGCCGAAGAACCGCTGACCGCCAAGGAACGCAACATCCACGAACAGGGCCTCGTCTCCCTCCTGCGCGAACTCCACGACGACCTCGACCGCGCCGTCTTCGACCCCTACGGCTGGGACGACCTCGCCGACCGCCTCGTCGGCCGCCCCGGCGCCACCACCCCGCTGCCGGACAAGCCCGCCGACCAGGCCGAAGCCGAAGAAGAACTCCTCAGCCGCCTCGTCGCACTAAACGCCGAACGCGCCGCCGAAGAAGCCCAGGGCCACATCCGCTGGCTACGCCCCGACTACCAGGCCCCCGAAGCCACCCAGACCACCGCCACGCTGGAAGCCAAACCCGAGGCCGCCGCCGACACCCCGACCGAACCGGCCAAAAAGCCCACCTGGCCCAAATCCATGCCCGACCAGGTCGAAGCCGTCCGCCGCCTCCTCGCCATCGGCCCCCAAACCCCGGACGCCCTGGCCAGCCACTTCAAGCGAAAGCCAACCAAATCCATCACCCAGGTCCTCGCCGCCCTCCAAATCCTCGGCCAGGCCACAACGGAAAACGACCAATGGCGCCTGACATGACGATCGACCAGCAGCATCAAGGGCTCACCGCTCGGCCATGGCCCCAAACCGCATCGTCAGCCGGGCGAGATAACACGGTGCTAAAAACCACCGCGGCGACACATCCGACTGACCAACTACTGACGCTTGCTGACGCCATGCGCCCGGTGCAATATCCGATTAAACACGCGCGCATGTTCATCCAATATCCGTGCGCGCGATCCCACCACTGTTGGGCCTTGTACACGGAGCTATAGGATGGAAAACGTCCCCGCATGGGTTGGGTACGCGAGTTTCTACGTAAGTATGTTCGTCGCCTTCGTGGCTTTATCCGCTACGATGATCAGCTACACGGTGTATGCGGCCAACGCCAGTCCTGATGTGATCGTTCATCTCGAGCAAAATCCGGACTCGAAGACCGTCCTCAACTTAGTTATCGAGAACATAGGAAAAGGGGCAGCCCAAAACGTAACGTTCCATCCCGAGGCGCCCCTTCCGCAGGAGGCGTTTGGCTTTGACGATGCGCCGATACCAGAGCCAATGGCCAAAGGGCCACTGGTTAACGGAATACCCTATCTCGCCCCGGGTTCGCAGCGGAGGATGATGCTCGGCCAGTACGGTGGACTAGTGTCAGGTCACGCCTGATT
>NZ_MUZR01000079.1 GCF_001995255.1 Thioalkalivibrio halophilus | reverse complement strand
GTTCGGGCAGGTCAGCCGGGTGCAGCACAAGCCCGCCGACGCCCGCGATGTGGACGGGGTCGCGGCCGGTGCCCGCGTCAGCTGGCGCCCCGACCCCCGGCTGACCTGCCCGAACAGGGTGTATTCCAGCGGCCGACCCGGGCGCAGGGTCCATTCGGCGCCGGCCGTGGCCCGGGTGTTGCGGACATCGTCGTCGCGGCGGGTGTGACGCAGTTCCAGGGGCAGGGTCAGGCGCCAGCCGTCTCCGAGCAGTACCGGCCCGCCGCGCAGCCGGGCGGTGTAGCGGTCGAAGTCGCGTTCGGAATGATATCCGCGTCCCTCCAGTCCGCCCTGCAGGAACCAGCCCCGGCGGTCGCTCGTCTGTCGCTGGTGAGCGAAGCCGCCGTACAGTTCGAAAAAACGGTCGCTTTCGGGGTCGGGCAGCTGCAGGGGCAGCACGCCGAACAGGGCCACGTCGTCATCGGTGTGGGCGCCCACGTTGCTGTCGTGTCCCAGGCGTGCGCCCAGATGCCAGCGGGTGACGGCATCGCGGACCGGCGCGGGACGCCGGGCCTCGCGCTCCTCGATCGCCGTCAGGAACCATTCGATGCGGCGGACCACCGCCGAGGGCGGTGGCGGGTCGCGTTCCAGGACGCGGCTGAAATGGCGCCGGGCGGCGATCGTGCTGCCCATGGCGAAATGCGCCCGGGCCAGCTCCAGGCGTGGCAGGGGGGCCTCGGGGTCGTGCATCAGCACGCGCTCGAAGGCCAGCAGGGCATGGTCGGGTTCACCGCTTTCCAGCGCGGCGATGCCGAACGCCAGATCGAAGTCCGGATCGCCCGCGTGTGCCTCGAACTGCTCCTGGCCCAGGGTGAAGGCGTCGGCGTGGTCGCCGGCCTCGTTCAGGCGTTCCAGCCGTTCAACCGGGCTGTCCCCCCGGGCCGACGCGGACGTGGCGGTCAGGCCGAGCGCGGCCACCAGGACGAGGACCGGCAGATGCCGCCAGCGCCGACGGATTTCGGGGGGACGGGTGCGGGTGATCAGGACGGACATGGCGCGATCTCCGTGCGCGGGGTTCAGGGACGCCGGATCCCGGGGAGGCGGTCGGTGTCGATCTCGTCGATCTGGCGTGGGTCGAGCTGCTGTTCGGCGTAGCGCCGGTACACGCCCTCGTCGACGAACACCCGGAACAGGTCGGGGTCGAGATGGCCGTCCTCGACCATGCGTCCCATGATGGTCAGTGCCTGGGACAGGGGCATGGGCTTCTTGTACGGGCGGTCGGGAGCCGTCAGCGCCTCGAACACGTCGGCGATGCCCATGATGCGTGCCGGGATCGACAGCTGGTCGCGGGTCAGGCCGCGAGGATAGCCACGCCCGTCCATGCGTTCGTGGTGGCCCAGGGCGTACTCCGGGACCCGCCGGAGGTGACGCGGGAAGGGGAGCTGTTCCAGCATCTGCATGCCCACGGTCATGTGGCCCTCCATGATCCCGCGTTCCTCGTCGTTGAGCGTGCCGCGCCGGATGCACAGATTGCGGACCTCGTTTGCGTCCAGCAATGGACGTTGCGTGCCATCCAGCGCGGTCCAGTGGCGGTGGGCGAGGGCCTCGATACGGGCGATGTCCTCGTCGGTCATGAATTCGCCACCGGTGTTGGAGCGGCGCAGGAATTCGAGGTCCTGGTTCAGGCCCTCGCGGCGTTCGGCGCTGGCGCGATCCACCTCCTGCAGGGCTTCGCTGCCGCCGGGCTGGCGGGCGAGAGCCTCACGCAACTGCCGGATCTCGTGGTCGCGTGCGAGGACCTCGACCCGGTCGCCGATTTCGTCGATGCGGTCGAAGATACCTTCCAGCTTGGTGGACTTTTCCATCACGTGATGCGGCGTGACGACCTTGCCGCAGTCGTGCAGCCAGGCGGCGGTGCGCAGTTCGTAGTAGTCGTCGGGCCCGAACCGGAAATCGCGGACCGCGGGGTCGCCGGATTCGCTGGCGGCCTCGGCCAGCAGCAGGGTGGCCTCGGGGACCCGGCGGCAGTGGGCGCCGGTGGAGGGCGATTTGGCGTCGATGGCGGTGGCGATGACCTGGACGAAGTGGTCGAACAGTTCGCGCAGCTCGTCGATCAGGCGCTGGTTGGTGAGAGCCACCGCGGCCTGCGAGGCGAGTGACCGCGCAAGATCCCGGTCCTGTTCGTCGAACGCCCGGATGCCGCCGTCCACGGTCTTGTTGAGCAGTTGCAGCGCTGCGATGACGTTCCCCTCGTGGTTGCGCAGGGGAACGGTCAGGTTGGAGCAGGTGCGGTAGCCGGTGCGTTCGTCGAAGTCGCGTGTGCCGGAGAAGTCGAACTCTTGTTCGCGGTAGACGTCCTCGATGTTCGCAGTGCGGTCATTGAGTACCGACCACACCACCACCAGACGGTCATTGGGTCGGCCGTCCGGATGGTGGAGGGGGACCGGGGGCAGCTTGCCGTCCACCGGGTCGCCGGTACCGCCAAGGTGCAGGCGCAGGGTATCGTTCTGCACCAGGGCGAATTCGAGCTCCTGGCGGTCGGAATCCAGCAGATACACGGATCCGGCGTCGGCACCGGTCAGGGCCCGGGCGTTGCTCAGGATCTGTTCCAGCAGCTGCGGCTTGTCGCGTTCGGCCGACAGCGCAATCCCGATCTCGTTGAGCCGGCGCACGCGTTCCAGCAGGTCGTCCCGGGCTTGCTCGTTGCTGTGCGTCATGGCGCCTTCCCCGCGGGGTGACCACCGGCCACACGCGCGATCCGCGTGCCCGGCAGGACTTCCCGCCATTCCCCCTTTGGCAGAATAATGGACCGGACCGGCGTGGCCGTCCAGAAAATCCGGAGGTGTACCCCCGTTGGGTGTTTGCCTAAACTTCGGCTTCCGCCACTCCCCCGGAAACCGCAGCGTGAAATTCTACCTCATAGACCGTCAGTTTTTCCGGCATCCGCAGCATTACCTGCAGCAGGTGGGTGTGGCATTTCTGGTGATCGCGGGGCTGGTGGCGGGACTGGGTATGGTCACCGAGGTGGTCGTGGTGGCGGCCATTGGTTCCAGCGCGTTCATTACCTTCGCGATGCCGCATTATCCGACCGCCACCGCGCGCCGGCTGATCGGCGGGCACGTCCTCTGCATCGCAGTGGGCTGGCTGTGGTCGGTACCGTACGCCGCGGGCGTGTTCGGCAACGGCGATGCCGCCCTCGCGATGGCGGCGGGGGCCGCGCTGGCGAGTGCCAGTCTGGTGATGCTCATTTCGGACACGGCCCATCCGCCGGCGGCCGGGAACGCGATCGCGTTCGCCATCCTCGGGATGTCGCTCCCGCATGTGCTGTTCTCGGTGGTGGCGGTGCTGCTGCTGGCCCTGATCCGTTACATGCTGCGCGGCTGGCTTCGCAACCTGGTGTGAGCCGCGCGGATCAGGCCTCGCGCGGCAGGTCGTGGCTGAGGGCCTCGGCACCCGGGTTGCCGATGATGCACTGGTCGACCTGGCGCAGGCTGCGGGCCACCCATTGCCGCCAGTCGGGGTCGCGGGCATGCCGTTCGACCTCGAGCAGCACCAGACGCTCCACGTTGGGATTGCCCTGTTCCCGCGCATCGGCGCGTGCCCGTTCCAGTTCCTGCCACCCCTCCGGATCCGCCCCGTGCGCGAGTTCCAGCAGGCTGCGGGCACGCTGGAGGCGGATGGTCGGCTGGAAACAGCGGTCACCGCGCTGCAGCGAGCTGGCCAGTGCCGCATCGGCGATCGTCAGGCATTCCTGCGGATCGGGGGCTCCGCGCCGGATCGCGTCCAGCAGGAACAGCCGGAACAGGGTGCTGACGCCGTCCATCACGCCGCGCATGATCTCCACCTGCTCGCGGATGATGTCCACGGCCTGGTCATCGCCCAGGCGGGTGCGCGCCCAGGCGGACACCGCGATGGCCCCGGTACGCCACAGCGGGTAGTCGTAGGCCTCGGCGATGTCGTGGGCCTTGCGCGAGGCCGCCAGTGTTTCGTGCGGGCGGTCGGCGAAGAAGCCGAGGGCCGAGCGAAAGCTGTAAACGAAGGCCTGGGTCGGCCGGTGATCGAGCTGGTCGGCGTGCTGGCAGGCCCGGTCCATCTCCACCCAGGCTCGCTCGTGGTTGCCGGAAAACAGCAGCGTCCAGGCGAAAAAGGCGCGTGACAGTATGGCGGGGTTCTCGGTGTGGCGGGCGATCAGGTGCGCGTGATCGCGCGGCTGGTAGAGCTCCAGTGCCCTTGTCTGGTGGTCCATGGCCTGGCGGAAGTGCCCGGTCCAGAAGCAGGTGTTGCCCTGGGCGTAGCTGGCGGCGATCCGCAGCAGACGATCACCCGAACGCTCCGCCACCATCTCCGCTTCGTGCGCAAGGCGGGCGGCTTCGTCGAAGCCCTGACAGGATCCGGCTCCATGCCACAGCCCCCACAGTACGCGGAAATGCTCCACGGGGTCGCGCTCGGGCCGCGACAGCTCCGCCGCGCGTTCGAACAGGCCGTGGACCGTGCGCGAGCCGTAGCCCATCAGCGCCAGGCTGGCCGATCCCAGCCCGCTGAGGGCTCGCAGGGTGTCGGCCTCGTTGAGCGAAGCACTGTCGGCAAGGTCGTTCTGGAGGCAGTCGAGGGCATCCTGAAAGTGCTGCGCCGCTTCCGGCAGCATGCCGCGGGCAAAGGCTTGTTCACCGGCCTGCAGCCAGTGGGTCACCGCTTCGCGGTAACGACCGGCCTGGTGCAGGTGCAGCGCGACCCGGCCG
>NZ_MUZR01000078.1 GCF_001995255.1 Thioalkalivibrio halophilus | reverse complement strand
TGTTCGCCGGCGCGGGCGGCTTCGACCGCGGCGTTGAGGGCGAGCAGATTGGTCTGGAAGGCGATCTCGTCGATGACACCGATGATGTCGGAGATCTTTTTCGAGGACTGGTTGATCTCGCCCATGGCGCCGACGGCCTTGCTGACCACCTCGCCACCCTCGGCGGCCTTGTCGCGCGCGGCGACGGCGAGCTGGTTGGCCTGTTTGGAGTTGTCGGCGTTGGACTTCACGGTGGAGGTCATCTCTTCCATGGAAGAGGCGGTTTCCTCCAGGGACGAGGCCTGTTCCTCGGTACGCTGGGACAGATCGGTGTTGCCCTGGGCGATCTCGGAGGAGGCTGAACGCACGTTGTTGGCACCCTCCAGGATCTGCCCGACCAGTCCGTCGAGGTGATCCATGGAACTGTTGATGGCTTCCTGCATGCGACCGAATTCGCCCTGGTATTCGCCCTGCATGCGCACCGTCAGTTCACCCTCCGCGAGGGCCTGCACGGCGCGGATGGCCTCATCGACGGGTTCCTTGACCGAGTCGACCAGCCGGTTCAGTTCATCGCCCAGTTGCTGGACGAAGCCGTCCATCTGGTCGGTGTCGATGCGTTCATCCAGGCGCCCCTCCAGCACCTCCCGGATGAGCCTTTCGATCTGGCTCTCGGCATCACGCTGAGCAGTCAGGTCGAACCACTCCAGTGTGTTGCCCAGGAACTCGCCTTCTTCGGAGTTCTCCCCGGTCACGTGGACCTTGAGCACCGCCTCGCCAACGGTATATTCGCGGTCGATGCCTTCCTCGCGGCAGGCGTCCATGGTCGAGCGTTCGGGAATCAACTGGGGGAAGACCCGGTCCAGGCGCTCGCCTTCCGAGACCGCGGGCGTGCCGCCGGCGGCACGGATGTCGCCGGAGCGCTCCTGCAGCAGCCGTTTCATCGGCTCGTTCATGTAATTGATGGTCCAGTCCGGGCGGATCATCATGAACGGCTGGGTGGCGGTATCCACCGCCCAGCGCATGCGCACCAGTTCGTTGTATTCGTCCGCGGGGATGGTAATGCCTTCCGCGTTGCTTTCAGCCGCCATGTTGCTCTCCTGGTCCGGAATCGGTTGGGCTCCGCCGGCCCGGCGGAACGAAACGTTCGCTTGGGGCGACGCGGGTGCGTCGCCGGGTTACGGGCAGCGGGGCTTACCGGATCGGTCCGCGCCCCGTGCGGTTCAGAACTCTTCCCATTCTTCGCTGCTGTCCGCGGTGGCGGACT
>NZ_MUZR01000077.1 GCF_001995255.1 Thioalkalivibrio halophilus | reverse complement strand
TCTACCTTGACAGATAGCGAACCCGTACCCTTCATACAGTGCTTGCCGTCGTGCCATGCGCTCCGGGTCGCCACAATCCAGGACATCGAGCATCACAACCGCGAGTCCGATCTGGTCCGCGGCCCGGGCGATGCGCGTCAGGGCATCGATCAGCAGGTCTCCCCCAATACCGCTTCCGCGATAGCGCTCGTCCCGGCCCATCATCGAGATGAACGCGGCGGGGATGGAGCCATGCGCAGGACGGGTTCGGGCATACCGTGCGGGTAGACCCTCGTAGCACACCGCGTGGGCGTTGAGCGTGTAGAAGCCGGCAACCGTACCATCGGGCGCCGCCATCACATACAGCCGGACGTTATCGGCTTTCGCCAGCTTGTTCGCGGTGTGGTGGAAATAGTTGTCGACGGCGGTAACGCCGCAGCGGAATCCCTTCCGGTTGTGCCGCTCCGGGTCGAACGGCTCAATGACGAAGGGCCGCTCACCGGCCCCCGACATTACCCGGAGACCGTACGCGCGCGACTGCGCCGGGCGGCCTCGCGCAGCGCTTCCGTCGGCTCCGCCGGCGCGTCCAGGGCCGCGAAAAACGCCGCGTGGTCCTCGGCACTCAGCACCGTGCGCTCATGCGTGGCAATCGTCTCCAGCGCCGCCTGATAGGCCGCGTTGATCACGAACGACGAGTCATCCATCCCGGAGAGCGATGCGGCCCGGCGAATGGCCTGCTTGATCCGGGGCCGGGTCCGGAAATGCATCCGGGCATCGTTGCGCTCGTCCCCTTCGCCGGATGGGTGATTGACCGGGTCCATTGCAATACTCCGCTTTGATCCGATGTCCAATGTACGCCGGTCATGCGTACACGGCAACACGCGCCGCGTTCGCGTACAAGCACGCTCCCACAGCCTCCCAGGCCCCTGTAGACCCCATGGATCGCATCGCAATCCATGAAGTCTTCGGGATCGGCCAATATCTGCGCCAAAAAAAGACCCGTTGGCACAGATACTTGCGATGCGATCCATATCAGGAGCGCCCTCGCCCGCGAACAGCGCACAAAAAGGGCACAGCCCCATTTATCCCGACAAAACCTCGCCAACCCTTTCCCAGCCCAGCACCCGCACATCCTTCCGCTGGTGCTCGCCCTCGCCCCCGTAAATCAGCGTCGGCGAACGGGCCATGTCACCGGCCAGCGCGGTCCAGCGCTCCAGCCCGGTGAAGAAATCCCGGTTCAACGTCTGGCCGGACTTGATCTCCACCGGCATCAGGCCACCCGCCCACTCGATCAGCAGGTCGACCTCATTACCGTTGCTGTCGCGCCAGAAATGGAAAAGCGGCGGCTCGCCGCGATTGAGAAAAGCCTTGCGCAACTCCGAAATCACATACGTCTCGAACACCTGCCCGCGCAGCGGATGCACCACCAGCTGTTCCGGCGTCTGCACCCCCAGCAGCCAGCACAACAAACCGGTGTCGTGGAAATACAGCTTCGGCGACTTGATCAGCCGCTTGTTGAAATTCGCATGGTGCGGCCGCAGGAGAAACAGCACATAGCTGGCCTCCAGCACCGAGATCCACGCCTTGGCCGTGTTGTGGGTAATGCCGCAATCGGCCGCAAGGGATGACAGGTTCAGAACCTGCCCACTGCGCCCGGCACACAGCCGCACAAAGCGCTGAAAGGCGTCCAGATCCTGCACCTGGAGCAACTGGCGCACGTCCCGCTCCACGTACGCCGTCACATACGCCGGAAACCACTGACGTGGAGATACCGGGCGGTCATACAGTGCCGGATAACCGCCAGTGAACAGCATCGCGTCCAGAGTCGGCGGGGCCTGCCCGGCCTCCACCAACTCCGCATGGCTCAACGGCAGCAACTCCACAAACGCCGAACGCCCGGCCAGAGACTGCGAAATCCCCGACAGCAATCCGAACTGCTGCGACCCCGTGAGCAGAAACCGACCCATGCGGCCATCGCCGTCCACATGCGTCTGCAGATAGGAGAACAATTCCGGCGCCCGCTGAATCTCGTCCAGCACCGCCCCATCGGGGCACTGCGACAGAAACCCGCGCGGATCATCCAGCGCCAGCGCACGCACATCCGGATCTTCCAGGGAACGATAGGGGCGGTCCGCCATCACCGCGCGCGCCAGCGTCGTCTTGCCGGACTGACGCGGTCCCGTCACCGTGACGATGGGAAAGCCGCTCAACAGCTCCCTGACCAGTGTTTCGGCAGTGCGCGGTATCATGCGCATACCCTACCGCCATTTATGCATTTTGTAAATCGCTGTTACGATTTACATGAACCCCGTCATTCGCAGGCACGCCCGCTCCCACAGATTTTCTGCACCCGCCGGTATGTACCCCTCCCGCCGGTATGTACCCCGCCCGCCGGGGCGTACCCCTGTAGGAGCGGCCTTGGCCGCGACCCGCACAGCGCCGAGCGATGCCAGGGGCCTGTTCCCGTGCAAGCACGCTGCCATTCCCCACCAACAACGCGCGCCGTGAGCGGCCTCTGCCGCGAAGCCGCCACTAGCGCCGGAAAACGCACAGCGGCGCCCCGAGACTCAGCTCCGGATGCGGTCCCCGGAGCCCTTGCCCGTCGCGGTCAGCACGATGAAGCGGAAATAGTCGCGCAGCGTGAGCGACTCGAGCATCTGCGCATCCACGGTGGCCAGCTTGACCGGGTCCGACATGTCGATCCCGTTCACCTGCGCCAGCCCGGTAATCCCCGGCCGCGCGTCGAACACGCCGCGCCGATCGCGCTCCTCCACCAGCTCGGTCTGGTTGGGCAGGCAGGGCCGCGGCCCCACCAGGCTCATCTCGCCCTTGAGCACATTCCACAGCTGCGGCAGCTCGTCCAGCTTGGTCCGACGCAGGAAGTGCCCGAACCGCGTCACCGCCGACGCCTCGGCCAGATGCGTCGCCACCGAGGCCGTATCCGGCCGCATGGTGCGAAACTTCACCAGCGTGAATGGCCGCCGGTGGCGCCCCACCCGCTCCTGCCGGAACAGCGGCGAGCCCGTATCCCGCCAACCCAGCAGCAGAAGCACCAGCATCACCGGCAGCGTCACCACCAGCCCCACCGCCGACAACACCACATCCAGAAATCGAATCACACCACCCTCACTCTTCATCGTTCCTGTAGGAGGCCAGCCCCCTGGCCGATCACCCACACCAGACCAACCCCCATCGGCCAGAGGGCTGGCCTCCTACGACAAATACTCAACCCCGCAACGGCGCCACCGCCCGCCGCAGGCCCTCGTCCACACTCACCGGCGGCTCCCAGTCGAGCGTCTCGCGCGTGTGCGAAATATCCACCTGCAGCGAATCCAGCAGCCGCCGCGCCATCTCGCCGCGCCCCACCGCACGGGCCGCGGCACGCAACAGCACCGGCGGCACCGGCAAAAGCCGCGCGCGCCGATCCATCGCCGCCGCCACCCGGCGCAACAGATCGGTGGTGGAAAGATCTTCCCCATCCCCCGCCAGCACCACCGAGTCACCGGCGGAAGCGGCGCCCACCACCAGAAGTTCCCAGTCCACCGGCGACTACCCCCGCACCGAACGCACGCCCGCCTGGCGCCGCATCCCCACAGAAACCCGCGGCGTGCACGAATCCGCAGCGGTCACAAGCCCACCTTCGACCGGATCACAACCCATCACAGAGTTCCTCAAGGCTCTGCGGAACCGCCCCCTGGCCCCGGATCTCCGCGGCCTCCGCTTCGGTGATCCGGGGCGCAATCGCCACGTACTCGACATTCCAGCCCTGATAGGCCTTGTGGGCGCTCAGGAACCGGCCCGCCGCAGCCACCAAAGTCGGAATGGACCTGGCCAGCTTCTCGCCCTGGCGTTTGCAGGAGCCGAACCGAATAGCGCTCTGATCCTCCGAGACCGCCACCAAATCAATCTCCACGTCCGAGCGATCCCAGTACCCCCGAATCCGTTCGGACAACGCAAAGTCGCCCAGTCCCAGGCGACTGCGCTCCTCATAAAGCTGCGCCACCAGATCCTCCAGGGCATAACCTTCAACCTCGCGCAAACGCTCATCGGCCTGCGACACGAGCATGTCCATCGGCCGAAAGGCCGAGGCCGAAACCGGCTTCTGCAGCGCAGACAGCCACGCGCGCAGGAAATTGTCACGAATGTAGTAGCGCCCGCTGCGAGCCTTCGGTCGCGCAAAGATCGGCAGTCGTCGCTCGATCATCCGGTACCGCTCGCTGAGGATCTTCAGATGCCCGCCCACCTGTCGTGCCTCTCCCGGGCCGGAGACCTCCGCCAGATGGGCCTCGATCGCCGCGTTGTTGCAACCGGGATGCGATGCCAGAAACTGCAGCACCATGTCGTAGCGCCCCCGCAGCTCGCGCAGGAACCAGTTGTCCGCTTCATTGCGCAGCGGCGACGAGCTGGAGAAAAACAGCTTGCGCAGCACCGTCTCGCGATCCGCATCCAGCACACCCTGCTCATAGGCATCCCGGTAGAACTTCGGCACCCCCTCGAACAGGTTCCAGAGGAAGAGCAGGCGTTCGGGGTCCTCGTCCGCATGTGCGCGCAGAATCTCCAGCACCGACCCGATATCCAGATGCCCCAGCTCGAGCGTGTCCGTGGCCCGGTTGAACAGCGGCGCCTGCCGGTCATCCAGCAGCGCCGTCATCTCCGCATGCAGCGACCCCAGCACAATCAATCCGCCGGGCACCTGCCCCGCCCGGGCGCTCAGCCGGTCCACCTCCGCCTGCAGGAGCGAGCAGAAGTCGAACAGCGGCTTGCGATGGAAGTACTGGAACTCATCCAGCGCTACCACATACCCCGACTCCGCCAGACTCGCGATCAAGCGGGCCAGCTCGCCCAGGCTATGGACACGCTCCTCCAGCCCGAACGTCTCCAGGTAGCCGTTGCAAGCCGCCACCACCCCCGCCGGGTCCGAATCCGGAATCTGGATGTACAGCGTCTTAGAGACGCCCGCCGCCTGCAGCGCCTGCTGAATCAAGGTCGTCTTGCCAATCCGGCGCCGCCCCGAAATCTGCAGAAAGAACCAGCGCCGTCTGGACAGGATCTCCTGCAACTGGCCCAGCTCCGTCTGCCGGCCGTAAAACGCCCACCCCCCGGATTCCACCACTCAGACACCTTAAGGTAAAAACTCTTACCCTAAATTACGTCAATCCATTCGCTCCATCAACACAGTCACTTACGAGCCACCCCACCGCACAGCCTGGTCCACCAGCAGAAGGCCAGCCCCCTGGCCGATTGGATGTTGGACAGGCCCCATCGGCCAGAGGCTAGCCCCCTACACCGACTGCCACCCCCTGTAGACCCCATGGATCGCATCGCAATCCATGAAGTCTTCGGGATCGGCCAATATCTGCGCCAAAAAAAGACCCTTTGGCACAGATCGTTGCGATGCGGAGTTATGGTCAAGTCTGGTGTATGAGCGATGGCTGGTTCAGGCGGCGCTCCGGTCGGTGATGGATGATGCCTCGTCGTTGGTCGGTTCGGTCTGCTCGATGCCGTCGATGAAC
>NZ_MUZR01000076.1 GCF_001995255.1 Thioalkalivibrio halophilus | reverse complement strand
ACTTTCGACAGTAACTCCCGGCCGTGCCGGATGGCACGCGCGGGCGGTTTCGGAATCCCGGCGACAACATGCTGGATGCGGCCAGTGATCGGGAGGCGGTGATCGCCTGGTTCGCCCGCAAGGGCATCGACCCCAGAGGCGACAACCGCCCTACCCCGACGGCAGACGCGTATATCCGGGAGGTCACGCGCGTGCTGTTGTGGGCCGCCTGGCGGGGGCAGGCCCTGAGTGACCTGTCAGCCCGGGACGTACTGGCCTACAAGGCCTTCCTGGTCGAGCCCTCCCCTGCCGAGGTCTGGGTGTCGAACGACACGACCAAGCGTGCGCGCGCGCACCCGGACTGGCGACCGTTCCAGCCGGGGCGCTCATCCAAGCGGGCCGAATACGGATTGCGGGTGCTGAACGATCTGCTGGGATTTCTCGCGCAGGCCGGTTACCTCCAGGCGAACCCGGCGGCATTGGTGGACCTGACCGTCGAGCGATCGAAGGAAACCGAGGCGGCGGCCAGCCAGGCGCAACGCGGGCGAGCACTGACCCGTAAAGGCTGGGAGGCCATCAAGCGGTACATCGATGGCCTCCCCTTCGGCACCGAGGAAGACGCGTTCCAGAAAGCCAGAGCCCGCTGGGTCTTCCATCTGCTCTACACCCTGGGAATTCGGATCAGTTCGTTGCGCGGACGTTTTGGGGAGATCCAGCCCACGGTGATCGACGAGGAGGAAGTCTGGGTCTGGTCCCTGGAGGTGAAAGGCGGGAAACGAATGGTGCTACCCCTGCCATTCAGCGTGCTGGATGAAATGCAGCGGTTCCGGCTGACCTTGGGGCTGTCTCGATGGCCGTCAGCCGATGACCCGGTGCCCATCGTGCCGCGTGCGCGCGCGCACAACGGCGTGGATGAAAAGCCGCTCACGCGGCAGGCCCTTGATCACCTAACCCGTCGAGTCATCCAGGGTGCTAGCCGGCGGCTGGCCGAACAGGGGGAAGAACGGGAGTCGGAAAGGCTGGCCCGGGCGAGTGCGCATGCGCTCCGGCATACGGCAGGGACGGAACTGGCCGACCAGGGTGCCAGCCTGCGCGACGCGGCCGAGGCGTTGGGGCATTCCGATGTGCGGACCACGCAGCGGTATAGCCGCGCGGAACTCGAACGATTGCGGAGCGTGTTGGAAGTACGGGATACGCGCTGGTGAGTGGGGTCGCTCTGATGCGTCGCCCTCCCCTCCTCGGCTATTTTTGCCTCCTTAGTGAGGTCTTTGGTCTTGCCTGGTCAAAACGTGACCAACAGAGAGCACGCACAGGCCGTTTTCCCGAGGGGCCGTGAGCGATTACCTATCCAACAGATAAGAGCCTCATGTGCGCCAACACGAGGGCTCTGAGGAAATTGGGGTCTTTGGTGTGGTTGATTGATACCCACGTGAAGCCGATCGGTCCAGGTGTGCGCGTGCGCACACTCGAATTGGGGCGATGGAAAAAATCGACAAAGGGCGATCGATCTGTACGCTGGGCCCTGCAACCAATAAAGGAGAACGTTGATGAAGATGAAGATGAAGATGATGGCTCTGGCGCTGGTGGCGCCGATGGCTCTGGGCCTGGCGGCATGCTCGAATGAAGGCGAAGGGCCGGAAATTGACGCAAGCTCGGAGGCCATGCTGATGACCTCCTCCATGCAGGCCGTGACTTGGTTCAAGGAGAAGGGTGAGGAGGTGAAGGCCCGAGAGCTGGGCACGGGGGTCGAACTCTATATCGAGGAAGGGAAAGCCGAAGAGCTCGATGGGCTGCGTGCGACCCGCGCTCACGCCGAAGTTCAGGAGGTCGCTGAAGAGGTCGTGGAAAAGCGGCGGAAGGAACGGGAAGCGAGGGAACAGAGCCGTAAAGAACATCTCGAGCGTTCGCGCCAGCGGAGAGAGGAAGCGGAGGAGATGCTCAAGCAATACCGTCCCGATGATGAAGAGCCGTAGCCCGACGCTCCGGGTGCTACATGCGCAATCCCGAAGGGCGGCACTAGGTGCCGCCCTTTTTTGTGGGTGCGGACGTGAGCTGGTCTAATTTCCGTGGACACCTCGTTAGGTGGGACGATACCCC
>NZ_MUZR01000075.1 GCF_001995255.1 Thioalkalivibrio halophilus | reverse complement strand
TTCCACGTGCTGGGCGATCATCTGTCCGTAGTCCATCTTGTAGATGTGATCGCCCAGCACGTGGAAAGCGGGGCGGACATGACCGTGGGCTGCCTGGAGGTACCGAAGGAGGAGGCCACCGGGTTCGGCGTGATGGGCGTGGATGCCGAGGGGCGCGTGACCTCGTTCGAGGAGAAACCCGACGATCCGGCGACCATCCCGGGCAGCGAGACCCATTCGCTGGCCTCCATGGGGATCTACGTCTTCAACCGCGATTTCCTCTTCGAACAGCTCATTCAGGATGCCGACGACACCTTTTCCAGCCACGATTTCGGCAAGGACATCATCCCCCGCATCATCGAGAAACACCGCGTGATGGCGTACCCGTTCCGCGACGAGGCCGGCCAGCGTCAGGGTTACTGGCGGGACGTCGGCACCATCGATTCCTACTGGAAGGCCAACCTGGAGCTCATCGGCGTGACCCCCGAACTCAACCTGTACGACAGCGAATGGCCGATCTGGACCTACCAGGAGCAGCTCCCGCCGGCCAAGTTCGTGTTCGATGACGACGACCGCCGTGGCATGGCGATCGACTCGATGGTCTCCGGGGGCTGCATCATCTCCGGCAGTCGGGTGCGGCATTCGCTGCTGTTTTCCAGCGTGGAGGTCAGCGCCTGCGGCGAGGTGGAGAACTCGGTGATCCTGCCCGACGTGCAGGTGGGCGAAAACGCCGTGATCCGCAACGCGGTGATCGACAAGGCCTGCCGCATCCCGCCGGGGACCGAGATCGGGCTGGACGACGAGGCCGATGCCCGCGATTACTACGTCTCCCCCGGGGGCGTGCGCGTGGTCACCCCGGAGATGCTCGGCCAGGCGCGTCACCATGTCCGCTGAGCGCTCCTCGAAGGCCCTCGCCCGCGTCCCGGACAAGCTGGACGTGGTGCTGTGCTGGCACATGCATCAGCCGCAGTACTTCGACAGCGGGCGCAGGGAGTACGTGCTGCCGTGGACCTATCTCCATGCCCTGAAGGACTACACCGACATGGCGGCCCATCTGGAGGCCTGCCCGCGGGCGCGGGCGGTGGTGAACTTCGCCCCCATCCTGCTGGAACAGATCGCCGACTATGCGCGGCGCGTGGACCGGGCCCTGAAGAACTGTGTGCCGGTCGGGGATCCGGTGCTGGACATGCTCCATATGGACATCGTGCCGGTGGAGCCGGACCAGCGCCGCGAGATCATCCGCGCCTGTCTGCGCGCCCACGCGCCGCGCATGATCGACCCGTTCCCGCTGTTCGCGCGCCTGGCCGCGATCGGCCGTCAGGCGCTGGAGGACGACATTCTGCTGGCGCATCTGGACGGGCGCTTCTTCCAGGAACTGGCCACCTGCTATCACCTGGCCTGGACCGGCGAGACCGTGCGTCGCGCGCGGCCTGAACTGCAGGGCTGGCTGAAGGCCGAAGCC
>NZ_MUZR01000074.1 GCF_001995255.1 Thioalkalivibrio halophilus | reverse complement strand
GAGCCCCATCCCGTCGGCACCGCCAGTGCCGACGGGATGGGGCTCAATCCGAGCTTCGCGGTGATGGGGGGCAGCCTCTGGACCACCGACTCCGATCTGCGAGATGACCGGGCCTATGGTCTGGAAGTCGGCGCCGACTGCCTGCTGTTCCAGCCGGACAACGGCGTGCTGCGCCATCGCCTGAGCGTGACCGAGTTCGACGACGGCCCGCTGCGGATGACCAGCACCGAACTGAACACCCACTGGGAGTTTGAAGTTGCCGACAGCGTGACCATGGGCTTCGGGCCCGGGCTGGGCTATGTGAACACCAAGCTGGACGGTGACCGCAACGGTCTGTGGGCCGGGCAGTTCGGCGGCTCGGTGCAGTACGACGTGGACGACACCCTGTTCGTCGGCATGGAAGCGCGCTACCAGATCACCGAGAGCGATCGCTTCGCCGGCTCGCGCGAGGACATGGACAACATGCGCGTGATGGCCAAGGTCGGTTTCAATTTCTGAACCGTCAGGGCCTTCATTGAAAGAAGGGCCGTCCCGGGCGATCGGGGCGGCCCTTTTTTGTGCGCTCTGTCACGGAATCGGCGGGCTTGTAGCCGGCGCCGAACTCCGACAGGATTGTTCCGTGACGCACCAACCACCCGGATGAAGCCCGCCCATGGATGAATCCCCTCCCGATGCCCCTGACACCCCTGACACGCCCGGCGGCTCGGGGGACGATACCGGTGCCAATACTCCGTGGCATGCACTGGAAGCCGACGAGGCCCTGCGGCGCCACGACGCCGCACGCGAGGGGCTGAGCGGCGACGAGGCCCGTGAACGGCTGGAGCGTTTCGGCCCCAACGCGCTCAAGCCGCCGGAAAAGGCCGGGGTGCTGCGGCGTTTCCTGCGTCATTTCCACAACATTCTGATCTACATCCTGGTGCTGGCGGCCATCGGGACCGCCCTGCTGGGCCACTGGGTGGACACCGGGGTGATCCTGGCGGTGGTGCTGATCAACACGCTGATCGGCTTCGTCCAGGAGGGCAAGGCGGAAAAGGCGCTGGACGCGATCCGCAGAATGCTCTCGCCGCAGGCGGTGGCCTTGCGCGATGGCGAACGCCGGGAGGTTCCCGCGGATACCCTGGTGCCGGGGGATATCGTCTATCTCCAGGCCGGGGATCGCGTGCCGGCCGACGTGCGGCTGTTCGAAGCCCGCAACCTGCAGGTCGAGGAAGCGGTGCTGACCGGGGAGTCGGTGGCGGTCGAGAAGGATACGGCCGCGGTCGACGAAGGCGCCGATCTGGGCGATCGGCGCGGCATGGCGTTCTCCGGCACGCTGGTGTCCTTCGGCCGGGGTACCGGGGTGGTGGTGGCCACCGGCGGCGATACCGAGATCGGGCGCATCTCCACCATGCTGGGCGAGGTGGAGAGCCTCGAGACGCCGCTGGTGCGCCAGGTGGCGCAGTTCGGCCGCTGGCTGGCCGGCGTCATCATCGTCATCTCGGCGGCGACCTTTGCCTTCGGCTTCTGGGTGCGCGATTACCCGCTGGACGAGATATTCCTGGCGGCCGCCAGTCTGGCGGTGTCCACCATCCCCGAGGGCCTTCCGGCGATCCTGACCATCGCCCTGGCCATCGGGGTGCAGAAGATGGCCCGGCGCAACGCGATCATCCGCAAGCTGCCGGCGGTGGAGACGCTGGGTTCGGTGTCGGCGATCTGTTCCGACAAGACCGGGACCCTGACCCGCAACGAGATGACCGTGCAGGCGCTGATGACCGGTGCTGGGGAATACGGGGTCAGCGGGGTCGGTTATGCGCCGCACGGCGATTTCACGCGTGACGGGGTAGAGGTGGAGCCGGCCGATGCCCCGTGTCTGGAAGAGGTCCTGCGTGCGGGATTGCTGTGCAACGACGCGGAGGTTTTCGAAAAGGACGGCCAGTGGGTGATGCAGGGCGACCCCACCGAGGGGGCGCTGGTGACAGCGGCGTTCAAGGCCGGCCTGAACACACGCCACGAGCACGAGTGCCTGCCGCGAACCGACGTGATCCCGTTCGAATCGGATCACCGTTACATGGCGACCCTGCATCACGACCACGACGGCCACGGGCGCATCTATCTGAAAGGGGCCCCGGAACGGGTGCTGGAGCTGTGCGAGCACCAGGCCACCGCCGACGGTCGCGAGCCGCTGCGGGCGGATGAATGGCATGCGGCGATGGACGCGATCGCGGCACGCGGTCAGCGCCTGCTGGCCATCGCCCGGCGCGAGACCACCGCCGAGCAGCGCGAGCTGACCTATGGTGACGTGGAGCAGG
>NZ_MUZR01000073.1 GCF_001995255.1 Thioalkalivibrio halophilus | reverse complement strand
GAGGTTGGTGGTCTCGGTGACCGCGATGCTGTCTTTTCGGAAAGCGTCCGTACGCGAAGATCTGCCATTATGATCTCCTCCGAAGTCCGCTCTTCTCGGAGCATAGGAGGGATCAACGGCCTTTTCAGGACGGGCAACGGTTGATTCACCGATGGGGGCGCTCAAGTACGGGTGCCCGATCGAGGAGCTGCAGTCGCTCTACGGTATCCCGCGGAGCAGGGAACGGTGATCCATAATGGCCGGGGCCACGGTGGCATCCGGAAAAGCAGGAACCGGTCGTAGAACGGGCGGAATACGGGCCCGACGCGGCCGNNACCTCGCGCCACGGCCGCGTGCCCATGGCGCAGAAAAAGGAGAGGCCGGGCGAGTGCCCGGCCTCCGTGGGCTTTGGGGCTATTGCCACTCGCCCTCGTCCCAGGCCATTTCGTCCCAGGTGGAGCTGGTGGCGGCGTCCTGATCGTCTCCGGCATCGCTGGATCCACCACCGCCGCCGCCACAGCCGGTGAGCAACAGGGAAGCGAACAGCAGGGCGGGGATGAGTCGTTGCGTCTTCATCCTGCCGCCTCCTTATTCAATCTCTGGGATGGTTTCGTAGCCGCCCGAAGCGGTTGCCGAAGTGCCGCCGAGGATGCTGCTGCCTTGGCCCTCGGCGGTGTTCCAGCCGCCGCCGCTGACGCTGCTCCGGCCAGACGCGGCGGAGTTGTTCCAGCCGCCGCTGATGCTACTTATTTCGCCTGAGGCTTCGTTTTCGTCGCCGCCGCTGACGCTGCTCCAACGGCCCTCGGCGGTGTTTAACGCGCCACCGCTGACGCTGCTTTGTTCGCCCGAGGCGATATTCCGAAGACCAGCGCTCACGCTCGCGTAATCGCGGTTGATCGCGTTTTGTTGGCCCACCACCAAGCCGCCATAGGAGGAATAGGAGTTGCCGGAGCCGCCGACGATGTTGTGGGAGCCGGACTTGTGGTTCTGTGCCCAGGCCCCGCCGTTAGTGGTGCAGTCCGTTTGGTCGTCGTATTGCCCGTCGCTGCAGACTTCGCCCTCGTAGACCCCGCGCGCCTCGTTGTATCCGACGATCAGGTTGCCGACGCCGTTGATGATGTCGGTCTCCCCCTCGCCGTTGACGATCTGCACATCCACTCCGGAGAAGCGCACCGTCTGCGCATTGGGATCGTCCGGGTGCACGTTGATCACTTCCACGTGCTCGTGGAGTTCCTGCATGTCGTCGCGGTCGCTTTCCAGGTCAGCGATCCGGTCCTGGGCCGCCGCGAGTTCCTCCCGCAGGGCCTCGAAGTTGGCGTTGACTTCGTCGGCCACGGCGGTTTCGCCGGACTGGAAGGTGTGGGGGATGGTGACGCCGGCGACGAGCGGGGTGGCACCGAGGGCGAGCAGCAGCGCGCCGGGAATGTACTGGGCCTTGGGTTTCATTGAACTCCCTCTTCACATGAAAGTGCGGGCTTTCAGTCTGCTGTAGAGAAGGCGTCCGGGCGCCCTCCAAACGAAGGGGATTGAGGAGTTTTTGTGGGACCCTGCCAGGGCCGGGGCGAGTGCCCGGCCCTTTTGGTGGAATGGGTTACTGCCAGTTGCCCTCGTCCCAGGCCATTTCGCCCCAGGTGGAGGAGATCTCCGGATCGGCGTCGGCATCGGGGGAACCGTCGCCGCCGCCACCACCGCCGCCGCCACAGCCGGCCAGCAGCAGGGTGGCGAACAGCAGGGTGGCGAACAGCAGGGCGGGGATGAGTCGTTGCGTCTTCATCCTGCGGCCTCCTGATCAATTGGGGATGGTTTCGTACTCGTCTGAAGCAGTTTGGTCCTCGCCGCCGAGGATGCTGCTGCCCCAGCCCTCGGTGGTGTTGTCCCCGCCGCCGCTGATGCTGCTGGCCGGGCCCTCGGCGGTGTTCGAATGGCCGCCGCTGACGCTGCTTACCTCGCCCGAAGCCACATTCCGTTGACCAGCGCTGATGCTCGCGTACGCGCGGTTGATCGTGTTTTGGAGGCCCACCACCAGGCCGCCATAGGAAGAATAGGCGTTGCCGGAGCCTCCGACGATGTTGTGGGAGCCGGACTTGTGGTTGTGCGCCCAGGTTCCGCCGTTGCTCGTGCACTCCGTTTCGTTGTCGTATCGCCCGTCGCTGCAGACCCGAGCCACAAGATACCCAGACCGTTCCTCGTTGTATCCGACGATCAGGTTGCCGACGCCGTTGACGGTGGCGGTCTCCCCCTCGCCATTGACGATCTGCACATCCACTCCGGAGAAGCGCACCGTCTGCGCATTGGGATCGGTCGGGTGCACGTTGATCACCTCCACGTGCTCATTGAGCTCGAGCACGTTGTCGAGCTCGTTCTCCAGTTCTTCGATCCGGTTGCGCAGGGCCTCGAAGTTTTCGTTTACCTCTTCGGCCACGGCGGTTTCGCCGGACTGGAAGGTATGGGGGATGGTGACGCCGGCGATTAACGGCGTGGCCCCGAGGGCCAGCAGCAGCGCGCCGGGGATGTGCTGGGCCTTGGGTTTCATTGGGGTTCCCTCCTCAACATGTGGTTGTAGTATTCAATCTGCAACGGCGCGGGCGCTTGTGCCCCCTCCAAACGGAGGGGCTTGAGCAATTTTCTGGAGGCCCGGAAGAACCGGGGAGTGCCCGGGGCGGGCCGCGGGCGTTCAGGCGCCCTGGTCGCGCCATGCCAGCAGGTCCGTCATTGCCCGCACGAGCCGCCACTGGCCGATGAGTCCGACGCCGTGCGGGTCGATGTGGGAGAAGCCGTCGATGCGGTGCAGGTCGGTTTCGCCGATGGCACGGGCGAGGCGCGTGCTTTCGGTGTGCGGGATCATCGTGTCGTCCCGGCCGTGGATGAGGAGGGCGCGGCCGGAAAGATGCGAGAGGTCACGTTCGGCGAGGGAGTGAGCCTCGATGGCTTCCCGCGCGCTGGCCGGCAGGTCATCCAGCAGCTGCGGTACCCGCTCGCGGTCGTCGTTCAGGATCAGCGCCAGCAGGCTTCGGCCCTCCGCGCCGAGTGGGTCGCTCAGCTCGTCGATGCGCGCCTCGGGGTCGGCGGCGCGCCGGCGGGCGATTTCTTCGAGTAGCGCGCGGTCCGCGCGGTCATCGAGCACATGCAGGTTGCCCCACAGAAAGAGCCATTTTGCCAGCGGGTCGGGCGTGCGCGTCTGCCACCGGCTGGAGCCGGGTTCCCGGTAGGCCCCGGTGGTGGCGAAGGTGACGACGTTTTCGGTGTCGTAGTAGCCGCCGATCCCGACCAGGAAGTCGATGGCTTCCTTCCCCTCCGGCTTGAGTGTGGCCAGCACGGCCAGGCCCACGGCGTAGGAGATGGCGGCGACCCCCACGTCCTGTTCGTCGGGAGCGCGCTCCACCTCCAGGCGGGCGAGCAGGGCGGCGGCGTCACTGATGGCCGCGGCATCCTCGCGGCGCACGCTGAGCGCTCTCGAGCCCTGCAGGTCGGGCACCAGCACCAGAAAGCGCGCCCGCGCCAGCGTACGGGCGAGCTGTACCAGCCGCGGGTCGTCCTTGCCCTGCGGCGTGAAGCCCGGTACCAGGACGATGCGCGCGCCCACCTCCTGCCCGGGATGGTACAGGTCGGCGGCGATGTCACCTTCGTCCGTCGTGAACGTCAGTGTTTCGCGCGCGGGCTCGGGGGTGCGCTCCTTCAGCGCGCTCGGCCCCGCGCCGGCCTCGATGTCCTGGAGCACGCGCATGGCCTCCCAGCCCTGCGCGGCGATCCAGCCGGCGAAGATCCCAAGGCCCAGCAACAGCACAGCCGCGATGCGAAGCATGCTCTTCCCCCGTCATTCCGGACTTGCTGCCTCGGGAGTATGGGGCAATCAACGGGTGGCCGCCCGTCGAAGGGCCCCAGCGGGCCCCCCGGTGGCGGAAAGCGGCGAGCTCGTGGCCTTCAGCCTGTCTATCCTCGGGTTGAAGGCATGGATCCGCGTTTGCGTGACCCGGCCGCGGCGAGAGGGGCAGAACGATGACGATCAGCACTACATTGCAGGAATTTCTCGACGAGCGGGACGTGAATTATGACGTTGTGGGCCATCCGCGTGCGGTTTCCGCCAGCCGGACGGCCGAAGCCGCCCACGTACCCGGCGATGAACTGACCAAGGGTGTGCTGGTGGAGGATGCCGGCCATTACATGCTGGCGGTCCTGCCGGCCACGCGCCGGCTGCAGTTCGGCAAGCTGCACTACATGCTCGGGGAGCATGTGGGGCTGGCGACCGAAGAGGAGGTCCGGTCGGTGTTCCCGGACTGCGAACACGGGGCAGTCCCGGCGCTGGGTAGCGCATGGGGTCTGGAGGTCCTTCTGGATGAATCGCTCGCGGCGCAGGGCAGGGTCTATGTGGAGGGGGGCGACCACGTCTCGCTGATTCGGCTGGACGGCCCGGCGTTTCGCAACCTGCTCGGTCATTGCCGCTACGGGGATTTCTCACGGCATATCTGAGCCCGGCGGCGCTGCAGTCGGGCAGGCCTACGGGTCGGTCTGCGCGGGTGGATCGAGCCGGGTCTCGAGTGCCTCGCGCAGCTTTTCGGCACTGGGCTGCGCCTTTTCCACGATCTCCTCGACCCGGTTGAAGTCGAGCAGGCGGATGTCCGCGGTGCCGGCCTCGAGGAAGAGATCGGGCGGGTCGTGTTCGCGCATGTGGCGGATCTGCGAGCTCTGCATGATGCTGAAGGTGGTGAACAGCAGATCGGTCAGGCCCGGTGGATCGTTGGGGGCCTGTTTGCGGCTGGCGGAGACGTCGACGGCGATCACGAAGTCGTGATCTTCCTGCAGCAGGTTCCAGGGCAGCGGGTTGGACGTGCCGCCGTCGATCAGCAGCCGGTCGTCGCCCTGCGGAACCGGCTCGAACAGGCCGGGGACGGCCATGCTGGCCTCGATCGCGCGGAACAGTTCGCCCTCGGCAAGCACTACCGTGTCTCCGCTCCAGTAGTCGGTGGCCACCACCGACAGGGGGATGCGCAGATCGTCGAACGTCTCGGCATCGGTGTGTTTGGCGAGGAATTCGAGGAATTCGGTCGAGTCGAGCACGGCGTTGCGCCCGAGGCGCAGCGGGATCAGCTCGGTGAGTTGCACATCGGCCTCGACCAGCCCGGAAAGGGCATCCATGCGCGAGCCACCGAAGTCGTCGAAGACGTCCAGGATCTCCTCGGCGCTGAGGCCGGCCGCATACAGCCCGCCAATCACCGCCCCGATACTGGTACCGCTGATGTGGTCGGGTTCGACATCGAGGTCGTCGAAGACCTGCAGGATGGCGATGTGGGCCAGCCCCCCGGCGCCACCGGAGCCGAGTGCGAGACCGATGCTCGGCCGCTCGGGCTGCTTCTCCGCGCCCTGCAGGGCCGGTGCGGCGAGCAGCGTGGCAATCGTCAGGGCGGCGATAATCAGGCGGCTCGTCATTGGCGGCTCCGGTGGTTCGGGCAGCTCCGCTCAGTAGTGCTCGATGAACAGATCGATGGCGGGGCTCAACGCCCCGGCGTCGCCGCTCAGAAGCTGGCGGGGGCGGCGGTCTTCGGCGTGTCCCGGCGGGCCAGGCGGCGAAAATGCGGCACGAAGGTCTGCAGTGCGGCGAGACCATCCCTCGTGAGGCAATAGCCCTCCGGGGTCACCCGAATCCAGCCGCGTCCGACCGCCCCCGCCAGGGCTTCGTGCTGGCTCCCTGGCTCGCCGCGTTTGGCCCAGGCATGGACCACGGGCGCCGGCAGGATATGCTCGGGTGCATCGGCGGGGTCGCCCAGCCAGTGGTGCAGGGTGGTAAGCCGGGCCACCGCCGAGGTTGCGGCGATGATCTTGTGTTCGGTGGTGGTGTTCATGGCGAACCTCCCGAATATCATGCGTGTACTTCAGAAGATAGCGGAGCGGCGAGACCTTTCCATCAGCCGAATGTCCGAGTTCGCCATGTGCGGCCCGGAATTGCGGTCTTTTTACGGTCCGGACGCTCGAAACCAAAAACGCCCCGACCTCCGGGGGAGGACGGGGCGCCGAGCACACAGGGGGATGGGTGCTCACCAGTGACGTTAGACCCTCCCCCGGGGTACGGCAATCGACGCAGGTCACACACCCGTGCGTCCCGCGCGGGCGGCGCCAGGGAATGTGAGGGGAGCAAGGGTAGAGGCAGCTCCCGGGTATTCTCCCAAACCGAATGGATGTGCCGGGGCAGTTTGCGAGGGGCTGGTATACTTTCGTCCCTTGTTTTCCCGCATCCTCGATCGATGAAAGGACAGTGAATGCCCCATGCCTCACCGAACCCCCTGAAATCCCTTACCAACGAAAAACTGGCCGGGCTGAGTACCCTGCTCGTCGTGCTGGCGGCGTTTTCATGGGGGCTATCCGGCGGAATCGGCGGCATTCTGACGGGGCAGGGCTGGGATCCCGTGGTGGTGTCGTTTTATCGCGGTGCGATCGGGCTACTGTTCGTGCTCGCCTGGCTGGCATTGCGTCCGCAGGGCAGCGGACTGGGCAGCGGTCGCATGTGGCTCTGGTCGGCGGTGGCCGGCCTGGGCGTGGCCGGCAACTTCACGTTCTATTTCCTGAGTATCGCGGAAGGCAGCGTGGCCGTGGCCGCGACGCTGATGTACTGCGCGCCGGTGTTCGTGTACCTGGTTTCGTTTGCGCTGGGGCTGGAGCGGCCCACGCTGTTCAAGTGGGTGGCGATCGTCATGGTCCTGCTGGGCGTGGTGCTGCTGACCGGGATCTACGACATCGGCGCCGGGGACGTGACCCTGATCGCCGCGGGTGCCGGTCTGGCCTCCGGCCTGTCCTACGCGGTGTTCATCTTCGGTTTCAAGTTTGCCGCGCCCCATGGCAGCCCGCAGGCGATCCTGGTGATCGCGTTCGCGGTCCTGGTCCTCATCCTTTTCTCGCTGGGTGATCCGGGGCAGATGGTGGACGTGCTGAGCACCTCGAGCTGGCCCCTGTTCGTGATCCTCGGCGTGCTGGGCGCCGGTCTGTCGTTCATCTTCTACATCGTCGGTCTGAACTACACGGCGCCGGCGGTGGCCTCCATCGTGGCCATGGTCGAGCCGGTGACCGCGTCGCTGTTCGGTGTGGTGTTCCTGGATGAATCCCTGGCGGCGGTCCAGATCTTCGGGATGGCGCTGATCCTGCTGACCGTGACGGGGCTGAGCCTCCATTCGAGTCTGCAGGCGAAAGCCGTTCCGCCACAGCCGCGTTCCGACTAGCTTCGTCCATTGACGGACCGGCGTGCATGCCATCGCGCCGCGAGACTGTTACATTAAAACTGGGGGTTTTCCCCGGGGGGTCTTTGGCCAGGAGGGTTACGACTATGCCCGCAAGGTTCTTGCGCAGCACGGCGGCGGTCGTTTCCACCGTGATCCTGCTGAGTCTGAGTGCCGTGGCAACCGGCGGGGAAACCCCGGTGGTCCTGGAAATGCCCTCCGGTGATGCGGCCGAGGCCGCATACTGGGCCGGCGAACCGGACAAGCCCGCCGTGCTGATCCAGCACGGCTTCCTGCAGACCCATCACTTCCCCACCGTGCGCCGGCTCGCGGTGGCACTCGCGGACGCGGGGTTCCACGTGCTGACCCCCACGCTGACCCTGGGGATCGACCGGCGCACCGCGAGCCTGCCGTGCGAGGCGGTGCATACCCACGGCATGGAGCAGACGCGGAACGAAGTCGCTGTCTGGGTGGACTGGCTGCGGGAAAAGACCGATCAGGAACCCGTCGTGATCGGTCACAGTGCCGGCAGCGTCAACCTGCTGGCTTACCTGGCGGATTCCGCGAACACTCCGGTGGCCCACGCCATCTTCATCAGCGTGACCTATTTCGGCCATGGCGAGGCCGCATTCGAATCGGCCGAAGATGCCGCCCGCGCCCGGGCGTCGCTCGAACGCGGTGATGCCGGACTGGAGGAGTATTCCCTGGGGTTCTGTCGTCAGTACGTCACGACGCCCGAGGCGTACCTGTCCTACTACGACTGGGACCGGCAGCGGACGGAGCGGGCCCTCGAGCTGAATACCGTGCCTTCCACCCTGATCGCGGGCAGTATCGATGACCGGATCGATCTGGACTGGATAGAGACCCTGCGGCGCCATGGAGTGGAGGTCCGTATCGTGGAAGGTGCCAACCACTTCTTCGACCGGATGCACGAATTCGACCTGCTGGAGGAGGTCGAGCAAGTGCTCCGGGAGCGTCACTCGCAATGATCCCCGGCCGTACGCTTTCGATCACGCATTACGCCCTGCTGCTGGCGGCGGTGTCCTTGCTGATCGTGGCCGGTTTTGGTTTCTACACCTGGCACAAGGTCGACCAGCTGCGCGGCGAAATTCAGGAAAGTGGCCGCGAGGCCGCGCGCCAGGAGCTTGCCGAGGCTCTGGATCACGTCTGCGAGCAGGCAGACCGTCAGGCTTCCCGGTTCGCGCGCTGGGAGGAAGTGCGCCAACAACTGGGCACCCCGCACTACTATGCCTACTGGAAGAGCCACCGCATGCACCAGGCCGGGGTCCTGGCGGACAGCGTCGTGGACGCGCGGATTTATGATCGAGATGGAGCGCCGCTGCCCGGGCCGGATTCCGAAGGCTTGCCCGCGGAGCTCGAGTTGCCGCCTCCGGCGCCACGCGCGATGCCGGGCGATGAGGAACCGTTCCTGGTGACGTTCGAACCGGTTCCCGTGCCCGACGGGGCCGAGCCATCGGGATTCGTCGGTCTGCAGACCCGGTTTCTCGACGCGCTCCGCGAGGGCCACGCGTACCGCTATGTCGATCCCGAATCGATCCATTTCGATCTCGGCGAGCAGGATGCGGTCCCCGCAGGGGATCTCCTCGGGCAGGCGCGCTTCGAGCTGCGCTCGAACCCGATGGCCGATCAGCTGGACTCGCTTCTGCTCGACGCGTTGATCAATTTCGCGGGCATCCTTCTGCTCCTCACCGGGGCCCTGTTCTCTTCACTGGTCTACGTGATCGTACGCCCCCTGCGAACCATTGCCGGACATATCGACCGGCTGCGCGAAAGCGCCGGAAGCCTTGTGCTGAAACGAGTCAACGGCTGGCTGCCCATCGCGGAAACGGAAAAGATCCGGGAATCCCTGAACTCCTACCAGGCCCGGCTCCACGATGTTCATTCCAGCCTGGAGAGGAACAATCGCGAACTCTCGCGCATGGCGTACCACGATGCCCTCACCGGAGTGCGTAACCGGCGGGCATTCGAGGAATACTGGGAAACCGTGCCAGGGATGGTGACCCGCCATGGTGATCCGGTGTGCTTCGTCCTGTTCGACATCACTCACTTCAAGGCGATCAACGACAGTTACGGCCACGAGTTGGGAGACGCCGTCCTGAAGGCGGTCGCGCAAAGCATTGGCGAGGTCCTGCGGGAAGGGGAGCCGCTGTTCCGGATCGGTGGCGACGAATTCGCGGCGATTTTCCTGGACTGCGACGAATCCGGTGCCCGAAACATGGGAGAGCAGGTCCAGGAACGCATCCGAGCCACCGATTTCGCCGCGTTCGGGGTGCGGGAGCCGATCAAGATCAGTATTGGCATGGCCGTCGCGCCCGGCAATGACGAACAGGCCCTGAGAGCCCTGCCGTGGCAGGCCGACGTAGCCATGTACAAGGCCAAGCGCCCCGCGTCTTCGCATGTGGTGCTGTTTACGCCGGAACTGGCGGACGACACGCGGGGCATCTATTCGAACTGGGTCAACAACGCGGTGTACGAGGCCGTGACCCGGGGAACCGGGATTCGTATGGCCTACCAGCCGGTTGTGGCTCTGACCGAGTGCCACCCCTCGTATTTCGAGGCCCTGGTGCGCATCGAACACGAGGGCGAGATGATCGGCCCCGCGGATATCTTTCCCGTGGTCGAGGCGCGCCGGCTGGAGGTCGAGCTCGACCGGGCAGTATTGAGCCG
>NZ_MUZR01000072.1 GCF_001995255.1 Thioalkalivibrio halophilus | reverse complement strand
ATCGGCCGGTTCGAGTGGGCGGACGGCCGCGAGGGCGAGGCCACGGACGTGTGGTTCATCCAGGACACCGCCCACACCGAGGCACGCGAGCGCCTGGACGTACCGGAAGACATCGCCACCCTGCCCGACCTGAAGGGCTATGGCGAGGTGCATGACCTGCATCAGGCGCTGGTGCGGGACGAGAGCGGACAGTTGCGCGGTGAGGTCGAGGCCTTCATGGCCGAGACGGACGTGAAGGCGCGTGAAGCCCGCATGGAGAACCTGCTGTACGAGTGGGCGGGCGTCAGTGACGTGGACCCGGAGAGCCGGGGCCGTCATATCGACGGGCGCAAGGTTGCGACGCTGGAGGCGTTCCTGGGGCGGGAGTTCCGCCAGCACGGCAGCCCGGACCCAAGGGTCATGGCCTCGGGCGAACTGCGCGCCGGCTTCGACATTCTGCAGACGACCATGTACGGGCAGATGATGCGCCAGACCCATCTGGCGCCCTATCTGGAAGGGATGGACCTGGTCTTCGATGAAGACGGTATCCGCATCGACTTCGCGGGCACCACGGAGGCGCTGCAGCAGCAGTTCGATGCCGATCCGGCCCGTGGCGTGGCGGAGCTTCTGGAACTGCAGCGCGCCGCCGGCGAACAGCTCTCGCCCATGGGCTTCGACAGCCATGGCCTGCTGCGCGACTGGCTCGCGCAGGCCGGTGATGATCCGGCGGTGCAGGATGCCCTGGCCGACTTCGGCTGGGACGGGGTGCGCGCTGACGGCGAAGGCACGGCCGCCTCCGAGGTCGTGTTTGGGGGCAACGACGGTGCGGAGCTCACCGCCGGTTCGGGCGGCGACTGGTTGCTGGGCGGTGATGGCGATGACGTGCTGCAGGCCGGTTCGGGCAACGACATTCTCTACGGCGGTGGTGGCAATAACACCTACCGCTTCGATGTCGGCCAGGGTCACAACACGATTATCGAGATGCACGGCGACAGCGGCCACAGCGTGCTGGAGTTCGGCCCGGAGATCCGCGCCGGCGATCTGGACATCCGTGCCGAGGGCAGTTCGCTGGTGCTGGCGCACAGCAACGGTCGTGACAGCATCACCATCGAGAACTGGTTCGGCAGTGCCGATGCCGAACGCCACCGCATCAACACCCTGCGCTTTGCCGACGGCCACAGCTTCGACCTGGCCGCGCTGCAGCTCGGTTCGACCGAGGGCGACGAGCTGACCGGCGGGGAGGAGAACGCGATCCTGGTGGGCAACGAGGGCGAGAACACCCTGACCGGTGGCGCCGGGGACAACTGGCTGCACGGCGGCCGGGATGCCGACCTACTGGTGGGTGGTGAAGGCGACAACCTGTTCGTGGTCCGGCACCGGGACGACCAGGTGATCGCGGAATCGGCGGATGGCATCAACACCGTGCAGTCGCATGTGTCGTTCACCCTGTCCGACAACCTCCACAGCCTGACGCTGCTGGGCCGCAGCGGGATCAGTGCCACCGGCAACGAGCTGGACAATGTCCTGATCGGGAACTCCGGCAACAATCGGCTCGACGGGGTGGCCGGCGCCAACACCATGATCGGTGGGCGCGGCAACAACACCTACGTGGTGCACAGCACCGACGACGTGGTGATCGAGCAGCCGGGCGAGGGCAACGACACCGTCGAGTCCCACATCGACTACGTCCTGCCCGAGAACGTGGAGAACCTGCACCTGCAGGGCAGCGAGGATCTTGATGGTACGGGTAACGAGCTGAACAACGAGCTCATCGGCAACACCGGCGACAACGTGCTGCACGGCGTGGCGGGCAACAACTACATCGACGGTCGCGGCGGCGCCAACATCATGATCGGTGGCACCGGCGACGATACCTACGTGGTGCGCAGCGACGAGGACGTGGTGATCGAACAGCCCGGCGAGGGCAACGACACCGTGCACTCGTACATCGACTATGTCCTGCCGGAGAACGTGGACAACCTGACGCTGATGGGCGGCGACGATCTCGACGGCACGGGCAACGAGCTGGACAACGTGATCATCGGCAACACCGGCGACAACGTGCTGAATGGCGTGGAGGGCGACAATTACATCGACGGCCGCGCCGGTGCCAACATTATGATCGGCGGCGCGGGCGACGACATCTACGTGGTCAACAGCGAAGACGACGTGGTGATCGAGCAGCCCGGCGAGGGCCACGACACCATCCGCTCCTCGGTCACCTACGCCCTGCCCGACAACGTCGAGGATCTGATCCTCACCGGCTCGGCCGACATCGACGGCACCGGAAACGAGCTGGACAACTACATCGAAGGCAACAATGGCGACAACGTGCTCAATGGCGTGGCCGGCGCGAACGTGATGGCCGGCGGGCGCGGTGACAACACCTACATCCTCAACAGCGAGGACGACGTGGTCATCGAGAAGCCGAACCAGGGCACGGACACGGTGATCAGCCCGTTCGACTACACCCTGCCGGACAACGTGGAGAACCTGACGCTGGTCGGCGACGCCCGGGTGGGGCGCGGCAACGAAGAGGACAACATCATCATCGGCACCGAGCGCCCCAGTCACCTGTATGGCGTGAGCGGGGACAACGTGCTGATCGGGGGCGGGCGCTCCGCCAACTTCCTGTATGGCGGTGACGGGGACAACACCTATGTGGTCAGCAACCCGGGCACCAAGGTGATCGCTCAGGAGAATGGCGGCACGGATACGGTGAAGGCGGAGACCCACTTTCGCCTGCCCGACCACGTCGAGAATCTCACGCTGACCGGAGACGGCGACTACTGGGGCCGGGGCAACGAGCTGGACAATACCCTGATCGGCAACGACGGCGACAATACCCTGCGCGGCGAAGGCGGCGACAACTTCATCCACGGCGGTCGCGGCAGCAATGTTCTGTACGGGGGCGAGGGCAGCGACACCTATTACTTCGAGCGCGGCGACGGCCACGACCGCATCGTGGAGAACGCCCGCGACCCGGGCGAGGACGTCCTGCTGCTGGGCGAGGAGATCGCGGCGGACCAGCTCTGGTTCAGCCAGGATCGCCGTGACCTGTCGATCGAGGTGATCGGCACCGATGACCGCATCACCGTGGATGACTGGTTCGGCCGCCACGGCGAGACCCTGGATCGGGTGGAGCTGTCGTCCGGCGAGGTGCTGACCGCTGCCGAGGTCAACAACCTGGTACAGGCGATGGCCGCGTTCGATCCGTCCGGGGCGGACGAGACCGGCCTCCCGAAGGACTATCGGGACACGCTCGATCCGGTGGTGGCCGCAGCCTGGCAGTAAGCCGCCCGTACGGCCGTCCGGGCCTGCCCGGGCGGCCCCTCCATTGCAGATCGCCGGACGGGATTCCGGCGATGCGTCGCACGGATAGTCATGGATTCACAAGGCAGGGAAGCGACGGGCTCCACGGGGGAGAACGGGCCTGTCGATACGGGGCTTCTGGCCCTGGTTATGCTGGCCCAGTACCACGGGGTGCCGGCCAATCCGGAACAGCTGCGGCACGAATTCGCCGCCGATGGCGAGCCTTTCGACGCCGACCGCATCCTGCTCGGGGCGCGGCGGCTGGGGCTCAAGGCGAAGCGCGTCCGCACGAAACCTTCCCGTCTGGAGCAGACACCGCTCCCGGCGGTGGCCCTGGCGAAGGACGGCCGCTTCTTCGTGCTGGCCCGCGTCAGTGACCAGGGTGCGCTCATCCAGCATCCCGGCAAGGGTCCGGCCCAGCGAATCTCGCGGGAAGACCTGGCGGAGCTGTGGTCCGGGAAGCTGATCCTGTTCACGTCCCGCGCCTCGCTCACCGCGGAACTGGGGAAGTTCGATTTCACCTGGTTCGTGCCCGCGCTGGTGAAGCACCGGCGCCTGCTGGGCGAGGTGCTGCTGGCGTCGTTTTTCCTGCAGATCTTCGCCCTGGTCACGCCACTGTTTTTCCAGGTGGTGATGGACAAGGTCCTGGTGCATCGCAGCCTGACGACCCTGGATGTGCTGGCCATCGGCCTGCTCGCGGTGATGGTCTTCGAGGTGGTGCTGTCCGGACTGCGCAGCTATGTGCTGGCACATACGGCCAGCCGGATCGACGTCGAACTGGGTGCGAGCCTGTTCCGCCACCTCATCAATCTGCCCATGGGGTATTTCCAGTCCCGGCGGGTGGGCGATTCGGTGGCGCGGGTTCGCGAACTGGAAAACATCCGTGAGTTCCTGACCGGCAATGCCCTGACCCTGGTGCTCGATCTGTTCTTCTCGGTGGTGTTCATCGCGGTGATGTTCTTCTACAGCGGCTGGCTGACGCTGATCGTCATCGCATCGCTGCCCCTGTATGTGATGATCTCGCTGTTCATCACGCCGCCGCTGCGCGCGCGGCTGCACGAGAAGTTCAACCGCGGCGCCGAGAACCAGGCCTTTCTGGTCGAGAGCATCAACGGTATCGACACCCTCAAGTCGATGGCGGTGGAGCCGCAGACCACGAAGAAGTGGGACGAGCAGCTGGCCGGCTATGTCTCCGCCGGTCTGCGGACCACCCGGCTGTCGACCGTCGCCCGCGAGCTGATTTCGCTTGTGGGAAAGCTGGTGACGGTGGGCACGCTGTGGCTGGGGGCACGGCTGGTGATCGAGGGCGACCTGACCGTCGGCCAGCTGATTGCCTTCAACATGCTGGCCGCGCGTGTCGCCCAGCCGATCATGCGTCTGGCCAACATGTGGACCGACTTCCAGCAGGTCGGGATCTCCATGCAGCGGCTTGGCGACATCCTCAATGCACCCACGGAATCCTCGTTCGCCAACCGCAGCAGCCTGCCCCGTCTGGACGGGCGTATCGAGTTCGACCAGGTGCATTTCCGCTACCGGCCCGACGGTCCCGAGGTGCTGCGCGGGGTCAGCCTGGAGATCCCGCCCGGTCAGGTGCTGGGCGTGGTCGGCCGCTCCGGATCGGGCAAGAGCACCCTGGCGAAGCTGATCGGCCGGATGTATGTGCCCGAGCGCGGGCGGGTGCTGGTGGATGGCACCGACCTGGCGGTGGCCGAGATCGCTTCGCTGCGCCGCCAGATCGGCGTGGTGCAGCAGGAGAACATGCTCTTCAACCGCAGTATCCGCGAGAACATCGCCCTGGCCAGCCCGGGGGCACCGCTGGAACAGGTGATGGCGGCCGCGCGCCAGGCCGGGGCCCACGACTTCATCCTGGAAACCCCCGAGGGCTACGACACCGTCGTTGGCGAGCACGGTGGCACGCTTTCCGGCGGTCAGCGCCAGCGCATCGCCATTGCCCGCGCCCTGATGAACGACCCGCGCATCCTGATCTTCGACGAGGCGACCAGCGCCCTCGACTACGAGTCGGAGCGCGTCATCCAGCAGAACATGGCGCAGATCGCCCGTGGTCGTACGGTCATCATCATTGCCCATCGGCTCAGCGCCGTACGCCGGGCCGACCGCATCATCGTCATGGACCACGGCCAGATCGTCGAATCCGGGACCCACGACAGCCTGGCCGAGCGTGGCGACGGCATTTATGCGGGCCTGTTGCGCCTGCAGCAGACCTGAGGGAGGGCGCCATGGGGATGCGGCGCAGCGCATGGCAGGACCTCAAGGGGCGCTATCGGCGGGCCTTCGCCATCGCCTGGGGGCGCCGGCGGGAGATGGACCCGCCGCGACGAGTGCCGCACGAGCAGGAGTTCCTCCCGGCGGCCCTTTCGCTCCAGGAGACGCCGGTGCACCCGCTGCCGCGCGTCATCATCGGTCTCATCCTGCTGCTGGCGGTGCTGACCGTGGTATGGGCCACCCTGGGGCGCATGGACATCGTTGCGGTGGCCGAAGGCAAGGTGGTGCCGGACGGGCGTACCCAGACGGTACAGGCCACGGAGACGGCCAGCGTCAGGGCCATCCGGGTACGGGACGGGCAGCGCGTCGAGGCCGGCGATGTCCTGATCGAGCTCGACTCGACCCTTTCGACCGCGGATGTGACGCGCCTGAGCCGGGAACTGCTGTCCGCCCGCCTGACCGCCGCGCGTTCGGAGGCGTTCCTGGAGGCCCTGGACGGCGATACCGAGCGGCCGGTGCTGCAGCCGGATTTCCCCGCGCCGGAGGATGCCCTGCTGGTGGAGCAGCGGGTGTTGCGCGGCCATGTGCATCACTACCGTGCCCGCATGCAGCAGCTGGATGCGGAGATCGCGCGCAGGCAGGAGGAGATCGCTGCGGCGGGCGCGATGGTGGCCGGGCTGGAACAGACCCTGCCGATCATCCGCGGGCGCAGCAATGATCTGTTGCAGTTATCGGACGCGGGCATGGCGGCCCGCCACGAGCAGCTGGAACTGGAACAGCAGAGCATTGAGGCGGCGAATGCCCTGGACGCGGAGCGGGCACGGCGCTCGGAGGCCGAGGCTGCGCTGCACGAGGCGCGCGAGCAGCGCCGTACCCTGCGAGCAGAGAGCCGGCGAGAAGCCCTGGACATCCTCCATCAGGCGCGTTCCGAGGCGGAGTCCCTGGAACAGGAGCTGATCAAGGCGCGGCGGCGTGACGAACTGATGCGCCTGCGTGCGCCGGTGACCGGCACGGTGGAACAGCTGGCGGTCCACACGGTGGGTGGCGTGGTGGAGCCGGCCCGGCCGTTGATGACCGTGGTGCCGGAGGATGCCGAGTTATGGTCAAGTCTGGTGTATGAGCGATGGCTGGTTCAGGCGGCGCTCCGGTCGGTGATGGATGATGCCTCGTCGTTGGTCGGTTCGGTCTGCTCGATGCCGTCGATGAAC
>NZ_MUZR01000071.1 GCF_001995255.1 Thioalkalivibrio halophilus | reverse complement strand
GTAATGGCTGAAGGCCGGCGGCCGGTGTTCGGCGGGTGGCGGGTCCGGCGGTGCGCCCTCTGCGGGTTCCAGTTCCTCCCACAGGCGCCGGATCTCGTCTTCCAGCGCGGCGGGCAGCGGGGCGGGGGTCTGCGGCAGTGGCTTGTCCATGGGTCTCAGATTAGGGAAACACCGATCGATGTGCACGTCCGGGGCGGGCCGCCGCGACAAACAATCCGGATGATGGGACTTGACCACGGAAGATAATACAAATAACAATCGTTCTCGCTTTTATGGCGAATCAACTACAAAAACCAACCGTCTCGAGGACCAACGGCCATGCAGACCCGCCCCCTGAACTGGATCATCGGTGCCGCCGCCACGGTGGCCGTCACTCTGCCGCTTGCCGGCTGTGGCCCCGACGCCGATAACGGCGCCGCGGGCGCCGGAGAGGTCAACCTCTATTCCGCACGTCAGGAACAGCTCATCCAGCCGTTGCTGGAAGACTTCACCGACGAGACCGGGATCGAGGTCAACCTGGTGACCGGGGGTGCCGACGCTCTGCTCCAGCGGCTGCGGCAGGAAGGCCGCAATTCGCCCGCCGACGTGTTCATCACCACGGACGCCGGACGTCTGCACCAGGCTCACGCGGCCGGGGTACTCCAGGGGATCGAGAGCGAAACCCTCGAAAACAACGTCCCCGAGCGCTACCGCGACCCGGATGGCGAGTGGTTCGGCCTGTCCATGCGCGCCCGGCCCATCATGTACCACACCGACCGTGTCGACCCGTCCGAGCTGTCGACCTACGAGGCCCTGACCGACGCGCAGTGGGAAGGCCGGATCTGCATCCGTTCTTCCGACAATGTCTACAACCAGTCGCTGGTCGCCTCCATGATCGCCAGCGAGGGCGAAGATGCCGCCCAGCAATGGGTGGAAGGCATCGTGGCCAACATGGCCCGGCGTCCGCAGGGAGGTGACCGCGACCAGATCCGCGCGGCGGCCGACGGCGTGTGCGACATCGCCATCGCCAACACCTACTACCTCGGCATGATGCTGGAAGGCGAAGGGCGTGATCGCGAAGTGGCCGAGCAGATCGGGGTCTTCTGGCCCAATCAGGACGGTCGTGGCACCCACGTGAACATCTCCGGCGCGGGCGTCACGGCCCATGCCCCCAACCAGAAGAACGCGGTCCGGCTGATCGAGTACCTGACATCGGAATCGGCCCAGGAGTGGTACGCCGAAGCCAACCAGGAATACCCGATCCGTGACGATGTCCCGACCAGCGACATCCTCGCCGGTTTCGGCAACTTCGTCTCCGACGACATCGAGCTGTACATCCTGGGCGAAAACAACGCCGAGGCCGTGCGCATCATGGACCGCGGCGGCTGGCGCTGATCCCGCCTGACCCGGAGACCCCTGCAGTGCCCCGACCATGCCCTGGTCGGGGCGCTTGTGTGTGCCCCCCCGGAACGCGGCAGTGGCCGTACTCCCCGCAGACTGCGGGGGCACCCATGGAATTCGAAACAAGAACCTTTACTATTTGCACTCCATGACCGATTCCGTCACCAGCACCGGGGCACGCATGCCCGCCTTCCGCCGTCCGCGGCTGCCGCTCAGCCCGTGGTCGCTGGTGGCGGTGATCACCGCGCTGGTCCTCGCCCTGCCGGTGCTGGTGATCTTCGGACACGTATTCATCCCCGCCGGCGAGGTCTGGGAACACCTGCGCCAGACGGTGCTGGCCGACTATGTCACCAACTCCCTGGTACTGCTGGTCGGGGTGGGGATCGGCGTACTGCTCATCGGCGTGCCGGTGGCCTGGCTGATCAGCATGTGCGAGTTCCCGGGCCGCTCGGTCTTCCAGTGGGCCCTGATGCTGCCGCTGGCGATGCCCGCCTACATCATCGCGTATACCTACACCGGCATGCTCGACTTTTCCGGGCCGGTACAGGGTCTGATCCGCGAGCTGACGGGGCTGGGCTACGGCGAATACTGGTTCCCCGAGATCCGGTCGCTGGGCGGCGCAATGGTCATGCTGCTGCTGGTGCTTTACCCGTACGTTTACCTGCTCAGCCGGGCGGCCTTTCTGGAGCAGTCGGTCTGCGTGCTGGAGGTCTCGCGCACGCTGGGCGCCGGCCCCTGGGAGGGCTTTCGCCGGGTCGCACTGCCCCTGGCCCGTCCGGCGATCATCGCCGGGCTGACCCTGGCACTCATGGAGGTGCTGGCCGACTACGGGACCGTGGCCTATTTCGGTGTCAGCACGTTCACCACGGGCATCTTCCGCACCTGGTACGGGCTCGGCGACCCGGCCGCAGCCGCCCAGCTGGCGGCCGTGCTGCTGAGCTTCGTGTTCGTGCTGATCCTGCTGGAGCGCTGGTCGCGCGCAAAGGCCCGCTTCCACCACACCAGTCGCCGCTATTCCACGCTGCCGCGCTACCGCCTGCGCGGCTGGAAGGCCTCCGGCGCCTTCCTCGCCTGCCTGCTGCCGGTTCTGTTCGGCTTCCTGATCCCCACGGTGCAGCTGGCCATCTGGGCGTTCCAGACCACCGACCAGTGGATGAATCCGCGTTTCGCCGGACTGGTGTTCAACACCTTCTGGCTGGCCATCGCCGCCGCGATCATCGCGGTCGCGCTGGCCCTCGTGCTCGCCTACGCCCAGCGCATGGAGGGGGGGCGGATCACCCACGTGGCGGTCCGCATCGCCGGCATGGGCTACGCGGTACCCGGCACGGTGATCGCGATCGGCATCATGATCCCGTTCGCGGCCTTCGACAACGCGCTGGACAGTTTCATGCGCGACACCTTCGGCGTCAGCACCGGGCTGCTGCTGTCCGGCACGGTGTTCGCGCTGCTGTTCGCCTACGCCGTGCGCTTCCTCGCGGTGTCGCTGCAGACCGTCGAGGCCGGCCTGGGCAAGATCCAGCCGAGCATGGATGACGCCGCGCGTTCGCTCGGGCTGCACCCGGTCAAGACCCTGTGGCGGGTCCATATGCCGATCATGCGCGGCACGCTGCTGACCGCCCTGCTGCTGGTGTTCGTCGACGTTCTCAAGGAACTGCCGGCGACGCTGATCCTGCGTCCGTTCGACTTCAACACCCTGGCGGTGCGGGCCTTCGAGCTGGCCGGGGACGAGCGCCTGCGGGAGTCCTCCAGCGCGGCGCTCGCCATCGTGCTGGTCGGGCTGGTTCCGGTTATCCTCCTGTCGACGACCATCGGGCGCTCGCGCCCCGGCCAGGGCGCGCCGGCAGACGAACCTGCCGAGGACCCCGGCCGCCGGCCACGTTCGCGAGCACTGGCAGCGCCCGCCGGCGCCACCATGAATCCGTCCGCCGACGAAGCACAGGACCGCTGATGCAGGTACCCCATACACCGCTTCTGGATCTCGACCACATCGACATCGGCTACGACGGACAGCCCGTCGTCCACGACGCGTCACTGCAGCTTCCCGAAGGCCAGATCGGCTGCCTCCTCGGGCCCTCGGGCTGCGGCAAGACGACCCTGCTGCGCGCGATCGCCGGCTTCGAGCCGGTGATGCGCGGTGAGGTCCGCATGAACGGTCGAACGATGAGCGACCCCGGTTTCACCGTGCCTCCGGAAAAGCGCGGCGTGGGCATGGTGTTCCAGGATTTCGCCCTGTTCCCGCATCTGACGGTAGGCGACAACCTGCGCTTCGGCATCCGCCACTGGAGCCGCGCGAAGCAGGACGAACGGGTGCGACAGCTCCTGCGGCTGGTCGGCCTGATCGGCTATGAACCAGGCTATCCACACGCGCTGTCGGGGGGACAGCAACAGCGCGTCGCCCTGGCCCGTGCCCTGGCACCACGCCCGGGCCTGCTGCTTCTGGACGAACCCTTTTCCAGCATGGACGTCGAGCTGCGCGGCGAACTGGCGCGCGAGGTGCGCGAGATCCTGCGCGCGGAGAACACCACGGCGATCCTGGTAACCCACGATCAGAACGAAGCGTTCGCCTTCGCCGACCGCATCGCCGTCATCCACGAGGGGCGCATCGCCCAGCTGGACAGCGCCTACAACCTCTATCACCGGCCGGCCAACCGCTTCGTCGCGGATTTCATCGGCGAAGGCACCCTGATCCCCGGCATGGTGGAACCCGGCAATCAGGTCGACACCGCCCTGGGCCACCTGCAGGGCCCGCTTTCGGAGGACCTCGCCCCCGGCACCGCGGTCGACGTGCTGGTACGCCCGGACGACATCGCCATCGACAACGAGAACGGCGAGGTCCGCACCGAGGTCCTGGACAAGGCCTTCCGCGGTGCGGATTTCCTCTACACCCTGCGCCTGCCCGACGGCCTCAGCGTGCAGTGCATGGCACCGTCGCACGACAATTTCGTGATCGGCGAGCATGTCCGCCTGCGCCTGGATTTCTCCCATCTGGTGGTATTCTCGCGGGAAAGTGGCGTCGACTGCCCCGGCGGCTGACCCCTCCCGCTGAACACCGGGGAGCGGAACCCGCGACCCGCCTTGTCACTCGGAGAAACATGGACCGAACCTGTCGGCAACATTCGGCCGTTGCCCCGTGATCGCGTGACCCGTCATCGATGATTCTCATCCCGCCATTCGTCCGGCTGCGCCGCCTCCTCCTCGCGGCCCTGCTCGGGGCCCTGCCCCTGCTTACCTCCCCGGCAGCCGGTGACGAGCGGCCCCGCCTGGTACTGGAGGGCGGCACCGCCGAACAGCGCGACAACATCGAGGCAACCCTCGACCTTGCGCGCCAGCGCTGCGAGCTGCCCGAATTCCGCGAGAGCCGGGTGCTGCGCGACGCCGAAAGCCGCGCCCGCGACGCCCTGCGCGCCATCGGCCACTACCATCCGGAGCTGGAACTGTCGCTGGAACGCGACGCGGACCCCTGCTGGACCCTGAACCTGACCTTCGACCCCGGCCCGCCCACCACGGTCGAACGGCTGGACCTGCAGGTGGACGGGGAGGGCCGCGTGGATCCCGCGTTCGAGACCATCCTGATGCAGACGCAGATCACCACCGGGGACGTGCTGCGCCACGACCGTTACGACGCCCTGCGCGCACGCTTTACCCGGGTCGCGGCCGAACGCGGCTATTTCGAGGCCGAGTTCACGCTGCGCCGACTGGAGGTCGATACCGACGAACGCACGGCCGCCATCCGCCTGCACATGGACACCGGGCCGCGCTATGAGCTCGGCGAGATCACCATCGAACAGGACATCCTGCGCGGGCGTTTCATGCAGCGTCTGCTGCCGTTCGAACCCGGGGAGCCCTATGCCTCCGCACGAATCATCGAACTGCAGCGCAATCTCAACAACAGCGGCTATTTCGAATCGGTGCGCGTGCGCCCGCTGCGTGACGAGGCCGAGGAGCGCCGGGTACCGGTGATGGTCGAACTGGAGCCGCGCAACCGCCTGGCCTTCGAGGCCGGCATCGGCTATTCCACCGACATCGGCCCGCGCACCCGCTTCGGCATGGAAAACCGCTATGCCAACCGGCGCGGACATCGCTATACCGGCGAGGTGGAGGCCTCGCCGGTACGTTCCGGCGTGGCCTTCAATTACGAGATCCCGCTGCGCGACCCGCTGCGCGAACGCCTGAACCTGTTCACCTCGTGGCGGACCGAGGACACCGGCACTCAGGAATACGACCGCTTCCAGCTGGGTACCAGCCGGGTGCTGCAACGCGATTCCGGGTGGCAGACCACGGAGATGCTGCGCTACGAATACGAGGACTTCACCGTCGGCGACCAGACCGACACCTCGAAGCTGCTGATCCCGTCGTATCGCGTGAGCCGCACCGAGGCCGACGACCCGATGACCCCGCGCCGGGGCTACCGCCTGGAGGGCACGGTCCAGGGGGCCGCGGAGGAACTCCTCTCCACCACCAGCTTCGCCCAGGTGCGCGGCAACGCCCGCTACATCCGCGGTCTGGGACCGGGACGCGCGCTGCTGCGCGCCGATGCCGGCTATACCGAGGTCGATTCGGTGCGCGAACTGCCCAGTTCCCTGCGCTTCTTCGCCGGGGGCGACGGTTCCATCCGCGGCTACGGCTATCAGAAACTGGGGCCGAAGAACGACGACGGCGACATCATCGGCGGGCGACACCGCCTGGTAGGCAGTGCCGAGTACGAGATCCCGGTGGTCGGTGACTGGAGCGCGGCGATCTTCGTGGATGCCGGCAACGCATTCGATGACTTCTCCGACTTCGACACGGTATACGGCGGCGGGATCGGCGTGCGCTGGCGCTCGCCGGTGGGTCCGATCCGTCTCGATCTGGCCCACGGACCGGATTCGGACGACGACTTCCGCATTCACTTTTCCATGGGGCCGGACCTTTGAGCCGCTGGCTGCGCATCGGCACCCGCGCGACCGGCATACTGGTCCTCCTGCTGCTCGGCGTGCTCTCCGGCCTCGCCGCCCTGCTGTCCAGCGAATCCGGGACGCGCTGGCTGGCCGAACAGGCCGAACGCCACGCCCCGGTAGATCTGAGCATCGCGGAAGTCGAGGGTACGCTGTTCCGGGGGTTCGCCGTGCGCGGGCTCTCGCTCGAACTGCCGGAAGGACCCTCGATCGCGGTCGACGAGGCACGGGTGGCGCTGGACCCGGCGGGACTGCTCGCCCTCGATCTGCGCCTCGGCGAACTCCGTGCGCGCGGGGTGCGGGTGGATCTGCCCGAGGCACCGGATGACGAGGCGGACGCACCCGGGGAACTCCCCCTGCCCCTGGAACTGCCCGACCGCATCCGGATCCCGCTGCTGGGCGTCCACCTCGACCGGGTGCATCTGACCGACTTCCGGGTCACGCGCGCCGGCGAGGAACTGTTTGCGATGACACGCATGCAGGCGCGACTGAGCGCGCGCGGCACCCGCTTCCACCTCCACCACCTGGACCTGGCCCTGCCGGAACCGGAACTCGAACTGAGCCTGCATGCCCGGCTGCGGGCCCGCGGTGACTATCCGCTGGAGGCCGGAGGCCGGTGGTTACTGCGGCTCCCCGATGCAGCCGGCGAACTGCTGGAGCGTGACGATGCCCGGGGCTCGCTGACGCTCGAGGGCGAACTGCTGCAAAGCCTGCACCTCGACCACGTGGTCGAGGCCGGCCCGCGCATGGAGACCCGCGCGACCCTCCACCGCGCCCTCGCGGATCCGATGCTGGAGCTGGAGCATGCGTGGGAAGCCTTCGAGCTGGTGCCGGATCCCGAGACCCGGCTGGCCATCGATGCCGGCCGGCTGCGTGCCAGCGCCACGCCGGACGAATGGGACCTGGATCTGACCGCCGGCGCGCGCATGGAACCCTGGCCCGCACTGGACCTGCTGCTCGCGGCGCACGGCGACCTGGAATCCGCCCGCCTGGAGACCCTGGCTCTGCGCTCCGCGGCGGGGAACCTCACTGTCAGGGGCGACGCGGGGTTCGCCGATGACCTCACCTGGGACCTCGGTCTGGACCTCGACGCGCTCGACCTCGCGGCGCTGGAAACGGCACTGGACGACATGCCGGAGCTGGATGCCGGAATCCGGCGCCTGAGCGCGAGCAGCCGGGGACGCCTGCCGCTGGCGGCTGAGAATCCGCTGGCCGCGCTGGAGGCCGCCGTCACCCTCACCGAGCTGGACGGCCATTTCGAAGACCAGCCGCTGACCGGCGAGCTGGACCTGCTGCTGGCCGAAGGCCGCGCCCGCTTCGAGCGGGGAAGCTTCGCGCTGGGCGATGCCCGCCTGAGCCTGCAGGGGCACCTGGACGGGCTGCAGGCGGCGGCCGATGATCCCGAGACCCGCTGGCCGTTCGCCCTGGACCTCGACCTCGAGGGAGTGGATGCGGCGCAGTTCCGGCCCGATGCCGATGCCCGGCTGGACCGCCTGCGGCTCGCCCTGACCGGCGCCCTGGCACCGGCCGAGGCCGATTTCGATGCCGGCCTGGCGCTGACCGCGCTGGAGGCGAGCGCACAGGGGGTCGGGGTGCGCGGCGACGGCCGCGTGGAGCTGGACGCCCAGCGCGCCCGCATCCGTGAGCTCAACCTGCGCAGCGACCCCGGAGCGCACCTGGGCCTGAGCGGCGAGGTGGGCTACGGCGCCGGCCTGGACTGGGACCTCGACCTGCGCGCGCGCGAGCTCGATCCCGGCCTGGCCGCCCCCGATTTCCCCGGGCGCCTTGCCCTGGACCTGCACACCGCGGGCCGGCTGGACCCGGAAGACGGACCGACGGTGGAGGCCCGCATCCGCCGGCTCGACGGCCATCTGCGCGAGCAGCCGGTGTCCGGGAGCGGCGAACTGCGCCTGGAAGACGAGATCCTCGACATCCGCGAGCTCGTACTCGGGCTGGGGGACAACCGGGCCCGGATCGCGGGGCGCGTGGCCGACACCCTGGACCTGGACCTCGCGCTGCAGGCACCCGGGCTGGACGCCCTGATGCCGGGACTGGGTGGCGAACTCGAGCTGGATGCCCGCCTGCATGGCGAACGCGAGGCGCCGCGGATCACCGCCCGCGGCCGCGGCGCGCAACTGCGTTACGAGGACTTCGCCCTGGAACGGCTGGAACTGGAGGCGGACACCGGGCTCGCGGAAACCGCCCCGGCCGAGATCGACCTGAGCCTGCACGGGGTCGCGAGCGCGGGGCAAACCCTGATCGAACGCCTGCGGCTGAGCGCCGATGGCACCGCCGGCGAGCATCGGGCGCGGCTGGATCTGGAGGCCGCCGAATTCGGCCAGCTGGAGCTGGCCGTGGATGGCGGTCTGGACACCGAAGCGCTGCACTGGAAGGGTCGCATCCAGCAGCTCACGCTCGACCAGCCGCTCGCCGGACGCTGGTCACTGGCGGGGCCGGTGGCGGTGGAAGGCGGTCCCGAGTCGGCGCGCCTGGAACGGCTGTGCCTGCAACGCGACGGCGGCGAGATCTGCGCCGAAGGCCGCCTGGAGCCCTCCGGGGAGGCGAGCTTCGCCACCCGCCTGGGAGCCATCGACCTGGCCTGGCTGCAACCGCTGCTGCCCCCGGAACTGGCCCTGCAGGGCACCGTGGATGCGGAGGCCGACGGGCGTCTGGACGCCGACGGCCGGCTGGATGCGGATCTCGCCGTCACCCCGAGCGATGGCGTTTTGCAGGTACGCGACGGCGACGACCTCCTGCAGGAGGTCCCGTGGCGGGACACCCGACTGACGGCCCGGGTGCGCGACCGGGACGTGGATGCCGCGCTGCGCCTGGACTTCCTCGACAACGGCATGGCCCGGGCCGATATCGCCCTGCGCGAGGAAGACGGGGTGACGGGCATTCAGGGCGACCTGGAGGCGCGCCTGGAGGATCTTGCCTGGCTCGCGGCCACCAGCCCGGAGATCGAGAACCTGCGCGGCGCGTTCGAGCTGGCGCTGGGACTGGACGGGCCGCTGCAGGACCCGCTGGTGGAAGGCGGACTGCGCTTCCACGATGGCGGGGTCACGATCCCCGAGGCGGGCATCGACGTGGCGATCCCGGAACTGCGCGCCGATGTCCTGTCCGCGCGCGAGATGACCATCAGCGGGGCACTGGAGTCCGGCGAGGGCCGGATCGACCTCGACGGCCGCGCCGATCTCGGCGAGGACGGCCCGCAGGTCCTGCTGCGGGTCGACGGGGAAGACTTCCTGGCGGTCAACCGCGCCGATGCCGAGGCCCTGATCGATCCGGCCCTGCGCATCCGCTTCCGCCCGGACGAGGGCCTGGCGATCCGTGGCGGCATCAGCGTGCCGCGCGCCCGCCTGCGCCCGCCCGACCTGCCGCCGGGCGCGGTGCGGGTATCGGGCGACCAGGTCATCGTCGGTGAGGAAGAGGAGCGTACGGCGGCGTTTCCCATCGATATCCGCGTGCGCCTGCATCTGGGCGATGACGTACGCTTCGACGGCTTCGGCCTGACGGCCCGCTTTGCCGGTGAAGTGGATGTGGAACAGGTCACCGGACGCCCGACGCAGATGTTCGGCGAGATCCGCATCCCCGAGGGCGAATACACCTCCTACGGCCAGGACCTGCAGATCGACCGCGGCATCCTGCTGTTCCAGGGACCGCCGGAGGCGCCCGATCTCGACCTGCGTGCGGTACGCCGGGTGCCCGAATACAACGTGACCGTGGGCCTGGAGATCGGCGGCACCCCGGATGCCCTGCGCAGCCGGATCTTCTCCGAACCGCCGATGGACGAGACCGAGGCCCTGTCCTACCTGCTGACCGGCCGGCCGCTGTCCGGGGCATCGGAATCCGACGGCAACCTGCTGGCCGCCGCAGCCGCCGGCTGGGGCCTGGAACAGGGGGCGATGATCACCCAGCGCATCGGCTCGGAGCTGGGCCTGGACGAAGTGGAGCTGGACACCGATGGCGGCCTCGACCAGAGCGCGCTGACCCTGGGGCTCTACCTGTCGCCACGGCTCCTGCTGCGGTATACGGTCGGGCTGTTCGACAACACCTCGCGGGTACTGTTGCGCTATGAACTGACCCGTTCGCTGAGCGTGGAGACCTCCTCGGGCAGCGAGGGCCAGGCGATCGACCTCATCTACCGCCACGAGCGCTGACACCGCGGCCACAGGAGCAAAAAAACCCCCGGTCGCAAAACACGACCGGGGGTTCGAGTCTCCGCTACGGTGCGGTCCGGATCAGTCGACCCGGCGCTCCACGTCGGAGGTCACTTCCACGCGACGGTTGGCCTCGCGGCCTTCGCGGGTGGAGTTGTCCGCGGTGGGACGGTCTTCGCCATGACCCATGGACTCGATGTCGCTCTCGCGGATGCCCTCGGAAGCGAGGAAGTCCGCCACGCTCTGCGCGCGACGCTCGGACAGGCCCTGGTTGTAATCGGCCGGACCGATGGTGCAGGTGTGACCCTCGACCAGCACGGAGGTGTACGAGGCACCTTCGGCCGTCAGGTCGGCCACCAGGTCACGCAGCTCGGAACGGCCTTCGGAACGCAGCTCGGCGCTGTCGAATTCGAACAGCACTTCGGCGCTCAGGGTCGTGGTTTCGAATTCCGGCTCGGGGCTCGGGGCCGGAGCGGGTTCCGGATCCGGCTCGGGCGCTTCGGCGGTTTCTTCGATGTAGCCGGCGCACTGCGAATGGCGCACGTACTCGGGCGCCCAGCTCGAGGTGCGCACGCACTCGCCGGAACCGTCGATGACCACGGCACCGGAGGAGTCGGTGACATTGGCGGCGGGGTTGGAGTGGCTGCCCGCCACGGCCTGGCCGGCCGCGCCGAACATGAGTGAGGCCACCGAGGCGGCCAGCAGGTTCTTGACAAGCTTCTGATTCATTCTTTGCCTCCTTGGAGAAACGATGACGACGGATTGCGGGAATTCAGGAAGCGACGCCTGCACACCGATCCCGGCCCTATCCGGACGGAAGGACGGCTCACGGCCCGGACCTTCCACATCGCCTTGATAGTGGCACACCATTCACGGTTTTGCACGCAATCAAGCGTGGATTCTGTCTCGATGTCACAACGCTGTGCCGTACATGAGACATTTTGACGGCGCCTCCATCAAAAAGACCCCGCCGAAGCGGGGTCCCGAGGGCTGACCGGTGAGGCCGGGCCGGCATTACATCATGCCGCCCATGCCTCCCATTCCGCCCATGCCACCCATGGCGCCCATGTCGTCACCGCCGCCACCGCCGGCGTTGTCGTCGCTCTTCGGCAGATCGGCCACCATCGCCTCGGTGGTGATGATCAGGGCCGCGACCGATGCCGCGTTCTGCAGCGCCGAACGGGTCACCTTGGTCGGATCCAGGATGCCCATCTCGATCATGTCGCCGAACTCGCTGGTTGCGGCGTTGTAGCCGTAGTTGCCCTCGCCTTCCAGCACCTGGTTGAGGACCACGGACGGCTCGTCACCGGTGTTGTAGACGATCTGGCGCAGCGGCTCTTCCATCGCGCGGCGGGCGATGTTGATGCCGGCGTTCTGCTCCTCGTTGTCGGTCTTGAGCTCGCGGATGGCGTTGCAGGCCCGCAGCAGCGCGGTACCACCGCCGGGCACCACGCCTTCCTCGACGGCCGCACGCGTGGCGTGCAGGGCGTCCTCGACGCGCGCCTTCTTCTCCTTCATCTCGACCTCGGTGGCCGCACCGACCTTGATCACCGCAACACCGCCGGCCAGCTTGGCCACGCGTTCCTGCAGCTTTTCCTTGTCGTAGTCGGAGGTAGCTTCGTCGATCTGCTTGCGGATCTGGCCGACACGACCCTGGATGTCGTCGTTGTTGCCCATGCCGTCGATGATAGTGGTGTTTTCCTTGGACACCTGCACCTTCTTGGCGCGGCCCAGGTCTTCCACCGTGGCCTTCTCCAGCGACAGACCGACCTCTTCGGAGATCACCTGACCACCGGTCAGAACGGCGATGTCCTGCAGCATGGCCTTGCGGCGGTCACCGAAGCCGGGCGCCTTCACGGCGGCGACCTTGACGATACCGCGCATGGAGTTCACCACCAGCGTGGCCAGGGCCTCGCCCTCGATGTCCTCGGCGATGATCAGCAGCGGCTTGCTGTTCTGGGCGACGCCTTCCAGCACCGGCAGCAGCTCGCGAATGTTGGAGATCTTCTTGTCGACCAGCAGGATGTAGGCATCATCCAGCTCGGCGCTCATGCTCTGCTGGTTGTTGACGAAGTACGGGGACAGGTAGCCGCGGTCGAACTGCATGCCCTCGACCACATCCAGTTCGTTCTCCAGCGAGGAGCCTTCCTCGACCGTGATCACGCCTTCCTTGCCAACCTTGTCCATCGCGTCGGCGATGATCTCGCCCACAGCGGTGTCGGAGTTGGCGGAGATGGAACCGACCTGGGCCACGGCCTTGTGCTCGGTGCACGGCTTGGAGAGCTTCTTCATCTCCTCGGTGGCGGAGGTCACGGCCTTCTCGATGCCCCGCTTCAGGTCCATCGGGTTCATGCCGGCGGTCACGGCCTTCATGCCTTCGTGCACGATGGACTGGGCCAGCACGGTCGCGGTGGTGGTGCCGTCACCGGCGCTGTCGGAGGTCTGCGAGGAGACTTCCTTGACCAGTTGCGCGCCCATGTTCTCGAACTTGTCTTCCAGCTCGATTTCCTTGGCCACGGACACGCCGTCCTTGGTCACGGTCGGGGCGCCAAAGGCCTTGTCGAGCACCACGTTGCGGCCCTTCGGACCGAGGGTGACCTTCACGGCGTTGGCGAGGGTGTTCACACCCTTGGCCATGCGGGTACGGGCATCGTTGCCAAAGCGGACTTCTTTTGCACTCATGTCGGATTCTGCTCCTGAAATTGAATAAAACTACGTGACGCGAATGCGGGCTCAGCCCTCGATGACGGCCATGATGTCGTCTTCGCGCATCACCAGGACTTCTTCGCCGTCGACCTTGACCTCGGTGCCGGAGTACTTGCCGAACAGCACCTTGTCGCCGGCCTTGATGTCCAGCGCGCGCTTCTCGCCGTTGTCCAGGATCTTGCCGTTGCCCACGGCCACGACTTCGCCGCGGATCGGCTTTTCGGCCGCCGAATCCGGGATCACGATGCCGCCGGGCGTGGTGCGTTCTTCTTCCATGCGCTTCACAATCACGCGATCGTGCAAAGGCCGCAGATTCATGGTGGAAACTCCTTTCTGTCTGTCGATAACAGGGGTCTGAGGGAACCGGATGGATGCCCTGTTAGCAGCCACCCGTAACGAGTGCTAATAATAGGGGCGAACGAACACGAGTCAAGAGCACGGAAACGCGACCGGAAGGGGGTCAGCGACGCCGATCGTCGTCGCCGGAATCGTGATCGAGCACGTCGCGGCCGCCGGCCTCTTCATCGTGCCGGCGGAACTCGCCCTCGATCGGGCCGCCGGCGTCATGACCGGGCCCCTGGAACGGGCCGGTCCGCGCCCGCACCAGACCGCGGCGCAGGATGCCCGCGGCAAGCAACCGGCGCAGTGGTGGCACCAGCAGCACTGCGCCGGCCGCATCGGAGAAGAACCCCGGGACCAGCAGCAGCACCGCGGCCGCCATCAGCAGCCAGCCCTCCAGCAGGCCGCGCGCGGGGACCTCGCCGCGCGCCAGACTCTGCTGCAGCCGCCGCCAGTGATAGAAACCCTGCACCCGGAACAGCACGATCCCGCCGGCCGCGGTCGCCACCACCAGCGCCACCGTGGCGAGCGCACCGACGGCTTCTCCGACCCAGGCGAACCCGAAGATCTCGAGCAGGATGAAACCGAGAAAGACCAGCAGCGGAAAAAGCGGATTGCGCATCGTGAGGAGGGTGTCAGCGGACAGGACGTCATTGGACCACGCCGCGGGTGCAAGTGTCGATCGAGCGCGCACCCTGCTCGCCGTTCCCTTGCTCGAGAAACGGAATTTCTCCACCCTCCCCGGCGTCATAAGGACAAGACACGACCCCAGTGAACGGAGGCCACATGACACGCACGCCGCTACACCATCGACTCATCACGGCCCTGCTGCTCACCCTTGCGTTCATGCTGGCCGGAACGGCCGTCGCCCAGGAAGACCCGCGTGATCCGGAAGAACACTTCTTCCAGCCGACCTTCGGTGATTTCCAGGAGGAACTGGAACTTGCCCGCGAGGAAGGCAAGAAGGGCATCCTGATCTTCTTCGAGATGGACGCCTGTCCTTTCTGTCACCGCATGAAGAACCAGGTGCTCAATCAGCCGCAGGTGCAGGACTACTACCGCGAGCACTTCGCCATCTTCACCGTGGACATCGAAGGCGACGTCGAGATCACCAACTTCGACGGCGAGACCCGGCGGATGGCCGATTTCGCCACGCGCGATTTCCGCGTGCGCGCCACGCCGGTCTTTCAGTTCTTCGACCTGGACGGCGAACCGATCCACCGCTTTACCGGGGCCACCCGCGATGCGGACGAATTCCTGACCCTGGGGCGCTTTGTCGCCGAGGGACACCACGAAGAAACCAACTTCAATCGCTTCCGCCGCGAGCAGCGCGGCCGCTGAACGCAAAGGAGCGGACATGACTCCTCGTCTCCCTGTCCGGGGGCGCCGTGCCGGCGCCCTCCTGACGGCGTGCCTCGTGCTGGCCGTCGGCACGGGCGGTCCCGCGTCGGCCGAGGTGGTGCCGGACATCGAGCCGCTGCCCCAGCCCCTGCGGCTGCAGCATGCCATCGAGGCGGTGAATGCGATGCACCCCCGCGTGCAGCAGGCCCGCGCCCGACGCGAAGCGGCCGAAGCGGAGCTGGAAGCCACGCGCGCCGACCGTGACCTGCGCGTGGACGCGCGTCTGGAAGCCCGCTGGATCGAGCCCAACGACAACATCGCCGACGACCGCAACAACGACTCGCGTGCGACCCTGGTCGCGCGCAAGCTGCTGAGCGACTTCGGCCACTCCCGGGCGCGCGAGGAGGCCGGGGCCAGCGCGCTGGAGGCCGCGCGCCAGGAGGAGTGGCTGGCGTTCGCCCGGCACCGCCTGGAGGTCCTGGAGCGCTATTTCGATGTGGTCCTGGCCGATCTCGCATTCGCCCGCGACACCGAGGCCATGGCCGCGGCCTTCGTCACGCTGGAGCGTCTGGAAGAACGCAACGAGATGGGTCAGGTCTCGGACATCGAGCTGTTCGAGGCGGAAGCGGACTACCAGGAGCACTTCACCCAGCGGCAACGCTCGCTGTACCGCCAGCAGCGCAGTCGCGCGGAGCTGGCCGAGGCCCTGCATCACCGCGGACGCCCGCCGGCCAACGTCCTCGGTCCGCCGCTGCCGCTGGACCTGCCCGAGCTTCCGGAGCTGCGCAGCCTGCTGGCGGACCTGGAGTCCGGCAGCCCGGCCCTGGCCGCCGAGCGCCAGCGGGTCGAGGCCGCCACCGGCCGCGTGCAGGCGGCCCGCAGTGAAAGCCGCCCCCGACTGTATGCCGAGGCCGAGACCGGCTACTGGAACAAGGAGTTCGGCGGAGACCGCAACCCCTTCGCCGCCGCGCTGGTACTGGAGGTCCCGCTGTTCGAGGGGCGCCGCGGCGATGCCCGCGTCGGCCGCGCGGTGGCCCAGCGCCGGGAAGCCGAGGCCGAACGCGACCACGCCATGATCCGGGCCCGCAACCGGGTACGCGAACTCGTGCACGAAATCCGGACCCTGGAGGTACAGCGGGACGAGGCGCTGGCACGCATGGACTACCGCGACCTCTACATCAGCCGCGCGCGCTATCTCTATCAGATGGAAGACGAGGCCGATCTCGGCGACTCCATGGTCCAGCAGAGCGCAGCCGCGCATTTCAATGCCCGCACCGAATTCGAGCTGGCCCTCGCCTACGAACGCCTTGCCCTGCTGACCGGCCGCGAAGACCTGAGTCCGTTCGCCGCCGACGCCACCGCCTTTGGAGGGACCCCATGAACACCCGTATTCACCCCATCCCGCACACCACCCGGCGAGCGATCGGCGCGAGCCTCGCGCTCTTGTTGCTGAGCCCGGCCGCGGGCGCCCAGACTGTGGACGCGGAGCTCGCCTGGAGCGAGCAGTACCGGATCACCGCGCCCGTCGCGGGCCAGGTCCGGGAGATCGGGGTCCGGCCCGGCGACCGGGTGATGGAAGATGACACCCTGTTCCGCATCGACGATCGCCGGGCCCGTGCGGAACTGTCCGCAGCGCAGGCCGAGGTCGAACGCCTGGAGCTGGAAGCCTCGGAAACCGAACGCGAACTGCGCAAGGCCCGCGACCTGTACGACCAGACCCTGATCGCCGAGCGCGAACTGGAACTGGCCCGAATCGACCACACCGCGGCCGAATCGCGCCTGACCGAGGCCCGTGCCCGGGTCCGCCAGGCCCGCGCGGACTTGCACGACACCGAGATCGCCGCGCCCGGAGAGGGCCGCGTGCTGCGCCTGGACGTCACCCGCAACGAATACGTGAACCCCGCGCTGGTTCCGCCGGTTCTCGCGGTGATCGGACGCGACGATCCGATGCATGCACGCGGCCGCGTGGACGCGGATACCGCCGCACGCCTGGAACCCGGGCACCCGGTTACGGTCATCCTGAACGACACCCGCGTCGACGGCCGGGTGGTGCACGTGGACTGGGAGCGCAGCGGCGAAGAGGACGACCCCGCCTATCGTCTGCGGGTCGAGTTCACGCCCCCGGATGGCCTCGCCCCGCGGGCGGACCAGGCGGCACGGATCGAACTCGGCCTGGAATGAGCATCCGGACTGAACCAGGAGGACGCACATCACCATGAGCGAATCCGACCCCGCACCGGCCTGGCTGGTCATCACCACGCTGGACGACCCCGACGCCGCCGAGCGCCTGGCCGGCCACCTGGTCGAGGCCGGCCGCGCCGCCTGCGTGCACATGCTCCCGCCCGGCCGCTCGATCTATCAGTGGCAGGGCCGCATCGAGATCGACAGCGAAGTCACCCTGCTGATCAAGACCTCGCGCGAGGCCTGGCCCGAACTTCGGGCCACCCTGCACGATCAACATCCGTACGACACGCCCGAAATCATCGCCCTGCCGATCGAGGACGGACTGCCCGACTACCTGGACTGGATCCACGAATGCACCCGATGAACCTCCGTTACTGGCTTGCCGCCCTGTTCACCGCGCTGTTGCTGCTGCCCGGAGTGGCCGCGGCACAGTTCGGCATGGACGACGACCTGCTCGACCCGGACGACGCCTTCGCGATCAGTGCCGAGGCGGTGGATGAATCCACCATCCGCCTGACCTGGGACATCGCGGACGAGTACTACATGTACCGCGAGCAGTTCGAATTCGAACCGGAAAGCCCCGGTCTGGAACTGGGCGATCCGGCGATCCCGGACGGCGAGATCAAGGAAGACGAGTTCTTCGGGCGGGTCGAGACCTATCGCGGCGAGGTCAGCATCGAGCTGCCGGTACTGGCCGCCGAAAACGAGACCATCGAGCTGACCGCACGCTCGCAGGGCTGCGCGGATGCCGGCATCTGTTACCCGCCGCACTTCCAGACCGTCTCGATCACCCTGCCGGGCCTGCCGGGTGACGCCGAGGCCGAGGCCGACACCACGGCGGCCGAGGAAGGCGCACTGGACGAGCTCGGCCAGATGTCCGGCGACCTCGCCGGGGACGAGGACCTGCTCGACCCCGAGGATGCGTTCGCCGCCTCCGCCGAGGCGATCAGCCAGAACGCCGTGGTGCTGCGCTTCGACATCGCCGACGGCTACTATCTCTACCGCGACCAGCTGGACGTGCGCGTCGCCGAAGGGGAAGGCATCGAGCTGGGCAACATCAGCCCGCCGGACGGCGAACTGCACGAAGACGAGTTCTTCGGCGAGACCCGCATCTTCCGCGACGAGGTGGAAATCCTGGTGCCGGTGCAGCGCGATGCCGACGACGTCGCCGACATCGTGCTGGCGGTGGACTACCAGGGCTGTGCGGACGCGGGTATCTGCTACCCGCCGCTGACTCAGGAAGTCGCGGTCAGCTTTGCCGCCGATCTGGCCGCGGAGGCCGACACGGCCGCCCTGCCGGACGAAGGCGAGCCCGCGCCGGAGGACGACGACGCCGTCGCCCCGCCGGCCTCGGAACAGGACCGCATCGCGGCGCAGCTGGCCGACGGGCGCGTGTGGCTGGTGGCCCTGGCGTTCTTCGGCTTCGGCCTGCTGCTGACCTTCACGCCGTGCGTGTTCCCGATGATCCCGATCCTGTCCAACATCATCCTGGGCCAGAAGGAGATGAACACCCGCAAGGCGTTCTTCATCTCGCTGGTGTTCGTGCTCGCGATGGCGCTCACTTACACCGTAGCCGGGGTGCTGGCGGGCATGGCCGGGGCCAACCTGCAGGCCGCCTTCCAGAACCCCTGGATCATCGGCACCTTCGTCGCCATCTTCATCGCTCTGTCGATGTCGATGTTCGGCTTCTACGACCTGCAGATGCCGGCAGGCGTGCAGAGCAAGCTGTCGAACATCAGCAACCGGCAGGAAGGCGGCACCCTGTTCGGCGCCGGTATCATGGGCTTCCTCTCGGCCCTGATCGTCGGGCCGTGCGTCACCGCACCGCTGCTGGGAGCCCTGCTCTACATCAGCCAGACCGGCGACGCCGTGCTGGGCGGGATCGCCCTGTTCTCGCTGAGCATGGGCATGGGCGCCCCCCTCCTGGCGATCGGCACCTCGGCCGGACGCCTGCTGCCGAAGGCCGGCCCGTGGATGGATACCATCAAGGCGGTGTTCGGCGTGGGCCTGCTGGCCATGGGCATCTGGCTGCTGGAACGGGTCATCCCGGGCGAAGTGGCGATGTTCCTGTGGGCCACCCTGTTCATCGTGGTCGCGGTGTACATGGGGGCGCTGCAGAGCCTGCCCGAAGGCAAGTCCGGCTGGCACACCCTGTGGAAGGGGATCGGCCTGGTGATCCTGATCTACGGCATCCTGCTGATGCTGGGGGCGGCCACCGGCGGCAAGGACATGACCCGCCCGCTGGCGACCCTCAGTCAGCCCGCCGTCTCCACCGCGGACGGCGGACCGACGGAGATGGAGTTCACCTACATCGACAGCCTGGAAGACCTGGAACGCGAGGTGGAACAGGCCGCCTCACGCGGCGAACCAGTCTTCCTCGATTTCTACGCAGACTGGTGCGTGGACTGCGTGCGCCTGGACCGCACCACCTTCCAGGATCCCGAGGTCATCCGGGCCACCGCGGACGTTCATCTGCTGAAGGCCGACGTCACCGACAACACCTCGGAACACCGCGAGCTGATGCAGCACTTCGAGCTGTTCGGCCCGCCCGCGATGGTGTTCTACGACCGCGACGGCGAACCGCTGCCGCAGTTCCGCCGCGTCGGTTACCTGAACGCGCGCGAGTTCCTCGACCACCTGGACAATGCCCTGGGGGTACGCCCGTGATCGGAAACCGATTCTGGCCCGCAATGGCGCTCGGGCTGCTCGCCCCGGCCCTGACTGCCTGTCTGGATAACAACCAGTCCAGCAACACCGCGACCGGCGGCGACCCGCAAGTCGACGCCGCCGATATCGCGGGGTCCGGCGACACCCCCGCCGGCGACTCGCGCGTCGACTTCACCCTGCCGGACCTGGACGGTAATCCACAGACCTTCAGCCAGTGGGACGGCGACCTGGTGGTGCTCAACTTCTGGGCCACCTGGTGCCCGCCGTGCAAGAAGGAAATGCCGCTGTTCCAGGAGACCTGGGAACAGCACCGCGACGAGGATTTCAACATCGTCGCGGTCGCCGTGGACGAACAGTCGGCCACCGAACAGTTCGTCGCCACCTACGGCATCGAATTCCCGATCCTGATCGGGCAGGACGAAGCCATGGAGATCCAGACTGAATACGGGAACCGGATCGGGGCCCTGCCCTACACCGTGGTCATCGACCGCAACGGCACCATCCGCGCGACCCATCGCGGCGAGGTCACCGAAGACGACCTTGACGGCTGGCTCGAACAGTATCTCTGAGCCGGTCGCTCTCTCGCGTGGCCACGCGGCGGTGCTGGACACCCCGCCCGCCCTGCGGCAGAATCGCGGCAGTGGATTCGCCGGCATGTTCCGGCGTGTTCGCCCCCATTCACGCCCGGATCGCCGCCGATTCCTGTCATGGCCACCATCCTGCTGCTCAACGGCCCCAACCTGAACCTGCTGGGACAGCGGGAGCCGGAGCGCTACGGCCATACCACCCTGGCGGACATCGAATCGGAACTGGGCGCTCGGGCGCACGCCGCGGGCGTGAGCCTTGACCACTTTCAGAGCAATCATGAAGGGGCCCTGATCGACCGCATCCACGCGGCCCCTGCCGAGGGTGTGCGCCGCATACTGATCAACCCGGGCGGGCTGACCCACACCAGCGTCAGCCTGCGTGACGCCCTGCTGGGGGTCGCGATCCCGTTCTACGAGATCCACATCAGCAACGTCCATGCCCGCGAGGCGTTCCGGCAGACATCGCTGCTGGCCGACGTCGCCGCCGCCACCCTGGCCGGTTTCGGCCCGCGGGGCTACCGGCTGGCGCTGGACGCGGCGATTGCAGCCATCAAGGAGTCATAGGCAACCATGGATATCCGCAAGGTCAAGAAACTGATCGACCTGCTCGAAGAGAGCGGGATCCACGAGATCGAGATCAACGAGGGCGAGGAGTCGGTGCGCATCACCCGTTCGCCCGGGGGCGTACCCCAGGCACAGCCCGCACCGATGCCGGCCGCCGCGCCACCGCCCGCACCGCCCGCTCCCGCGGCCGCGGCCGAGGAAGCAGCGGCGGAAGAACCCGCGGAACTCGAGGGCCACCGCGTGACCGCGCCCATGGTCGGCACCTTCTACCGCGCCCCCAGCCCCGGCGCCACGCCGTTCGTCGAGGTCGGACAGCAGGTGGAGGTGGGCGACACCCTGTGCATCATCGAGGCGATGAAGATGCTCAACCCGCTGGAAGCGGACCAGGCCGGCACCGTCCGCCAGATCCTGGTGGAGAATGGCAATCCGGTGGAATACGGCCAGCCGCTGTTCATCATCGCGTGAGCCTTCACCGTCTTCGCCGAACACAGGTCCGAGCATGTTTGAAAAAATCCTGATCGCCAATCGCGGCGAAATCGCCCTGCGGGTCCTGCGCGCCTGCCGCGAGATGGGCATCGCCACCGTAGCCGTACACTCCGACGCCGACCGTGACCTCAAGCACGTGCGCCTGGCCGACGAGTCGGTCTGCATCGGCCCCGCCCCCTCGAACGAGAGCTATCTCAACATCCCGGCACTGATCGCCGCGGCCGAGGTGACCGACGCCGGCGCCCTCCATCCGGGCTACGGCTTCCTGTCGGAAAATGCCGATTTCGCCGAACGGGTCGAATCCAGCGGCTTCGCCTTCATCGGCCCGCGGGCCGAGACCATCCGCCTGATGGGCGACAAGGTCTCCGCCAAGCAGTCCATGCTCTCGGCCGGCGTTCCCTGTGTGCCCGGTTCCGGGGGAGCTCTGAGCGAGGAGCCCGAGGCCAACCTTCAGCTGGCCCGGGAGATCGGCTACCCGGTCATCGTGAAGGCCGCCGCCGGCGGCGGTGGCCGCGGGATGCGCGTGGTGCACACCGAGGGTGCGCTGCTTAACGCGATCTCCCTGACCCGCAACGAGGCCCGTCAGGGCTTCGGCGACGACACCCTGTACATGGAGAAATTCCTCGAGCGCCCGCGCCACGTGGAGTTCCAGATCCTCGCGGACACCCACGGCAACGCGGTGTGCCTGGGCGAGCGCGACTGCTCCATGCAGCGCCGCCACCAGAAGGTGATCGAGGAGGCCCCGGCCCCGGAGATCACCGACACCCAGCGCCGCGACATGAGCGAACGCCTGATCCGCGCCTGCCAGGAGATCGGCTATCGTGGCGCCGGGACCTTCGAGTTCCTGTACGAGGACGGGCAGTTCTTCTTCATCGAGATGAACACCCGGCTGCAGGTCGAGCACACGGTGACCGAGGAGGTCACCGGCATCGACCTGGTGCGCGAACAGATCCGCATCGCCGCCGGAGAACCGCTGGGCATTACTCAGGACGACGTCACCATCCACGGCCATGCGATCGAGTGCCGCATCAACGCCGAGGACCCCGCAACCTTCGTCCCGAGCCCCGGCACCATCCAGCAGTATCACGCGCCGGGCGGCCCCGGGATCCGCATGGACACGCATATCTACAACGGCTACGCGGTCCCGCCGCATTACGACTCCATGGTCGGCAAGCTGATTGCCCACGGCACCACGCGCGACATCGCCATCGCGCGCATGCGCGGCGCCCTCGGCGAAATCATCGTCGACGGCATCCGCACCAACATCAGCCTGCACTCCGATCTGATGAACGACGCCAACTTCCAGCGGGGTGCCACCGACATCCACTACCTGGAAAAGAAGCTGAAGACACACTGAGGGCCGCATGAGTCTTGCCGAACTGGAATGCCGGGCCGAACCCGGCGATGCCGAGGCCCTGGAAGAGCTGCTGTTCGAGCTGGGTGCAGTCAGCGTAGAGCTGTTCGATGCGGCCGACGAACCCCTGTTCGAGCCACCACCGGGCACCCACCCGCTGTGGTCGGACATCCGCCTGAAGGCCGTGTTTTCCGACCGCACCGCGGCGGAGCTGGCCTCGGCCTCGATGCTCCAGCGCGACCCCGCCCCGTCCGAGCTGCAGGTCACCGACATTACCGACCAGGACTGGGTACGCGCGGGCCTGGACGGGCTGGAGGCCATCCACTGCGGCGGGCCGCTGTGGATCGTGCCTTCGTGGGAGGAACAGCCGGACGTCGAGGACGGGGTCTTCGTGCACCTCGACCCCGGCCTGGCCTTCGGCACCGGCAACCACCCGACCACCGCCATGTGCCTGACCGCGCTGGCGGAGGATCCGCCGCGTGACCTCGAGGTTCTGGACTACGGCTGCGGCTCCGGGATCCTCGCGATCGCCGCGCTCAAGCTTGGGGCGCGCCACGCCCTCGGGATCGACAACGATCCCCAGGCGGTCCAGGCCACCGAATCCAACGCGGCCGCCAACGGCATCGGCAGCGACCGTCTGCAGGCCGGGCTCACCGATCACCCGCTGCCCGAGGGCGGCTCCGATCTGGTGCTGGCCAACATCCTCACCCGCCCGCTGATCGAACTGGCCCCGGAGCTCACCGCGGCCACGCGCCCGGGCGGGCGCATCCTGATGGCCGGACTGCTGGATCGTCAGGCGGAAGAGGTCATGGAGGCCTATGCCCATGCATTCGACATCGGTGTCCGCGATTCCCGCGATGGCTGGGCCCTGCTGGACGGTCGCCGCCGCACGTAACCGGCCGGCGAAGTATTCGCCCGCCGCTCGCCGGCACAACGGGCGGTCCGGATAATGCTCGCCCGCTGCCCGCATTGCAGCGTTGCCCACGTCGTGACCCGCCCTCCGGGGAACGAGAGCCACGGACACGTGCGTTGCGAAGCCTGCGGCCGGGCGTTCGCATTCTTCCCGGCGCTGGAGATCGCACCGGCCGGAGAGCCGGTCAGCGGGCCCGGAGTGCAGCCCGTCCGGAGGCTGCACGAATACCCCCGCACGCCGACCGACTCCGACTCCGACTCCGACTGCGCGGACGCGGCCCCGACCACGGCATCACGGGCCAGCGGCAACTTGGACGCCCCGACCAGGCTCTTCGCATCGACCCCGGAGTGGAACCCATCCCCGGAACCCGAGCCGGAACACCCCGCGCCCGCCGATTCGCCCGAGCGGGCTCACGCGTCAGCACCCGCCGCACCGGCCCCATCGCTCCGCACAAGATCCCGGCGCTCGCGTGCCCACAGCCGGGGCGCAATGCTGGCCGGGCTGCTCCTGCTGGGCCTGATCTTCCAGTTACTGACTTTCCCGCCCCGCGCCATCACGCAAGAGCCCGCGCTGGAGACCCTGCGGAGCTCGCTCTGCGATCGCCTGCGCTGCCCCGAACGCGCCCATCGCGCGCCCGAGTCCGTTCGCGTCTCCAGCCCATCCCTGCACCCGGCCGGCGCAGGCAGCGGCCGCTGGCTCATCTTCGAGCTCTACAACCACGAATCACGCGCTCAGGCCTGGCCGCTGCTGGATATCGCCCTGTCGGACACTCTGGGCCGCACCCATGCCCGCGAGCGCATCCACCCGCGGGTCTATGCCCCCGGCGATGATCCCCCCCTGCAAATAGCCGCCCACCTGCCCTGGCCCGTCGCCCTGCGCATACGCACCGAGCACCCGCGCCTGAGCGGGGTCCACGTCCGGCCCCGCTGACGCGGATTCCTGCGCCGGGCGTCCGGGCTGCTAAACTGACGGCATGCAGCTCGGCCCCCACCATTTCTCCGACCCGCCGGTCTTCCTCGCGCCCATGGCCGGGGTCAGCGACCGGCCTTTCCGCCTGCTCGCACGACGCATGGGGGCCAGCGCGGCGGTCTCGGAGATGGTCACCTCGCAGCAAAACCTGTGGGACAGCGCCAAGAGCCGGCACCGCCTGGATCACGCGGCCGAACCGTCACCGCGCATCGTCCAGCTGCTGGGCAACGAGCCCGGGGCCCTGGCCGAAGCAGCGCGTGAAAACGTCGCCCGCGGTGCCGATATCATCGACCTCAACCTGGGGTGCCCGGCCAAGAAGGTCTGCAGCCGCGCCGCCGGCTCGGCCCTGATGGGCGATACCGGGCTGGTCCGCGAACTACTGCAGGCCCTGACGGAAAACACCGGCGTCCCCGTCACCCTGAAGATGCGCCTGGGTCTGGACGCCGAACGCATGAACGCGGAAACCATTGCCGGGATCGCCGCGGAGGCCGGGATCGCGATGCTCACGGTCCATGGGCGCACCCGCGCGGCGGGCTACCGCGGTGCGGCCGATTACGACGCGATCGCCCGGGTGGTGGCCGCCACCGCCCTGCCGGTGCTGGCCAATGGCGATATCCGCGGCATGGAGGATGCCCGACGGGCCCTCGCCCGCACCGGCGCCACCGGGGTCATGATCGGACGCGGCGCCCAGGGACGCCCGTGGCTGCCGGGACGGATCCGCGCCGCACTGGCCGGTGAGCCCCTCCCGGCCGAACCCGGACCGGCGGAAATCGCGGCGCTGATGCGCGAGCACGTCGCCGCACTGCACCGGCAATATGGTCCGCATCAGGGCGTACGTATCGCCCGCAAGCACCTCGGCTGGTATCTTGAGCAGCTGGGGAGAGGCGAGGCAGCCACCCGCGCACTGCGGGCCGAGCTGTTCGCCCTGGAGGACGCCGGCGAACAGCTCCGGCGCCTCGAGGCAATCATTCCATCAGGCGATTCGCCTGCGGACGATTCTGGCAGGGCTGCATGAGCACGAACGGGTATTCCGCACGTCGCAAGGAGGGCAACGGACAGGCGTGGCCAGGGAGCGATCCGGCCGGCGAGGCGGAATCGGAAAGCGTGCTTGCGCAATCCGTACGCCAGGCCATGGAAGAATACTTCGACACCCTCGACGGCCAGTCCAGCCACGACCTCTACGCCCTGGTGATGGAGGAGGTCGAACGTCCGCTGCTGGCCAGCGTTCTGGAGCGCTGCGGCTACAACCAGAGTCGCACGGCGGCCGTGCTGGGCCTCAACCGCGCAACCCTGCGCAAGAAACTGCGCAGCCACGGGCTGCTGGAAAGCTAACTCCCGTCAGCTCCAGCCGAGGCGTTCGCGCAGGGTGGCGTGCAGCTCGGGGGTGCCCGCCGCCAGCACCGTGCCGGTGTCCAGGTCCAGCTCGCCGCCGGCGAGATCGGTGAATGTCCCGCCCGCTTCACGCACGATCACCGCCAGTGCCGCGATGTCGAGGATGTTCACGTCCGACTCCACGATGCAGTCGATGCTGCCGCGGGCCAGGAGGTGATAGTGATAGAAGTCGCCGTAGCCGCGGACGCGGTTGACCTCGGCGACGATCCCGCCCAGCGCGTTCCAGCAGTCGCCGCGTGCCGCCAGCGAGCGCAGGTTGCCGGTGGAAAGGGTCGCGCGGTCCACCGCGGTGATGCCCTTCTCCACACCGATGCGCTCGCCGTTGAGGAACGCCCCCTGCCCCTTCTCGGCCCAGGCGCGCTCGCCGAACTGCGGCCCGTTCGACAGCCCCAGGACCAGCTCGCCCTTGTACATCAGCGCGATCTGGGTGGAGAAGAACGGGTACCGCCGGACGAAGCTCTTGGTGCCGTCGATCGGGTCGATCAGCCACACATAATCGGAATCCATGTCCGACTGCCCGGTCTCCTCGCCGTAGAAGCCGTGATCCGGGAAACGTTCGCGGATGACGGAGCGGATCGCCTCTTCGCTCTCCACGTCGGCACGAGTGACCGGCGTGTCATCGGCCTTGGTTTCAACGTCCACGCCGTGTTCGTAGTAGTGACGGATCACCTTCTCGGCGGCGTCGGCCGCAGCCTGCGCGGCTTCCAGGAACGGGCTTGCCTGCATGTTCTCGGTCCTCGGGGAAAAGTCGCTATCGTAGCAGGAGCGGCACGACGCGACGAACCCGCCATGATTGCGGGCGGTTGTGGCCGGACGGGGCAGCCCCGATAATGCCGCCGATTCATCCGAGGAGCCCGGCATGTCCAGGAAACTGCCCGACGTGAGCAATATCGAACGCCTCGAACTGTTTGGCGAGGACTACAACCCCACCGCCACCATCGAGAACCAGGAGGGCCAGAAGCTCTCCCTGCAGGTGTACTACCAGCTGGCGCTGGATTTCGGCGGCATCGGTCCCAAGGCGGCCAATTCCGGTCTGCTGATGTACGGCAGCCATGCCGACGACGCCCGCGCCAACCCGGGCAGGCACCCCAACATCGACCGTCTGATCGACATCCTCGAGAACGACTACTACCTGTCGGTGAAGGCGGTCCCCAGGCGCAAGCGCAACGCCGGCTGACTCAGCCCGCCACGACCCGGTTGGTGAACGCCAGCCGCCAGCCCCGCCCCGGCTGACGGTGGATACGCGTGAGGCTGGCGTAGTCGCAGTCGAGCTGGAACAGGTGGCCGTCCGGCACGGCCATCACGCCGCCGACCAGCGCGCGGATCACGCCGGCGTGGACCACCAGCAGCACGTGTTCGTCGGACCGGCCGGGCCCTTCCACGCTCTCGGCAAAGGCCGCCGCAACCCGCTGACGAAACGCATCCAGCATCTCCGCCCCCTCCGGCCGGTTGTGCTCGGGGTCGGCGTAAAAGGCGCGGTATTCCTCCGGGCGCTCCGCCTGCAGCTGGGCGCGGGTGCGCCCCTCCCAGGCACCGAAGCCGATCTCGCGCAGATCATGCACCGCGGCCAACGGCAGATCGCGTTCGTGCGCCAGATGCTCGGCGAAGGCCCGGCAGCGGACCAGCGGCGAGGTCAAAATCCGCCGCCACCCGGTCTCGGTGGCCGCGGCGCGCTGCATCTGCCACCAGCCGGTCTCGCTCAGGGGATCGTCGCAGCCGTGGCCGCGAAACCGCTGGCCGCCGGCCGGCTCTCCGTGTCGCATCAGGTCCACGATCATGTTGCTTGCTCCAGCAGGGCGTACAGGTGCGTCCAGTCGAAATACGGACCCGGATCCGTCTTGCGTTCCGGGGCGATGTCGCAGTGCCCGGCCAGGGCATCCGGGGCGATCGCCGGATAGCGGCCGCGCAGCCAGCGGACCAGGGTCGCCAGCTCACGGTACTGCACCGCGGTGAACGGGGTATCGTCATCGCCTTCCAGCTCGATCCCGATCGAAAAGTCGTTGCAGCGCTCGCGCCCGCGCCACGCCGAGACCCCGGCGTGCCAGGCGCGCCGGGCAAACGGGACAAACTGGACGGCACGACCCTCGCGGTCGATGAATACATGCGCCGACACGCGCAGGCCATGGATTTCGGCGAAATACGGATGCGCCGCCGGGTCGAGGCGGTTATGGAACAGTGCCTCCACGTGCGGGCCGCCGAATTCCCCCGGCGGCAGACTGATCGCGTGCACCACGATCAGCTCAGGCTGCACCCCGGCCGGGCGCGCATCCTGATTCGGACTTTCGCTGGGCCGCGCCAGCGGCCACCAGTCCTTCGCCACGGGCACGTCCGCCGCGCTCATGGTGCTTCCTCCGGCGGCAGACGCAGGCGCGCCTGCAGGGCCTCGCGCAGCAGCGGCACGCGCGGCGGGGTCTGCAGCGGCCCGTGGTATTCCCCGTCCACGAACACGAACAGCGCCGGCAGGTGGAAAACCTCGAATTCGCGCACCAGTGCGGTGTCGACCTCCGCGTCCACGCAGAACAGCGCCGGGGGATCGGCGTCCACCTGCCAGCGCCGCAGGGCGTCGCCCATCGCGTGACAGGCGCTGCATCCTCGCCGGGTGAAGAGGACAACGGCAGCACCCGGCACCTCCTGCAGACAGTGATGGAAACCGCCTGCATCCAGGGCCGGCAGGTCCCCGGAAGCACCCGGCTTGTCGGCACTGGACGATTGCGACACGCTGCCTCCACGACACGCCCGCGGGGAAACTCGCCGCGGGGCTTTATGATCAATGACGCGTGGGGTAGTTTACGCGCCCGCGTCCCGAGGAAGCGACCCGCCGGTGTCCGAACAGCTCAATCCCCAGCAACATGCCGCCGTCTCCACCACCGACCGTCCGCTGCTGGTACTGGCCGGCGCGGGCTCGGGCAAGACCCGCGTGATCACCGAGAAGATCGCGCACCTGGTGGAGAAACGCGGCCTGGGCGCGCGCCAGATCGTCGCGATCACCTTCACCAACAAGGCCGCGCGCGAGATGCGCGAGCGGGTGCAGGGCCGGCTGTCGCGGGAACAGAGCCGCGGGCTGGGCGTGTCCACCTTTCACACCTTCGGCCTGCAGTTCCTGCGCCGCGAACTGGCGGCCACCGGCCTGCGCCCGGGCTTCTCCATCCTCGACCCCGGCGACTGTCGCCAGCTGCTGCGCGAGATCACCCACCGCGACGACACCGCGGCCGAGGTGGATGACCTGATCGGCCACATCAGCCGCTGGAAGAACGACCTGCTGACCCCCGACGAGGCGCTGGCCGAGGCCAGCCAGGCGGGCGACGAAGCCCCCGGGGCCCTGCTCGCGGCCAACCTCTACCCGCGCTATGAACAGGCCCTGCGTGCCTACAACGCAGTGGATTTCGACGACCTGATCAAGCGCCCGGTGGACTGCCTGCGCGCGGACGCCGACCTGCGCAACCGCTGGCAGGACCGCATCCGCCACCTGCTGGTGGACGAATATCAGGACACCAACTCCGCGCAGTACCAGCTGGTGCGCCTGCTGGTCGGGGTCAGCGACGGCCTGACCGTGGTCGGCGACGACGACCAGTCGATCTATGCCTGGCGCGGCGCGCGCCCGGAGAACCTCGCGCGCCTGCAGCAGGACTTTCCGCGTCTGGAAGTGGTCAAGCTGGAGCAGAACTACCGCTCCACCAACCGCATCCTGGCCACCGCCAACGCGCTGATCGCCAACAACCCGCACGTATTCGAGAAGCGCCTGTGGAGCGCGCTGGGCGAGGGCGAGAAGGTCGAGGTGATCGACTGCGCGGACTCCGACGCCGAGGCCGCGCGGGTGGTCTCCGAGCTGATGCGGCGGCGCTTCCGCCTGAACGCCGGCTGGGGCGATTTCGCCATCCTCTACCGCAGCAACCACCAGTCGCGGGTGTTCGAGAAGCTGCTGCGCGAACAGGGCATCCCCTACCGCCTGAGCGGCGGGCAGTCGTTCTTCGAGAAGGCCGAGATCAAGGACCTGGTCGCCTACCTGCGCCTGCTGGCGAACCCGGACGACAACACCGCCTTCCTGCGCGTGGTCAACGTGCCGCGCCGCGAGATCGGCCCGGCGACCCTGGAAAAGCTCGGCCAGTATGCCAACCAGCGCGGTGTCTCGCTGCTGCAGGCCGCGCGCGGGGCGGGCCTGGCCGAATACATGGACGAGCGTGCCCGGGCGCGTCTGGAACGCTTCGTCGACTGGGTCGACGGCTTCCGCGCACGCGCGGCCGAGGAGGCCCCGGATGCCCTGCTGCGCGCGCTGGTCGAGGACATCGACTACGAATCCTGGCTGCTGGACAACAGCGCGAACCCGCGCGCCGCCACCCGGCGCATGGAACAGGTGCGCGAGTTCATCGACTGGGTCGCACGCCTGGCCGGCTCGCGCGCGCCGGAGGCCGAGTACGGCGACGAAACCGCCGACGACGAGAGCGGCATGGAGCTGGCCGACATCGTGAACCGCATCAGCCTGATGGACATCCTCGACCGCAACCGCGATGCCCAGGACGACACCGAGGCGGTGCAGCTGCTGACCCTGCACACCGCCAAGGGCCTGGAGTTCCCGCACGTGTGCCTGGTCGGCTTCGAGGAGGAGCTGCTGCCGCACCGCGTGAGCCTGGAGGACGACGCCATCGAAGAGGAGCGCCGCCTGGCCTACGTCGGGCTGACCCGCGCGCAGCAGACCCTGCTGATCACCTACGCGCGCAGCCGCAAGCGCTACGGCGAGACCCTCGACTGCGAACCCTCGCGCTTTCTCGACGAGCTGCCCGAAGAACACCTCGACTGGCCCGACGCGAAGCCGCCGGACCCGGAGACCCAGCAGCTCACCGCGCGCGCCCACCTCGCCGGGCTCAAGGCCATGCTGGAGAAGTGATCAGTCCTTCTTCAGCAACTTGAGGCCGACCCGGGTGATGCGCGCGCCGTCCATCTCCCGCACCACCAGGCGCGTGGGCCCGAGGTCCACATAGTCGCCCACCACCGGCTCGGTCTGCAGTTCGGCGCGCAGAAAGGCCTCCAGGGTCTCGCCCTGACGTTCGGACGGTACCGGCGCGCCGTAGGTCATGCCCACGGCCCCCAGCAGGGCATCGCCGTTGAGGGCAAACTCCCCGAACACGCTGCGCTCGGTCAGGCGTTCCGGCACCTCTTCCTGCGGCACGAACAGGCGGTCCAGGTCCGGCAGATCGGCCGGCGCGACCATGATGTAGAGATGGTCGCCGGCCTGCAGGTCCAGCAGTTCCAGGGTCTCCAGCAGCTGGCCTTCCCGCAGATGCGCGACCACGCGGGCCGAACCGGGCAGACGGAAACCGGACCAGGCCTCGCGCACCACCGGGGTGGTCTCCGCCAGCCGGTAGCCCACCAGCTCCATCTCCTGCTGCCCCGGGATATCCAGCTCGGTGCGCTGGACCCGGGCGGTGGTCGGCGGCAGCTCCAGACCCAGCCAGCGCGCCGAGGAGGCCACGGTCCAGCCCTGCACCATCAGCGAGATCAGCACCACGAAGAACACCACGTGGAAGAAGTATTCCGCCAGTTCCAGCCCCGCCAGCAGCGGGAACAGCGCGAGGATGATGGGCACCGCCCCGCGCAGTCCGACCCAGGCGATGAACAGCTGCTCGCGCCACGGGAAGCGGAACGGGTACAGGCACAGCGCGACCGCCAGCGGGCGGGCCAGCAGGATCAGCACCAGCGCCACCAGGCCCGCATCCAGCGCCACCGGGGGCAGCTCCGAGGGCGTGACGATCATCCCCAGCATCAGGAACATGCCGATCTGCGCCAGGGCCGCGATGCCATCATGGAAACGCTTGATGTTCTGCGAGGCCTCCAGCGGCCGATTGCCCAGCAGCAGCCCGGCGAGATATACCGCGAGGAAGCCCGATCCGCCCACCATGCCGGTCAGGCCGAAGATCGCC
>NZ_MUZR01000070.1 GCF_001995255.1 Thioalkalivibrio halophilus | reverse complement strand
CGGCCGGGTCGCCGGGGTCGAGGAAGTAGAGATACGGCCCCACGGTGTCCTCCGGTGCCGGCAGGTTGGCCGGGTCTTCGCCGGGGTAGTGCGCGCGGCGGAAGCGGGTGCGCACCGGGCCGGTGTCCACGCCGTTGACGTGGATGAAGCCGCCTTCGTGACGGTGTTCCCGGTGCAGGATCTCCAGCAGGCTTTCCTGCGCCGCCTTGGCCATGCCGAAGGCGCCCCAGTAGGCGCGGCTGGCGTCCTGGGTAGAGATCACCAGACTGCCGGTCGGGCTGGCTTCCAGCAGCGGAATGACGGCCTGCACCAGGAAGAACGGCCCGTTCAGGTTGGCGTTGACGACCTTGAACCACAGTTCCGGGTCGTACTGCTTCAGCGGGGTGAGGGTGCCGGCCCACCCGGCATTGAGGACCACGCCGTCGAGCCGGCCGAGCGAGTCGCGGATGCTCTCGGCCATCTCGCCGTAATCCTTGACCGTGGCCCCCTCGTGGTTGAGCGGGTAGATCGCCGGCTGCGGGTGCCCGGCGGCCTCGATGGCATCGTACACGCGCTCCAGGCCCTTGATGTCCTTGTCCAGCAGGACCACCACGGCACCGGCGGCGGCGCAGGCCTCGGCGATCTGGCGCCCGATGCCGTCGGCCGCGCCGGTCACCAGGATCACGCGGTCGGCAAAGGCGCCGGGTTCGGGCCGATAGTCGATCAGCTTCGGGATGTCGAGCGGGGTGTCGGTCAAGAGAGGTCCTCCATGAGCAGATGCGCCGATTCTAAACCGGAGCGCACCGCGGCTTCGAGGGTGGAAGGGAGTCCGGGGACCAGATAATCCCCGGCGAGCAGCAGATCCCGGCACGCAGTGCGCGGTTCGGGACGGCGGGTGTCGATGCCGGTGCAGGCATCAAAGGTCGCGCGGCGTTCGCAGACCGCGTGCTGCGCGACCGGGGTGTCCAGCCCGGGCACGCAGCGGGCCAGTTCCGCGGCCACCGTCGCGCAGCGGGTGTCGGCATCCATGGGTGCGGCGTCGTCGGCGGCCGAGGTGACCACGGCCACCCACTCCGGATGCCCGCTGACGCGGCGCGGCACGGCCCACTGGCCGTACTGCCCCAGCAGTCCCAGCAGGGGCGGCAGTTCCTCCACCGCACGCGGGTAGCGCAGGTACACGGTGCAGATGCTGCGCCCGCCCATGCCGCGGATGCGCTCGCGCAGGTCGCCCGGGTCGGCGGCTTCGGGGAGCAGCCCGGCGGCGGCGGCCGGAGCGGTGGCCAGGATCACGGCGCGTGCCTCGCTGCGCCGGCCACCGCGATCCTCCAGCATGACCGGCGAAGCCCCCGACCCGGGGGCTTCGGGCAGTTCGATGCGCCGGATGCGCCGTCCGAGGTCTACGGTTGCACCGCGTTCCCGCAGTTCGGCCAGTGCCGGTTCCGGATAGATTGCCCCCAGCGGTCGCGCCGGCAGCAGCAGACGAGCCGCCTCCGCGCCGTGGGTCAGGGCCTCTCGCAGGACCTCGCGGAAGACCCGCGCCGACGCGCTGCGCAGCGGGGTGTTCATGATCGCCAGGCACAGCGGCTCCCACAGGCGCTCGATCAGCGCGGGCGGCTGGTGGTGGTACTGCAGCCAGGGGCGCACCGGTCGGTCCTGATGCAGCGGGCCGTGCAGCAGGCCGACCGCACCCAGGGTGGCGCGCAGCCGTACGCGCAGGGGTTCGGTTTTCAGGGCGGCGTACAGCGCGCGGCCCAGCGCCGGCAGGCGCGGCGAGGCCGGGTTCAGGCGCAGGGCCTCGGTGCCGTCGGCGGCGCGCAGTTCGAGGCCGAAGGGCAGGGCGTGGAAGGCCTGCTCCGGGTCGACGCCGACCGAGCGGATCTGTGCCAGCGCCGCTTCGCAGGCGCCCACCAGGATGTGCTGGCCGTTGTCCAGTGTGGTCTCGTCCAGGGTCAGGCTGCGGGCGCGGCCGCCGGCCACCGGTGCGCTGTCCAGCAGGTGGACCGGGTGGCCGGCGCGCGCCAGCGCGAGCGCGGCGGTGAGGCCGGCCCAGCCGGCCCCGACCACCGCCACCGGCCGGGCGTCGGACGCGACGGACACGCGGGCTCAGCTGCGCCGGCGTTCGCGGCGCAGGCGGCGGTAGGTGCGCCAGGCGATCCACAGCTTGCGCAGCGGGGTCAGGTGAACCCGGTGCTCCAGCACGCGGTAGCCGTCATCGGCGATTTCGTCCAGCAGGCGGCGGTAGATCGCGGCCATGATCAGGCCCGGGCGCTGGGCGTAGCGGTCCGCTGCCGGCAGTTCGGCCTCGGCCTTGTCGTAGTAGCGCCGGGCGCGTTCGGCCTGCTCCGCGAACAGCGCGCGGTGGCGGTCGTCGGTGAGGTTGCGCTGGAACTCCTCCGGGCGCACGCCGTGTTTCTGCAGTTCGTCCATCGGGATGTACACCCGCCCGCGCATCGCGTCCTCGTGCACGTCACGCAGGATGTTGGTCAGCTGCAGGGCCATGCCGAGATCGTGGGCGTACTTGAGCGTGCCGCGCTCGGTGAACCCGAAGATGTGCGCGGAAAGGATGCCGACCACGCTGGCCACGCGGTAGCAGTACAGCGACAGTGTGGTGAAATCGGGGTAGCTGTCGTAGTCGAGATCCATCTGCATGCCGTCGATGATCTCGTCGAAGTACTCGCGGCCCAGATCGAACGGGGCCAGATGCGGCTGCAGCGCGCGGGTGATGGGGTGCTGCGGGTCGCCGTCGTACAGCCGTCCGATCTCGCCGCGCCACCAGTCCAGCTTGGCGCGGGCCACGGCCTCCTCGCTGGTCTCGTCGACCACGTCGTCCACCTCGCGGCAGAAGGCGTACAGCGCGGTGATCGCGCGACGGCGGTCGTCTTCGAGGAAACGGAAGGCGTAGTAGAACGAGGAGCCGCTCTTTGCGGCCTTTTCTTCGCAGTATTCGTCGGGTGACATGGTTTCTCGGGGCCGGGCCGGATGTGCGCGCAGAGGCTAGCATAAGGCGGGTCGGGTGACCTGCCTCAAGCCCCGGGGTGCGGGCCGGGGGTATCATGGGACGGTCCGCCCACAGGAGCCCCCGATGGAACAGAGCCTGATCTTCGACCGCGAGATGCTGCAACGCTACGACGTCAGTGGCCCGCGCTACACGTCCTATCCCACCGCGCCGCAGTTCCACGAGGGGTTCGACGACACCACCTATGCGGTGCAGGCCGAGCGTTCGCAGGCCGACGGCGTCACGCGGCCGCTGTCGCTGTATGTGCACGTGCCGTTCTGCGACACGGTGTGTTTCTACTGCGCCTGCAACAAGGTGGTGACCGGCAATTACGAGCGGGCGCGCAGCTATCTGGACTATCTGGATCAGGAGATCGCGCTGCAGGGGCGGCTGTTCCGCCCGGAGCGTCCGGTGGAACAGCTGCATTTCGGTGGTGGCACGCCCACCTACCTGAGCGATGCCGATCTGGATCGGGTGATGGATTCGCTGGGTCGCAACTTCAACCTCTCGGACGGGCCGGAGCGCGAGTTCTCCATCGAGATCGACCCGAGGGCGCTGCGCGAGGGCACGCTGCCGCTGCTGGCCGAGCGCGGCTTCAACCGCATCAGCCTCGGCGTGCAGGACTTCGACCCCGATGTGCAGCAGGCGGTCAACCGCATCCAGCCGTTCGAGGTAACGGCCGGGGCGATCGAACAGGCGCGGGCCTGCGGCTTCGGCTCGACCAACGTGGACCTGATCTACGGGCTGCCGAAGCAGACGGTGGAGACCACGCGGCGGACCCTGGAGCAAACCCTCGAGCTGCGGCCGGAGCGGCTGGCGATCTACAACTACGCGCATCTGCCGGAGCGCTTCAAGGTGCAGCGCCAGATCAACGAGGACGAGCTGCCCTCGGCGGCGGAGAAGCTGGCGATCCTGGAGACGACCATCGGCATGCTGACCGATGCCGGTTATGTGTACATCGGCATGGATCATTTCGCGCTGCCGGACGACGAGCTGGCCCGCGCCCAGCGCGCCGGCACGCTGCAGCGCAATTTCCAGGGCTACTCCACGCGTGCCGACTGCGACCTGGTGGCGATGGGGCCGACCGCGATCGGGCGTATCGGCGATACCTACAGTCAGAACGTGCGCGAGCTGGATCGCTATTACGCGCGCCTGGATGCCGGGCGCCTGCCGGTGTTCCGGGGCATCGTGCTGTCGGATGACGACCGCCTGCGGCGCGAGGTGATCACCGACATCATGTGTCATTCGCATCTGGATTTCGGCCGGGTGGAGGCCCGCCACGGCATCGATTTCCGTGAGTATTTTGGTGCGGAGCTGGAACGGCTGGACGAGATGGAACGGGACGAACTGGTGCGCGTGGGCGAGCGCGAGCTCGACGTGCTGCCACGCGGGCGCATGCTGCTGCGCAACGTGGCCATGGCCTTCGATGCCTGGCTGGACCGGCCGGAGGCCGCGCCAGTGAAATACAGCCGGGTGGTGTAGGAGGCCGGCCCTCCGGCCGATTTGGCGCGGTGGGTTGTCGGGGCCCGATCGGCCAGGGGGCTGGCCTCCTACGGGTCGCACCCTGCCCGGCAGGAGGCCGGCCCTCCGGGCGATTTGGGCCAGGGGTGTTGTCAGCCGGCGGCCTGGCCCAGCTTCTGGGTGCGGGCGACTTCGGCGACGTGGCGGCCCTGGGATTCGGCCATGCCGAGTTCGGCCTCGGTGGGCTGGCGGCTGCCGTCGCCGTCGGCCAGGGTGGTGGCGCCGTAGGGGGTGCCGCCGCTGATCTGGCCCATTTCCAGCAGGCGCTTTTCGGTGTACGGCAGGCCGACGATGGTCATGCCGAAGTGCATCAGGTTCACGATGGTGGAGATCAGGGTGGTCTCCTGGCCGCCGTGCTGGCTGGCGGTGGAGCTGAACACGCTGCCGATCTTGCCCACCAGGCGGTCGTTGAACCACAGCGAGCCGGTCTGATCCAGGAAGTTCGCCATCTGTGCGGCCATGCGGCCGTAGCGCGTGGGTGTGCCGATGATGATGGCGTCGTAGTCGGCCAGCTCCTCGGGACGGGCCACGGGGGCCGGCTGGTCGAGCCGGGCGCCGGCGTTGCGGGCGACATCCTCGGGCATCAGTTCGGGCACGCGCTTGATGGTGACCTCGGTGTCGGCGACGCCGCGGGCGCCCCGCGCCTCGGCTTCGGCCATCTGCTCGATGTGGCCCCAGGTGGAGTAGTACAGCACGAGTACTCGGGTGGTCATGGCGGGTCCTTTCTTGCGGGATATTTCCCCAAGGTTAGATCCTGACCAGCCGAATGAAAATCGCCATTTTGGCGATCGAATATTCGGTTTTTACGAATCGTTTTCGCCGGAGGCCGGGGCCAGCGGCTCGCCGGTGCCGGCGAGGGCCTCGACGGTTTCGATGGTTGCGGGACGGCCGTACAGAAAGCCCTGGAAGTGCCAGCAGCCCAGGTGCATCAGGAACGCGCGCTGGTCTTCGGTCTCCACGCCTTCGGCGATCACGTCCAGGCGGAGGGTGTGGGCGAGGTTGACCACCATCTCGGCGATGGCGGCGTCATTGGGATCGTCGAGGACGTCGCGCACGAAGGACTGGTCGATCTTGAGCTGGGATAGCGGCAGTTGCTTGAGATAGGCCAGCGACGAGTAGCCGGTGCCGAAGTCGTCCAGGGCGAAGCCGATGCCCAGCTCGCGCAGCTGCTGCATGTTGTCGATCGCGTGATCGATGTCTTCCAGCAGCATGCTCTCGGTGATCTCGAGCTTCAGCCGGGGGCCCGGCGCCCCGGTGGCCTCCAGCAGGCCGGCGAGTTCGGCGACGAACGTACCGTGGCGGAACTGGCGCGCGCTCACGTTCACCGACAGGGTCAGGTCGCGCAGGGCGGGGTCGTGTTTCCACTGCGCCAGGCGCCGGCAGGCCTCCTCCAGCACGCGCTGGCCGATGGGCACGATCAGCCCGGTCTGCTCCGCGACCGGGATGAACTCGCCGGGCGAGACCCAGCCGCGTTCCGGGTGCGCCCAGCGCAGCAGGAGTTCGGCCCCCACCGGGCGGTCGTCGCTGTTGACCTGCAGCTGGCAGTGGACCTCGAACTCGTCCCGGCGCAGGGCTTCCCGGAGCTCGGTCTCGAGCTGGAAGCGGGCTTCCACCGCGCGGTGCAGCTCGGGGTCGTAGAAGCGCACGGTGTTGCGCCCGGCGTTCTTGGCCCGGTACATCGCCAGGTCCGCCTGCTTGAGCACTTCCTGCACGCCGAGGTGGTCGCCGCTGAACAGGGTCGCGCCGATGCTGGGGCTCACGTGGCGGTCCTGGCCGCCGATCGGGAACGGCTCGCGCATCAGCTCGATCAGCTTGCGTCCCACCGCCTCGGCCTGGGTGGCAGCGCGATCCTGGTCGGCGTTGAGGTCGTTGAGCACGAGGACGAATTCGTCGCCACCCAGGCGTGCCAGCGTGTCGGCCTCGCGGGTGGTGGAGCGCAGGCGCGCGGCGACCTGCTGCAGCAGTTCGTCGCCCACCGCGTGGCCGAGGGTGTCGTTGATGTCCTTGAAGTTGTCGAGGTCGAGGAACAGCGCCGCGCCGTGCAGGCCGGTTCGGTGTGCATGGGCCAGCGACTGACGCAGACGGTCGTGCAGCAGCGTGCGGTTCGGCAGGTGGGTGAGGTTGTCGAAGAAGGCGAGGCGGCGCACTTCTTCTTCCGCCCGCTTGCGGTCACTGATGTCCATGATGGTGCCGAACAGGGCGATCACGCGGCCGCGTTCATCGCGCCGGGTGCTGGCGAATACGCTGACCCAGCGGGCATCGCCTTCCCGGGTGCGCAGGCGGATCTCTTCGGCAAAATCACGGTCCTGTTCGCCCTGCATCAGGGTGTGGCAGACCTGGTCGGCCTCGGCACGGTCCTCGGTGGCGACGAATTCGCACAGGCTGCGGCCGAGGCTCTCGTCCACGCTGAAGCCGGTCAGCTTCTCCCAGGCCGGGTTGAGCAGGGTCCAGCGGCCCTCGGCGTCGGTGCGGAAGATTACTTCCGAGATGTTGTTGACGACCTCCTCGTAGCGCGACTCGCTCTCGTGCAGGGCATCCGCCGCCTGGCGGTGGGCGGTGATGTTGAGGGTCAGGCCGCGCAGCACCGGGCGCCCCTGGTCGTCGGCAGCCCACGACTGGATGTCGCGCAGCCACATCCAGTAGCCGTCGCGGTGGCGGAAGCGGTAGTCCACCAGGCGGGGCTTTTCGGAAGGATCCCGGGAGGTATCCTTGACCCGCGACAGGTCTTCGGGATGGATGCGCCGCACGCGCAGCCCCGGGCGCGCGAGGCGCTCGACCGGATATCCCAGGAGATGGCGGGTGTCGCCGGCGATGAACTCCCAGTGGCCGGTCTGCGGATTGGCCTCCCACAGGAGGGCGTCGGCTCCGCCCAGCATGGATTCCAGGCGCGCAACGGAGCGGTTGAGACGGGTATTCTGCTGCTCGATCTCGCTCTGGGTGGTCTCCAGGTGTTCGGCGACGTTGTTGAACGTGCGGGCGAGATCGCCGAATTCGTCGCTGGAGGTGACCTTCAGGCGATATTCGAGATTGCCGCGTTGCAGGGCCTGGCCGCCCAGGTTGAGCAGCCGCAGCCGGCGGGTCACGATCAGCGCGAAGAGGGTCCCCGCGGCCATGGACAGGGCCAGCACGCCCAGGGCCAGGGCGATGTTGCGGTGCAGCAGGTCGGTGGCGAGGGCGTCGATGTCATCGGTGGAGTACTCGACGTGGATCGTCCCGAGGTGCTGCCCGGCCAGATCCACCGGGATGCCCATCTCCAGGGTTCCGGGTTGCTGGTGCAGGCCGTCGTGTTCGGGAAGGCTGGCGGGCACCGAACCCACCTCGGCCATGCGTCGGCCGTCCGCGTCTTCGACCACCGCGTAGCGCAGGGTTGTGTCCTGCTCCAGGTCGTCCAGCAGCTCCTGCAGCATGCCGGGGTCGGCGTAGGCCAGACCGGGCCCGACGGCCGAACTCAGCAGACGGCCCTGCTGGTCGGCGAAGCGTTCCAGCACCTCGGCCTGGTTGTCGCGGATGAGCGAGGTTCCGCTGGCCATCAGCACGATGACCATCACGGCCTGGATGGCGACCGTGCCGATCGCGACCTGCGCGGCGAAGTTCAGGCGCATGGGGTCAGGCGCGGGTCCGGGGCCGGTTGCAGGTGGAGAGAAGGGCGGTGGCCAAGGGAGTCAGCTCCGGTTGACGGAGTAATGGCCCGGGCCGGTGAGTGCCAGTGCCGCCGCGGCAAACAGGAACATGCCCTGCAGTTCCAGGACCCAGCCGCCGTGGGCGGTCAGGTCGGTCAGTTCGTGGGCATGGGCGAGGGCGATGGCGAACACCATGTTGATCGCGATCAGCACCGCGCCGATGCGCGCATACAGTCCCAGGATCACCAGGATCGGGGCCAGGACTTCACCGATGTAGACGCCCCAGGCGACGAACGCGGGCAAGCCCGCGCCCACCACCATGGACTCAATACCGCTGATTCCGCCGAGGATCTTGTCGACTCCGTGCAGCAGGATCATGACGCCCAGCGCGAGGCGCAGGACCAGTTTTCCGGTGTCGTCGAGCATGCTGTCCATGGTGTTCCCCCGTTGTGGTTCGAGTGGTGGCGGGTTCAGCGGTCCGTCGCGGCCGGTTCGCCGCTGTCCGGAAGGACAAAGCCCGGATCCGGCAGCGGCATTATGTCCGGGATGGCGTCCGTGTCGAACCTTGCAAAGCCCCGGTGGCCCATGCGGTTCAGGCGCTCGCGCCCTTCCGGCGTGTCGCTCAGGGCGGTCAGCTGTCCGGCCAGGTCAACGGTGGAAGGCAGGCGGTCCTCGCGCGCCAGGATGACCGCGCCCGGGAAGCGCGGCGTGCGCATCAGCATGCGCACCAGTTGGCCGTCCCGCAGGGAGATCAGGCGTTCCCGGTCCGGGTCACGCGTTTCAGGACGTGCGGAACCCGCCTCGTCATCCACCACCATGATCGCAGCATCCGCAAGGCCGCGCTGCAGCGCGTCCAGGGCGGTCTCGTGATGGGAATAATAGATGTACTCGGGCGGATTGTCCGCCAGTGGAAGATCCAGGAGATAACGCACGGCCACGGTGCCCATGCTCAGACGCGGCGGGGCGGCGATGGTTTGCCCGGCCAGGTCCTGTACCGAGTCGATCGGGGAATCGATCGGCGTCACGATCCGCGCGGAGAGGCGGTGGGTGGCCGCGACCAGCGGACGGTAGTCGCCGTGCGTGCGGGCGCGCCGGGCCAGATGGGACCCGGTGAGCACCAGATCGTAGCGGCCCGCATCGGTTCGCCCGAGGAAGATTTCGAAATTGCGTGCGGTCTCGATGCGCACTTCGCGGTCGAGGGTCTGCGCCAGCCAGTCCCGCAACGGTGCATAGCGCTGAAACAGGGTTTTGGGGCTGGCGAACGGAAGGATGCCCAGGGTCACGGGGTCGGCATCCGCCGCGGGGCCCTCCGCCGTCTGCGCGGCGGCGGGGAGTGCCGCGGCCATGGTCCCGAGGAGCAGGACCAGGGTCAGGATCAGGGGCAGGTTGGTGCGGCCTGGCATCGGGGCCTCCCGGGCAAATCAGTCCCTCAGGGTAGCGTTTCTGGCGGCGCTTTGCCGCCCGCAGGCGAGTGGCGCCCGGCGGCGTGACGGGTTGTTGACGGTACGGGCGTGAGTGGAGCAGCGTGGCGCGCCCGACGGTGTCGGAAGGTCGACGTTTGTCGGGCGGCGCCCGTGCGCGCGGGGCCTGTGTCCGGTGGCCCTGATCTTGCTTGCGGATCCGGGGAGTGGGCATGGCCATGGCGCCGCGGGCGTTTCCCGGGCGCCGACACCCGGACAGGAGCAAGCATGACACAGTGGTTGAACGGACTGGCGAGCGCCCTGCTGGGGGCGCTGGAGGCACTGACGCCGATGACCGTGATCGGCGCGTTTTCCCTCGGCCTGCTGGTCCTCGCCGGTCTGGCGTTGGCGGGCATGGTACTGGGGCGGATGACGCGGCTGCAGGCGGCGGCCCCGGCACTGCTGACCACGCTGGGGATCCTCGGGACCTTCCTCGGGGTGGCGATCGGGTTGCTGGACTTCGATGCGGCGCGGGTCGAGGCCTCGGTGCCGGCGCTGCTGGAAGGGCTGAAGCTGGCGTTCGTTACCAGCATCGTTGGCATTGCGCTGGCGGCCCTGTTGCGCCTGCTGCAGGTGCTGCGGCCCGAGCCCGCCGCCGCGGATGATCCGGACGCGGCCGGGGGCGCGGGCGCCGCGGGTGGCAACGGGTTGCCGCAGGAGCCGGCCCTGGTGCCGGATCTGTTGCGCGAACAGCGCGATGCGATGCAGGCGGTGGCACAGCGCCTGGAGGCCATGGACCGCGGCCTGGAGGAACGTCAGCAGCGCCAGCATCGCGAGACCCTGGAGGCACTGGACGGGCTGGCGGAGCGCATGAGCGAGATGAGCAGCGGCCATCTGGTGGCGGCGCTGGAGCAGGTAATCCGTGACTTCAACACGCGCCTGGGCGAACAGTTCGGCGAGAATTTTCGCCGCCTGGATGCCTCGGTGGGTCGCCTGCTGGAATGGCAGGGGCAGTACCGCGACCAGATGGAGGAACTGCGGCGGGCGTTCGATCAGGCGCGCGAGGGCATGGAGCACTCCGGCGCCAGTCTGGAGAAGCTGACCGATCAGGCCTTCCGCATCACGCGGCACGTGGAGGATCAGGATGCGACGCTGTCCAGCCTGCGCCGCGAGACGGTGGAGCTGGAGGCCCTGCTGGGATCCATCGCGGCGCTGCGGGATCGTGCGACCGAGGCCTTCCCGGCGATGGACGCGCGTCTGGAGGGCATGCTGGAGAGCCTGGAGAACGCGATTGAGGCGGGACAGGCCGCGCAGGCGCGCTGGTCCGCGACCGAAGGGCGCAGCATGGCGGCTGCCGGGGGGCGCTCGTGATCCTGCGGCGGCTGTTTGCGCGGCGGGCGCGGGCTGCGGGGGAAACGCCTTCCGAGCAGGGTTCGCAATGGCTGGCGGTGGCCGACCTGATGGCCGCGCTGATGATGATCTTCCTGTTTATTGCGGTGCTGCACATGGTGCAGGTGGAGCGCTCGCAGGCGGCCCACGAGGAAACCCGCAGCGAGGCGCTGGCGCTGCGCGATGCGATCCACGCCGCGTTGCTGGACGAATTCGAGGAGGATCTGGAGCGCTGGAACGCGGAGCTGGACCGCGAGGATCTGACGCTCAGCTTCCGCGAGCCGGAGGTGCTGTTCGAGCAGAGTTCCGCGGCGATACGGCCGCGCTTCGAGGCCATCCTGGAGGATTTCATGCCGCGCTATGCCGAGCGCCTGCGGCCGTTCGCCGGGGTCATCCGCGAGGTGCGCATCGAGGGCCATACGTCCAGCGAATGGGCCGGGGCGGAGGACGCGCGCGAGGCCTATTTCGCCAACATGGACCTGAGTCAGCGGCGCACGCGTTCGGTGCTGGAATACGCCTGGGGTCTGGAGCGCGTGCGCGGCGAGGACTGGTTCCGCGAGCGCGTCGCGGCGGTCGGGATGTCATCCTCGCGCCGAGTGCTGGATGAGCGCGGACGCGAGGATCGCGAGGCATCAAGGCGGGTGGAATTCAGTGTGCTGACGGATTTCGAGTCGCGCCTGCTGGGCGAGGCGGGCGAGCCGGGCGCCGCGGAGGCGGGGGTCATGCCGGTCCCGCGTCCGCTGCATTCGGACTCCCATTCGGGCCCGCATTCGAACTCGGGGGCTCCGACTCCCGGATAGCTTCCAGCAGGGCCGCGCGCAGGCGTTCGCGTTCGGCTGCGGTGAGCGGCCGGCGGTCGCTGCCGGTGAGGGTGAAGCTGTCCTCGACCTGTTCCCCGGCGGTGGCGATGCGCGCGGTGCGGATGTCGGTGTCGTGCTCGGCCAGCACATGGCCGACGGTGGACAGCAGGCCGGGGCGGTCCAGCGCGCGGATGCGCATGCGCGTGGCACCGCCCGGCGAACCTTCCTCGAATTCCACCCGGGTGTCGACGTCGAAATGCTTCAGCCGCCGCGGGAGCTGGCGCTGCACCGGGGCCGCGCCGACGGCGCCATCGCGCAGCGCCCGGTTGAGGGTCGCGCAGATTTCCTGGGTGCGGTAGCCGGATTCGACGGTCTGGCCGGCGTTCTCCAGCACCAGAAAGGTGTCCAGGCTGTGACCGTCGGCGGTACTGATGATGCGGGCGTCGACGATGTCCAGACCGAGCTGGGCGAGGGCGGCGGTGGTCCGCGCGAACAGGCGCGGGTGATCCTCGGCATAGACGAAGACCTCGGTGCTGCCGCGCGAGGTGCGCGGGCGGACCAGCACCAGGGGCAGGTCCTCGAGGTCGTTGTTCAGCAGGGCCTGGGTGTGCCAGGCGATCTCGTCGGGCGAATGGCGCAGGAAGTATTCGTCGTCCAGGCGGCCCCACAGCACGGCGGCATCTTCCCCGCCAATGCCCTGCGGCGCCAGCAGTTCCAGGGTCTCGCGGCGGGTCTGGCGGATCTGTTCCTCCATGTCCGGCGGCCGGTCGAGCCCGCGGTCGAGGACGTTGCGGGTGGCGTGGTACAGCGTCTGCAGCAGGGAGTCCTTCCAGCTGTTCCACATCTCCGGGTTGGTTCCGCGGATGTCGGCGATGGTCAGCAGATAGAGGAAGTCGAGGCGCTCCGGCGAGCGTACCTCGCGGGCGAATTCCATCACCACGTCGGGGTCGGAGATGTCGCGGCGCTGGGCGGTCAGGGACATCAGAAGGTGCGAACGCACCAGCCAGGCGACCAGCGCGGCGTCCGCGTCCGACAGCCCGTGCTGCTGGCAGAAGTGCAGTGCGTCCTGTGCGCCCAGCTCCGAGTGATCGCCGCCGCGGCCCTTGGCGATGTCGTGGAACAGCGCGGCCAGCACCAGGCGTTCGGGGCGTTCCAGGCCGGCGTGGATCTCGCTGGCCAGCGGGTGTTCATGGGCGAATTCGGGCAGGGCGAGACGGCGCGCATTGCGCACCACGTGCAGGGTGTGTTCGTCGACCGTGTAGACGTGGAACAGGTCGTACTGCATGCGCCCGATGATGCGGCCGAAGGCGGGCAGGTAGTTGCCCAGCACGCCGTAGCGGTTCATGCGCCGCAGCTGGCTGGTGATGCCGCGCGGGGCGCGCAGGATCGCCATGAACAGCTCGCGGTTGAGGCGGTTGCGGCGGAAGTGGCCGTCAATCAGGTGCCGGTGGGCGCGGATCAGGCGCACCGTGGAGGCGCGGATGCCCTGGATCTCCGGGTGCTGCTGGAGGATACGGAAGACTTCCAGCAGGGCCGGCGGGTAGATCATGAAGACCTGGTCGTGGGCGACTTCCAGATAGCCGCCGCGGACCTGAAAGCGGGGATGGATGCGTTCGGGCTGCTGGAGCTGCTCCGGGTCATCCAGGATCGCCTCGTTGAAATGCTGCAGCAGCAGTTCGTTCAGGCGCTCCAGGTCGTTGATCGTGCGGAAGTAGCGCTGCATGAACTGCTCGACCGCCCGGTTGTGGTTCTGGTCGACGAAGCCGAAGGTGCTGGCGAGCTGACGCTGCAGGTCGAACAGCAGGCGGTCCTCGCGCCGGCCGGTGAGCATGTGCAGGGCAAAGCGCACCCGCCACAGGAAGTTCTGCCCCTCCACCATTTCCTGGAACTCGCCCTCGCGCAGAAAGCCGAGCGAGACCAGCTCCTCGATCCGTTCCGCGCCGAAGTGGCGCTTGGTCACCCAGCCGATCATCTGGATGTCGCGCAGTCCGCCGGGGCCTTCCTTGACGTTGGGTTCCAGACGATAGGCGGTTTCGCCGAAGCGACGATGGCGGGCCTGCTGCTCCGCCAGCTTGGCGGCATAGAAGCTGCGTGAATCCCATACGCGATCGGCCTCGATCGTGGCGCGAAAGTCGTTGAAAAGGGCCAGGCTGCCGCTCACATAGCGCGACTCGATCAGGTTGGTAACCACCGTGATGTCGTCGCGGGCCTCGCGGGTGCAGTCCTCGATGCTGCGTACGCTGTGGCCGACCTCGATGCCGATGTCCCAGAGGAAGGTGACGAACTCGCCGATGCGTTCGGAGCGCGTGGCGTCGTGTTCGCCCGTCACCAGGATCTGGATGTCGATGTCGGAGGCCGGATGCAGTTCGCCCCGGCCGTAGCCGCCGACCGCCACCAGACACAGGTTCGGGTCGGCGGCGAGGCCGAACTGGGCCCAGATCAGGCGCAGGAGGTCGTCGATCCGGCGGGCGTGGCCGAAGATCAGATCCTCGATCGCCACCCCGTCATGGAAGCCCCGGTACTGCTGTTCCACGATCCCCCGGCGATATTCGCGGAACCGCGCGATGTCACCGGGGTGGCGGCTGAGCTCC
>NZ_MUZR01000069.1:871-1154 GCF_001995255.1 Thioalkalivibrio halophilus | reverse complement strand
TGTGGTGGTCAAGTGATTTCGGACACCGCGTTAGGTGGATTGGCTGCCGTTGGTTGCTCGTAGACGCTGGGAGGCAGGTAGCCCAGCGTCGAGTGGATGCGAACGGTGTTGTAGAACCGAGCGATGTAGTCCGCGATATCCCGCCGCGCCTCGCCGTGGTTCGCGTAGCGGCGCTGCCAGACGCGTTCCGTCTTGAGGCTCAGGAAGAAGCGCTCGACGACGGCATTGTCCCAGCAGTTACCCCGGCGACTCATGCTCGCCTGGATCTGGTGCCGGGCCAGCA
>NZ_MUZR01000069.1:551-742 GCF_001995255.1 Thioalkalivibrio halophilus | reverse complement strand
CCAACCGATGACCTTGCGCGAGTACAGGTCGAGGATGACCGCCAGGTAGCTCCAGCCGGTGGCGGTTGGGATATAGGTGATGTCGGACGCCCACGCCTGGTTCGGTCCGGCCGGGGTGAACTCGCGGTTGAGATGGTTTTCGGCGACAGGGGCCCTGTCGTCGCGTTGCGTGGTGGTCACGAAGCGCCGCC
>NZ_MUZR01000069.1:0-436 GCF_001995255.1 Thioalkalivibrio halophilus | reverse complement strand
CGCGCCCGCGCCGCGTAATAGCCGGCCCGGCTCACTCCCAGCAGCCGACAAAGACGATGGACAGGGCCTTCTCCGCTCAACCGCGTGATGCAGCGATGCATCACTTCAGTTCCCGGGCGAAGAAGGCCGACGCTTTTTTTAGAAGCTCCTTGTCCTCCTTCAACCGCCGGTTCTCCTCCTCGAGCTGGCGGATCCGTTGCTGTTCCGCCGTCAGCGGCCGACCCTCGCCCGGTTGTCCCGTGCGCTCCGCCTTGAGTTGATCGACCCAGCGGCGAACGGCCGTCTCGCCTAGATCCTGATCCCGGCATACGACCGAGACCTCCAGACCGTCATCGACCACCATCCGGGCCACGCGCTCCTTGTATTCGCTTGAAAAACTTCGGCGCTTGCGTGCCATGGTTGTTCTCCTCGTCCAGGGGGTATCGTCCCACCTAAC
>NZ_MUZR01000068.1 GCF_001995255.1 Thioalkalivibrio halophilus | reverse complement strand
GCGAGACACGGTATCTACGGTCAAATCCTGCCGGTAGGAGGCCGGCCCTCCGGCCGATTCCGCATCCGGGCTACCCCTGCGCCGGGTCGGCCAGGGGGCTGGCCTCCTGCCTTTTCAGGCGGTTCAGCCCGCCGCGGAAGGCCCGCGCGCGGAACCCGGCCCGCTGCATGCGCTCGGCGATCACCGCCGAATTGCTGCCGCGCTGGCAGTAGAGCACGTATTCGCGGTCGGCGGGCCAGTCGGCGAAGGCCTGCAGCAGGGTGTCGGCCGGATGGTTCTCCGCCCCCGGCCAGTGCCAGCGCCGGTAGGCCTCCGGTGGCTGGCAGTCGATCACCGTGGCCCCCTCGGGGATGCGGTCCACGAAGATCCCCTCGCCCTCGCCCTCGCCCTCGACCCCGTCCGGTCCGTCATCCACCGCCAGCGGATCGCGCTCGCACACCGCGTCGATCGCCTGCTGCAGAATGGCCGGATCCAGCGCCGCCTCGGCGCGTTCAATGCGCGAGGTGCGGCTCTCGACCAGCGGCGGCTGCTCCGACAGCGCGCAGAACTCCGGCACCCGCTCGCACAGCTCGAAGGTGCCGATCGCCCGCGCCCGGTCGGTGATCTCCTGCTTGTCGAAACCGATCAACGGCCGCAGCACCGGCAGCGTGGCCACCGCGTCGATGGTCTGCAGATTGGACAGGGTCTGCGAGGACACCTGACTCAGGGCCTCGCCGGTGACCAGGGCCTCGGCCCCGCTGCGCGCCGCCACCGCCTCGGCCGCGCGGTACATCAGCCGTTTGAGCACGATCTGCCACATGTCGCCGGGGACGTTGGCGCGCAGGTCCTCCACCACCGCCTCGAAGTTGACCACGTACAGCCGCGGACGGGTGCCGTGCGCCCAGTCGCCCGCCAGACGCCGCGCGATCGCCGCCACCATCGCCTCGTGGGTGGCCCCGCCGAGGTTGCAGAACACGAAATCCGCCGTGGTGCCACGACGCATCATGTACCACGCGGCCACCGCCGAATCGAAGCCCCCGGACAGCAGCACCAGCGTGCGCCCCTGCACTCCCAGCGGCAGCCCACCGGCTCCCCGCCGGCGTTCGCTGAACAGCCAGGCCCGATCCTCCTGCAGATCGATGCGCACGGTCACGTCGGGCGCATCCAGGTTCACCTTCCCGGGGCCATTGAGGGCCGCGCCCGCCTCGCGCTCGATGCGGGTGGCCGACACGCGCTTGGTCCCCTGGCGCTTGCAGCGCACCGCGTAGGTCCGGCCGCGCACCGCCTCGGTGAAATGCCGCCGCACGCCGTCCACGATGGCCTCCAGCTCGGGTTCGACCTCGGCCACCACCGGCGAGAAGGTGCTCAGGCCGAATACCCGCGGCAGGATCTCCAGCGCCCGCTCGCGCTCCGCCGTGCGCAGCAGCAGGCGCCCCTGCGCGGTGGCCAGACGGTGCGGCACGTCCTCCAGTGCCCGGCGCAGGTTGCGCTGCAGGATGCGGGTGAAATGGCGCCGCGTACCGGGCGCCTTCAGGTGGATCTCCGGCGCCTGGCGGAGAATGATCAGATCGGATTCGGCAGTCATTCGTTCGCGGGGTCTTCACCCGTCAGCAGTTCATCCGGCGCCGGCCGCAGATAGCTCTGCCGGCACACCCAGTCCAGTTGCAGCGCATCCGCGCGTTCCCGCAGCCGGCGCACCACCGACATGCGGTCCCGGCGACCCGCGCCGAAGTCCTCGATGGCGGTCTGCAGGGCCGCGCGTTCGTCCGCGGGCAGGTGCTCGCGGAAATGCCCCAGCAGATGCTGCAGCACGTTCACGTGGGCGCCGCGCGTGGTCCCGCGCGCCAGCGCCCGGGCAAACACCTCTGCATATTCGGCCGCCAGCTCCGCGCGCGGGCGCGTCCCGGCGGCCGCCACCAGGCGACCCAGGCGGTCGTAGTCCGGCCGGCCATGGGCCAGCAGCAGCATCTTCTCGCGCGCATGGAAGGCCGACAGGTCACCGGCAGTCCACTCCGTGGCCAGGCGTTCGCGCAGCCGCGCCAGGGCGAACAGCCGGATCACGAACGCCTCGCGCGCCGCTGCATCGTGCAGCGCGGTCTCGTCCACCAGCAGCCGCGACGGATCGGCCGTTTCCAGCGCGGCTGCGAACAGGCCCGGACCCGGCTCGCGCTGGCCGTTGACCGGCACCGCGCGCCCGCAACTGGGCGAGCGCGCCTTCAGAACGTAGCCATCCGGACCCGCGGGCCCTTCCAGTTCCGGCAACCGCCCATCGACCCAGGCACGCAGGGCCGGCGCATGATCCTGCCCGCTTTCGCGTCCGCGCAGTCGCTGCGTATCCCCGGGCCCGCGTTCCAGCTGCATCGGCTCGCGTGGAGTGCCCAGACCGGCCTCGGCCTCCGGACACAGGGCCACGAGCTCCACATGCGGGAGCAGCACCTGCGTCAGCCAGTCGTCGCGGCGGTGACCGCCATCGTAGCGCACACGCTCGCCCAGCAAGCAGCGCGAGACCCCCAGACGGGGTCGTGGCGGGACAGTGTCGGGATCGTTCATCGTTGCGCGCCGTAGCCTTCCACCGGCCCCGGTTCTCGGTACTTCGGAGCGCATATGGTAGGCGCCCCCGAAGGTCAAAGGAAATGGAAACCTCCGGGAAAGTGCGTCGGCAGGGTCCGGCCGAGCTCTGGCGGGCCTCTTCGCACGGTGCCCCGCCGCTACAAGGACGGCGTCGGGGTACGACCCGCCTTGCGGGCATACATCTCGCGATCGGCGCGCCCCAGCAGCGTATCCGGATCACCGTCCCCCGGCCCGTCGGCCCAGCCCAGGGTCATCGCGGGCGTCACCTCGCCCGCGGCCAGCTGCGCCGGCCGGCTCACCGCTGCTTTCAGCCGCTCGCCTGCCGTCTCCGGCGAGGCCTCGTCCGCCAGCAGCACGGCGAATTCGTCGCCGCCCACCCGCGCCACATACGCGGACTCCGGAACCGCCTCCTGCAGCCGCCGGGCCACAACGCCCAGCAGCTCGTCCCCCGCGGCATGCCCCAGGCGGTCATTCACCGGCTTGAACTGGTCCAGATCGATGAAGGCCACCGAGAACGTTTCGCCGGTCTCACCCGCGCGCTCGATCGCCTCCTCCAGCTGTCGATAGAAGGCACGCCGGTTGGGCAGGCCGGTCAGGGCATCGTGCGTGGCCTCGTGCTCCAGCCGACGGCCGGCCTCCTCCAGCCGGGAGGCCTGTTCCCGCAGATCATGATGCATCGCCACCAGCGTCCGGCGCGTCACCAGCGTCAGGGCCAGGGCGAACAGCACGCCGCCTCCCCCGAACACCAGCATGAACCGCTGCGTATTGGCCCCGACCTCGCGCGCGCGTTCGGCCGCGGCCTCCATCTGCGCCCGCTCGTGGGCCCGCAGCTCCTCGATCGAGATGTCGAACTCCCGGTCCAGCTCGAACAGACGGTCGCTCAGGATCGCCATCGCCGGCTCGATCTCGTCGCGCGCCGCGAGATCCACCACCTCGTCCTGCAGCTCCACGATCTCCGGGATCAGGGCATCCTGCTCCTCCAGCCGCTCGCGGGCCACCGCCTCGGTCACGCGCTCGTCCAGGGCCTCGCGGACCTCGCCGACGCGGTGACCCCAGTGGTGGTACTCCATCAGCAGGTCGTCACGCTCGAACGGATCATCCGTCAGCACCTGATTCACCATGGTCTGGTGCCGGTTGTAGGCCGCCTCGAGCAGATCGGACGCCAGCTGGATCCGCTGGGCCCGTTCCTCGGTCATGTGGTGGAGCTCGTCCAGCAGCCGCTGGTTCTGCCAGACACTGTTGGCCACCACCACGAGCATCCCCGCCAGCAGAACCACGAATGCCAGGGTGATGGCATTCACCAGACGCCCGCCGATCCGCTTCACCCTTTGCGAAAACTGCATGCGCTCCCCGCCCGCTGCGTGCCTCCGGCACTATGCGAACGCCATCACACCCCCGGCAACACAACCGCGCAAACCGGGCGGTATTGAGCCCTCCCCCGGCCGATGGCCGAAGCCACTGCTGACAGTCGAACTACCAGCTCTGCCGGAAGGTAATCCCCGCCGCGTGGACGTCATCGGAACTCGCGAATTCCCCGTGATAACCGACATCCACCCGACTTCCTTCGCCGAAACGGGCGCTCAGTCCCGCATTCACGTGGATCCGGTCACGACTGAGTTCCGGCCCCTCTATGGTGAACTGTTGCTCGGGTGCCCCGTCGAAAGCCGTGCGCATCTCGCTGGCCCGGTCACCGTGTTCCTGCAGCCAGGCCACCTCGACGTTCGGCACCAGTTCCGCCCCGCCCGCGGTTTCGAAATGCTGGTCCAGATTCACGCCCAGCCGGGTCCGCAGCGAATGCTCGCGCTCGCTGTCCACCTGCAGGTTCGCCTGGCCGGCGCCGGATTCGGTGAACGACTCGCGGCTCTGCTGCTGATAATCCAGCCCGGCAAATGGCGCCACGCGGGTCCGCTCTCCGACGTCGAAGCCGCGCCCGAATTCCACGCCGGCCCCAACGCCCGTCGCAGAATAGGACGCCTCCGCGGTGTCACCGGTCAGGGCAACGTCGCGATCGGTTTCGGCGTCGTGGTAACTCGCACCAACATCACCGCGGACGTAATAACCGTTGCGTTCCCAGCCGCCGTAGACGGCCACCTGCCAGGAATCCACGTCGATGTCGGCCGCCCCACTGTCCGCGGTTGCCCGGCTGAAGCCCAGGCCGACCCCCATGAAGCCGTCTTCTCCCAGGGACGTGTCAGCCCCCAGCGCAATGCCTCCGAAACTGTAGTCCGAGCCGGCCGCACCGGAGGTGTCATCGATCTCTCCCTGACCGCCCTGGGCACGCACCCACCAGTGGCGATCCGATTCCGGAGTACTCGTTGCCGAAGCACCGGACGGCCTGCCCGCGGAGGCCCATTGCGTACCGGCCAGGTCGGACAGACTTGCCACCTCGCCGGCGGCCGGAGCGACTGTACCCCCCATGCGTCCCCGAAGCAGACCCCGGAAACGCTGGTCACTGCGCATGCCGACCTGCTGGGCATGGGTATGATCCGCACCGCTCAGAGAATCCAGGCCGGCACGGGCACCGTGCGTATCCCGGACCAGCAGCGAATCCACCAGCGCGGAAACGGGTTCGTCGCCGGCCAGTTCATCGAGGGCCCCCGCGACGGCCCGCTGGTTGGCGGTTTCCGCCGCGCTCTCGAACACCGCCACCCGTGACAGCGTCAGCTGCACCCCGGTATCGGAGTACGCCACCGAGGTATCCAGGAAGACGAAATCGTCGGAGACCTCGTCAAAGCTGCCGTCCACGCCGCCTTCCGCCGCCAGCACGGTGTGGGTGATTTCGTCGCCCTCGAACAGACGGCCATCTCCGCCGTTTTCTTCGGTGACGTGGAGCCGCACCCCGTCCTCGATGGTCAGCTCCCCGCCGATGCCGGTATGGTCCGCCTCCGATCCGTCCTCGGAGACTTCCACCACATGGACGCTGCCCGATTCCAGGGTCATGTCGCCGGCCACCGCGAGCGAGCCCACCGAGTTGCCGGGCCGCACCTGCCCCCCGGACGCCACGTTCAGGTCGCCCACGGTGCCGGTACCGGAGATCACCCCGCCGGCGTGCACGGTAACCGCCGAATCGGCCATGGAACCGTTCACCCGCAGGTTGCCGCCATGCACGTCCGCATCGCCGCTCAGGTCGTGTTCGCCCTCGATGACGGTCATGCCGGCGCCCGCGTGCACCACGTCGAGGTCGCCGGAGAGCGTCACCGGGTCTCCTCCAGCGGTGCCGTCGAAGGTCAGGTGATAGTCCTCCTGACCGTGCGTGAGGCTCAGGGTGGCGCCATCGCCCAACCCTTCGATCCGTCCGGCCTCCACGACCCCGGCCGTGTCCGTGCCGCCGATCTCCAGGGTGCCTTCGCTGTCCGCTCCCGCACCCAGGGCCACGCCTGCACCGGCGCTGATCCGGCCGCCTTCGGCGACCAGCACGGTGCCCGCGGAATCCCGCCCCGCGGCGACGGCCAGCATGCCGTCCATCGCCCACTGCGAGTCCTCACCAATGACCGCGGCCTGCCCGCTGGCTTCGGCGAACCGAGCGACCGAGCCACTGCCGGCCTGCACCTCGGCGCCATCCGCGATCGCCAGTTCGCCTTCACCAAATGTACCCGCGGTGAGGCGCCCGTCGACCTCCAGTTCGGTGCCGGCACCCGCCACCTTCGCGCTGCCTTCGGCCGAGTCCGCGTACCCGATATCCAGTGCCCCGGCGCCGAGCCGCGCACCCCGTTCGACTTCGACCCGGCCCTGCCCGCCGTCACCGACGATCAGGTCGTCCGCGATATCGACGCGGGTGCCGTCGCCACTGACGTGCACGCGCCCGCTGCCGGTCCCGGCGGCCCCGATGTAGGCGAACTCACTGGCCAGCTCACCTCCGGAGCGGAGCTCCAGTTCTCCCTCCCCGGCGGCACCGACCCGCAGGCCGCCAGCGCTCTCCCAGCGTGAGCCGGCACCCTGCACACGGGCATGACCGGCAGCGTTCTCGAATTCACCCAGGGTGGCGCCGCCATCCCGCACGGTCGCGCCGTCCTCCACGCCAAGGCGGGCCGTGCCACCCGCGATGCCCACGCGGGTCTCCGCACCCGCGTGGTCGATGGACCCGCCGTCCAGCAACAGTTCGCCGGCCTCGACGTCCGTGCCGCCGGCATGATCGGCATCCCCCGAGAACAGCAGGGTCCCCTCTTCGGTCTTGGTGAGCGCGCCGGACCCCGTGATATCCGTCCGGATCTCGGCATGGCTGGCGAGCACGCGGATCTCGCCTTCGTCGGACGTCTCCAGTTCGCCGTCACCTCTCAGACGATAGCCGCTGTCGACGAACTGCATGCCCTCGAAGGCCTGCGTGCCTTCGACCTCGACGGTGCCGCCGCGATAGGGGTCGGCGTCCTTGAACACGGCGTGCTGCCCGCCCCAGGCGACGGCGATCTCACCGCCCTTGTTCAGCCAGTCAGCGCCATTATCGCTCCAGACGCCGTCACCACCCTGCCAGTGCTGCAGGCTGTCATCGCCTTCCAGACCGATGAACAGGTCCAGCCGGTCATCGCCGTACTGCAGCTCGTGCAGGACATCCTCTTCCAGTTCCGGCAGGTCGCCGACGGCCAGATCGCGGTCATTCAGGTCTCCCTCCCAGGTCATCAGGCGGTAGTAACCGAGCCCGGGATCGCCGGCATCCGGGGCCTCGCTGGCGCGCAGATCCAGGGTACCGTCCAGGGTCAGGTCGCCACCGACCTCCACGCGGCCGCTCACGCCGTCGGCGGGGTTTTCTTCGCCCGGTTCCCCCAGCGCCACATCCAGCGTGGCGCCCGGGTCCAGTGCCAGATCGCCGTCGATACGCAGTGCCCCGGCCCCGACCGAAAGGTCCATTACGCCACCGTCCTCGACGCGGGTCGCACCGACCGTGCCGTCGCCGGCCAGCGTGGCGTTGTCGGTGACCGTGGTGGCGGATCCCCCCAGATCACCATCGACCCGCAGCACGCCGGACTCCACGCGGGTCTCGCCTTCCAGCGCCTGAGCCCCGTCGACCGCGAGCGTGCCCTCACCACGCTGGACGAGATCGCCCTCGCCCTCGAGTGCGCCGCCGAACACGACCGTATCGGCGCGATCGAATACCACCGTGCCCTCATTGTGTACGTCGCCATCGAGCGTCCCGGCCTCACCGCCGTCCCCCACCTGCAGGGTGGCGCCTTCGATGAGGGTCTCTCCGGGCGCCACGTCGCCGGTCAGCACCAGGGTCCCGTCGCCGGCATGCACCAGGTCACCATCACCGGTCACGGCCCCGTCCAGAGTCGCGTCATCACTGCGGTCCATCCGCAGGGTGCCCGGCTCCAGCAGTTCCACGTCGCCGGCCAGCCGGCCCTCGGTTCCGCCATCACCCACCTGCAGGACACCGGATTCGATCCGGGTGCCGCCGGCGTGCGTGGCCTCGCCGGTCAGCACGGCGGTACCGCCTTCGGTCTTGTACAGCTTGCCGTCACCGGTGATGTCCACGGCGATCTCGGCGCGGTCCGCCAGCACCCGCAGTTCACCGTCCTCGTCGGCGTCGGGGGCGATGACCCCCGGCCCTTCCAGGCGGTAATCCTCGTCGACGAACTGCAGGCCCTTGAACGACTGGGTGCCCTCGACCTCAACGGTCCCGCCTTGATAATCCCCTTCGTCCCGGAACACGCCATGGTTGCCGGCCCAGGGAACGGCGACCTCGCCGCCATCGTTCATCCACTGCTCGGAGGCATCACTCCAGGTCCCGTCGCCACCCTGCCAGTGCTGCAGGGTGTCATCGCCGGCCACCGCCACATGCATGTCCAGATACCCGCCTTCCGGGTTCAGCAGAAAGAGGGCCCCCTCGTCCAGTTCCGGGCTCTCGCCGATCTCCAGCTCGTTATCGGTGAGCGCGCCCTCCCAGGTCATCAGCCGGTAATACCCGAACCCGGCGTCGCCATCGTCCCCATCCTCGCTCTGACGCAGGTCCAGCACCCCGTCCAGGATGAGATCGCCCGTCACCTCGATGCGGTCGCTGGTACCGGCATCCGGCTCATCCTCGCCGGGTGCGCCCAGGGCGAAGTCGAGCCGCGACTCGGGCGAAAGCAGAAGATCGCCGTCCACGGTCAGGCTGCCGACCGAATTGCCCGGATCCAGGCGACCCCCATCTTCCACGGTGGTATCCCCCAGGGTTCCGCGCCCGGCCAGCGTGCCCCCGTCCAGCACGCGCGCCGAGGCCGCACTCAGATCCGCATCCGCCACCAGGGTGCCGGACTCCACCCGGGTCTCGCCGGTGTAGTCCTGCTCCGAGTCCAGGATCAGCGCGCCCTCGCCACGCTGGACCAGATCACCATCCCCCGAGACGTCCGCCTCGACCGTGTACTCGTCGGCGCGGTTGAAGGCCAGCACGCCGTCGTTCTCGACCCGTCCCTCGATGGATCCGGATTCATCCCCTGCGCCGACCTGCAGGGTGCCCTCCTCGATGATCGAGTCTGCGCCCAGTGCATAATCCCCGGAAAACACCGTGGTGCCTTCCCCGGTATGGCGCAGCTCCACCTCGCCGGACAGAGCGACTTCGGTTCCGTCGTCCTCCCCGGTGTCGGTGAAGTGATAAGGCGCTTGCGCGTGATCGAACTCGAGGATCCCGTGGCCGTCGCCGACTTCGAACGTCTCGTCCACCTTCAGGATGCCGGCCCTCTCGCCGTCCCCGAGAACGAGATGCCCTTCTGCTCCGAGATACCGGCCCAGAAACAACCTTGTCGCGGCCAGTTCCGCGCCGTCCGATACTTCCAGCCGGGCCGTGCCCCTGCTGCCCACCGCTACGGTGTTCAGGTCCGCATCCCCGCGGTCGATCCGGGTCCCTTCTCCGGTGATACGACCTTCAGCACTCCCGCCTTCCCTCTGGGCCAGATAAAGCTGGTTACCACCGACGCGCCCGCCATCCCTGACCTCCAGAACCCCGTGCCCTTTCTTGCCAATCCAGACACGACCCAGGAATTCGGCATCCTCGCCGAGGACCTCCAGCGTCCCTTCGCCAGAATCAGAAGCCCCGAAGTTCGCGACGTCGTCCGTTTCAACCAGACCTTCCTCGACGGTAACCGTGCCGGCACCGGCATCTCCCACCGTCAATTCACCCCGGCTGATCCAGAGGCCTGCCTCAAGATGCACTTCACCTTCAGCACCCGCCTCTTCTCCGAGGGTTGCCGTTGCGGTATCCAGCTGACCTCCATCGGTCAGCACCAGTTCTCCGGTTCCTGCCCGCCCCAGGGTGAACCCACGCGCCACCGCCAAAGAGGAATCGTCGATTTCGACACGGCCGCTTCCCCCGCTGTCGCGGCCCGCAACCGCAGACTCGAGCTCGCCCTCGCTCCCGCCAGCCAGCTCCAGCTCACCTTCACCTTCACCACCGAGCAGCAGACCGTCCGAGACATCCAGGTGACCACCCTCTGCAACCTGGAGGCGACCCGGTTCCCCCGGGTCTTCACCGACCTCGACCTCTTCGGCGTCCAGCTGTCCGCCAGCCCCCACGAAAAAGGTCCCTTCGTCCAGCACCCGGAGGGGCTCCGACTGCAGATCCATGCTCCCTTCTTCGACCCCGAGGGTCCCCCGGTGAACGTCAACCACCCCCGTCAGTTCATGGGTGTGCCCGGTCAGGAGGGTTTGCCCGGTCCCGTAATGGTGCAGATTCAGTGCCCCTTCCAGTGCCGGCGCCTGTCCCTCAATTGTCCCGTCTTCGGTGAAATAGTAGTCCTCATCCCCGTGCTGGAAATGGATCAACGACTCGCCTTCTCTGGCCACGATGCCATCCTGGACATACACATGGCCCGGGGCGTCTTCCCCGCTGCTTCCGATCTCCAGCAGGCCGACGCTCCCCGGCTCAGAGCCAAGCCCCAGCTCCCCGGTGACAACCAGCTTGCCTCCGTCGATCACCCTCACGTTGCCGGTTACACCCAGGCTTGACGTGAACTGGAACGATCCCCCCAAATCCAGATCGCCGATGTTCGTGAACCTCGATCCTTCACCAATGACTTCCACATAGCCCGAGGCCCCGTCATCGCCGCCCACGAGGTTGGGAACACCGAAGTCGGTCTGGCTCGCCTGCACCACTCCTCCATCCTCAATGAACAGCTCCGCCGTGCTGTTCGAGTAGTAGCCTACGCTCAAGCCACCATCAGGGTCATCCACCACCAGTTCACTGCCCTCGCCGGTGACCGTCACGCGGCCACGACGAACGCCGGCGTCACTGTCCGTCAGGTCGCTCCCGATACCCACATTCCTCGCGTCCAGAACCCCGCCGTTCCGGATGGTCAGCTCGGCAGTTTCCGGATCCGCCCCCACACTAAGCCAGTCGACAGTCGCCTCTTCTCCGTCGATCACCGGCCAGGGATTGCCTCCATGCACGCCTTCCCGGGCAATCAGCACCGAGTCACCGCCCCCGGGGAGCGCACCCGTGGACTCCCCATCGTCGTCCCACCAGTTACCGGCGGCGAACCAGTCGGCACTGTCTTCGCCGGTCCATAACCAGTCCCACAACGCGTGAGCACTGGTCGGAAACAGCAACACAACGGCAAGCGCCCCTGTCAGAACGCCTCGAAAACGACCCGGAGCGCCCATGGACCGGGTTCGACGACCACACCCCTTGCGACGGCCGCGGGCAATCTCGGCGGCGACCTGCCAGGATCCAAGGGCGCGATTGAAGACGAGGCGGAAGGTCTGGTTCATGGTGTCCGTTCTCCGTTGGAGTTCCGTTTTTTCGCCCGCTGCCCGCATGCAGCCCGGGCGTTCTCATGAACTCGTCAAACTGCCGACGGCCCCGGATGCTGCCTAGGAACAATCGGGAACAGAATGTATAATCCTTTTGAAACAGTACTTTGGATGGATCCAGAGATGCCCGGACCCCGCAAAACCCCGCAGACATGAACCTGGCCCGCGCGCGTCGCAGCCCGCCGGAAGCGTCGCCGGCGGTGATCTTCGCGCTGGTGCTCGCCCTGCTGTTCGGGCTATCGGCCCCGACGGCGGACGCCGGCACCCCGCCCCTCGACCTCGGGGAGGACGTACACTCCCTGGACGGCCCCTGGGAGTTCTTCTGGCAGAAGTTTCCAGAACCGGGCGCGGAGGACGAACCGGACGCCCGCATGAACCTGCCCGGGAGCTGGACCGGGCTGACCATCGACGGAGCCGCCCTTCCCGCTGCCGGCCATGGCGGCTTTCGTCTGCGCGTGGCACTGGAAGACCCGCCCGCACAAGTGGTGCTGCGCGTGCCCATGGTGTATTCGGCCTACCACCTGTATGTGGATGGCGAACGGGTGGCGCAGGTGGGCGAACCCGGGAGCTCGGCCAGCGAGAGCCGCCCGGACTACGGCGAGCGACGCGTGGTCATCGACGACCCCGGCGAGGAGCTGGAGCTGCTGTTTCATGTCAGCAACTTCACCTCGCGTGCAGCAGGCTTCCCGCACCCTCTCGAGCTGGCCACGCCCGAAGTGATGGAGCACAACGTCGCGCGTGACCTGATCGGCAATGCCGCCCTCTCGGGCGGTCTGGTCCTCCTCGGGCTGTCCCAGCTGGTGCTGTTCCGTCTGCGCCAGAACGAGACCATGTACCTGTTCTTCGGCTTCATGATCGTCGCCTGGGGAATGCAGACCGCGCTGACAGGGCAACTCCTGGTGCATACGGGCTGGCACCTGCCGATCGAGATCGCGCGTCCGCTGGACGGTCTCACCGCCCTGACGGCCGCGGCCTTCTATCTCCTGTTCCTGTCGTCGCTGTTCCCGCGTGAACTGCCCATGCGCTACACGCGCTGGGTGCTGGCCCCGCTGGCCATCTATCTGGCCATCACCCTCCTGGGCTCGGAAATGACCCGCAGCGAAGCCGTGGGCTGGCTTCTCTATTTCCTCACCGGGATGCTGGCGCTGGCCCTGGCGTTCGTGGCACGGGCCTGGTGGCGGGGAGTTCCGGACGCGGGTCCCATCCTGCTCGGCTCCGCAGTCGTTGCCGGCAGTGCGATCCTGCAGATCCTGTGGTTCAACGAGATGGGAGTACGCAACGCGGTCGCCAATACCGGCGTCCTGGCTGCGGTGGCACTGCACGCCATCACCCTCTCGCGCCGCTACGCGCGGGCCTTCGAACGCAGCCAGCAGCTGGAATCCGAGCTGCGCCGCGCGAACCGCCTCAAGGATGACTTCCTGGCCAGCACCTCCCACGAGCTGCGCACCCCGCTCCACGCCATGATCGGCATGGCCGAATCACTCCCGCGCGACGATCCGCGCCAGGCGCAGGCCCTCGACCTGATCCAGTCCAGCGGTCATCGCCTGACCCGGCTGGTGGACGACATTCTCTCGTTCACGCGCCTGAAACACGGTGACCTGCACATCCGGCCCGAGGCGATCGCGCCGGCCCCGCTTCTGCACACGGCCGCGGAATCCGTGCGCCCCCTGCTCGGTGACCGGCCGGTGGCACTGGAAACCGAGATCGAGGCGGATCTTCCGGCGGTACGGGCCGACGCCGACCGCCTGCATCAGGTGCTGTTCAACCTGCTGGGCAACGCGGTGAAATACACCGATGCGGGCCGCATCGTCCTGCGGGCGCGCCGCGAGGGTGAAACCGTCTGTGTGGAAGTCGAAGACACCGGAAGCGGGATCGCCGAACTGGATCCCGAACGTCTCCAGGAACCCTACGAACAGGGCCACGAATCCACCGATACCGGACGCGGCGGGGTTGGTCTCGGACTGGCCATCAGCCGGCAGATCCTGGAGCGCCACGGCGCCCGCCTGGAGCTCTCCGGCGGAGCGGACGGCGGGACCCGGGCCCGTTTCTGCCTGGACGTCGATCGCGCGGCCGCCCCCTCTGCCGACCCGACGTCGCCCTCCGTGACGCCTCCCGCCAGCCTGGAACCGGCCGGCGAGCCCACGACATTCGCCCACGAGGGAAGCCCAGGCGCGCACATCCTGATCGTGGAAGACGAAGACAGCGCCGCGCGTGTCCTCGAAACCCAGCTGGGGCTGGAGGGTTACCGCACGAGCCGGGCCAGTTCCGGCGAACAGGCACTGGAATGCATCGCCCGCGAGGCCCCGCAGCTCGTTCTGCTGGACGTAATGATGCCGGACATGAGCGGCCTGACCGTCTGCCGCAGACTGCGCGAGGAACACGACCCGGCCTCGCTGCCGATCATCCTCGTCACCGCGCGAACGCGTGAACACGACATCGTCGAAGGGCTGCAGGCCGGAGCCAACGACTACCTGCCCAAGCCGTTCTACCGTCAGGAACTGCTGGCCCGGGTGCAGTCCCAGTTGCAGGTCCACGAGAACGAACAGATGCGCTGGGCCCTGGAAGAAAAGGAGGCACACCGGCCGGACGGTGACGAAGAAGACCTGCGCACGCAGCTAGCGACCCTGCTGACCCGGAGCCTGCGCGACTGGGAGCTGGAAACCGGCCTGACCCGAGCCGATCTGGCCGAAGAGAGCGGCCTGTGGACCGTGACCCTGGATGACACCACGCGCAAGACCCGCACGCTGGACCGTTACTGCAATCCGGAGACGCTTCCGAGGCGCCCGCGCTGGGGCCTGGTGATCCGGACCGCGCGTTTCGTGGCCGCCCGCGTCGAAGACGCGGAACGCAAGGGGGACCTGCTGGAACGCGCGCAACGCATCGAGCGACGGCTCGCCTGAAACCGGCCCGCGCGTAGCCGCAGACTCTTCTAAACTGCACGCAGGTGCGGAAGGGGACAGCCATGAGCGATGAGCCGGGCGAGACACCGGAACGGGACAGCGAGGGCTACGAGCTGTGGTACACCCGGCGCGACGGCGAGGTACACGGGCCGTTTCCTGCCCACCTGATCCGGCGCTACCTGATCCTCGGGCGGCTGACCCCGGACGATGAAGTCGGGCCGACGCCGCACCTGTGGTACCCGCTGCGCGAGGTACCCGAGCTGATCCCGGAGGAACTGCTGCATGCCGACACCCCGGAGGGGCTGGAACGCCTGCAGCAGGCCCGACTGCGCGAGGACGAGCGCCTGCGCGAACGCCGCGCCCCGGACGAGGACACCCCGCCGGAACTCCTCGAACGCCGCGAGGGCGAGCGGCGCCGGCCCGAATCGCCCGAGACCGTGACCCATCGTCAGCAGTGGGCGGAACTGCTGACCCTCCCGGCACGGCACGTGCCCGCGATCCTCCGCGGGCCTCGCCGCTGGATCACGCTGGGGGTGACGCTGGTCGTGGCGATCCTGCTGCTGTGGCTGCTGCGCGAGCCGCCACCGGAGACCCCCGCCCGCGACTGCTCGTCCCCGCCGGCCCCGGAAGTCAACTGGAACCGCTGCGAGATGCCGGTGGCCGACCTGCGCGAGGCGGACCTGACGCGCGCCAGCCTGCGCGAGGCCCGGCTGCCCGGCGCCCGCCTGCAGGGGGCCCGGCTGGACGGGGCCCTGCTGGAATTCGCCGACCTGACCCACGCAAGCCTCGCCGACGCACACCTGACGGACGCCCGGCTGCGGGGGGCCACTCTGCGCGGCACGGACCTGACCGGTACGGACTTCTCCGGCGCCGACCTGCGCCACGCGGACCTGCGCGAAGCCAACCCGCAGGACGCCGACCTGAGCGGCGCCCGCCTGGGCCGTGCGCTGTGGCCCGACGGCTCGCGCTGCCCGCCCGAGGCCGTCGGAACCTGCGAGTGATGCGCGCCGGGCAGCCCCGTGTCAGGCAGGTTTTTCGAGGGCGTTGCGGATGTCGGGGATGCCCTTGACCCAGTAGAGCAGCGCCACGCAGCCGGCGAAGAAGGCGATCGCGCCCCAGTCGAACAGCTCCTTGTAACGCACGGTGTCGGCCGCCAGCAGCAGGGTCATCATGGCCAGGTAGGCCAGCGCGAAGGCCAGGTGGATCAGCATGTCGCGGTAACCACCGCGGGCCACCCGGTACCAGACCAGTACGGTCAGATGCCACAGCGCCAGGAACAGGAACAGGAAGGGCAGCATGGTGGCGCCCAGCTCCACGCTGATGGTGGCCTCGCGCCCGCCCAGCGAAGTCAGGTGACCGATCAGCAGGATGGCATACAGCCAGGCCACCAGCGTGACCTCGACCAGATCCAGCAGGAACAGGACCACGATGCGGCGCGGGCTGAGCCCGGCCAGGCGGGCGCCGTTGTCGGGATTGCAGAAATAGGCCGAGTAGGCGACGAACTTGTAGGCGGTGAAGACCGTAACCAGTGCCGTCAGCGCGATGCGCTTCCAGAACTCCGGGTCCCGGATGGTGGACGGGTGATCGGTCAGGAACTGCACGTATTCCACCGAGACCACCAACAGTCCCAGCGCGATCACGGCCAGGATGAGATCACTGATCTTTTCTGACAGCCTGGTGTAAAAGGTCTCCATGGCGGATTACCGTCCTTGTTTGCGTTGACCGCGACGTTCCCCTTCGTTTGGGGAGTGCCGTACGAAGGACGGAAGTTTAGGCTTTTGGTGCAATCCCTTCTACTGGAGTCCCCATGCAGCAACTGGATGAAACCCGTCTGCCCCGTGCCGCCCTCGCACTCGGTCTGCTGGGGGGTGCCGGTGCGATCCTGGGTGCCACGGCGCTGATTCTCAGCGGAACGGCCCATGCCGGCGAAGAGATCATCCGCGGCACGGTGGATGGCGAGGAACGGACCTGGGAACGTTTCGACACGGATGACGGGGGGCCGGCCTTCTTCACCGACCTGCCAGCCGGGGCCCGCCTGTTCAACCTGCACGGGCTGCGCGACGGCAGCACGCCCAACCCCCTGGGCTCGCTGATCGTCAGCGTGACGACCTTCAACGACAACGTGGGCAGGGTGGAGGTCAGCTATTACCACGAACAGGCCGGCGGCCCCGATTTTGTGGGGAACGACCAGCTCGAGAATGTGGAGTACGAGTTCGACCGGCTGGAGGTCGACGGGGATACCGCCCGCATCAGCGGCCGGGTTTCGGGCGAGCTGCACCACCGGGAGAATCCGCTGAGCGAGGAGACGGATCCGTCGCGCACGCGCTCGGTGGAGGTGGAGTTCGACACCACCCTGCCCGAACAGAAGTAAGGTCGGGGCCCGAAAAGGACCGGGCGCCCGCCCTCTGTTCGCCTGCAAGCAGGTTCCCACAGGCGAACAAAGCGGGGCGGGCTCCGGTTTTACGGCAATCGACTTACATCAGATCGAAGCGATCGGCGTTCATCACCTTGTTCCAGGCATCGACGAAGTCCCAGACGAACTTCTCCGCCGCGTCGTCCTGGGCATAGGCCTCGGCCAGGGCCCGCAGCTGCGAGTTGGAGCCGAACACCAGGTCCACGCGGGTCCCGGTCCACTTCTTCTCGCCGGTGTGGCGATCACTCCCCTCGAACAGCTCGCCATGCTCGTCCACCGGCTGCCATTCGATGCCCATGTCGACCAGGTTCACGAAGAAGTCGTTGGTCAGCTGCCCGGGACGCTCGGTCAGCACGCCGTCCTTCGAACCGCCGTGGTTGGCACCCAGTGCCCGCATGCCGCCTACCAGCACCGTCATCTCGGGGGCCGTCAGGCCCAGCAGCTGGGCGCGGTCCAGCAGCATCTCCTCTTCGGCCACGGTGAAGCGCGCCCGGCGGTAGTTGCGGAAACCGTCGGCTTCGGGCTTCATCGGCTCGAAGGACTCGGCGTCGGTCTGCTCCTCGGTCGCATCCGTGCGTCCGGGGACGAACGGCACGTACACCGGGTGCCCGGCATCCGCCGCGGCCTTCTCGATCGCGGCCGCTCCGCCCAGCACGATCATGTCGGCCAGGGAGATGCGCTTGTCCCCGTACTGCTCGTCATTGAAGGACTTGCGCACGCCCTCCAGCCGGTCCAGCACCTTCGCCAGCTGCTGCGGTTCGAACGCCTCCCAGTCCTTCTGCGGCGCCAGACGGATGCGGGCCCCGTTGGCCCCGCCACGCTTGTCCGACTGACGGAAGGTGCAGGCCGAGCACCACGCCGTGGCCACCAGCTCCTGCACCGACAGACCGGTCGCGAGGATCCCGGCCTTCAGCCGTTCGGCGTCCTGCTCGTCGATCAGCACGTGATCCACCGGCGGCACCGGGTCCTGCCAGATCAGATCCTCGGCGGGGACTTCCGGTCCGAGGTAACGATCCTTCGGCCCCATGTCACGGTGCGTCAGCTTGAACCAGGCGCGCGCGAAGGCGTCGGCGAACTCCTCCGGGTTCTCCTTGAAGTGCAGGGCGATCCTGCGGTACTCGGGGTCCTCGCGCATCGCCATGTCGGCGGTGGTCATCATGATGCCCACCTTCTGCGACGGGTCCTCGGCATCCGGCGCGCGGTCCTCGTCGGCGAGGTTCTTCGGCACCCACTGCGAGGCGCCGGCCGGGCTCTTGCTCAGCTCCCAGTCGTACTTGAACAGCACCTCCAGGTAGCTCATGTCCCACTGCCGCGGGGTCGGGGTCCAGGATCCCTCCAGCCCGCTGGTGATGGTGTCGCGGCCCTTGCCGGAACCATAGCTGCTCTTCCAGCCCAGACCCATCTCCTCCAGCGGCGCGGCCTCCGGCTCCGGTCCCACGTGGGCGGCATCCCCCGCGCCATGCACCTTGCCGAAGGTGTGCCCGCCGGCGGTCAGGGCCACCGTCTCGTAGTCGTTCATCGCCATGCGCTCGAAGGTCTCGCGGATGTCGTGCGCCGACTTGAGCGGATCGGGGTTGCCGTCCGGACCCTCGGGGTTCACGTAGATCAGGCCCATCTGTACCGCGGCCAGCGGATTCTCGAGTTCCCGCTCGCCGGAGTAGCGGCTCTTCGCGTGATCGCTGGTCGCCAGCCACTCGTCCTCGGCACCCCAGTAGATGTCCTCTTCCGGGGCCCAGATGTCCTCGCGACCACCACCGAAGCCGAAGGTCTCGAAGCCCATGGATTCCAGCGCCACGTTGCCGGCCAGGATGTACAGGTCGGCCCAGGAGATCTTGTTGCCGTATTTCTGCTTGATCGGCCACAGCAGACGCCGCGCCTTGTCGAGGTTGGCGTTGTCCGGCCAGCTGTTGATGGGGGCGAACCGCTGGTTGCCGGTGGAGGCCCCGCCCCGGCCGTCGGCGGTGCGATAGGTCCCGGCGGCGTGCCAGGCCATGCGGATCAGCAACGGGCCGTAATGGCCGTAGTCGGCCGGCCACCAGTCCTGGGAGTCGGTCATCAGATCGGCCAGGTCCTGCTTGACCGCCTTCAGATCCAGCTGGCTGAAGGCCCCGGCATAATCGAACTCCGGCCCCAGCGGATCGGACTCGATCCCGTGCTGGTGCAGGATGCCCAGATTCAGCTGGTTGGGCCACCAGTCACGCGGACCACCGCCGCCGGCATCGTTGCGGGTACGGCTTCCGTGCATCACCGGGCACTTGCCTTCGGCGTTCGCTTTGTCTCCTGCCATCTCTCTCTCCTCGTTCGGTTGCATTCAGCAGGGAGGGCGCAAACCGGACTCCGGGTCACGGCATCGCCTTCCTCTGTCATGAGGTATAGCAGGATTGAGAATAGATGCCATTATCGTTTGCACATTGTTGTATTAGGCATCAACTATTTCGCCGCTTTGCTTCACAACCGGGCCCGGACGCGCTGCACCAGGCCGGCCGGATCGCGCAGGCCGGGCACGACCTTCGCGTGCCCGTCGGCATCGACCACCGTGACCTTGCCGAAGCCCAGGCGCCGTCCCAGCCAGTGCTGTTTCACCCCGATGTCGCCGACTCGCTTGAGATCGAAGCGCACCGCGCGCTGCCACAACAGCCCGCTGGCCACGTGGAGGTAACGATCGGTCAGCACCGCCTCGGAGTTCACGAAACTGGCCAGCCCCCGAATCGCCAGCCCCGGCAGGACCACCAGGTAGAGCACTGCGGCCGCGCCCAGGCCCCACACCCCGAGCGGGCCGATAGCCAGCAGCGCCGTGATCCCCAGCACCCCCAGCGCCGGCAGAAACACCGCCCAGTGGGCGTTGGTCTCCAGCTCCACATGCGACCCGGGCTCCAGCTCTTCGCGCAGTTCGATGGAACGCCGCCCCAGGATCACCAGCAGGCTGATCAGCACTGCCGGCGGCAGCAGCAGGATGCCCGCCACCAGCAGCATGTTGCCGACGCGCGCCCCGGACCACGCGACCCCGGCCACCAGGGTGATGACCGCCGAGATCATCAGCGCGGCCGCCAGCATCCACAGCGCCCGGCGCACGCGCTCGCCACGGCAGACCTCGCGCGCCGTGCGCCCGCCCGGCCACCAGCGGATCAGCGCCGCTGCCAGTGTCAGCGGCAGCAGCACCACGAACGCCGCCACGAACCCGAGGGAACTGCCACCTCGAACCAGCATGGCCCCCAGCAGCGAGATCACCGTTGCCACCGCCAGGATCAGCGGCATCTGCCGCCCCAGTCGTGCCCAGAAACCCTGCGCCATCAAGCCCTCTCGCGATTATCCGTTCCCGAAAAAGGACGCCAGTCTATCAGCGAACGGCTTATTCCTCGGCGGCCGGCGGCTCGGCCGCGCCCGAGAACCCGGGTCCGCGCACGTCCTCGATCTCCCAGCCACGATCCATGTCGCGTCCGGTCACCCACCAGTCATGCACGTGCAGGCGCAGCGGCCCGCGCACCCGTTCCTCGAAGCGCGACGGCAGGACATACGGCCCGACTTCCTCGTACTCCAGGAACGTGGTGTCCACGTGCGCCCCCTGCGTGCGTTCGAAGCCCTCCAGCGTGATGTGTACGCGGTAGAGCCGGTCGGTCTCCGGATGGATCCACATCACCACCTCGTCGCGTTCGGCAAAGCCGAAGCCCGGTTCGATGGTCGCCAGCACCCGATGGTAGCCCACGCCATCCTCGCGCCGGTCCGGCAGGCGCTGCAGATCGGTGGCGCGGTGCTTCACGAAACTGGGGCCGAAATGGAACAGCTCGCCGGCGTCGATGGTCATCGCGGTGGCGGCGACCCGGTCCGGATCGGTCTCGAACTCCCCGTTGTAGTACACGCTGATCGTGCCCTCGTGGCGAAACACGTGCTTCACCCCCTCGGGGCCGGTGTACTCGCGCACGTAGAGCGAATCCGCCGGGCGATAGCGTTCTTCCGAGCGTCCGCGGAAACCGGTATCCGCCACCAGCGGCTGCACGCGCTGTATCATGCGTCCCCATTCGCCGTCGGTGGCCATGTTGAAGTCGCGCGGGTCCTCGCGCAGATCACCCCCGTGGGCCTCCAGCGTGCGCTCGAACAGGGTCTCGGCCGACAGCCCGTCGGCGAACTCGCGCTCCGGCGCGGGCTCCGGAAAGGCGCGCCCGCAGCCCGCCAGCAACAGAATCAGTCCCGCCACACCCGCAAGCCGCCAGCCCGCGGCCACTGTCCGTCCCGTCCGTACCATGGCCATCCTCCCCTGCGTGCGACCCGGGCCCTGCGGCCCGGTATCCGTCTACTCGGGATCCGGGGGCACGCCGGAAAGTTCCACGTGCTCCGACCCCACAAACTCCCACAGCTCCGGCATCAGCCGTTCCATGCGTTGCTGGATCGCATCGGAGACCAGCAGCGTGTGGTCGATGCCCTCGGTCCGGCCGAAGATCGAATGGGTCAGCTCCTCGCGGGTACGCACGCGGTTGCGGATGTCGTCCAGCAGCCGCTGGAACTCCGACGGCGTAGGCTGCACACCCAGCGCCCGGAACAGCTCCCCGAGGCCGCACATCAGGCCCTCCGCCTCCGGCCCCAGGCCGAAGTCCTCCGGGCGGTAATCCGCCTCGCCCACCGAGGCGCGCGGAACCCACACGCTGAAACCGACCTTCTTCAATGAATGATAGACCGGTTCTTCCGAGATCAGGACCAGCATCAGCCGCTCCGGACTGGCCACGAACGACGACCCGCCCATCGACCACTCGCGATCGACCACGAAGCGGTACAGCCGCAGGTGCTCGCGGAAATCCGCCGCCTGCAGCTGATCCAGGATCAGGATGGTGCGCTCGCCCTCGGAATACGCACAGGCACTGGAGACCTCGCGGTCGAACGCCGGGATCGGCGGTTCCTCGCGCCCGCCCTCCTCCGGGTTGGATGCCGGCTGTGCGGTCGGCACCGGATCCTGCGCCTGGGTGAAGTCGTGATAGAGCACGTGCGGGACTTCCAGTGCCGCGGCCAGCGCGTTGGCAAAAGCCGTCTTGCGCCGGCCCGAATCTCCCTCGACGTTCAGCGTGGGGATCACGCCGCCCGCCTGGGCCAGCACGCAGTCCACATGATGGGCGTAGTCGATGTTCGACTCGAACCCGTTGTCGGCCATCCGTTCGCGCAGTGTCTTCATGGGCCTTCCTCGTGGCCTGCCTTCCCCTCAAGGATACTTTCCCGACGGCCGGCAGGGGTATGGGGCCGACCCTCCAACAGACGCCGATCGGCCGCAGCGTGTTCCAGTCGATGGAACGAACCCGAAACAATCCATGAACTCGGTTCACAAATCGTTCCGGGTTCGCTAGCCTGCAGCGTCATGGGAACCGAAGACCGCAAGCAACGCGAGCGCCAGGCACGCGAACAGCTGTTCATCGACAAGGCCCACGAGCTGATCCGCACGGACGGCCTGCTGGCCCTGCAGATGTCGAAGCTGGCCGCCGCCTGCGAATACGCCACGGGCACGCTGTACCAGCACTTCGCCTCCAAGGAGGACCTGCTGGCCGCGGTGGCGACGCGCACCACCATCCAGCACGCCGAACGCTTCCGCCGGCTGCCGGAGCTGCCGCTGGGCACGCGCTCGCAGATGCTGGCGATCGTACTGACCGACCTCGATTTCGCCACCGCCAACCCGGACCACTACCGCCTGATGCAGTACCTGCTCACCGAAGCGGTCTGGGCGCAGATCTCGCAGGAACGCCGGGAGGCCCTGCTCACCGCCGCCCAGCCCATCAGCGATGCCGTGAGTGGCGTGGTGGAAAGGGCCCGGGAAAAGGGGGACCTTCCCGCGGCACGGGAGATCTCCGCCGAAGAGATGGGGCTCGGCCCCTGGGCCCTGAACCAGGGCATGCAGAGCCTCGCGAATGCCCGCGGCCTGCTGGAGGCCTATGACATCGGCCAGCCGCTGGATCACCTGATCCGGCACTTCCACGCCCTGATGACCGGCTGGCGCTGGGAGCCGCGCGTGGACCCCGACGAACCCTCGGTGGTGCGCGCGGAGACCGAGCGCGTACGCGCCGTGCTGCAGGAGACCTTCCAGTGAGTCGCCGTTTCTTCTACATGCTGTTCGGCGTGGCCGTGGTGCTGGGCGGGATCTTCGGGTTCAAGGCCTTCATGGACCAGCAGATCGCCGAGTATTTCGAGGACATGCCCGAACCCGAGGCGACCATCAACGCGGCCACCGTCGAGACCGACGCGTGGACGCCCGAGACCCGCGCCATCGGCAGCCTGGAGGCAGTGCGCGGCGCGACCCTGAGCTTCCAGAGCCAGGGACTGGTGGATCGCATCCGGTTCTCCAGCGGCACCGAGGTCGCCGAAGGCGAGACCCTGGTGGAACTGGACACCGCCCTCGACCGCGCCGAGCTGGAGAGCCTGCAGGCCGCGGCCATGCTGGCCGAAAGCGAGCTGCAGCGCGCCCGCGGGCTGGCCACGCGCGACAGCATCTCCGACTCCGAACTGCAGCGCCGGCAGACCGAGGCGGAACAGGCCCGCGCCGCCGTGCGCTCGCAGGAAGAACGCATCCGACAGAAGAGCCTGCGCGCCCCGTTCGACGGCCAGCTGGGCATCCGCCAGATCGACGAGGGCCAGTTCGTCGGCCCCGGCGACCCCGTGGTCGAACTGCAGACCCTGGATCCGATCCACCTCAACTTCACCCTGCCCGAGCGACGCCTGAGCGAAGTCGAACCGGGCCAGGAAGTGCGTATCCGGACCGATGCGCACGACGCCGTTTTCACCGGCGTCATCACCGCCATCGAGCCGCGGGTGCGTCCCGCGTCGCGCATGTTCCGCGTGCAGGCCACCCTCGACAACGAGGACCACCGCCTGCGCCCGGGCCAGTTCGCCCGCGTGACGCTGGAACGCGGCGAGGCCGAGGAAGGCCTGGTGGTGCCGCAGACCGCCATCCGCCATGCCCCGTGGGGCCAGTCGGCGTTCGTGGTGTTCGAGGACGATGACGGGCAGAAGCGGGTGGAACAGCGCCTGGTCGAGACCGGCGAACGGCGCGGCGACCTGATCCGCATCCGCGACGGGCTGGAGGAAGGTGACACCGTGGCGGCCAGCGGCCTGCTCAAGCTGCAGAACGACACCCCGGTGAACATCACCGAAGACGCCCAGCCGGATGCCGAGCGCGACCCGCGCCCGGACACTCGCTGAGCCGGACCGCGATCATGCGTTTCACCGACGTCTTCATCCAGAAGCCGGTTCTGGCCACGGTGGTCAGCCTGTTCATCCTGCTGTTCGGCATCCGCGCGGTGGTGGACCTGAACGTCCGCCAGTTCCCCGAGGTGCAGAACGCGGTGGTGACCGTCAGCACCTCGTATATCGGCGCGGAAGCCGATCTGGTCGAGGGCTTCATCACCACCCCGATGGAGCGCGAGGTCGCCGAGGCCGAGGGCATCGACTACATCGTCTCCTCCAGCATGGCGGGCACCAGCATGGTGCAGGCGCACCTGGAGCTGGACTACGCCCCCAACGAAGCGCTGACCCAGATCTCCGCGCAGGTCGACAAGATCCGCTCCGAGCTCCCGGCCGAGGCCGAGGACCCCGTGGTGGACCTGTCGGTGGGCGACGACGTCGCGGCGATGTACCTGTCGTTCTATTCCGAACAGCTCGACAACAACCAGATCACCGACTACCTCGTGCGCGAAGTCCAGCCGGAGCTGTCCACCGTCAACGGCGTGCAGCGCGCCGAGATCCTCGGCGGCGAAGCGTTTGCGATGCGGGCCTGGCTGGACGCCGACCGCATGGCCGCGTACGGGGTCAGCGGGCGCGACGTGCGCCAGGCACTGGAGGGCAACAACGTGCTCTCCGCGGTCGGCCAGACCCGGGGTTCGATGGTCAGCCTCGACCTCACCGCCGACACCGACCTGCAGAGCGTCGAGGAATTCGAGCAGCTGGTACTGTTCGAGGCCGACGGCGACCTGGTGCGCCTGGCCGACGTGGCCGAGGTAGAACTCGGCTCGGAGACCTACGACTCCTCGGTGCGCTTCAACGGTCAGGCGGCCACGTTCATGGGGATCGAGCTGGCGCCGGACGCCAACGCCCTGGACGTGATCGCCGAGGTGCGCGAGGTCTTCGGCGAGCGCGTGGAACCACGGCTGCCGTCGGGGCTGAACGGCGAGATCGTCTACGACTCCACCGACTACATCGAGAGCGCGATCAACGAGGTGCTGATCACCATCGCCCTCGCGCTGCTGATCGTGCTGGTGGTGATCTACCTGTTCCTGGGCTCGCTGCGCAGCGTGATCATCCCCGCGGTGGCGGTGCCACTGTCGCTGGTCGGCACCTTCATGCTGATGCTGCTGATGGGCTTCTCGCTCAACCTCCTGACGCTACTGGCGATGGTCCTGGCGATCGGCATCGTGGTGGACGACGCGATCATCATGCTGGAGAACATCTCGCGGCATATCGAGGAGGGGATGTCGCGCATGGAGGCCGCGCTGCAGGGTGCGCGCGAGCTGGCCTGGCCGATCGTGGCCATGTCCACCACGCTGGTCGCGGTGTTCCTGCCGCTGGGCTTCATCGGCGGGCTGACCGGCACGCTGTTCATCGAGTTCGCCTTCACCCTGGCGGCCACCGTGGTGATCTCGGGCATCGTCGCCATCACCCTCTCGCCGATGATGTGTTCGAAGATCCTGCGCCACGGCGACGGCCAGCGGCGCGGACGCATCGAGACCTGGCTGGATGACCGCTTCGACGGCCTGCGCCGGCGCTACCGGCGGCGTCTGCACGGGGCCCTCAGCGACCGGTTCACCATCGCGGTGTTCGGCGCCATCGTGCTGGTCTCGTGCTATTTCCTGTTCGTCACCTCGCAGTCGGAACTGGAACCGCCCGAGGATCAGGGCTTCGCCTTCTCCATCATGGAGGGCGACCCGCACATGGGCATCGACTACCTGGAGCGCAACACGGCGCTGACCGACCGCCTGTTCGACGAAATCCCGGAGATGGACAACATCTTCATCGTCAACGGCTTCGGCGGCGGCCCGGGCATGGCCGGCGCGACCAACCAGGCGCTGGGCGGCTTCGTCATGAGCCCATGGGAGGAACGCGAGCGGGATACCGACACGATCCTGGAAGAAGACCTGCAACCGGCGCTGGACCGCATCCCGGGGCTGGAGGTGTTCGCGGTCCAGCCACCGCAGCTGCCGACCCCGGGCGACGGTGCGCCGGTCAGCGTGGTGTTCAACTCCACGGCCTCGTTCGAGGAACTCGAGACCTTCAGTGACGAGATCACCGAGCTCGCGATGGCGACCGGGCGCTTCATCTTCCTGGATACCGACCTCGACTTCGACAAACCGCGGGTGGACCTGAAGATCGACCGCGAGCGCGCGGCCCAGCTCGGCATCGACATGACCACGCTGAACGCCGACCTCGCCACGTTCCTCTCCGGAGGCTACACCGGGCGCTTCGCGATGGAGAACCGCAGCTACCGGGTGATCCCCCAGGTGCAGCGCTCCGACCGCCTGACCCCGGAGCAGCTGGAGGAGCTGTTCACCCGCACCGCCGACGGCACGCCGGTGCCGCTGTCCAGCATCGTGACCCTCGAGGAGAGCGTCACCCCGCGCCAGCTGAACCGCTTCCAGCAGCTCAACGCCGTGACCCTGCAGGGCGTGCCGGCCCCGGGCGTGACCCTGGGCGAGGCGCTGGAGCTGATCGACGAGATCGCCGCCGAGGTGCTGCCGCCGGACGTGAACGTGGACTATGCGGGTGAATCCCGCCAGCTGAAGGCCGAGGGCGGCGACCTGGTGGTGACGTTCTTCTTCGCCCTGCTCGTGATCTTCCTGGTGCTGGCCGCGCAGTTCGAATCGTTCCGCGACCCGCTGATCATCCTCACCACGGTGCCAATGTCCATCGCCGGCGCGCTGATCTTCATCAGCCTGGGCGTGACCTCGCTGAACATCTACACCCAGGTCGGGCTGCTGACGCTGATCGGCCTGATCGCCAAGCACGGCATCCTGATCGTGGAGTTCGCCAACCAGCTGCAGCGCCAGGGGCACCCGCTGCGCGACGCGATCGAGGAGGCCGCCAGCCTGCGCCTGCGGCCGATCCTGATGACCACCACCGCCACCGTGGTGGCCATGGTGCCGCTGCTGATGTCCACCGGCGCCGGCGCCGGCTCGCGCTTCGCCATGGGGCTGGTCATCGCCGCCGGCATGGCCATCGGCACGCTGTTCACCCTGTTCGTGGTCCCGGCGATCTACACCTACGTCGCCCGCGACCACTACGCCGACAGCCTCGCCGCTACCCGGTAAGTTCCTTGAGGATGCGTGCGTGGATGTCGCGGTCCTCGTCCTTGCTCAGCACGAAGCGGATGTAGCGCACCGACTCCAGATGCGGGGTCCGGTGCACTACCGTCTCCAGAGCGACACGCGCCGCGTCCTCGACGGGGTAACCAAACGCCCCGGTGGACAGCGCCGGGAACGCGATGCTGAAGATCCCCGCCTCCTCGGCGCGCGCCAGGGCCTCGCGATAGCACGAGGCCAGCAGGCGACTGGCCGGTTCGTCACGCCCGTACACCGGACCGAGGCAATGGATCACGTAACGGTTCAGCAGCCGGTGCCCATCCGTTATGACCGCCTGTCCCGGCTCGATCGGCGCCAGCGGCTCGCACTCACGTTCCAGCTCCGGCCCCGCCGCATGGTGGATGGCCCCGGCCACGCCCCCGCCCGGGCGCAGCCAGGCATTGGCCGCGTTGACGATGGCGTCCATGTCGTGCTGCTCGACGATGTTGCCGGTCACGCACTCGATCCTCACTCCCCGAACCACAACCTGCATCATTCTTCCCCCGTCTTTCCCTGATCATTTCCGTCTCAAGCATAGGCCAGCCAACCGGCGCCGTACACGCCGCCCTCCCCGACCTCGCCCCCGTAGGAGGCCAGCCTCTGGCCGATCCGGCGCAGGAGATTCCCCGAGCGCACAATCGGCCGGAGGGCCGGCCTCCCACCGGGGGCAAGGTTTGTGGTGGTCAAGTGATTT
>NZ_MUZR01000067.1 GCF_001995255.1 Thioalkalivibrio halophilus | reverse complement strand
TTGATCAGTGTTTCCCTAGGTATCGACGAGAATCATCCCGCCATCGGGCGCCGGCGGGGAACCGCCCCCAGGTCGGGCTCGCTGCCACCCAGTTGCGCGAGGCGACGGGCGCTCTCGCGTTCCACCAGCGCCCGCAGGCCTTCCCGAACGAGGACCGTCTTCTCGGTCACCCCCGTCATGCGTCGCGCTTCTTCCAGCAACTCGTCGTCGATGTTGATCGTTGTCCGCATGGCTCCTCTCCCACGACTCCGACCGGACCGGCCGCGTTCCTCAATGCATAGACAGGTACGCCATCCGATGCCATTTTATGCATACATGCCTCGCGGGTTACCCTCAAAGTTCACCGCGCTCGGCCAGCGACACGGCGGTATCGCCGATGATCAGGTGGTCCACCAGACGCACGTCGACCAGCGCCAGCGCCTCGCTCAGACGCCGGGTGATCAGCGCATCCGAGCGCGAGGGCTCGGCCACGCCGGAAGGATGGTTGTGGGCGAGGATGACCGCGGCGGCGTTGTGATGCAGTACCCGCCGCACCACCTCGCGCGGGTGCACGCTGGCGCCGTCGATGGTGCCGCGGAACAGTTCCTCGAACGCCAGCACCCGGTGGCGATTGTCGAGGAACAGCACGCCGAAGACTTCGAACGGGTAGTCGCGCAGGCGCGCACTCAGAAACCGGCGGGTGGCCGCCGGCGAGGTCAGCGCCTCGCCGCGCTCCAGATCCGCTTCCAGATGCCGACGGCCCATTTCCAGCACGGCCTGAAGCTGGGCGTACTTGGCCTGTCCCAGACCGGGCGCCGCACAGAACCCGGCCTCGTCGGCCTGCAGCAGCGGGCGCAGCCCGCCGAAGCGGGACAGCAGGTCGCGGGCAACATCCACCGCACTCTTGCCGGTCACACCGGTGCGCAGGAAGATCGCCAGCAGTTCGGCATCCGACAGCGCGGCGGCACCGCGTTCCAGCAGTTTCTCGCGCGGGCGCTCGCCCGCCGGCCAGTCCGTGATGGCCATATCCACCTCCCTGTGGTCCGTATCCGGTTCGATCCTGCCCCGCCCGCCCGACGCGCGCAAGCCGCGACGGCGGGCCCGCTGTTAGAATCTCCCCGATGAACCAAACGACCTGCAGCGACGGGGACTCCGGCGGGCCACGCATCCTGGTGGGGGTCAGCGGCGGCATCGCGGCGTACAAGGCCTGCGAGCTGGTGCGCGAACTGCGCCGCCGCGGCTGCGCGGTGCGCGTGGTGATGACCGCGGGGGCGCAGGCCTTCGTCACCCCGCTGACCTTCCAGGCGCTGTCCGGCGAGCCGGTGCGCACCCATCTGCTGGACGCCGAAGCGGAGTCCGGGATGGACCACATCGCCCTGGCGCGCTGGGCCGACCACATCGTGGTCGCCCCCGCCAGCGCGGACCTGATGGCGCGCATGGCCCAGGGGCTGGCCGACGACCTGCTGACCACCCTGCTGCTGGCCACTGCCGCCCCGGTTACCCTGGCCCCGGCGATGAACCACCGCATGTGGGAGCACCCGGCGACCCGTGCCAACCACACCACCCTGCGCGAGCGCGGCGTGCGGTTCGTCGGGCCGGACAGCGGCGAGCAGGCCTGTAGCGAGCAGGGCGCCGGACGCATGGCGGAACCGGCGAACATTACTTCCGCCCTGCTGGATACAACCCCCGGCCCGCTGCAGGGCCGCCGTATCCTGATCACCGCCGGGCCGACCCGCGAACCGGTGGACCCGGTGCGCTACCTCGGCAACCGCAGCTCCGGACGCATGGGGTTTGCCGTGGCCGCCGCCGCGCGCGATGCCGGCGCCCGGGTCACCCTGGTGCACGGACCCTGCGAGCTGGCGGTACCGCCCGGCGTGCAGGCGCATGCGGTGGAAACGGCGGCGGAGATGCATGCGGCCGTGCTGGAGGCGCTGGAGGGCACGGAGGTGTTCATCGCCACCGCCGCGGTGGCCGACTACCGGCCCGCCACCCCGGCCGCGCAGAAGCTGAAAAAGACCCGCGAAGACCTGACGCTGGAACTGGAACGCACCCCGGACATCCTCGCCGACGTCGCCCGGCGGGTCGACGGACTTGCAGCGCGGCCGCTGCTGGTCGGATTCGCCGCCGAGACCGGCAATCTGCGGGAATACGCCCGCGACAAGCTCGTCGCCAAGGGCCTGGATCTGGTCGCCGCCAACCGCGTGGACGGCGGCCGGGGCTTCGGCCACGGCGACAACAGCCTGCTGTGCCTGTGGCCCGACGGCGAACGCGAACTGCCACGCCAGCCCAAGGACCGCCTGGCCCGCGAACTGATCACCCTGATCGCCGAGCGCCTGCAGACGCACCCGGCCAACCCCTCTCCGACCCAAGGAAACTGACGCATGCCCGCCCCGGAAATCGATCTGAAGGTCCTTGATCCGCGCATGGGCACGGACTTCCCGCTGCCCGCGCCCGCCACCGAGGGCTCCGCCGGCGTGGATCTGCGCGCCATGCTGGAAGAACCGCTGAACCTGGCCCCCGGCGAAGCCGAGCTGCTGCCCACCGGACTGGCGGTGCACATCGCCGACCCGGGCTACGCCGGCATGATCCTCCCGCGCTCGGGCCTGGGCCACAAGAAGGGCCTGGTGCTGGGCAACCTGGTCGGACTGATCGACGCCGACTACCAGGGCCCGCTGATGGTCTCCGCCTGGAACCGCAGTGATGCACCGATCTCCATCGACGTCGGCGACCGCATCGCGCAGCTGGTCATCGTGCCGGTACTGCAGCCGCGGTTCCGCGTGGTCGATGACTTCGAGCAAAGCGAGCGCGGTGCCGGCGGCTTCGGTTCATCCGGCCAGCGCTGACGCCGTTCGCCCGCACCCCGGCCCCGCGCCGGGTGATAAACTCCGCCCCCCGAACGTCAACCGGACCTCCAGCCATGGACACCGACACCGCCCATTCCGTCGCCCATGTCCTGATCGAGGCGCTGCCCTACATCCAGCGCTTCGCAGGCAAGACCATCGTCATCAAGTACGGCGGCAACGCGATGACCGAGGACCACCTGAAGGCGAGCTTCGCGCGCGACATCGTGCTGCTCAAGCAGGTGGGCGTGAACCCGGTGGTGGTCCATGGTGGAGGCCCGCAGATCGGTGACCTGCTGGACCGCCTCGGCAAGAAATCGGAGTTCGTCGACGGCCTGCGGGTGACCGACCGCGAGACCATGGACGTGGTGCAGATGGTCCTCGGCGGGATCGTCAACCAGGAGATCGTGTCCCTGATCAACCGTTACGGCGGCCGCGCGGTGGGCCTGACCGGCAAGGACGGGCAGATGATCCGCGCCACGCCGCTGCGCGGCGAGGATCCCGACGTGGATCTGGGCCATGTCGGTCAGGTGGAAGGCGTGGATCCGGCCATCGTGCATACCCTCGACCACAGCAGCTTCATCCCGGTGATCGCGCCCATCGGCTTCGACCGCGAGGGGCGCGCCTACAACATCAACGCCGATACCGCGGCGGAAAAGCTCGCGGTAGTGCTGGACGCGGAGAAGCTGTTCCTGCTGACCAACACCCCCGGGGTGCTGGACGGCGCCGGCACGCTGCTGCCGAAGCTCTCGGCCCCGCAGGTGGACGAGATGATCCGTGACGGGACCATCCATGGCGGCATGATCCCCAAGATCCGCTGTGCCCTGGATGCGGTGCGCAGCGGCGTGAACGCCACCCACATCGTCGACGGCCGGGTGGAGCACGCGGTGCTGCTGGAACTGCTGACCGACGAGGGCGTGGGCACCCTGATCAGCCGCTGACCCGCCGCGCCCGGGCACGGCGCGGCGGGGTGCGCTCAGTCCTCCTCCAGGACCAGCTCGCGGAAATCCTCGGCGTCCGCGTCGAACTGCGCGTTCATATCGTCGATACGGGCCTGCTGGCGATCCAGGTAGGAACGTTCGCGCTCCAGACGCCCGCGAACGTCCTCCAGCTCGCTGGAATAGCGCTGCTGGAGGCCGGGATCATCCCGATTGCGGCTCTTCTGTTCCTCGATGCGGTCCCGCTCACGCTCCAGCCGCTCGGCCTGACGTTCACTCAGGCGGATGTTGTTCTCCAGCGCCTGTACACGCCGTTCACGCTGGCGTTCGATCTCGTCGAGCGAATCGTAGGCCCGCTCCAGCTGGCGCTTGCGGGCCGCCTGGCTGCTGGCATTACCCTCACCCGACTCCTGCGCCTGCTCGGCGCGCCGGCGTTCCTCGGCCGCGGCCTCGCGTTCCTCGGCGGTGGGCGGGGCCGGCACCACCTCGCGCACGAAGCCCTGGCGGTCGTACACTTGCCGCTCGCGGTCGCTGGCCTCCGGCTGCGGGGTGTTCGAGAAATGCACCGTGCCGTCATCATCCACCCAGCGATGGATGTCGCCGGCCACCGCCGGTGCCACCGGCATGGCCAGCAGCATGGCCAGCGCGCCGAGCAGCACCCCGACACCCATCCCGTTCCCGTACATTGGTCCGCTTACTCTCATGTCCATCCTCGAGCATCTCGGGCTCGCGCTCGTGGCCCTCATCGCCAACGGATTCTCTGCGCTGGCGGGCGGTGGGGCCGGGCTGCTGCAGCTGCCCGCCCTGATCTTCCTTGGCCTGCCCTACCCCGTGGCCCTGGCGACTCACAAGATCGCCACGGTGGCCCTGGGGGCGGGCGCTGGCCTGCGACATGTGAAGGAAAGCACATTTTCCCCGGCTCGACTAGGGGTCATCCTGGGGGCCGGCGTACCGGGCGTACTGCTGGGGGCCTGGCTGGTGCTGGAGATCCCGCCACGCGCCGGGGAGATCGCCCTGGGCCTGCTGACCGTCGCTCTGGGCTGGTATTCCTGGCGGCGCCCGCAGCTGGGACAGACGCGCCGGATCATCTCCGACAGCCTCAATCACGCGCTGATCGGTGCCGCCGGGCTGTTCGTGATCGGCATCCTCAACGGTTCGCTGGCCTCGGGCACCGGCCTGATGGTCACGCTGTGGCTGGTGCGCTGGTACGGCATGAGCTACACCGAGGCCGTCGGCTACACCATGGTCCTGGTGGGTCTGGTGTGGAATGGTGCCGGCGCGCTGATGCTGGGCACCTTCGGCACGGTGCAGTGGGACTGGCTGCCGGCGCTGCTCCTCGGCAGCTTCATCGGCGGCTATCTGGGCGCCACGCTGGCGATCCGCTACGGCAACCGCCTGGTCAAACGCGCGTTCGAGGTGGTCACGGTCCTCACCGGCATCGCACTGCTGCTGCCAGTCCCGTAACCTCAGCCGCTGCCGTCACCCGTGGGGACATCGCAGCGATTGAGCAGATCGAAGTGCTCGATCCCCTCGAGGATGCCGCGCGCGTGCGTGGCGCGGGCAAAGCAGATCCGCTTGAAGCCACGCAGAGACTGCAGTTCGGGCTGGTGGTTACCCACCACCACGCCCAGCAGGCGCCCGCGCAGCATGTCCTCGTCGTTGCCCGAATCGCCGGCGACCAGTACATGCTCCAGCGGGATGCCCCACTTGTCGGCGAAGTAGCGCACCGCCAGGCCCTTGGAGGCCCGCACCGGCAGCAGATCCAGGAAGCGCTCGTGGGAATAGATCACGTGGGCATGCAGATCGGCCCGGTACAACCGGGTCTCGATGGTTTCCACGTCGAGGGTGCCGGGCGGTTCGACGAAATAGCTGACCTTGTGCGAGCGCTGGTCGATATCGGGCTGAGGCACCAGGCCGGACTCCGCGTCCAGCGCCTCGCGCAGGCGCTCCGGCTCCCAGCGATGGCTGATGTGCCGGGCCCAGCCACGATCCGGGGTCTGTTCGGACCCGTAGTGGATCTCGCTGCCCACCGAGGTGATCCAGACGTCCGGCATCGGCACGCCGTGTTCCTCCAGCACCGCGGCGGCGGAATCGATGCGGCGCCCGGTGGCCACGCCGAAGGCGACCCGCTTGCGGTTGCGCCGCAGCCAGGCGACAAAGGCCCGGGTCGCCTTCGTGTCGCCCAGCAGGGTGTTGTCGATATCGGTAATCACCGCGCGGTCCACGTTCGCCAGCCGGCCGGATACCTGGCGCTGTTCGTGCCGCACCTGGCGCACCTCGCGCGACAGCGAGCGCAGCAGGCGAACGTATTTCTCCGCATGGCCGTCCCAGGAATAGTGCTTGCGCACGCCCTTGAGCCCGTCCCGCGAGTAGCGCTGCCAGCGCGGCCGGTCGGCCAGGATCGCCTGGATGGCGTCGGCGATGCCTTCGGGATCCTGCGGGTCGATCAGCAGTCCGTTGTGGCAGCGCGAGATAATCTCCTCCGGGCCGCCGTCGTTGGTGGCCACGATGGGCGCACCGCTGGCCGCCGCCTCGATCAGGGTCAGGCCGAACGGCTCGGTCAGCGCCGGGTTCACGAACACCCCGCGGGTGGACGCGACCAGGCGATAGAGATCCGGCACGTCATCCGATCCGTGGTGCTTGGGACAGGCCACCTTGCCATACAGGTCGTGGCGGTCGATGCGCAGCAGGAGATCGGTCAGGACCTCACGCGCGCCCTTTTCCAGATCGCGGATGTCGTCGCGGTTACCGGCCACGATCAGCAGATTGGCGTTCTCGCGCAGCCATTCGTTACCGGCATAGGCATCCACCAGGCCGCGGATGTTCTTGCGCTCGTCGGCGCGCGACAGCGCCATGATCAGCGGCCGGTCGGGCTTTTGCAGGAAACGCCGGATCTCGGGCCAGATCGGCGGTTTGCGCTCACCGCGTTTCGGCGGGTGGAAGCGTTCGAGGTCGGTCCCCGGCGGGATCACCTCCATGCGCTCGGGCTGGTAGTTGTCGTAGGTGGCGTACTGCTCGTCCACCTCCTGGCGGGTGCTGGCGATCACCCGGTGGGCGTGCGCCAGGGCCTCCTCCTCGGCATGGATACGGGTGGAGATGTTGTAGCGTGATTCGATGTCCTTCTCGGACAGGCCGCTCTCGCGCAGGCGCTCCCGCTTGACCCGCCCCAGGGAATGCCCGGTCTGCAGCATGGGCACGCCCAGCAGATTGGACAGCCGCACCGCGACTTGCCCGGCATCGGCGTAATGGCCGTGGACCACGTCCGGGCGCAGACCCACCCGGCGAATATGCGCCAGGGCGTTGTCGGCGAAGCAGTCGAGATACGGCCAGAGCTTTTCCTTGCGCAGGTAGCGCTTCGGGCCGCTGTCCAGGCGCACGATATGGGCACCATCGCCCAGATCCTCCACCGGTTCGGCATAGTCATCGTCGACCCGGCTGTCGACCACGCGCCGGGTCAGCAGGTCCACCCGCCCCACCTGCGGGTGCCGCGCCAGGGCGCGGGCAAGCTCGACCACGTAAAGGGTCTGGCCGCCGGTATCGGCGTCGCGTCCGAGTTCCAGATTTTCGCCCCGGATGAGGCCATGCACGCTGATCAGAACAAGATAAAGGCCTTCGCCCTGACGGGCCTTGCTCTGAGTCTTTTTCATGGGGTCTCCGGCTCCGGACTGTCGAACAGTGACAGGGTTTCGGGGTTATCGATCATCGCCTGGGACAGCAGCACCGCGGTCGCCGACCAGGTCTGGCGATAGTTCGCCCGGCGCCCGATCAGGCGGCCATGGCGCCCGTCATAGTATTCCGGCCAGTCATCCCGGTGGAGCCGCTCGGCCGCCACCGCATGCACGCTGCGGGCGAGATCCGGCCGCCCGACGCGCATCGCCGCCCCGGTAAAGGCCCACAGCAGCGCCGGCCAGTTGCCGCCGTTGTGATACGACCAGGGGGTATTCTTCGGGTCGGACCCGGTGAGCAGGCGCCATTCCTCGCCCATCATCGCCGGGTAGCAGATCTTGACCGGCATGGTACCGATCAGGTCCTCGAACCGCTGCTCGAAGGTCTGCATGATCAGGCGCGACTCGTGTTCGTCCGCCAGCCCGAACAGCACCGCCAGCAGATTGCCGAAACTGAAGAAACGGAAATCCATGCGCCCCGGCCCCAGGTTGCCGACCAGATAACCACTCTCCGAGGGGATCCAGTCCACCAGCCAGTCGGGGATGCTCTCGGGATAGATGTTGAGCGCGTTCTCGGATTCGTGGCCGAAATGCTCGGTGCGATAGCGATGGATGGCGTTCAGCCGCTCCAGGTCCAGCCAGTAGTAGTGGCGGATATAGTCGGCCAGCTGGCGGGCACGGATCGCGGACTGTTCACACAGCTGCTCGGAATCGGTATCGCAGGGCTCCAGCATCGCCAGCGCCGCCTTGAGCATGCCGTAGAACAGCGCCTGGATCTCCAGCGGATGCCCGTAGACCCCCATGCGCCGGTCGATCATGAAACTGCCGTCCGGCACCAGCAGGGTCGGGAAGACCTCGAAGCGGTCCTGCAGGCAGATGCTGAGGATCAACCGGATGCCGCGCTGCACGTCCGGCGACTTGATGAACTCGTGGTCACCGGTCCGGTTCTGGTAGGCCCGCGCCAGCAGCACCCACCACATCATCGAGTCTACCGGAGCCACGCGGCCGATCGCGCGGTCACCAAAATCGGCGGCCAGGGTCTCGCGCCCCTTCGGGTCGGTCACCACGCGGAAGCTGGCCGGCATCACCCGGGGCAGGCGACGGTGACCCTCGATCTCCTCCTGGGTATCGCGGATGCGCAGGATCAGGCCGAGGAAATCGCGCACCACCTCGGGTTCGTCGTGCAGCAGATAGACCAGCCCCGAGGGCACGAAGTCACGGATGAAGCAGTCGGCATAGTTTTCCGCCGGGGCGCGGCTGTCGAGGCTGGCCACCGTGCCGACGGTGCGCCCCTGATAGCGCACTTCGGCATCACGCAGCAGCTGGGCGGCCGCTTCCAGCGTGGGATTGCGGGCATCATGCGGCAGAGTCGTCATGGTCCTCAGTTTAGTGAAGCCCGGTCCGATGTGCACATGGACGCCTCCACAACCCGCAGGAGGTCGGCCCCCTGCCGACCGTGCACCCATCGACACCCCGTAGGAGGCCGGCCCTCCGGCCGATGTCGGCGGGAGGTCGGCCTCAGCCGTCGAGGCACCGGATGGGCCTGATCGGCGAGAGGGCCGGCCTCCTACGGCACCTCGGGATCGGGATGCACCGGTGCCGGTGGCTCGGCCGCCGGGCGCGCGAACAGAAAGCCCTGACAGTAATCGACCCGATCACGCAGCCAGCGCCATTCACCCGCGGTCTCGACCCCTTCGGCCACGATACGGATGTCCAGCTCGCGCGCCAGTTCGATGATCTTGCCGAGGATCTTCTGCTGATATTCGTCGGCGTCGATGCCGCGGACCAGCTCGCGGTCGATCTTCACGAAGTCCGGTCGCAGCTGCGACAGCAGGTTGAGCGACGCATAGCCCGCGCCGAGATCATCCAGGGCGACCCGGAAACCGGCGTTGCGATAGCGATCGATAATGCGTCGCAGGTGTTCGGTGTCGGTAATCTGGTCACTCTCGATCACCTCGAACACGAAGCCCGCGGGGGCGGGGACATCCGGCGCGATACCCCGGATCTCGCGCACCGTTGTCTCGAGACAGAACGCCGGGTCGTAGATCGCGGTGGGATTGAAGTTGATGAACAGCTGGTCGCGGATTCCGCGCTCGGTCGCACGGCGGATCGCATTGATACGCGCCGCGCGATCGAGGTGGAACATCATCTCCGCCGCCCGTGCCTGATCGAACAGGATGTTCGGCGGGATCAACTCCCCCGCCGGCGAGCTGGCCCGCACCAGCGCCTCCCAGGCGAACACCTGATCCGGCCGGGCCGCATGCACGATGGGCTGAAAATGAAAGTCCAGGGCATCGCTGGCGAGTATGGCCGCCAGATCGCGCGCATTGTGCCGGGCGATCAGCGTGGACAGCAGATGCGTATCCTGCAGGTGCTCCACGCCGAAGCGTTCGCCGTCGGGGACGAAGGTCGCGCGGCACCCGTTCTGCTCCGAATGGCTCAGGGCCTCGTCGAGACGCGACAGGGTCGCCCCCAGGTCGTGCTCCGGATCCACGGCCACCGCCAGGATCCCCGAAGCCGGTTCGCTGCAGGGGAAGCGCTCCTCGATCAGCCGCTGGCGCAGAGTGGCACGGGTATGCGCCAGCACCGGCGCAAGGTAGAGAGTCCCCGCACCGGTCGGAAGGACGTTGATGCGTTCACAGTCCGGACAGCTCAATATGGTCTCCTCGCCCGTGGCCATTCGCTTCGCTGGTGGAACCGGCTCGCAAGATAACACTAATTTCCGCGGAGGCACCGAACATGACCGACCACCCGCATCCCGACACCCCCGTCGACGAAGACGAACTGCGCCGGCGCCTCACCCCGGAGCAGTACCGCATCGCCCGCCAGGCGGGCACCGAGCCGCCGTTCACAGGCGAATACCACGACCACAAGGCCTCCGGTCGTTATCACTGCGCGGTGTGCGGCGCCGCGCTGTTCGACAGCACGACGAAATTCGATTCCGGCAGCGGGTGGCCCAGCTACACCGCGCCGGTCACCGCCGAGGCCGTTTCCGAACACCGCGACGCCTCGCTGGGCATGGAACGGACCGAGGTGCGCTGCGCCACCTGCGACTCGCACCTGGGGCATGTCTTTCCGGACGGTCCGCCGCCCACGGGACTGCGCTACTGCATCAATTCCGCGGTCCTGGCATTCCAGCCACGCGAAAGAAACGGCCCGGAGTAGAAACCACACGCTGAAGGGTCTAGAGTGGGAGCGGTTAACCTCTCATGGAGCAGTTCGCCATGTTTTTCAAGCCCTCTCGCCTTACTCTCGCCCTGTTCTCCGCCGGCCTTCTGGCACTCTCCGGTCAGGCTGCCGCCAGCACCGGGGACACCGCAGAGCCCGGTGACATGGAGCTCAATCCCGAGGCCGAGGGGTATGAACCGCCGGGGCGCTCCATCTATTTCTACGTGGACGCCCTGGATCTCGACGAGCTGGCGGCGAAATATGCCCGCGACGAGGTCCACGTCATCGACGTGCGCACGCGCTACGAATACGAAACCCTGCGCATCGACGGCGCACGGCACGTGAGCATCGACGACGAGGACTTCGTCGACAAGGTGCTCGAGATCCACGAAGAGGACCCGGACAAGCCGGTCGCCTTCTACTGCCGGGGCCATACCTGTTTCATGAGCTATCAGGCCGTGGAACGCATGAAGGCCGCCGGCTTCGACGACGCCATGGCCATGGATTACGGCATCTTCGACTGGGCCGAGCATTACCCCGAGGACACCGCCCTGTTCGGGGAGGCGCCGATCGAACGGGCCGATCTGATCGACTTCAACGAATTCCGCGAGCGCCTGTTGCCGCCGATGGAGTTCTCCGAGCGCGCGCAGCGTGACAATGCCCGGGTGCTGGACATCCGGCGCCCGTTCGAGCAGGACCAGATCGGGCTGTTCCTCAATTCCGAGACCAACATCCCGGCGGGGGACACCGAAGCCCTGGAGGACTATCTGGAACAGGCCCGCACTTCCGATACTCCGCTGCTCATCTATGACATCACCGGGCACGAAATCAAGGCGTTCCAGTACACCCTGGAAGAGTACGGCATCGAGGATTACTACTTCATGGAAGGCGGCTTCAAGGCCTTCCAGGAGAAAGTGCTGCAATAGCCCCGCTTCCGGGTAGCGCACCGACCAGGCCATCCGGTGCCCCGACGACCGGGGGCCGGCCCACCGCCGACATCGGCCGGAGGGCCGGCCTCCTACCAACCGGGCACCCATCGACACCCCCCTTGTAGGAGGCGAGCCCCCTCGCCGATCCGGCCCAACCGATGCCCCGACGGCCGGGACCGACCCACCGCCAACATCGGCCGGGGGGCCGGCCTCCTGCCGATCCGCCCCGGGATCCCGGCCCGCAGGGAAGACAAGCACCCTCGAAATACTGCAAACTGCGTCACATAATTGTGGCCAGTCGCCGTCCGCGACCGGCGCAACGGGCCCATTACCCGATCGGACACCCACACATGAAAGGACTGCTCGGCCGCTTCCGGGACCGCACCCCCCGATGCCTGGGTCTTGCCTGCCACGACCGGGGCTTCGGGCTCGCGCGGGTCGAACCGGATGCGGCGTACTGCGACACCCACGAGGACCCGGACGCCCTGGAACAGACCGTCCGCCGCCAGCGGCTGGGCCGCCATTCCGCGCATCTCGTCCTGGACGAGGGGACCTTCCGTCTGTTGCCCACGGAGCAGCCCGATGTCCCGGAAGCAGAACGGCGCGAAGCGATCCGCTGGCAGGTCGCGGACCTGGTCGACTTCGACGTCACCCACGCGGTCATCGATTTCTGCCCGATGGGCGACGGGGTCAGCCACCACGGAAAACCCATGGTGTTCGCGGCCGTAGCCCCGGCGGACCACGTGCGCCGGGCCATTCACTCGGTGCGCCGGGCCGGCCTGCGCGTGGCCAGCGTCGGGCTCCCGGAACTCGCCCTGCGCAATCTTGCGGCACGACTGCCCGAGGCAGTCAGCGGCCTGGTGCTCCTGTACGCGCGAGCCCGCTCCGCCACCATCCTGCTGGTGTACGGCACCCACCTGTTCGTGGCGCGGCACGTGGACGTGGCCATCGATGACGACGGCGCTGGCGGCCCGGACACGCTGCTGCTGGAGATCCAGCGTGCGCTGGACTACTACGACGGCCACTTCGCCCTGCCGCCGATCCGGAACCTGGCGGTGATGGGGGACATGCCGGTGGAGGACGAGGCCCTCGGTTACCTGAGCAGCCAGCTCCGGATGGAAGCCCGCTGGATCCCGCTGAGCCGCTTTGCGGAGGGCCTGCCGGCAGGCGGAGCCGGCTGCGCCCGCGCACTGGGCGCGGCGTTCGGCCCACCGGGGCCATCTCCCGCCCCGCCCCCGGAAAACGCTGCCGGAGGCGGCTGACATGCACCAGAGCCTCGACCTGTATCGGGAAGAACTCGACCTCCGCCGCGAATGGCCACCGCGTTGGCGCCTGCTGCTCCTGTTCGCGGTCTCGCTGCTGCTGGGTCTGTTCCTGTGGACAGTGGAATACCGGGCGGCACAGGAACGCGCCGAGGAGCTGGCCTCGGCACGCGCAGAACAGCAGGCGGCCGAGGAACGCCTGATGGAACTCCGGGACCTGCGCGACACACCCGAGGTTCGTTCGGAACAGGCCGCCGCGGAACGGGCCGAACTTCGCCGCGAACAACTGGCGGAAGCCGAGGCGCTGCTGCAGGCCCGTCTGGACCAGGCCCGTGCCTCCGCCCCGGCGGAACCCCTGACCGGTCTGGCCCGGGCGGCGGCCCGCCCCGAGGCCACGAACATCTGGATCGAGCGCATGCATATCGACGGCGACACCGGCGAACTCGCGATCGAGGGCCGCGCCCTGCGGGCCGATGACCTGCCGCCCTATCTGGAAGTACTCGGAGAAACGGGCGCACACGAGGGCGAGCCCGAGTTCGAACTGCACGCCGGGGAAGACACGCTGAGGTTCGTCTTCCGGCCCGGGAGGACACCCCGTTGAAGATGCCCGTCGCAGCCGCCCTGGAGTCGCTGGATACACGCGTTCGCGCGCTCTCCGGGCGCGAACGCCTGCTGCTTTACGGCGCCGTGCTGCTGACGCCGTTCCTGCTGATCTTTCAGTTCGCGGTGGTCCCTCAGGAGCAGCGCCTGGCAGAGCTCGACGAGCGCATCGAACAGACCCGTACCGACACCCGGACCCTGCTGGAACAGACCGGCGAGATCGCCGTACAGGACGACCCGCTGCAGATGTTCCGGCAACGCGAACGCGAGGCACGGGAACAGGCTGCGGAGATCGAACAGCGCCTGCAGACCGCCGCGCAGGATCTCCTCGGCCCCGACCGCACCGCACGACTGCTGCGCGAACTGCTGGCGGAGCGCGGGAACATCCGGCTGGACACCCTGGTTCGCCGCAGTCCCGAAACCATGACGCGCGGAGAGGATTCCGGCATCCGCATCCGCAGCCACCGCATCGAGCTGGCGATGACCGGCGACTACCTGAGCCTCCTGCGTTACATACGCCATCTGGAGGCAATGCCGGTGCTGTGGCTGTGGGGCGACACCGAACTGACCCTGGTGGATGGCACGCCCCGGCTGCGCCTGGCAATGGACGCCATGGACCTGGACGGGCTGGAGGACACGCCATGAATCGGTGCTCCCTCCTGATGCCGGCGATCCTCGCCTGCGGGCTTTTCCCGGCCTGGGGGGCCTCTTCCGCTGTGGCGGAAGAACTGGCCGACCCCACCCGACTGCCCGCAGTACTCACCGCGCCCGAGCCGGCTGCCGTCCCGGACCCCGCTCCCGACGCCGCCGAAGCCCGCGAAGAACCCGACACCCGCCTCGCGGAGCTCCGTGTCATCATGGTGCGGCTGCAGGGCGACCGGAACGTGGCCCGGGTTCAAGACCCGGATGGCCGCGAGAGTGAGGTGCATATCGGCGATACGGTCGACCGCGCCGAGATCCTGCACATCGAACCCCGGGGTATCGTGGTTCGCACCACCGATGGCGAAGAGCACCGTCTGTCCGTTACCCCCCCTGTCGAAATGGAACTCAGGAGACACCCATGATCCGGCTCCCGGCCCTGCCCTGGCTGCTGCTCACCCCCGCCATCGCCTTCCTCGGCGGCTGCGCCGCCCCCGGCGAACTGGGCTCGGATGCACGCGATCGCACCCAGCAGAGCCTGGAGGACATGGAACGGCCGGTGCCCCGGCCCATCCCGACCCCGCCCCCGGAACCGGCGGCCCGCGACACCGGGGAGCCGCCGCTCGCGGAGCCCGACATCCCCCCCGACGAGCCGGTGTTCGACCTGCGCGTGGAGGATGCCGAGGCCCGCGGATTCTTCTACACGCTGGTGGAGGACACCGCCTACGGCATGGTCGTGCACCCCAAGGTGGAGGGCCGCATCAGCCTGCAGCTCAACGCCGTGACCGTGCCGGAGATCCTGGAGATCGTCGAGGAGACCCACGGCTACGCGATCACCCGCCGCGGCTCCACCTTTCGCGTCGGGCCCGCCGGCCTGCAGACCCGCACCTTTTTCGTGGACTACCTGAACGTCAACCGCGAGGGTCAGACCGGCCTGCAGGTCAGCGCCGGACAGCTCGCCGCCGACGAGGACGAGCCGGAGACCTCGGGGACGACCATCCGCACCAGTTCCGAATCGCATTTCTGGGGTGACCTGCGCGATTCCCTGGAGATGCTGGTGCTGGGCGAAGAGGGGAACGACCGCGAGGGCCGCCGGGTGGTGGCCAGCCCCAACACCGGCGTGATCGCCGTGCGTGCGCGCCCGGACGAACTCCGCGACGTGGCCGGGTTCCTCGACGCCGTACAGGAATCCGCGCAGCGTCAGGTCATCCTCGAGGCCAAGATCGTCGAAGTGGCGCTCGGATCGGAATTCGAGGCCGGGATCAACTGGTCACGCCTCAACCAGATCGCCGGCGGCGAACTGCGGATCGGGCAGGCCAGCCCCGGATCCCTGGCGGATTCCCGACGGACGCCGATCGAGGGCGACATCGGGACCATCGGCGAGGTCACCGGAGGCCAGTTCGAGGCCCTGGGCGGTATCCTGACCGCGGCCTACAGCGGTACCGGGTTCAACGCCTTCCTCGAACTGCTGGAAACCCAGGGGGACCTCACCGTCCTGTCCAGCCCGCGGGTCTCCACCGTCAACAACCAGAAGGCGGTGATCAAGGTCGGGGACGACAGCACCTACATCACCGATTTCCAGCTGCGTACCGAGAGCACGGGGACCGGCGACGCCCGCACCGACCGCCTGCTTCCGGATCCCACGTTCTCCCCGCTGTTCGACGGCGTGGCCCTGGACGTCACGCCCCAGGTCGCCGGCAGCGGCGACGTCATCCTCCACGTCCGGCCGAGCGTCAGCGAGGTGCGCGAACAGGTCACCAGCTTCCGCTTCGACGGCCGGGAATACTCGTTCCCGCTGGCCAGCTCGTCCATCCGCGAATCGGACAGCGTGGTGCGCGCCGAGAACGGTCAGGTCATCGTGATCGGCGGGCTGATGCAGGACACCACCGAGGAGATCATCGCCAGCACGCCCCTGCTGAGCGACCTGCCGGTACTGGGGGGCCTGTTCCGCCACACCCGCCAGGAGCAGCGCAAGAACGAACTGGTCATCCTGCTGCGCCCCGTGGTGGTCGACGACGACGGCGAGGCCTGGGAAGACGAGATCCGGCGCAGCCGCGAGCGTATGCGCGACTGGGAAGGCGTGGACCACCGCACCCTGGAGATGTAAGTTCGGGGCTTACCCTTCCGTTCAGCGCGCCTCAGGAACCGGCGGCGGGGAGCGGGAACCCGCGACCCCGCCTTCGGTATCCGGGGCCCGTCTCAGTCCGAATAGCCCCAGCCGGAGCCGCCGGTGTCCCCGTACGGGCACCAGGCATCCAGCGTCGACTCCCCGTCACAGTCATCGCTGCTGAGGTCGTCATCCAGCTCGCCTGCCACGTAGACGCAGGCTTCGTAGTCGCTGGATCCGCCGCTGGTGTTTTCCTCGGTCTCCCAGTAGACGTTGCCCTCAAAGGTCAGCTTGCCATTCACCTCTGCTCCGTCCGCAAAGCAGGCCTCGCCCTCCACGGTCCGATTACCTCCACCCTGAATCGTAACGTCTTCCGCTACATAGAGATTTTCGAAATCGGAGCCCGGCCCGCCACCGGGAGGTACAACCCCATCATCAAACGCACAGGTCCAGGCCGGATCCTCCTCGGCGCATTCGGAGGGCGGACCCGCGCCTCCGGCCGCAGCGAGGTTTACGCAGATGTTGTGCACGGCGGGGGCATCTTCCTCGACTTCGGCGCCGGCCCAGCCGCGCACCCGGGAACGATTGTCCCCCCCGCATTCGGCGTCGCCGGGCGGGGTGCAGTAAAACCATGCCCCTTCCCCGACCCCGTGCGGGGCCTCGTCACACGAAAGCCCGCCCTCGCTGATGCGCAGGATCCCGCTCTGGGCCGCGAACAGGGCCTTTTCCCCCAGCACGCGGTCGGCGCCGGTGGCCGCGCCGGACCCCACCAGCGACGCGGCCCCCACGGCGATGGCGGCCACCAGCACCACCAGCAGCAGGGCCACCAGCAGCAGGCTGCCGCGCTGGCCGCGCGGGATCGCGGGCGCGTTTTCAGCGCCGGTGATAGGCATGGGTCTGCGCGACATAGCCACTCTCGGTCTCCAGTTCCAGGGCGTACAGGCGGCCGACATCGGTCGGCGTGCAGTCGAACCGGTCCACAGGATCCTCGGGGGTGCCCGCCAGCAGCACGCCGTTCAGCTCCAGCCGCCCGTTGGTTCGCACGTATTCGAGGTCGCCGCCATTGAGGGTCAAAGAACCTGCCGCGCAATCATCCACGCTCACTGCTCCGCGAAGATCCCGCGCCATACGATCCAGCGCCGCTCCGGACTCCATCTGGGTATCGGTCAGCTCGCGCGTGACGAAGATCGCCTCCACGGCCCCGCCCAGGAAGCGCGCGGCGGCCACGCCGATCACCCCGAGGATGATCAGCACCAGCACCAGCTCCAGCAGCGTGAACCCGCGGCGGCGCATCATCCATCGTCCTCGCGCGGGAACTGCAGGAACAGCACGGGCATGCCGCCGCCGGCCCGGCGGATCTCGACCTGGCTGAGCGGGTTGTCCTCCGGGACATCCGCCGCGGGTATCACCCGACATGAAACCTCCAGGTCCACGTCGTCCCGACAGGCGCCGGCCAGCACGTCGGCCCCCGCGGAATCCTCCTCGGCCCAGGCATCCGGGTCATCGCTGATTCCGCACTGCGTCTGCAGATCCAGCCCCGGTCCATCGTGGACCGCCAGCAGGGCCTCGCCGCAGCCGCGTGCCTCGCGCGCGTACTGCTCCGCGTCCTCGGTGCCCGCCACGCCGGTCAGCAGGGCGAAGGTCCCGGCCAGCCCGGCCATCGCCACCGCGATGATCACCAGCGCCACCACGAGCTCGATCAGGGTCAGGCCGCGGAAGCGATGTCCGGCGGCGCGCGCTCCGGTCCCCGGTCGATCGATCATTCAGCACCCCCCTCGTTCGACGGCCCCGGTGAGCGCCCGCACACAAACCGTGCGCGATTCCCCGCCACCGGCGAGGCTCAGAGGCACGTCAGCGTCCGGATCCAGCGCACCGAAGGGATAGCGAAACTCGAAGCCGGAACCCGAGACGGACACGCCCGAGATATTGCGCGGGCCGCTCAGGCTGGCGGCCAGACAGTTACGGGCGCCGTCCATGGTCCACTGCCCCCCGTTGAAATCCACCGCCACGGCCCGGTTATGCCCGCAGACCATGGCTCCGGCGCGCGCCTGGCGCAGATCGCCGACCAGCTGGTCCTCCGCGGCCTGCAGGTCGGGCGCGGACCCCAGCAAGCCGGCCGGGATCCGCGGGATGGCCACCACGGCCAGCACGCCGAGCACCAGCAGCACGAGCACCAGCTCGAACAGGGTGAATCCGGCCATCGGGGCGGGCGGCGGACGCGGGCTCATGCAAGACTCGAATTGCGACGGATATCTCGGAATATAACAGGAGAATAGCCGACAGGCGCGCACGCCGGAGGCCACGGAGGAGGTCACTCCCGGGAGACCGCAAGGTTGTCGCAGCGCCCGGGTTTGGGCAACCTGTCACGGATTCGCCGTCCCAATGCCGCACCGGGCGGCCTTACGAGGAAGCTCCATGCGTTTTTTCCGCAAGCCGGAATCCGGCGACCAGGACCGGCCGCCCCGCGAATCCGACACGCCCTCCGACACCGGAGCGGCGACCAGGGCGCCGGCCCCTCGCCGCACGCGCAGCCTGGGCGAGACCCTGGTCGATACCGGGGTCATCACCGAGGAACAGCTGCAGCAGGCCCTGGACGAACAGCGCGATTCCGGCCGCAAGCTGGGGCGTGTCCTCACGGACATGGGTCTTTGCACCCAGGAGGACATTGCCGGGGCGCTGCAGGAACAGATGCGCCGCATCCGCATCGGTGATCTGCTGATCGACTACGGGTACATCGACGAGAGCCAGCTGGAACAGGCGCTCAAGCGGCAGAAGGAGAGCGGACGCAAGCTGGGGCAGGTGCTGGTGGACATGGAACTGGTCGACCGTCACCGGATCGTCGAGGTGCTGGCCGACCAGCTGCAGGTCCCGCAGGTCGACCTGCGGCGCTACCAGTTCGACCCGGAAGTCGCGCGCAAGCTTCCCGAGACCCTGGCTCGACGCCTGCGCGCCCTGCCCTTGTCCGAGGGTCGCGACGGCATCCTGGTGGCCATGGCCGATCCCACCGACCTGTTCGCCCAGGACGAAATCACCCGCCAGCTCGGCCAGCGCCCGCAGATCGCGGTGGTCGCCGAAGACGACCTGCTGGCCACCCTGGACCGGGTCTTCCGCCATACCGAGGCGATCTCGCGGGTCGCCGAGGAGCTGTCCGAGGAGCTCTCGCGCAGCGACTACGACCTCGACCAGCTGGTGGAGGCGGAGATGAAGGTGGACGCCCCGGTGGTCCGTCTGCTGCAGACCCTGTTCGAGGACGCCATCCAGACCGGCGCCTCGGACATCCACATCGAACCCGACGACCGGGTGCTGCGCGTGCGCCAGCGCATCGACGGCGTGCTGCACGAACACGAGTTCAAGGAGCGCCAGATCGCCGGGGCCCTGGTCTCGCGCCTGAAGATCATGGCCGGGCTCAACATCTCCGAGCGGCGCCTGCCACAGGACGGCCGCTTCAACATCCGCGTGCGCGACCGTTCCATCGACGTCCGCGTGTCCACCCTGCCGCTGCAGAACGGCGAATCCGTGGTCATGCGCCTGCTCGACCAGTCCACCGGCGTGCTGTCACTGGACAGCCTGGGCATGCCGAAGCACGTGCTGGAACCGCTGCGGCGCCTGCTGCGCGACCCGCACGGGGTGATCCTGGTAACCGGCCCCACCGGTTCCGGCAAGACCACCACGCTGTACTCCGCCCTGCGCGAGCTCAACGATCCGGAGAAGAAGATCATCACCGTCGAGGACCCGGTGGAATATCGCCTGCCCCGGATCTGCCAGGTGCAGGTGAACGCGCGCATCGGGCTGGACTTCCCCCGCGTGCTGCGCACCGCCCTGCGCCAGGACCCGGACATCGTGCTGGTCGGCGAGATGCGCGACCAGGAGACCGCGGAGATCGGCGTACGCGCGGCGCTCACCGGCCATCTGGTGCTGTCCACACTGCACACCAACGACGCCATCTCCACTCCTATCCGCCTGCTGGACATGGGCGTGGAAGGGTACCTGCTGGCGCCCTCGGTCATCGGCGTGCTGGCCCAGCGCCTGGCGCGCCGGGTCTGCCCGGAGTGCGCCGAGCCCCACGAACCGGACCCGCGCATGCTGGCCGCGCTGGAACCGCTGGACGACCGCCCGGAGGCCCCCGCGCGCTGGCAGCGCGGCACCGGCTGCAACCGCTGCAACAACACCGGGGTTTCCGGCCGGATCGGCATCTACGAACTGCTGGAAATCGACGGCGACATGGCCGCCGCGCTGCGCACCAACGACCATCAGGGCTTCGCCGACGCCGCCCGCTTGGCGCGCGGTTTCCGCCCGCTGGGGCAGGTGGCCCTGGACTATGCCCGCCAGGGACTGATCCCGCTGGACGAGGTGCTGCGCATCGCCGGCGAATCCGCCCGCCTGGATGATGACATCGGCAACCCGGGGGCCACGGGGGCCGCGCAGGGCACGGAACCGGAGACGGACACCCCGGCCCCGCCGACCGAGGAAGACCCCGACTCCGGCGACGACGATCCGGGCCTGGTCCTGCCGGACGCCCCGCTGCGGGAGTGAGCCGCCATGCCCCTGTTCGACTACCGCATCCGTACGCCGGACGGCCGCACCGAAAGCGGACGGGCAGAGGCGGAGAACGCCGCCGCACTGGCCCGGCGGCTGAACGCCGGCGGCACCCCGCCGGTAGGGATTGAATCGGTCACCGATCCCTCCGGCGAAGGGACAGGCGCGGGCCTGCGCATGCGGGGCGGGCGCCCGCGCCACGAGGATCTGGAACTCTTCTGTCGTCAGATGCACAGCCTGACCCGCGCCGGCGTGCCCATCGTCCGGGGGCTGCAGGGCATCGCCGAGACCACCCACAACGCCCGCCTCTCCGCCGCCCTGCGCGGCATCGCCGAATCGCTGGAGGCCGGCCGCGAACTGCACGCGGCCATGCGCGAGCACTCCGCCGTCTTCCCCGCGCTGCTGATCAACATGGTGCGCATGGGCGAGGACACCGGGCGCATGGAAGAGACCTTCGAGCAACTCAGCTTCTACCTGGAACGCGAGCGCGAGACCCGCCAGCAGATCAAGCAGGCCACCCGCTACCCGATCTTCGTGATGACCGCCATCCTCGCCGCCATTGCGATCATCAACGTGGTAGTCATCCCCGCCTTCGCCGGCATGTTCGAGCGCTTCGATGCCGAGCTGCCGCTGCCCACCCGCATCCTGATGGCCACCTCGGCGTTCACCCTGGACTACTGGGCGTGGATGCTCGGGGGCATGGTGGCCGCGGTCCTCGGGTTCCGCCAGTACACCCGCAGCGGTGACGGCCGCCTGTGGTGGGACCGGATCAAGCTGCGCCTACCGGTGATCGGGTCCATCCTGGAACGGGCCCTGCTGGCGCGTTTCGCCCGCGCCCTGACCATGGCCACACGCTCCGGCGTGCCAATCCTGGAGGGCCTGGACTCCATCGGCCGCGCCGTGGACAACGCCTGGGTCGCCGATCGCGTGGTCCACATGCGCGAGGCCCTGGAGCGCGGCGAATCCCTGGGCCGGGCCGCCGCCGGAACCGGCCTGTTCACCCCGCTGGTGCTGCAGATGATCGCCGTCGGCGAGGAGACTGGCCAGGTGGACGACATGATGGAGGAGGTCGCCCGCTTCTACGAGCAGGAGGTCGACTACGAACTGAAGAACCTCTCCAGCGCCCTCGAGCCGATCCTCATCAGCATCGTGGGCGCGATGGTGCTGGTGCTCGCGCTTGCGATCTTCCTGCCCATGTGGGACCTGGCCGGCGCGGCCCTTTGACCGGGACTGTTGATGCGTGTCAACTCGATTTCTGGAACTGCGTCACACACAGTGTTAGGTTTCGGACATACACCGGCGTCGGCACCATCGCGCGCCCCTCATTCAAGGACATCCCAAGGGAGCAACATCATGCATAACCCCGCCCGCCTCTCACAGGCCCGCCACAGCAGCGGCTTCACGCTGATCGAACTGGTCATCGTGCTGATCATCATCGGCGTACTGGCCGCCGTCGCCGCCCCGCGCTTCATCGATTTTTCCGATGAGGCCGAAGAGCGCACGCTCCAGGCCCAGGCCAGCAACCTGAGTTCGGCCAACACGATCAACGTCGGGGCCTGCGCGATGGAGAACGATCAGTGTGTAGCGATCGATGAATGTGGCGACGCAACGGGCCTGGTCGACGACTGGGATGGCAGTCAGTTCAACATCGCTGTCGGGTCCGGAGAAGCCTTCAGTCTGACCACCGCTTCCTCCGGTGACATCGGCGCCCCGATCGACGACTGCGGCGTGGTTGCGGCCGACTAAGCTGCTTCGACCGGGGCCAACCGGGGGCCGACCTTCCGCCGACATCGGCCGGAGGGCCGGCCTCCTACCCAACGGGCACCAATCCACACCCCCGTAGGAGGCGAGCCCCCTCGCCGACCAGGCCCAACCGGTGCCCCGATGACCGGGGGCCGACCTTCCGCCGACATCGGCCGGAGGGCCGGCCTCCTGCCGAACGGGCATCAATCGACACCCCCGTAGGAGGCGAGCCCCCTCGCCGATCAGGCCCAACCGGTGCCCCGACGGCCGGGGCCGACCCACCGCCGACATCGGCCGGAGGGCCGGCCTCCTACCGAACGGGCACCAATCCACACCCCCGTAGGAGGCGAGCCCCCTCGCCGATCAGGCCCAACCGATGCCCCGACGGCCGGGACCGACCCACCGCCAACATCGGCCGGAGGGCCGGCCTCCTACCCAACGTGAGCTGGTCTAATTTC
>NZ_MUZR01000066.1 GCF_001995255.1 Thioalkalivibrio halophilus | reverse complement strand
CAACGGCTATTTCGCCCATGGCTACGGCATCAAGGCCAAGGGCATGGGCGGCGTCGGCATGGCCATCTCGCAGGACGCCTACGCCCCGGGCATCAACCCGGCCGGCCTCGCCGGCATGGAAACCCGCTTCGACGGGGCTCTCACCTACTTCCGTCCGGAGCGCTCGTATGAGGTGTCCGGTATGCCATCGGGGCAGATGGGCACTTTTGGCCTGGCTCCGGGCGAGGTCGAGAGCGACAGCAAGAACTTCTTCATCCCGTCGCTCGGCTTCGTCCAGCAGATCGATGAAGACCGCTCCTGGGGCATCGCCTTCCTCGGCAACGGTGGCATGAACACCAATTACCCGGGGTTCGAGAACAGCCAGTTCTGTCAGATGCCCGAGATGAATCCGAACACCGGGGAGCCCACCGGTAACATGCTGCCCATTGGTAGCCAGACTGGTGTGTTCTGCGATGGAGCCGCAGGCGTCGACCTCGAACAACTGGCGATCATCCCGACCTACGCGCAGAAGTTCGCCGACGGCCGGGTCAGCGTCGGCTTCAGCCCGATCATCTCCTATCAGCGTTTCGAGGCGAAGGGGATCCAGACCTATGCCGACATGGGCATGTCGGACGACCCGGACAACTTCTCCGGCAACGGCACGGATGATTCCTGGGGCTACGGCGCGCAGATCGGCATCCAGGCCGAAGTGGCCGAAGGGGTCCGGTTGGGGGGCAGTTATCGTTCGAAGATCCGTAACTCGGATTTCGATGACTATTCCGGACTGTTCGCCGAGGGAGGTTCCTTCGACATCCCGTCGACCTGGGGTATGGGCGTAGCCTGGGAGGTGACGCCCATGGTGACCCTGGTGGCCGACTACCAGCGCATCAACTACTCCGACGTGGATGCGATCTCGAACGACGGACCTGGCCAGCAGGATCTCGGTCAGCCTGTCTTCGGGACCTCCGATGGTCGCGGCTTCGGCTGGGACGATATCAACGTCTACAAAATCGGAGCCCAGTTCGAGCTGCCGAACGACTGGCAGCTGCGCGTGGGTTACAACCGCGGCGACAACCCGATCGATTCGGACGAGGTGACCATGAACCTCCTTGCTCCGGCGGTGATGACGCATCACTACACCGCGGGCTTCACCAAGTCCTTCGGCGACCAGCACGAGCTGAGCTTCGCGGCGATGTACGCGCCCAGCAATTCGGTCTCCGGATCGAACGCGTTTGATCCGGACCAGGACATCGAGATCGAGATGAAGCAGTACGAGCTGGAGCTGGGCTACAGCTACCGCTTCTGAGGTCGGTCCGTCGATCCACCGGCCCCGGGGTTGCGGCCCCGGCCGGGGTCGACGGCGATGTCCCGCTTCCCAATGATCGAAGGAGCAGTACCCATGTCATTGTTTCATCGCAAGCCGCTGCAAACCGGCGGCTCGACCGGGATCGTCCGGTCACTGACGGCCGGGCTGGCGGCCGTGACCCTGATGGCCGCGGCGGCGTCCGCCACCGCGGACGAGTATCGCCCGTTCGTGCTGGCCTGGACCGACGGCGGGGCCGGCGTCTCCGAGGTGGCCGATGAGGCGCGCGAGCGTCTGCAGGGCGCCGATTTCGAGATCCTCGGTGAGTACGATGTCACCGACTCGGCCCGTGTGCTGGTGGCGACCAGCGACGACCTGCTGGAGGCGGCCGCCTCGCATGACCGTGCGGCTTATATCGCGCCGATGCGTGTCGGCATCACCGAGGTCGACGGCGAAGTGCAGGTCAGCTACACGCATCCGGTTTACTTCCAGCACGCCTACCGTGTCGAGGTGCCACTGGGCGGTGTCGCGGCGTCGCTGGAAGAGGCCCTCGGGGCCGAGGAGACCTTCGGCCACGAGGACGGCATGAGCCAGCGCGACCTCAACCGGTATCGCTATGCCTTTGGCATGGAACGTTTCGACGCGCCCTACGAGCTGGGCAGCCGGGGCTCGCGTGCGGAAGCCCTCGAGACGCTGAGCGCAGGTCTGGAGGAGCGGGCCGGCGGTGTCAGCGAGGTCTATCGCGTGGACATCCCGGGGCGCGACGCAACCCTGGTCGGCGTGGCGATCCGCGCCGCGGACGGGGCCGAGGAGGATGCGTCCGATCGCAACGCCCTGGAGACCGTGGACGTCAACGCACGTCGCCACACCGCCTACGTGCCCTACGAGGTCCTGGTCAATGGCGGCGACGTGGAGGCGCTGCACATGCGCTTTCGCATGGCGCTGCATTTCCCCGACCTGAGCATGCTGGGGTCGAACAGTTTTATCCAGCTGCGCAATGCCCCGGGAGCCGTGGAAGAGGCGCTGGAGGAGGTGACCGGATTCGCGTCCTCCGGGTTCCAGTGGAGCGACTGACCCCGCCCGCGGGAAAAACCCCTGGGTACACTCAAGAACCCCGGTCCGCCGGGGTTTCTTACGTAGGGGGGCCGGGGTTGTTTATCCTCCCCGTTCACTCGCGGCAGGAAGCAGGCCATGAAATCGATGAAGATCGCCAATATCGGCGAGATCCGCAACGAACTCAACAAGTACAAGAAGGGCCGCAAGCTGGACATCCACCAGTTCAACCAGGTCGCGCGTCAGGCGTGGCTCGGCAAACTGGTGATGCAGCCGCTGGACCTCGAAGATCCCGAATGCAAGGCGTTTCTGGTGTTCGTGCAGGAGCCCGAGGAGCTGGCGCAGCATTTCCTCGACACCGACCAGGAGCTGCTGGGCGGCATGCACATCATCGACGGCCAGCAGGCCGAGGCGCTGGTGGATATCATGCGCACCGGAGTCGAAGAACGGGCCAAGTTGTACGAGGATCTGTCGCGCTCCGACTTCTATTTCCGTTACTTTTACAAGCCGGGGAACGATGACAAGGATCAGGAGCAGCAGGGCGACGCGGCCTCCGGCCAGCCGTCGGAGGAATAAGGCGCGATGACGACCCCGGCCGCTCCGGAATGGATCGATGCCGGGGAGTGGTCGGCGACGGAGCTGCATGCCCTGTATACCGGGCTGGCGGCGTCCACCCCGCCGGACGCTCCGCCCCGGGTGCTGTGGATGCGCTCGCGCGAGGCGCATGTCTCGGTGGGCGGCAGTCAGGATCCCGAAGCCGATCTCGATCTGGACCACTGTGCCGCGCGCGGCATCCCGGTGGTGCGGCGCCCGCTGGGCGGTGGTTCGGTATGGGTGGATGCCGACCAGGACTGCTTCTTCGTGATCCGGCCGAGCCGTGTCCTCAAGCGTGGTCCCCGGCATCTGTTCGCGCAGGGCCTGGCCATGGCCGTGGACGTGTTGCGCGAGCTGGGCCTGCAGGGGGTGGAACCCCGCGGGCAGGATGTCTGGGTGCAGGGCCGCAAGATCATGGGTACCGGTGCGGCCACCCTGAACGAGGGCTCGGTATTCGGCGCGAGTTTTCTCGGTCGTTTCCCGGTGGAGGATTTCCTCGCCTGCGTGCGGGCCCCCAGCGAGGGGTATCGCGAATGGCTGCGCCCGGTACTGGAGGCCGGCATGACCGACTGCGCCGGGGAGCTGGGGCGGGCGCCGGATTCCGCGGCCCTGCGCGACTCGCTGCGCCGGGTCACGGAACGCCGCTTCGAGGCGCCGCCAGTGGAGGTGACGCCCGACGCGGCGACCGTGGAGGCCTGGCTGGCGGCCGGTTACGAGGAACTGGACGATATCGCGGACGGGGATGCGCGCCCGTCCGTGCCGGAGGGGATCCGGGTCAATCGTGACAATCACGTGTTCGAGACACGGGTGGCCTGCGGGCGCCTGCGCCTGCACGTGGAAGGACAGCACATCGCCCGTGTGTGGTGCGAGGACCCCGCGGTGGACCGCGTCCTCGGCGAGCGCGTGGCGGGCGAGCTGCCGGAACGTCTGCATCTGCGCTCGCGCCTGGCCGGCTGCCTCGACCCTGCGGTGGCCGATGCGGTCAGCGCCCGCATCGATGCGCTGTACCGCGGCATCGCCTGAATTTCCAAGGAGACACCGAGATGGCCGAACCGACGATCCAGCGGCGGCTGGAAAAGCGCATGATCCTGATGAGCCGGGACGGCGAGATGACCGAGCGCCTGCGGGCGCCATTGCCCGACGACTGGCACATGGAGGCGACCACCGATCTGGAGGGTCTGGGAGACTGGAACGAGGTCCTGCTGTATCGCTTCCTGCTGCTGGACCTGGACGAGATCGAGGTGTTCGATCCGCTGGACGTGATCCGCACCCTGCGCATGGAATACCAGATCAACCTGCCGGTGTTCTGTTTCGGAGGGGATGCGGACATTCGTGACGAGATGCGTCTGGCGCGGGCGGATCGCTTTTTCGACCGGGACGAGATGGTCGAAAAGCTCCCCGAGTTCATCCGCATGTACGACTGGGGCTGAGTGCCCCGTCAGAAAGGCCTCCAACAGAAAAGGCCCCGGGCTCAAGCCACGGGGCCTTTTCGATTCGCCGGCCGGGCGCGAGCCGCGGACCGGCAAATGGCGCGGCCTTCAGCCGATCCAGGCGTGCTCGAGGACGTCGATCCGGATCTTCTGGTGGTAGGTCTCGCCGTTGCCCTCGATCTCCAGGTCACCCATGCGGGTCCCCGCGGTGTCGTAGCTGAACTTGCAGTCGAAGCTGCCGGGCAGGGACACGCTGCTTTCGCAGAGGGTCTCGCCCTCCACGGTGAAGCGGCACTGCGCGGTGCCCGAGCCGTTCAGCATGGCCTGCAGGCGGAATTCCTCGTTCACCGGGCGACGGTACACTTCCGGGTCGCGGTTCGGGTTGTACTGCAGGTTGTTCAGCTTGACGAGTTTGACAAGTTTCATTGCGGGTCCTCTATTTACGCGCTGAATCCGAGTGAACTGGTTGGGTATAATCAAACCCGAAATCATACAACAATCCCCGCGCGATGACGATTCCGGGGGTGCGCCCCCCGGGAATGTGCCCGGAATCGTCATGCGACGCGACATACGAGGCGGCCTACAGGAGCCAGCATGAAGAACCTGATCAACCGCATGCGCGGAGTGGAACGCGACGTCATCGACAAGCCCGGCCAGGATGGCAGCCAGGGCGGCGCGCCCTTCTACAAGCCCCAGGCCGACGAGGTCGAGATCTTCCAGGCGGCCTATGCCAAGCGCCTTCCGGTGATGCTCAAGGGGCCGACCGGCTGCGGCAAGACCCGTTTCCTCGAACACGTGGCGCACACCCTGGGTCAGCCGCTGGTCACCGTGTCCTGCCACGAGGACCTCACCAGCTCGGATCTGGTCGGGCGTTTCCTGCTCGAGGGTGAGGAGACCGTGTGGCAGGACGGGCCGCTGACCCGCTCGGTCAAGGAGGGGGCGATCTGCTACCTCGACGAGATCGTCGAGGCGCGTACCGACACCACCGTGGTCATCCACCCGCTGACCGACCACCGGCGCCAGCTGCCGCTGGACAAGAAGTCGCAGATTATCGACGCGCACGAGGACTTCATGCTGGTGATCTCCTACAACCCCGGCTACCAGACCGTGCTGAAGGACCTGAAGCCGTCCACCAAGCAGCGCTTCGTCGGCATCCACTTCGATTACCCCTCGGAAGAGGTCGAGCGCGAGATCGTTGCCAAGGAATCCGGTGGCCTGGATGCCGACCGCGTGGAAAAACTCGTGGCCGCCGGCCGCAAGGCGCGTGCCCTCAAGGACCACGGTCTGGAAGAGGCCACCTCCACCCGCGCGCTGGCCTATGCCGGCGAGCTGATGCAGGCGGGCCTGAGCCCGCGCGTGGCCTGCCGCGCGGCGATGATCGCGCCGATCACCGATGACCCCGAGCTGATCCAGGCGCTGGAAGAGATCTTCGACGCCCACTTCCCCGAGTCGGAAGCCGCGTGAGCGAGCAGGTTCGCAACGACGGGGGCGCGGACAGCGAAGCCGGGGATCTCGTCGAGATCGAGGAGATCCTGCAGCACCTCGAGGACATGAGCTTCGTCGCCCACCGCGACGCGAAGGAGGCCCTGCCGGCGATCCGCGAGTTCGGTGCCGGTCCCGCCCGGCGCTGGATCGAGACCGCGCGCGACCTGTTCTTCCACGACCGCGAGGCCGGCAAGAGCTTCATGCGTCACTCCGCGCGGATGGCCGAACACGTCGGCGGCGTGGAGCCGTGGCGCGCACAGGCCGCCGAATTCGCCCGCTGGGTGAATTCGGCCGATGCGCTCGAGGGGTTCATGAGCCAGGCCGACCGGGTGTTCGCCGCCTGGGGCGAGGACGGCGAGCGCGAGTGGTACGCGACCGGTCTGCGCTGGTGCGAGCGCAGCCTGCCGGACGCGCGGGCCTATTTCGAGACCGATTTCGACAAGCTCGCGGCCGGTCGCGGCATCGAGGGGCTGCGGGCCCTGATCGACCCGGCCGAGACGCTGTTCGACGAGCGCGGCCTGACCCTGGACTGCTACCTCGAAGGGGCGCCGATCGCGCGCAACCTGGTCGGCGATGGTGGTCTGCTGTCCTGGGCACGGCGCGGGGCCGACCTGCTGAAGGCCGGGCGCTCGCGCGGCGAGGCGTATTTCCGCCTGGAGAGCGACGAGAGCCTGAAGCTGCTGCTGGACGCCCTGCCGGGGTTCCGTCCGCGCATGCACGGACGCTTCCTGCGGCTGGTGATGCTGGCCTGGCTGGACGCCGACATCCCGCTGGCGGATTCCAGCTGGAAGCCCGGCGAGGGCCGGCCGATGCTGGAGACCGACGGCCGGCGGCTGTTCATGCCGGCGGTGATGGACTCGCGCGAGGAGGCCCTGGTGGCCACCCAGCACGCCGCCGCCCATCTGGCCTACGACACCTACGCCCTGTCCCGCGTGGAGCGCCTGTTCGAGCGCGCGGGCAGCGAGCACCCGCCGCTGGACGACCGCTCGCGCATCACCTGGCGGCCGCTGTTCGCCGCCTTCGGCGAGCGCATGTTCCGTTTCCAGATCCTGTTCGACCTGGCCGAGGACCTGCGGGTGAACGCCCGGGTCGCGCCGCGCATCCTGCGCTTTCTCGAACGGCTGGTGCGGCTGGCCGAGGCGTACGAACGCCCGGCCGAACCGGCCGGCACGTATTTCGATTTCGCCCTGCGGGCGCATCGGGCGTTGCTGGAAGGGCGCGAGCCGGAGGATCCGCGGCTCGCGCGCATGCTGGAGCCCGATGCCGACGTGGTGACCGCCTGGGAGGTGGCCGAGGAGCTGTTCGCCGACGGGGCCTTTCCCGAGATCACCATCGAGGAACGCGCCGAGGCCTACCTGCCCGGGCTGTCGCTGAACGCGGCGCTGCCGGTCTATCCCCAGCGCGAGCGCAACGGCGAGCTGGCGGATTTCCGCGACCACGAGGCGCACGACGAGCACAAGTTCGAGCACGAGAAGCAGGAAGAGCAGCCGCAACAGGCCCCGGAGGACGCGCAGAAGGACCCGGACGCGGACATCCAGACCCCGCAACAGGAGACCTCCGGCACCGGCGGGCGGATCGGCACCGGGATCCCGCAGCCGGCCCAGGTAGCCAAGCGCGCGGCCCCGTACACGCCGAAGAAGGACGGCATCCTGTACCCCGAGTGGGACTATCGCGAGCAGCGCTACATCTCCGACTGGGTGAACCTCTACGAACGCGTGCTGGACGACGAAGCGCCCGACCGCGCGGCGGAGATCCTCACCCGCCATGCCGATACCCTGAAGCGCCTGACCCGGGGGCTGGAGATGCAGCGCCCGATGCGTCCGGCGCCGCTGCGCAAGCAGATGGACGGGGACGAACTGGATACCGAGGCGGTGATCGATTATGTCGCCGACAAGAAGGCCGGGCTCTCGCCGAAGGCCTTCATCTATCGCCGCCGCGCGGTGCAGCACCGTGACACCTCGGTGCTGATGCTGGCGGACATGTCGACCTCCATCATGGCGCGGCATCCGGGCGGGCAGGGCAAGATCGTCGACCGCGTGCGCGAGGGCATGATGCTGTTCGCCGAGGCCATCGACCGGGTCGGCGATCCCTGTGCGATCGCCGGGTTCGCCTCCAAACAGCGCGATCAGGTCAACTACTACTGGCTGAAGGACTTCAACGAGGACCTGAGCGCCACCGTGCGCAACCGCATCGCCGGGGTCTCCGGACGCCTGGCCTCGCGCATGGGCGCGGGCATCCGTCACTCGCTGGAGGCCTTCCGGCGCAGCTCGGCCCAGCGCCGCCTGCTGCTGATCCTGTCCGACGGCCGCCCGGCCGACTACGACGACGGCGGCGATCAGCGCTATCTGCACGAGGATACGCGCATGGCGATGAAGGAGGCGGTGGATGCCGGCGTGCACCCGTTCTGCGTCACCCTGGACCCGTCCGGCTCGGAATACCTGCCGGCGATCTTCGGCCCCGGCCACTACACCATCATCGACCACGTGGACGAGCTGCCGCGCCGTCTGCCCGAGATCTACCTGAGGCTGCGCCAGTGAGTGCCACCCCTGAAACCGCCCCTGTCACTGCCCCGGACGCCGAATCCGGTCCGGCGCGCCGCCACGCGACGCTGCTGCACGCGCCGCGCTATCGCGGCCACAGCTACGGCGACAACCATCCGCTCGGCATCCCGCGGGTGTCGCTCACCATCGACCTGATCGAGGCCTACGATGCCGTCACCCCCGGCGAGATGGCGGTGACCCGCAAGGCCATGCCCGCCGAGCTCGAGTGGCTGCATACCCGCGACTACGTGACCGCCATGCAGCGCGCCGAGGCGCTGGGCAAGGTGTTCCAGCGCTACCGCGACCGCCACAACATCGGCAACTTCGAGAACCCGTTCTTCGCCGGCTTCTTCTCTACCCCGGCTACCGCCACCTATGGTTCCATCCAGGGCGCCGAGGTCGTGCTGGAGGGCGGCATGGCCTTCAATCCGGCCGGGGGCATGCATCACGCCGCCCCCGACCAGGCGCGCGGCTTCTGCTACTTCAACGACTGCGCCCTGGGCATCATGCGCCTGCGCCAGAGCGGGGCACGGGTGCTGTACCTGGATATCGACGCCCATCACGGCGACGGCGTGGAAGCGGCATTCGCCGACGACCCGGACGTGCTTACCGTGTCCCTGCACATGGATACCGAATACGGCTATCCGTTCCAGGGCGGGCGTATCGAGGACACCGGCCAGCTGGGCAACGCGGTCAACCTGCCGCTGCCGAAAGAGACCAACGACACGGAATTCCGCAGCGCCTTCAGCCGCATCTGGGAGGCGGCGCGTACCCGCTGGCAGCCGGATTACGTGGTCGTGCAGGCCGGCACCGATGCGCTGCTGCCGGACCCACTGGGCAAGTTCGGCATCTCCACCCAGTGCTTCCTCGCCTGCATCGACGACGTGATCGAGACCAGCCCGCGCCACGCCGACGGCACGCCGAAGCTGCTGGTGCTCGGGGGTGGCGGCTACCATCCGCTGGCGCTGGCCCGCTGCTGGACCGGCGTGTGGGCACAGCTCACCGGCCGCGACCTGCCCGCCCTGCTGCCCGAGGCCGGGCAGGTCCTGCTGCGCGAGGTCGACTGGGACATGGACGAAGAAGAAGAGTGGTACGACAACCTGTTCGTATCCCGCCTCGACGCGGACCGCAGCGGCCCGGTGCGCGCCGAACTGGAACAGCGCCTGGAGCGGCTGTTCTGCACCCACCCCTTGCTGCGCAGTCCCGGCTGAGGGATGATAGCCCGCCGGCGCCGTTGATCGTGGCCCTTCATGGTATAAGCTCGAACAATGGCCCCGCGCAGGCGGGCATGGATCAGGTGCCCCGGATGGACGACGAATCCGAGTCGCAGCTGCGTGCGGCGCTTCCCTTTACCGATCTCCCCGAGGAGCCGATCCCGGTCGCCTGGCGACGGGTGCTCCGGGACGCGGCGGAACGTATCCGCGAGCTGGAGGAGTGCCGGGAGTACTACCGTCAGCTGACGGACGCCGGTCAGGTCCTGATCTGGGTCTCCGGGGCCGACGGGGGCGTGGAACATGTCAACGAGCCCTGGCTGCGTTTCACCGGGCGCAGCCAGGCGCAGGAGCAGGGCGACGGCTGGCTGGAGGGGGTCCATCCCGACGACCGCGCCGCCTGCATCGAGGGCTACTGGGCCGCCTTCTCCGCGCGCCGGCCCTTTACCCTGGAATACCGCCTGCGCCGCGCCGACGGCGAGTATCGCTGGATCCTCGACGAGGGCGGGCCGCGCCATGACCCTCACGGCGAGTTCCGGGGCTATGTCGGCTTCTGTTACGACATCACCGCGCGTCTGGCTGCGGAACAGGAGCTGCACCGTTCCCTGCACCATATCCAGGTGCTGCACGAGGCCCTGGACCGTGTGCCGGTCGCGGTCTACGTGAAGGATCGGCAGCGCCGTTATACCTATGGCAATCGCGAGACCCTGCGGGTGTTCGGTTGCACGGCAGACGAGCTCTACGGATGCGGCGACGAGGATTTCTTCCCGCCGGCCACGGTCGCCCGCCTGCACGAGGTGGACAGCCGGGTGCTCGCCGGCGAGGACAGCCGCGAGGAGATCGAGGCGGTCGAGGAGGACGGTGGCCACCGGGTCTACTGGGAGGTCAAGACCCCGGTCTACACGGACGCGTCCCGCACCCTTCCCGACAGTCTGCTGGGCATCTCCACCGACATTACCTGGCAGAAGGACCTGCTGCGCGAGTTCGAGCACGGTGCCCATTACGATGCCCTGACCGCATTGCCCAACCGGGTTCTGCTGCTCGATCGCCTGCATCAGGCCATGGTCCGGGCCCGGCGCCGGGACACGCAGCTGGCGGTGGTGTTCCTCGACCTCGACGGCTTCAAGGCGGTCAACGACGGCTACGGCCACGATGCGGGGGATCGTCTGCTGCGGACGGTCGCTGAACGCATGCGGGCCTGCCTGCGCGAGGGCGATACCTTCGCCCGGCTGGGGGGCGACGAATTCGTCGCGGTCCTGGAGGACGTTGACCCCGGACTGACCGTCCCGCTGTTGGAACGCCTGCTGGCAGCCGCCGCGGCGCCGGTTGAGGACGGCGAAAACGTGTTCCGGGTCAGCGCCAGCCTGGGCGTCGCATTCTACGGACACGATCCCGAACCGGGCCCGGAACAGCTGCTGCGCGAGGCGGATCAGGCGATGTACCGGGCCAAGGCGGCCGGGCGCAACCGCTACGTGATCTCGCGACCGCCCGGAGGTTAACGCACGTCGACCACGCGGCTGGCGCGCTGGAAGCGGACGTGCCAGCCCTGCCAGGCGGGCAGTTCCCAGCGCTTCGGGTCGTCGCGCCGGTTGCCGTCGATCTTCTCCGCGGTGACGGTACGCCGGGCGACGTCATAATGGATGCGCATGTGCAGGCCGGAGAGCCGCACCTCGCGCGGATAGCGGCGATCGAAGCGTTCGCGTTCCCACTCGGGTACGCCCTCGAACGCGAGATCCTCCGGTTCCAGCAGGGCCACGTCCTCGTCCGATTCCACGCCCAGGGTCTGCAGGCGACGGGCCAGCCAGTCGCGGGCGTCCGGGGCCTCGCCCTGCTCGAAGCCCAGCGCGAGATACAGCGCCCAGGCGTCGAGGTCGTCGCGCAGGCGCGAGCCGGCGGGGGCGAGCAGCCGGTCGTCGAGGATGAGCGAGGCCAGTGCCTCGCGCGCCGCGGCGCCTGCGGGGCGCGTGCGGTCGCTGCGCAGTACGCGCCCGGCATGCCACCAGTCGCGGCGGACCACGAGTCCGTCGGCGGACCATTCGGGATCGGCGATGGCCGGCGTGGCCACCCCCGCGTCGATCAGGGCATCGGGCTCCAGCGGCGCGAGCACCGTGGCGATGGTGCGGGTGTCGCGGGTGCCCTTGCCGGGCAGGCTGTGGCTGTCGAACACTACGGCCGCCTCGGCATCCTCGGCCAGCAGCGAATCGCGACCGATCTCCGCCTCCTCGCCGCCGTTGCCCAGCGCGAAGCGGCGGCGCTCGCGGCGCACGAACGCCAGCTCGGGGGCGGCGGCGACTGCGGCGGTCAGGGCCCGGGGCGCGGTGGCCGCGAGGGGCTCGGACTCCGGTTCCTGCTGCGATTCCCGGGCGGGCAGGCCGGCCAGCTCGCGCACCTGACGAGCCAGATGGTGGGCCTCGCGGCGTTCCTCCCGGCGAATGCGAACCCTGTCGGGTGCGTGGCCGCGCACGGCGGCGACCCGCAGCGTCGCATCACAGGCCCGGCCGAGGGCGGTGAGTGCATCCTGCCGCTCGCGTTCGTCGTCGGGCGGCACCGCGACCGCGCGGCGGCTGCCGAGGGCGCCGGCGAGATCGGCCATGAACGCGGCCGTCGCCGCATCCGGCATGGCCAGCACCAGATGGGCCAGCGCGGTGTCCACCGGCAGGGCGAACAGGCGTCGGCCGTGTTCGGTCGCGCGGCCGTCCGCGTCGATCGCGTGCGTCGCCCGCAGCCGGTCTTCGGCGCGTTCCAGGGCCTCCTCGCGCGGGGGATCGGGGAATGCGAGTTCGCGCGCCGGGCGGTCGCAGCAGGCGGCCGCCAGTACCGGTTCGGTGAGGTCCTCGCGCTGCAGCTCCGGCGGCGTGTTCGTGGCCAGCGGGGCATTGCGCCCCCACAGCCGCAGGCACAGCCCCGGCGCGGTGCGGCCCGCGCGCCCGCGGCGCTGCTCCGCGCTGTCGGCGGCGATCGCCTGCAGCGCGAGCACGGTGCGGCCGTTGCGGCGACCCGTGCGGCGCTCCAGACCGCTGTCGACCACGGCGGTGACCCCGGGTATGGTCACCGAACTCTCGGCGACGTTGGTGGCGAGGATCACCCGGCGTTCCTGGCCCGGCTGCAGGGCATGGCGCTGGGCCTCGGCGCTGGCGCCGGCGTGCAGCTCGATGCAGGCCACGGGCTCGTCCTTCAGGGCCCGCGCCGCCGCGGCGATTTCGCCGCGCCCGGGCAGAAAGGCGAGGACATCGCCGTCGGTACGCGCGAGTGCGGTGCGTACGCCTTCGGCCACGCGCGTGGCCAGGTCCTTCGCATGAGGCATTGCCTGCGGGTCTGCGGCAAGGTGTTCCAGCGCGACCGGGTGGGAGCGGCCGGGGCTCTCGAGGTGGGTGCCGGCGAGCTCGCGGGCGAGGCGCGCGCCGTCGATGGTGGCCGAGGTGATCACCAGGCGGTGGCGTCCGGTCTCGGTCAGCAGGGCGTAGAGGAGATCGGTGTCCCAGCGGCGTTCGTGGAACTCGTCGAGGACCACCACCGCGAAATCCGCGAGGCCGTTGTGCGCCAGCCATTGCAGGGCCATCCCGGGCGTGGCGAACACGATCTGCGTGTCGCGGTCGCAGCGCACCTCGCCGCGCACGGCGAAGCCCGCTTCGCGCCCGGGTTTGCCGCCGAGCAGGCCGGCCACCCAGTGCCCCAGGCTGGTGGCCGCCACTCGGCGGGGTTCCACCACCAGCACGCGCCCCTGGTCCCGCGCCCACACCGGCAGGCGCGTCGACTTGCCCGAACCGGTCGCCGCCGACACCACCACCGGCCCGTCGGCCAGCGCCGCGGCAAAGTCCCCGTGCAGGGCGTCGATGGGCATCTCCTCGCTCATGCGGCCGAAGTGTCCACACAGCGACCGACCTATCAAGAGGGCGCGCCGGGATCAATGGCCCGGCGCCGGCATTCACTCTCGAGCCCTGGCCAGCGAGATCCCGGATCGGGGCTGGCTGCGCCCGGACCTCATGCGGGTGCCGGGCGCCGGGCGTGCGTCAGACGAACCCGGGTCGGGACCTCCAGCGGGCCCTCCAGGGCCTGGTGGATCGGGCACTGGGCCAGCATGCGTTCCAGGCTGGTCTGTTCGCCTTCCTCCAGATTGATCGGCAGGCGCAGCTCGCTCTGCAGGGTGGAGACCCGACAGCGTCGGGCATCGAAGGTCCAGGTGACCTCCAGCTCCGCGGCGCGCGGGTAGCCGCGCCGGCTCAGGAAGCGGTCGCAGAATTCCAGCAGACAGGAGCCCAGGCTGATGGCCAGGTGCTGCAGGGGGTCGTATCCCAGCGCCCCCGGCTTGTCGCTGTGGTCGGCACTCCTCATCGCGAGGTTTCCGTCATGGTCGCGCCCGAGAATCAGGCTGCGGGTCGAATCATTCGCCATGCTGTCTCCATGCAGTTGCGGGCGGAAGGGTCACGGGACCGGGGTGTTCAGCCTGCACCGACCGGCAGCGGGTGATCGAAGGCCGGGACCGACGGGGGCTCCCTGCGGATGTGCCGGGCCTGGGCGGTTTCCTCGCTGCATGCGGCCAGGGCCTGGTTCACGCGCGCCAGGTTGCGCTGCAGTTCCGCGCGGCGCTTTTCCAGGGTCTGGCGGTCGGGTCGGGACGGGATGGTTTCGGTCTTCATGGTCTTTCTCCTGCTCGGGTGTCGGATGGGTTCCGAGGCCTCGAGAAAGACTCTAGAGGGATATATATAGAATGGAAAAGAATAATAAATTCTGTTTTAATGTCAAAATTGAATAAAAGGGTCGTGCTTCCCGGCCCGCAACCGGTCGAGAGATCACACCCGGGCCATGAAACTGCAACAACTGCGCTGTCTGAAAGCGGTGGTGGAATCGGGCCTCAACGTGACCGAGGCCGCGGAGCGGCTGTTCACCTCGCAGCCCGGGGTGAGCCGGCAGATCCGGATGCTGGAGGACGAGCTGGGCGTGCTGCTCTTCCAGCGCAGCGGCAAGCACCTGACCCACGTGACGCCGGAGGGACGCCAGATCCTGGCCCGCGCCGAACGGATCCTGGCCGAGGTCGACGGCATCCGCTCCCTGGCGGCGGATTTTTCCGATGAACGCCGCGGACTGCTGCGACTGGCGACGACCCATACCCAGGCGCGTTACTTCCTGCCACCCCGCATCGACGCCTTCCGTCACGATTACCCTGAGGTCAGGCTGCAGATCGAGCAGGGCGGCCCCGCGGACATCGCGCGGATGGCTGCGAGCGGCGAGGTCGATTTCGGCATCGCGACCGAGGGTGTCGCCCAGAACCGGGAGCGGGTGATGCTGCCGGCCTACCGCTGGCATCACTGCCTGGTGGTGCCCCGCGACCATCCTCTGGCCCGGACGCCTCCGGCGGATCTGGCGGCGGTGGCGGCCCACCCGCTGGTGACCTATGTGCACGGATTCACCGGGCGCGGTCAGCTGGAGCGGGATTTCCGGGCCGCTGACCTGGAGCCGGACGTCGTCCTGAGCGCGGCGGACTCCGATGTCATCAAGGCCTATGTCCGCCTCGGCCTGGGCGTGGGCCTCATCGCACGCATGGCCTACGAGCCGGACGAGGATGCCGACCTTGTCAGTATCGACGCCCGCCACCTGTTTACCGAGCAGGTAACCCGGGTCGGCTTCAACCGCGGGATGTTCATGCGCGGCTACATGTACGACTTTCTCGCCCTGCTGGCCCCCCATCTGACCCTGGAACGGGTCGATCGCGCCCTGCATGCCGCCGACCAGAAGGGGGTGGACGCCGTCTTTGCGGATGTGGCACTGCCGCGCTACTGACGGCGGCAGGGGGGGGCGGATGGAGCCAGGCCCGGGGAAGCACGGCACCGGCGGCTGACGCGCGAATCGATTGGGCGCTCAGCCTGTCGGTTGGCGCCGGCGCCAGCGGCGGATGCCGCGCCACAGCACGAAGGCCGCTCCGGCCGCCAGCAGGGCGGCGACGACCCATTCCCCGATGACGCGGGCCATGGAAGGTTCGCTCTGTTCGCTCAGATAGTCGACGATCGGACCGCGCTCGCCGAACCCGACCCCGGCGCCGTTGACCCAGTTCATCCGCGTGACCGTGGCGTGCCAGCCCAGGCGCCCGAACCCGGCCTCGCTGAGGGTGCGTTCGCCGTGGCAGTTGAGGCAGCGCTGTTCGACCAGTTGCCGGCCCTCGGGGGATTGCGGCGCATCATCGGCACGGGTGGTGGCTTGCGGGGTGTCGTTGTCCGCGCCGTCGGCTGCCGGGGCGGATCCGGCCGCGAGCAGGAGGATCAGGGCCGGCAGGGTCAGTGCCGCCCGGGGCCGGCTCGACGGCATGGGCGGCGGGCGGTCACTCACGCGACTTGCGGGCCAGGGCATCCTGCTGCTGCTCCAGTGACAGGTGCTGGTGGACGTAGTCGCGGGCGTCGGCGGCCGAGGGGTGTCCCTGGTCGGCCGCGCGCGAGAACCATACCCAGGCCTCGACCAGATCCTGTTCCACGCCATGGCCTTCGGCCAGGAAGATGCCCAGGTTGTACTGCGCCTGCATCTGCCCCTGGCGGGCCGCCAGCCGGTACCAGTGGGCGGCCTCGCGCTGGTCCCGGGCGATCCCGTGACCGCGGTCCAGCAGCACGCCCAGGTTGGTACGCGCCGCGGGATGGCCGTCATCGGCGGCGACGCGATACCAGTGCGCCGCCTGCGCCGGATCGCATTCCACTCCCTTGCCGTCGCGGTACAGGTTGCCGAGGCGGGCGGCGGCCTCGCCGTCGCCGTCCTCCGCGGCCTGGCGGTACCAGCGTACGGCCTCGGCCAGATCGGCGATCACGCCGTGCCCCTGTTCCAGCAGCTGGGCGAGGTTGCAGGCCGCCCGGGCATGACCGGCGCCGGCGGCCCGCGTATACAGCCGGCCGGCTTCGGCGGGGTCGGCAGCGCAGCCGCGGCCGGTTTCGTACGCCACGCCCAGACTGTTCAGGGCATCGGGGTCGCCCTGCTCGGCGGCTTTCTCCCACCAGGCGACGGCCTCCGCGGCGGCTTCCGGGCTGATCTCGCTGGCGAAGCGCAGCACGCCCAGGTTGTACTGGGCGTTCGCGTGCCCGGCCTCCGCCGCGCGGCGATACCAGGTCTCGGCCTCCTCTGCGGGATCACCCTCGGCGATCCCCTGTTCGGCCAGCAGGCCGAGGTTGAAGCAGGCATCCAGCAGGCCCAGCTCGGCCGCGCGTTTCCAGTGCTCGCGGGCCCGCTGCACGTCCGATTCGACGCCCAGGCCGCTGGCGTACAGCACGCCCAGGCCGAGATGGGCGCCGGCATACGGTCCGTCGGCGCGCTCGCTCCAGATTCGATGGGCTTCGGCAAAGTCGCCGCGTTCCAGGGCCTCGAAGCCGGCCTCGTCTTCCGGTTCGACGGTGGTCTGCGGGGCGTGTTCGGGGTCTTCGGGGGCGGTCATCTCGGGCGGTATTCCGGGCGGCACGATGGGTTTGCAAGCTTCGCAGCATTCCGGGGGTGGCCGCAAACGACCGGGGGACGCCGGACAGGCACCCTCCGTCTGTCGAGGGAAACGTGCACATCGAGCGGTGTTTCCCTAGGATTCGCATTCCCGATGCGATGCGCCGGAAGACCAGGATCCGGCGGTTGCCCTTGTTGCGGCGGTTCGAGAGAGGAATATGGAAGCTTCGCAGAAACTGATTCCCGGCTATGCCAACGCCAAGGCGACGCGCAAGTATGCCGAGTCGTTCCTCGCCGACGGGCGCGCGGCCGAGGGCCATTACAGCGAGTTCTCGCGCGCGCGCATGCGCCTGTCGAGTCTCGGCATCGGGACCTTCGGCGGGGCGGCTACCGCCGAGGTGGATGCGGCGATCTCCGCGATCGTGGCCCGCGGGCTGACCGAGGGCATCAACGTGGTGGATACCTCCGCGCATTACCGCTATGGCCGTTCGCTGGCGGCCGTGGGGGCGGGCGTGCGCACGGCGCTCGAGGCCGGGGTCCCGCGCGAGGCGATGTTCCTGATCTCCAAGGGAGGCTTCCTGACCCTGCGCGGCGGTCAGCCGGACGACATGGACGCCTGGTTCCAGCGCGAGATCGAGGCCCCGGGCATGGGCACGAAGGAGGACCTGGCCAAGGGCGCGCATCTGCTGACGCCGGAATACATCCACTACCAGATGGAGCTGTCGCGCTCGCTGATGGGCGTGGAGACCCTGGATGCGTTCATCATCGACCAGCCGGAGGTGCATATCCACGAGATCGGCAAGGAACGCACCAACTGGAAGCTGGAGCCGGTGTTCGAGATGCTGGAACGTGCGGTGCGCGACAAGAAGATCCGCGCCTACGGGATCTCGACCTTCGAGGGTTTTCGCGAGGAGACCGATGCCCCGGTGTTCCAGTCGCTGACCTCCATCCAGGGGCTGGCGCAGCGCGCGGCGCAGACTGTGACCGGGGACGATTTCGCGCGTGATCATTTCAAGATCGCCATGCTGCCGTTCAACCAGGTGATGCTGGAGGGGTTCACCCGCTTCAACACCGCGACCGGGCAGGGCAACGTGGCCAGCCCGCTGCAGGCGGCGCATCAGCTGGAGATCTACATGATGGCCTCGCACACGATGCTCAAGGGGCATCTGGCGCAGCAGTCGGTGGACGTGGTCGAGCGCGAACTGGCGGGGCTGGCCAGTCCGGCGCAGCGCGCGATGCAGTTCAATCGCTCCACGCCCGGTCTGGGGACCTCGCTGGTGGGCATGAGCACGCCGGAGCATCTGGACGACATGCTGGCGGTGATGCGCGAGCCGATGCTGGACAAGAAGGCCTACCTCGGCATGTTCAAGAAGGCCGAGGAGTAGGCCGGGCCATCGTTCCTTCCCTGTGGGAGCCGGTAGAGATTTCATGAACAAGGGGATGTCATGCAGGTCGATCTGAAGGCCCTCGAATTTCCCGCGATCCAGCGCCTGCTGGAGCGCCTGACCGCCACGCCCTACGGCGCCGATGCTGCGCGCGGGCTGGAGCCTGCGCCCAACCTGGAGGCCGCGCGCGCGCTGCAGAAGGCGGTGACGGTGGCCCGCCAGCGCCTGGACGCGGGCACGCTGCCGCGCCTGGGGCAGCTGCCGGACGTGCGGGCAGCGCTGCGCCAGGCGGGTAATCCGGGTTCGGCGCTGCCGGTGCAGGCGCTGCACAACCTGCAGACCATCATGCGCCATGCGCGCGAGCTGGCCGACCAGCTGAAAGACACCCCGGAAATCTACCCGGCGGACCTGAACAAGCTGTATCCGCCCGAGGGGCTGGAGCAGCGTCTTTCGGGCTGCCTCAATCCGGGCGGTTCGCTGCGCGAGGATGCCAGCGAGTCGCTGGTGGACTCCTTCGGCGAGCGCAATCGCCTGCGTGGCGAGGTCGAGGCCGTGGTGCAGAAGCGTCTGTCCGCGTCGGATGTCGCGCAGAAGGGCGACGAAACCCTGAAGGTGCAGTGGCATCAGGAGCGCGCGGTGATGGTGTTGCGCGGCGATGCCGCCGGCGCGGTCAAGGGCGTGCGCCGGGGCACCGCGATGGGCGGGCGCGATCACATCATCGAGCCGATCGAGGCGGTCCCGCTGAACAACCAGCTGGATACCGTGAACGGGCAGATCAACAACGAGCAGCAGCGGCTGCTGCGCGAGCTGACCGACACCGTGCGCGAATACGGCGAGCCGCTGGATCTGATGCTGACGGCGCTGACCTGGATCGACCTGGCCTCGGCCGCTGCGCAGCTCTCCGCGCAGATGAATGCCCATGCCCCGGCCCTGGAAGACCGCCCCGGGGTGGAACTGGACGAGGCCTACCACCCGCTGTTGCTGCTGCAGTTCGCGGAGGGCAACGGGCCGCAGCCGGTGCCGCTGTCGATCCGCCTGGACGACGAGCAGCCGCTGCTGCTGATCACCGGCCCCAACACCGGCGGCAAGACGGTCGCGCTGAAGACCCTCGGTCTGCTGGTGACCATGGCCTGGTGCGGGCTGCACATCCCCGCGGAGCAGGATTGCCGCATCGGCCGTTTCGACCAGGTGATGGTGGACGTGGGCGACAACCAGAGCCTGCTGCACCACCTGTCGACCTTTGCCGGGCACGTGGCGGTGCTCAAGCGCATCCTGGATAACGCGGGTCCGGAGAGCCTGATCCTGCTGGACGAGCTGGGGACCGGTACCGACCCGGACGAGGGGGCCGCCCTGGCCATGGCGATGCTGGACGAGCTGCGCTCGCGGGGCACCCGCGGGATCGTCAACACTCATCTTGCGCCGTTGAAGGATTACGCCGCTCAGCAGGCGGGCATCGTTAACGCCTCGATGCAGTTCGATCCGGACACCCTGTCACCGACCTACCGCCTGCTGATCGGCGAGCCGGGGGTGTCCTTCGGGCTGACCATCGCGGAGAAGGAGGGACTGCCGGGGGATCTGGTGGCGCGGGCGCGCCAGCATTTCGCCGAACTGCCCACCGCCCAGGCGGGCGGTTCCGAGGGAAGCTGAGCGGGGCGCAGGGCCCTTGCCTGCGGGAGACCGCCCCCCCCCCGGGGGGAAGCCAATCCTGTGGGAGGCGAGCCTCTCGTCGTTCCGGGCGAGGTTGCTCCCGTCGGCCAGAGGGCTGGCCTCCCACGGGGCTGGACGCTCCATGGTTCGCCACCGGCAGGGTCCGCGCGTGCGCCTGCTGGCGTGAAGCGCGGGCGATTTCATATTAGTATGGTGGGCTATTTTGATTCGGCGTGTCCGCTCGGATCACGATCGCCCGACAGCCCCTGGTAAGGAACAACCGTCATGTCCGAGACCTCTGCATCGTCCACCGCCATCACCGGTGCCGAAATCTTCGTCCGCAGTCTGCAGGCTGAAGGCGTCGATCTGGTATTCGGCTATCCCGGCGGCGCGGTCCTGCACATCTACGATGCGCTGTATCAGCAGAGCGAGGTCTCGCACGTACTGGTCCGTCATGAGCAGGGCGCGGTGCATGCCGCCGAGGGCTATGCCAAGTCCTCCGACCGGCCCGGCGTAGCCCTGGTGACCTCCGGCCCAGGCGCGACCAACGCGATCACCGGCATTGCCGACGCCTACATGGATTCGGTGCCGCTGGTGGTGTTCACCGGCCAGGTGCCGACCAGCATGATCGGCAACGACGCCTTCCAGGAAGTGGACACCGTGGGCATCACGCGCCCCTGCGTGAAGCACAACTTCCTGGTCAAGGACGTGAAGGATCTGGCGACCACCATCAAGAAGGCCTTCTACATCGCCACCACCGGCCGGCCCGGTCCGGTGGTGGTGGACATCCCCAAGGATGTCACCGCCGACAGCTGCGAGTTCGAGTACCCGGAGAGCATCCACATGCGCTCCTACAACCCGAAGGTCCGTGGCCATACCGGGCAGATCCGCCGTGCGGTGGAGCTGATCCTGTCGGCGAAGCAGCCGATGATCTATACCGGTGGCGGGGTGGTGCTGGGGCGCGGCTCCGAAGCGCTGACGGAATTCACCCGCAAGCTGGGCTACCCCATCACCAACACCCTGATGGGCCTGGGCGCCTATCCGGCCTCGGACGATCAGTTCCTGGGCATGCTGGGCATGCACGGGACCTATGAGGCCAACATGGCCATGCACCATGCGGACGTGCTGATCGCGATCGGCGCGCGTTTCGACGACCGCGTGACGGGCAACATCGAGAAGTTCTGCCCCCATGCGAAGATCGTCCACGTGGACGTCGACCCGGCCTCCATCTCCAAGAACGTGAAGGTGGACGTGCCCATCGTCGGCGAGGTGGAGCCGGTGCTGCGCGAGCTGATCCGCGCGCTGGAGGAAAACGGCGGCCAGCCGGACGCCGATGCGCTGAAGGCCTGGTGGGACCAGATTCGCGAATGGCGCGGCCAGGACTGCCTCAAGTACGATCGCGATTCCGAGCTGATCAAGCCGCAGTACGTGGTGCAGAAGTTCTGGGAGCTGACCGGCGGCGACGCCTTCGTGACCTCCGACGTGGGCCAGCATCAGATGTGGGCGGCGCAGTTCTACGGTTTCGACAAGCCCAACCGCTGGATCAACTCCGGCGGCCTGGGAACCATGGGCGTGGGACTGCCGTTCGCGATGGGCGTGCAGTTCGCGCATCCGGACGCCACGGTGGGCTGCATTACTGGCGAGGCCAGCATCCAGATGTGCATGCAGGAGCTGTCCACCTGCTATCAGTACCAGCTGCCGCTGAAGATCCTGAACCTGAACAACCGCTATCTCGGGATGGTGCGGCAGTGGCAGGAGTTCTTCTATCAGGGCCGTTATGCGATGTCCTACATGGATGCGCTGCCCGACTTCGTGAAGCTGGCGGAGGCCTATGGTCACGTCGGCATGCGGATCGACAAGCCGGCCGACGTGGAAGGCGCGCTGAAGGAGGCCCTGGCACAGAAGGACCGCCTGGTGTTCCTGGACTTCATCACCGATCAGTCCGAGAACGTCTACCCGATGATTCCGGCCGGTGCCGGTCAGAACGAAATGATCCTGGTCTGACAGGGAAGGATTCCGTATGCGTCACATCATCAGTGTCCTGCTGGAGAACGAATCCGGCGCCCTGTCCCGGGTCGCGGGGCTGTTCTCCGCGCGCGGCTACAACATCGAATCGCTGACCGTCGCGCCCACCGACGATCCCACGCTGGCGCGCATGACCATCGTCACCAGCGGATCCGAGGAGATCGTCGAGCAGATTACCAAGCAGCTGAACAAGCTGATCGACGTCATCAAGCTGCTCGATCTGACCTCCTATCCTCACATCGAGCGCGAGATGGCGATGATCAAGGTCAGCGTGGACGAACCCGGCGATCGCGAGGAGGTGAAGCGCCTCGCCGACATCTTCCGCGGCCGCATCATCGACGTCACGCGCAAGACCTACGTCATCGAGATCACCGGAGAGGGCTCCAAGCTGGACGCCTTCCTCGAGGCCCTGGAGCCCTTCCCCGTGCAGGAAGTGGTGCGCTCCGGGGTCATGGGCATCGCGCGCGGGGACGTCGCGCTCCAGATCTGAACACCTTTCACTGATTGCCAAGGAAACCGCAATGAAGCTCTACTACGACAAAGACGCCGACCTCTCCATCATTCAGGGCATGAAGGTGGCCATCATTGGCTACGGCTCGCAGGGGCACGCCCATGCGAACAACCTGAAGGATTCCGGCGTGGACGTCACCGTCGGCCTGCGTGCCGGTTCCGGTTCGCGTGCCAAGGCCGAGGAAGCCGGCCTCAAGGTGGCCGACGTCTCCGACGCGGTGGCCGCCGCCGATCTGGTCATGGTGCTGGCCCCCGACGAATACCAGGCGAAGCTCTACAGCGAGGAGATCAAGCCCAACCTCAAGCAGGGCGGGACCCTGGCGTTCGCCCATGGCTTCACCATCCATTACAACCAGATCGAGCCGCGCGGCGACCTCGACGTGATCATGATCGCGCCCAAGGCGCCGGGTCACACCGTGCGCTCGGAATTTGCCCGTGGCGGCGGCATCCCCGACCTGATCGCCATCGAGCAGGACGCCTCCGGCAAGGCGCGTGACATCGCGCTGTCCTATGCCTCGGCGATCGGCGGCGGCCGCACCGGCATCATCGAGACCAGCTTCCAGGACGAGACCGAGACCGACCTGTTCGGCGAGCAGGCGGTGCTCTGCGGCGGCGCGGTGGAGCTGGTCAAGGCCGGCTTCGAGACCCTGACCGAGGCGGGCTACGCCCCGGAGATGGCCTACTTCGAGTGCCTGCACGAGCTCAAGCTGATCGTCGATCTGATGTACGAGGGCGGCATCGCCAACATGAACTACTCGATCTCCAACAACGCGGAGTACGGCGAGTACGTGACCGGCCCGAAGGTCATCAACGAGCAATCCCGTGCGGCCATGCGCGAGGCCCTGCACAACATCCAGACCGGCGAGTACGCCAAGCGCTTCATCCAGGAAGGGGACACCAACTATCCCTCCATGACCGCGAATCGCCGCCGCAACGCTGCCCACGAGATCGAGCAGGTGGGCGAGCGGCTGCGTGCGATGATGCCCTGGATCCAGGCCAACCAGCTGGTCGACAAGTCGCGCAACTGATCCGCGGCACCACCGGCCCCGGGTGCGGGCCGCGGAGGGGACATGCTGTTTCCGGTAGCGAAGGAAGGCCGCCTGTTCGTCATCGTCACCGCCTGGATGGCGGTGATTACGCTGCTGTCCGGGCTGGCGGATCTGGGCCTGTTCCTGGTCATCCTGATGCTGGCCCTGATGGCCCTGTTCCGCGACCTGCGGCGCCGGGCGCCGGCCCAGGCGCTGGGCCTGGTGGCCCCGGTCGACGGCGTGGTGGAATCGGTGGAGACCACCACCGACCCGTTCACCGGGCGCGAGGCCGAGCGCATCCGCATGCGCCAGCGCTATCTCGGCGAATACAATATCCATGCCCCGCAGGAGGTCGAGGTGCGCGAGCGCGTCTGGCCGGGGCAGGAATCGGATCGCGAGCCCGACCTGCAGCTCGCCGGTCGGCTTGCGTTCGCCCTGGCCACCGACGAGGATGACCGCATGACCCTGGCTCTCAGCGTGACGCACTGGCCGCGTTTCATCCGCATGGTGGAGGTGCTGCCCGGCAATCGGCTGGGGCGCGGCAAGCGCATCGGCTTTGCCGGCTTCGGCGGGCGTGCGGAGCTGTGGCTTCCGCGGGGATCGCACGTGATGGTGCGGCCGGGGCAGGTCGTGCTGGCGGGGACCACCCTGCTGGGCGGGCTCCCGCCGCGCGAGCCGGGCGATCAGGGCGGCGCCGTGGAGCTGGCCGAATGAATCCCGACGAAGACCCCGACATCATCCGTGGCGAGGACGAGCTGGACGACGATCGCCCGCGGTCGCGGCGGCGCGGGGTGTTCCTTCTGCCCAACCTGTTCACTACCGGGGTCCTGTTCTCCGGATTCCTGGCGATCGTCTCCGCGATCGACGGGGAGTTCATTACCGCGGCCATCGCGGTCTTCGTGGCCATGGTGCTGGATACCCTGGACGGCCGCGTCGCGCGCATGACCGATACCCAGAGCGAGTTCGGCGCGCAGTTCGATTCGCTCTCGGATCTGGTCTCCTTCGGTCTGGCCCCGGCGCTGGTGGTGTACCTGTGGCAGCTGCAGGACCTGGGCAACTTCGGCTGGGTGGCCGCGTTCTTCTTTGCCACGGCGGCGGCGCTGCGCCTCGCGCGTTTCAACAGTCGCCTGGCGGTGACCGACAAGCGCTTCTTCCAGGGGTTGCCCAGTCCCGCCAGTGCGGCGCTGCTGGTGGGGACCGTCTGGGTGGTCGAGGACCTCGGCCTGGCCGCGGAGCTGGGGGCCACCGGGGCGGTGGCGGTGCTGATCATCACCGTGCTCGCCGGGGCGGCAATGGTCAGTAACCTGACCTATTTCAGTTTCAAGGACATGGACTTCCGCCACCGGGTCCCGTTCCTGTCCATGCTGGGAGTGGTCGGGGCGCTGATGCTGGCGGCCCTGGATCCGCCCAAGATGCTGCTGGCCGGGTTCGTGGTGTACGCGCTGTCCGGGCCGCTGCTGACACTCGTGCGCTGGCAGCGCCATCGGCGCCGCGGCCGTGCCCCGCAAGCCTGAGCGGGGAGGCGGACGTGGAACTCTCGCGGCGCAAGCGGCGCATCCTCGCCGACATGGGCATCCCGTTGTGGCGGGCGCGCCCGTCGGCGGATACCGGCGCCGCGCCGGAAGCGTCTCCGGAGCCACCACCTGAACCGGTGGCCGGCCTCACCGTGGAGCAGGAACCACGGGAGTCGTCCGTGCCGGCCACGGGCATCGACTGGCAGGCCCTGCGTGACGAAGTCGCGGGCTGCACTGCCTGCAGCGAGCTCGCGGCCAGCCGGCGGCAGACGGTCTTCGGGGTGGGCGATACTGGCGCCCGCTGGCTGTTCGTCGGCGAGGCCCCGGGTGCCGAGGAGGACCGTCGCGGCGAGCCCTTCGTCGGGCGGGCCGGGCAGCTGCTGGACAACATGCTGGCGGCGCTGGGACTGGATCGCGAGCACGATGTGTTCATCGCCAATATCCTGAAGTGCCGGCCGCCCGACAATCGGGATCC
>NZ_MUZR01000065.1 GCF_001995255.1 Thioalkalivibrio halophilus | reverse complement strand
GCCGGCCACCAGGAACAGGCCCAGGCCCAGCGCCATGGACCCCAGCGCCACCAGCACCGGCGGACGGGTCAGCTGTTCGGTCAACGGCACCTCGTCCGGGCCCGGGCGGCTTTCCACCTCGACCAGCCGTTCCTCGACTTCGACCAGGCGGTCGCGCAGCTGATCGCGCTCGGTGCGCAGGGTGTCCAGGTCCTGTTCCATCTGCTCGCGCAACTCTTCGGCCGCGGCGTCGGTCCCCGCATCCAGACGCTCCGACTCCAGCAGGAACCGCAGCTCCTCCACCGCCTCGCGCAGTTCATCGATCTCGGCATCGCGCGAGGCCAGACGTTCTTCGATCGCGGCACGCGACATGCCCTCGCCGCCCTCGTCCACCGCTTCGAACCGGTCCTCCACACGCACGGCGCCGGGGTCCCAGTTCTCGATGTGACGCAGGACCTCGGCGCGGGCACTGTCCCGGTCACGCCGGGCGAACACCGATTCCGGCGGCCGCTCCAGTACCGTGCCGGCCCGCAGCGTATTCACGTTCTGTTCGGCGAAGGCCTCGGGGTTGGCCTCGAGGAAGGCGAGCATGGCTTCGTTGACCGACACGCCGGGGGGCAGATCAAAGGTCTGCACGATGCTGTACAGGGTGTCGCCGCGCTGCACCTCGTGCGTCGGCCGGTCGGGCGACTCGGCCAGCACCGGCGTCACGCCTCCGGCGACCAGACCGAGCGCCAGGCTCAGGCCGCGCGCGGTGCCCGCCAGTCGGGAGCCATTGCGATTGTGTTTCGCCCGTCGATCCAAACCTGAACCCTCTATCGAAATCCGGTGGCCACGAACCGTGGCCTCGAGGAGGGTAACGGCCCGTGCAAGCCGTGCTGAAGGAAACCCCGACCGGCAGGGTGCAAGCCGGCACCGTTTGACTCACAATCCCGGCTTGCCAACACAACCACAGTGGAGGAGAAGATGAAGAAACGTTTTGCCCCCGGACTGGCCCTGGCCGGCCTGTTCACCCTGGGCCTCGCCGGGCCCGCTTCGGCGCTGGAAGTCGGCATCACCCCGGACCTGCAATCGCTGGAGGTCCCGCACGGTGACGAGACCGTCACCATCCAGCGCATCCAGGACACCGAGAACCGGCTGGACAACGAGTTCGCGAAGACCTCACGCCCCTGCCCGCCGTTCTGCGTCCAGCCCATGGATCTGGGCCGCGGCGTGGAAACCCTCGGCGAGGCGGAGTTCCTCGAGTATGTTGGCCAGCTCGGCGAGCGCGACGACCTGCTGATCATCGATTCGCGCGGTCCCGACGACTACGCCGCCGGCACCATCCCCGGGGCCATCAACATCCCCTGGCAGAAACTGGACATCGACGGCGACGCCGAGCCCGCGGACGTACGCGACATCATGCTCGACAAGTTCAGCGTGATGGATCACTGGGACCTGCTGGACTTCTCCAACGCCAAGACCCTGGTGCTGTTCTGCAACGGCCCGTGGTGCGGCCAGTCGCCCACCAACATCCGCACGCTGACCAACCTCGGGTACCCGGGCCACAAGATCAAGTGGTACCGCGGCGGCATGCAGATGTGGCACACCCTGGGCCTGACTACCGTCGAAGGCCGGTAGGAGGCCGGCCCTCCGGCCGATTTGCCCCGGTGGGTCGTCGGCCCCGATCGGCCAGGGGGCTGGCCTCCTACGGGGCGGGGGAACGGTAGGAGGCCGGCCCTCCGGCCGATTCCCCGTCCGGCCCATCTCCCGCGCCAGATCGGCCAGGGGGCTTGCCTCCTACGGGGCGGGGGAACGGTGGGAGGCCGGGCCTCAGGCCGTACACCCCCGATTGCGCCCGCCACGCTTGGCGCGATAAAGCGCCTGATCGGCGCGCTCCTCGAGCCGCCGCAGGCTCTCTCCCCGCTCCGCACCGGCCACCCCGAGACTGATCGTTACCCCGCCCACAATATCGAACGGCTTGTCCTCGACCACCCGACGGATGCGTTCGGCCAGGGTCCAGGCACCCTCGGCGTCGGTATGCGTCGCCAGCACCAGGAACTCTTCCCCGCCCCAGCGCGCGAAGTGATCGGTGGAACGCAGCACCGTGCGCACCCGGTCGGCCAGCTCGCGCAGCACGCTGTCCCCGGCCAGATGCCCCCAGGTGTCGTTGACCGATTTGAAATGGTCGACATCGAACATGATCAGGGAGAACGCCGTTTCGTAGCGCTCCCGCTCGGCATGAGCCTGCTCCAGCAGCGCGTGCAGCTTGGCCCGGTTGTAGATCTCGGTCAGGCGATCGTGGGTGGCGAAGCGCTCCAGCTCCGCCTCCAGGCGTTTCTGTTCGGTGATCTCATGGAACACCGCCACGTAGTGCTCCAGCTCGCCCGCGTCGTTGTACACCGCGGTGATCGACTCCCACTGCGGATACACCTCGCCGTTGCGCCGCCGGTTCCATACCTCGCCCTGCCAGCGGCCCTCGGCCTGCAGGCGGGTCCACATCTCGCGGTAGAACTCCGCGTCGTGCCGCCCGGACGACAGGATCGCCGGCGTGGCCCCGATGACTTCTTCGGGGGTATAACCGGTGGTCTCGGTGAAGGCCGGGTTGACCCGCTCGATGCGCCCGTCCGGGTCGCAGATCAGCAGCGCATGGGTGGTGTGGAAGGCGGTGGCCAGCAGCCGCTGCTCGGCCTCCAGCGCGCGGCGCTCGGCGCGGTCGCTGATGTCGGCCAGGACCATGCTGACCATGTGCGGTGTATCCCCCGCCTCGCGGAAGACCGAGGCCGCGACCTCCACCCATTGTTCGCGATCTTTCCGGGTCGGGTGTTCCAGCCGCAGCTCCAGGCGCAGCTCCTCGTCGTTGCCGGCCTGCAGTTCGTCCAGCGCGCGGTACAGCGCCGGCTGCTCCGGCAGATGATCGGCCAGCGGGCAGCCGATCAGAGTCAGCGGATCGCGTCCCAGCAGGCGGCCGACCATGGGGTTGGCATCCTGAATGATGCCCGCCGAGTCGAGGATCAGAAGCCCCACCGGCGCGCGCTTGCGCACCTCCTCGAACCGGCGTTCCTGACGCCGCGCCAGGCGCAGTTCGTCGCGGGCCTGGCGCAGAGCCTCGCCCAGCTCTTCCAGCAACCGCGACTGGGTGGACGCCAGCAGCTCGGCGAACCCCACCAGCCCCAGCACCTCGCCGGATTCCGGATCGGTGATCCCCAGGCGGCGGATGCCGTGCTCCAGCATCATCTGGCGCGCGCGGAACAGGCTTTCCTCGGTATCCACCGTCAGCAGAGGCCGACTGGCGACCTCCGCCACCGACGGATCCTCCGCCGCGCACATCAGCTGACGGACCACGTCGCGCTCGGTCAGGATGCCCGGCGGCCCGTCGTCGGCCCAGGACACCACCGCCGCCGCCACCCCGGCCCGCGACATCGCGCGCGTCGCATCGGACAACGGCTGTGCTGCCTCCAGTCGCAGCGGGCGGCCCCCCAGCGCCGTGCCCACCTCGCGCAGGCGCAGGTAGGCCTCGGCCCCGTGGCTGAGCGCCAGATCGGTCTGCGAGATGATGCCGAAGGGCCGGCCGTCGTCGTCGATCACCAGCAGGTGGCGGATGCCCGCTTCGGTCATGATGCCGTGGGCCTCGGTCGCCGACACCGAGCCGAAAACGCTGCGCACCGGCGAGGTCATCACCGAGGCCATGGGGCGGTCGCGTTCTTCCACCCGCGCTGGATCCAGGCGCAGGGCGTCGCGCTCGGTCCAGATGCCCTGCGGGCGGTCGTCCTCGCCCACGACCACGACCGAGCTGCAGCGGGCCCGATGCATGCGCCGCGCCGCCTCCGCGACACTCTCATCCGGGGCACAGCGCACCAGATCGCGCTGTGCGATCTCGCCCACCGGCACGGACGAGGACCCGGCGAAGGTCGCGGGGAGTACGGGCTGTCGTTCTGTATCGTTCACGGCATTCGACCCCCGGCTGGCGTTCGGCGTGGCATGGCGGCACGCGGATCCCAGTATAGACACGGAAAACGCCCGCACGTTATGAGGTGACCACTACCATGAAAAGAACCGGGCCCCCGGTTTGCAGGAGACATCCATGAAGCGTCGTCTGCGGCTGACCCTGCTGATGCTGATCGCCCTGCCCCTGTTCGCTCTGGGGGTCTGGGCGCTCTGGGGCGAATTTCAGCCCGAGCAGGAGCGGGAACTGCGCGTGGAGGTCCACGACCGCCTGGAGCAGTGGTTCCCCGAGGCCATGGAACTGCCCGACGAACTGCTCGGCTTCATCCCGCGCTCGCAGCGCTATCCGGACTCCGCGGCTCCGGATGCCATCCTGCTGCACGGACTGGACGAGCCCGGCAACATCTGGGACGAGCTGGCCACCGCCATGGACACCGCCGGCTTCAATCCCGTCGAATTCCGTTACCCCAACGACCAGGCCATTGACCGCAGCACCGACCTGCTGGCGGAGCGCTGGGAAGACCTGGACGCCGATCATCCGGTCATCCTGATCGGCCATTCCATGGGTGGACTGGTGATCCGCGATTTCATCACCCGCTGGCGGCACCCGGCCGACGGCGAGCCGCGCATCGAGGGGCCGCCGGTGGACGGCGTGATCCTGATCGCCACGCCCAACCACGGCTCGGAATGGGCCCGGCTGCGCATGTGGCTGGAGCTGCGCGAATGGTTCGCCGATATCCGCGAGGAGCGGTTCTCGCTGTTCGCCGGACTGCGCGACGGAACCGGCGCGGCCAAGATCGACCTGCGACCGGACAGCCGGTTCCTGGCCGAGCTCAACGCCCGCCCGTGGCCCGACGACATTCCGGTACGCATCATCGGCGGTGTGCTGGCCGAACCCACGCCCGAAATGGAACGCAGCCTGCAGCAGATGGGGGAACAGCTGGACGCCCCCGAGCTGCCCCGCCGCATCGCCGACTGGCTGGACCAGACCGGCGAAGGCCTGGGCGACGGCGTGGTCCCGGTCGACTCCCTGGCCCTGGAGGGACACCCGGAACCACTGGTCGTGGAAGGCTCGCACCGCGGCCTGCTGGTACCCACACCACTGACGGACACCCCGCCGGCGATCGAGCCCGTGCTGGAGATCCTGGAGCAGTGGCGCCGGGGGCTACACCGTCCTTGACGCCACCTGCTGCCCCCGAAGCGGAGGCCTCAGAGGCTGAAGTCGCCGCCGAGCGGCTCGTCGCCTTCGACCACGGGCAGGGACTTGGCACGTCCCCAGTGGGCCCAGCCACCGTCATACAGGCGCACGTCCTCGAACCCCAGGGCCTTGAGCTGCATGTAGGCCATGGTCTGGCGGAAACCGTCGTGGCAGTACGCGTAGACCGTCTTGTCGCGCGGCAGATCGGCGTACAGCTCCTCCAGCTCGTCCATGGTGTCCCACAGGTGCGTCTGGCCGTTGGCGCCGTCCAGCGAGACGATGTTGATCGCACCCGGGATGTGCCCGCCACGCGGGGCTCCGGTCACCGTCTCGCCGGTGTAGTGATCTTCCGGGCGGGAATCCAGCAGCACCACGTCATCGTCGCGGCGCGCGACCACGTCGTCGTAGATGTCGGTCCACTCGACCACCAGGTCGTCCCTGGCTTCTTCCAGGGTCACGTTGCCGGGCTCGATCTCGGGCGCATCGGTAGAGAGCGTGTTGAACGCGGTCCATTCGTTGGTACCGCCGTCCAGCAGTTTCACCCGGTCCATATCGTAACCGTAGAGGTCCAGCAGGAAGTACACACGGGTTGCGAGCGCGGTCACCGAATCGTCGTACAGCACGATGGTGGAGTCGTCATTGACGCCCCAGCTGCGCAGGCTTTCCTGGAACTGCTCGCGCGACGGGAAATGCATGATGGGATTGCGGCTGTTGTCGCCGAGATCCTTGAACCGCTGTACCTGAACCGCCCCGGGGATATGCCCCACGGTGTAGTAGCGATGCGGGTGATAGCGTACTTCGAGGATCACCAGGTCCGGGGCGTCGATGTGCTGTTCCAGCCAGTCGGCATTGACCAGGAAGTCGGCCTTTTCGGCCATTGCGGGACCGGCCGCCAGGGCCAGCAGGAGAGTGAGGGTCAGGATCCGGAAGGGTGATCGCATGGTTTACCTTTTGCGCTGCAAAAAACTGAGTCGAAATGGTTGACGCCCGCGCCGGCCGGCTTATTCCCCTGCGCCCGGCATGCATTCAGCCCGGCAGGTCGGCCTGGTTGTGGCGCAGCAGGGAACGCCAGTAGCGGTTGGCGTCGGACAGGATGTGCGTCGCCGCGCCCACCAGCTCGCGCAGTTCCTCGGTGCGCATCCAGCGGGTCTGCTCGACGGCGTAGTCCTCCTGCACCTGCTTGTGCAGGGCGAAGGCCTCCTCGAGGGTACGGAGCTGGCGCCAGACCTGGCCGGACATCGCCGACATGCGCACGACCTCGTTCTGCGCGAGGATGCCATGGATGGCCGCGCCCCAGGCGGGGAAGAACGCGGTAAAGAACAGACTCCACGGAAAGTGGAAAAAGAAGTGCAGCGTGACCACCAGGAAGGTCGCGAAGAACAGCGTGAACGCAAGCCGGTGCAGGTACTTGTGGTTTATCTCCAGGTTGTGGGCCGAGCGGCGGTAATACTCGCGGTGCTCGTCCAGCACGTCGTGGATGTAATCCAGCGCCGCCTCGTTGTGCTCGCTCATCCGGTAGGGCACGCGGCCACGGCGGTCCTGCGGCATGCCCTCGGCCACCAGCAAGCGCTGCAGCACCCACAGTTCGGCGCTCTCCAGCTCCGAATGCAGTTCCAGAGGGCGGCCCTCGGGGCGGCGGTTCTCCGGCCGCCAGTACGGTGCGGAAAACGTCTTCGGGAGCACCAGTAACGGATACCCCAGACGCAGATAACGCAGCTGCTCGGCGAGGAAGCGAAAACGGATCCAGTGTCCGTGGTGATCGCGGTAGCGGGCCTTCAGCACGCGCCGCACGATGAAATGCAGCAGCACGAACTCGACCGCGATCCAGAAATAGGGCACCTCGCCGGGCGCCGCCGGCCACACCTGCAGAGCCCCGGCCACCGCGGCGAACACCGCCATCGCCGCCGCGTAGTAGATCATCCAGGTGTCGTCCTGGTGGCGCGTGGCAAAAATGCTCGCCTGCTCGTCGGACCAATTGAAGAAGTGTTCGAACGCCGGTTCGCGGATGGGGTGCTCGGCCTCGCGCTCGGGGCTCGGACGCACGGCGTTGTAGCGATTGCCCCGGGACGGCCGCGGGCGCAGGGCCCGCAGTGCCCCGGGGAGGTCGAGCATGGCCAGCGCGGAGGATGCCGCATGCAGACGGTTCACCAGCCAGTGGCGCCGCACTTCGTCGCGGGCATCGGTCTGCAGCAGTTCCACCACGCGCGAGGGCTGGCTGCGCGCCGGGGGCTCCAGCATCGCGTGCAGCCACATCCAGCTGCCGGTCACCCAGTTCCATAACCCGGGCGGGCGCCGGCGACGTCGGGTCACGCCCGCCAGACCCAGCAGCCACAGCCCCCACCAGACGACGTAGTGCCCCACCCCCACCTGGTCATCGATCCGCCGGATCAGGCGGTTCTCGGTGGTGTTCTCGTCGAGGGCCGGGGCGAACGGACACAGGATGCGTTCCAGCCACTCGTCGATCCGGCGGGAGTCGAGTTCCACCGGGTCGAACAGCGACAGCAGCGCCGCCGGGGTCACTTCCATCACGTCCAGGCGGGTCAGCGCCGCGTCGGTCACCCGGGCCGCCGTCAGCATCATCAGCTGTGGCGTGTCCTGCTCCGGGTCCAGATACAGCAGCAGGACCCCCTGTCGGCGCATCACCGCGTCGCGGATCATCTGCCCCGCGCCGCTGGTGACCTCGTGGGGTTCCTGCCCGTCCCACACGGCCACCAGCATGTCCGAAAACGTCAGCGCCAGGTCATCCCGCAGGCGGTGCACCGACTCGGGCGGGTCCTCCGCACCATGGACGGGCTCGGCCCCCAGCACCACGCCACGGCGGGCATGCGCTCCCGGCTCGCCGGCCGTCTCGGGGCTGGTGGACATCAAATGCAGGTCCACGTCCAGGCGCGCGGCCGCGGATCGCGCCAGCTCGTTGGTCCCGGTGGCACGCCCGGTGATCAGCCGCATCACCGGCGACACGTCCGCATACACCGCATCGGTACTGGCGAAACGTTCCGCGGCCGCGCCGTACAGCCGCCGCAGCACCCGCTCCAGGGTGGCCTGCAGACTGGCCCGGCGGGCTTCGGCATCCCCGTGCGACAGCCAGTTGCGCTCCAGCCGCTGCCCGCGGTGCCCCCCCACCAGTACGGAGAACGCCGGGGTTAGCCGGACCTTGTACGGGTCTTCCCCGCCCCCTGTTTCCGCTGCCAACGCATATCCTCCGGGACGAAAACTGTGAAACCATATCACCGTGGCCGTCAGCCGACTGCCCCGCCCCGCCGGAATCTGCTATACGGCTGGAAGGTCGGGCGGGCCGACCGAACCGTTAAGGAAACAACCATGTTTGAAAAGATCATGATCCCGGTGGATCTCGAACACACCGACAAGCTGCAGAACAGCCTCGAAATCGCGGCCAGGATGGCACGGGAGTACGACGCCACGGTGTACTACGTGACGGTTTCGGGGAGCCTGGCCAACCGAGCCGCCCGGACCCCGGAGGAAATGGAAAGGCATCTGGCGGACTTCGCCCGCGAACAGGGCGAGAAATACGGCATTCGCACCGATTCGAAGCTGATGCACAGCAACGACGTGGCGGTGGAGCTGGATGACAAGCTGGCTCAGGCGCAGAAGGAACTGGATGCCAATCTGGTGGTGATGGCCTCGCACATCCCGGGCGTGGCCGACCGGTTGCATCTGATCAGTTCGAATGCGGGTGAGCTCGCCCGGCGCCTCCCGGTTTCGGTCTTCGTGCTGCGCTGATGATGTTTATCGCCTTTGTGCTGATGATCGGCTTTCTGATCATCGCCGCCGTTCTGCTGGTATGGCAGGTGAGCATCCTGTTCAGCGTGGTGATCGGAGAAGACGGCAGCGTACACACCACCCGCGGGGATCCGCCGCGCAATTTCCTGCACGCGGTGCGCGAGGTGGTCAGCCGCCACGGGCTGCAGGGCGGCAGGATCACCGCGGTGCGTGGCCGCGACGGCGTTCGCGTGCGCTGTTCGCGCCGGGTGCCGGAAGAGGCCCGTGCGCATCTGCAGGCCGCGGCGGAGCGGGTCAAGGTCGGCCGCCGCCGGCGCGGGCGCAAGAAGCGCCGCTGAAACCGGCCCTCCCCGGTACGGGCAGGGCCGGATGGTGCACTGTCAGAGCAGATCGTCCTGGATGGCGTCGATCGCATCCATGGCGCACTGGTGGTCGACATCGCCGCTGGGACTGCCCGACACCCCGATGCCCGCGACGATGCGCCCGTCGGAGGTGACCTGAGCGCCGCCGCCCAGGATGGTGACGTTGGGCAGGTGCTGGATGCCGTAGCTGACTTCGCCCGGGAAGGCATCATCGCGCAGCTCCAGCGTATCGGTACGGAAGCTGACCGCCGTCCAGGCCTTGCTCTGTGCAGTGCCAACGGTGTGCGGACCGGCGAACCGATCCCGCTTGAGAGCCTGGGTCGTCCCGAAGCGGTCGACCACCGCCGCGGTCACCTGTGCGTTGCGATCACGACAGGCATCTACCGCGGCCTCGACGGCCTTGGTCGCGATTTCGGGTGTCAGGCTGGGTGTGTTGAACGTGGCCGAATCGGCGTGAAGGGGTGCGGCGGCCAGCGCCATCAGGGCCCCCGTTGCAAGTGCAGCTCCAATTGAACGGGTCATCTTCAACCTCCGGGGTTGGTGTAGTTCGCCCTTCCATTTAGATGGTTTTCGGGCTTTTCGCAAACGAAGAAACCGAAGGACAAGGGCAACCCGAGAGGCTCAAGTGCGGCGGGACACCACCCTGCCCGGGCGATGGCCCCGCGATTCCGTCTCCGTTCAGGCCACTGACCGATCCGTTCGGAAACCGGTTCATCCGCCATCGGCGGATACTGGCTGGCCACCTCCCGGGCCGCCAGCAGAAAGGTGTTCACAAGCGTGGCGTGCTGCCGCAGCTTTTGCTCCAGATCCGGATCTTCGCTGACTTCGTCCACGACCACGCCATCCGGCCGCTCCTCCACGTGCACTTCGATGCGGCCGCGCTGTTCAAAAAGGGTGCGATACAGCGGATCACGGTCGCGCAGGTGGGCGCTCTCGCGCAGCCGCCGATGCAGCTCCGGGACGTGAACGCGCAGTAACGCGGCCAGTTCAGGGTCCGTTGCCGTCGTCACCGTCCGGGTACCCCCCTCGATGAACTCCAGCTCCCTGCGGATCGTGTCGTGGGACTCCAGCAGGCGCTGAAAGACCGCCTGCTCACGCTCGTGCTGCTTACGGGCTTCGGCGTCCAGGTGACCGCCGCAATCGATCATTCTCGGGTGCATCGTCATGGTCTGTCGGCCTCTTGCTGATGATCCTGCCCGGAAAAAAGCAATCTCCCTGCCAACTCGTATTTCCCGCCATGACGCGGCCACATGCCGATGCCGCCGATCTGGCCACGCCCTAGACTGCTCATATTGGCAGCTGCTAATACACAAAAATGCCACCTGTGACACCCGAACGCTCGCAAGTCACTGTAAAAAGGGGAAAATCAGATCCAAAAAATTGAGAATATGGATTGATTCCAATTTGCGGCCGTGTACAATTCCCACTGTCGAGTCGACGGCAGCTCAGCGTCGGTTCGCCATGCAGGGGCCACCTGGCCCCTTCTCTCCTCCATCTCTTCTGGATTTTGCCGTCGGCTCTCGGTGCCCCCCGCACCGACCCGGCGGCCCTTTTTACAACCCATCCGGTCGGAGAGGCTCAGCAAGACTTTCCGACAAATCAGCCAACAAAATGAGCAAAGGTCGTGCCACGCGCTGACTCGCCGGCCCTGCCGCTTCCTCCACACCGGTATCCGTTACGACTCCTGTTGATATTCCTGCCAGCCGGCGAATCCGCCGCGCAGCACACGCGCGTCGATGTCCATCGCGCGCAGGCTCTCGGCCACCAGATGGGAGCGCCCGCGCCCGCCACAGAACACCACCACGGGCTGCGCCGGATCCTCCAGATGTGACTCGATGCTGGCCTCCAGCTTGGGCCGGGGGATGTTCACGGCCCCCTCGATGGACGCTCCCTGCGCCTCTTCCGGCTGGCGCACGTCCACCAGCAGCAGCGGTTCACCGGCCTCCCGCCAGCGCGCCAGCTCCGCCGGCTCCACGTGCGGCAGGGTCTGTTCCAGGCGGGTGATGCGTTCTTCGAAACGGCTCATGACGATTCCTCGGATATGGGTGGTTCGAGCTTGCGGGGAGATCGGCGGTGCCTGCAATCTGCAACGATACGCGTGCGCGAAACCTCCGGGATGCACCCATGGCCGACACCTCCGACGTCCGCAGGCCGGGCTTCGTCGCCCACATGGCGACGGTCTTCATCAATGCCCTCAACGACAACTTCTTCCGCCTGGTCGTCATCTTCATCGCCCTGCGCGAGTTCGTCGCCGAGGGCGAAGGCACGTTCTACTACAGCCTGGTCGGGTTCGTGTTCCTGCTGCCGTTCGTGCTGTTCTCGCCGTGGGCCGGTTACATCGCCGACCGCTACAGCAAGAAGGCGGTGATCGTCGCCACCCGCTCGGCCGAGGCCGTGGTGCTGCTGACCGCCGCGGTCATGCTGATCATCGACTACTTCCCCGGACTGCTGGTGACGGTGTTCCTGATGGGCCTGCAGAGCACCTTCTTCAGCCCGGTGAAGTTCGGCATCCTCCCGGAGATCGTGCGCTACGCGCAGTTGTCGCGCGCGAACGGGCATATCCAGCTGTGGACCTTCCTGGCGATCATCCTCGGTACCGCGCTGGCCGGCTTCGTGATGGAGTTCGCCGGCGAGGCGCTGTGGATCCCGGCGGTCGTGATCGTGGCGCTGTCACTCACGGGCCTGGTCACCAGCTTCTTCGTCACCCCCACCCGTGCGCTCAACAACCCGGCACCGTTCCGGCTGAACCCGTTCGCCACCGTCGTGCAGTCGATCGCCGAGATCCGGCCGCAGCGGGTGCTGTTCCTGGTGGTCGTCGGCATCGCGTGGTTCTGGGCCCTGGGCACGCTGTACCAGCTCAACGTCCCGCTGTTCGCCGAGCTGCACCTGGGCCTGGGCGAGCTGGCCACCGGCGTCATCCTGACGACCCTGGCCCTGGGCATCGGCACCGGCAGCATCCTCGCCGGCTATCTGTCGCGCGGCGGCATCGCCATGCACCATGCCCCGGCCGGCATGATCGCGGCCGCCCTGATCAGCGCGTTGCTGTATTTCACCGTCGACAGCTACCCGGCCACCCTGGTGCTGATGGCCCTGCTCGGCGTTGCCTCCGGGTTCTTCATCGTGCCGATCACCGCCTACCTGCAGGGCCACAGCCCGGCGGAGCGGCGCGGGCGTTTCATCGCCGCCAGCAATTTCCTATCATTCTCCGCCATGCTGGTCGCGCCGGTATTGTTCTGGGTGCTCACCGGCCCGGCCGGCGCCACCCCCGCGCATGTCTTCGTGATCGGCGGGCTGGCCTCGGCACTGGTCGGCCTGACGGCCCTGCGCCTGTACCGCCGCCACCGCGCGGAGGCGGATGCCTGACCCCCGAAGCCCACGGCCGCGAGGCCGGACCACAGCATCCGGGGCGAACGTCTATCCTTCAGGGAAAGACATGCGCAGGGTTGAACCCGGGAGGCCATCATGAGCAACAACATGGTCGATGTAACCATTCACATCGACGAGACCATCAACGCCGAGGCCCGCGAACGTATCCAGGACGAGCTGCGCGAGATGAGCGGCGTGATGGCGGCATCCAGCCACGAGGAGAAACCACACCTGATCGTTGTCGAATACGACCCGGAGCGGATCAACAGCCATCGCCTGCTCGACACGGTCACCGCCAGCGGCGTGCACGCCCAGCTGATCGGCCTGTAGCCGGCGGCGAGCCTTTCAGCCTCAAGAGGCTCACGGACGGTGAAGGAGGCTCCCCATGGACCAGGACCAGGTCACGGTATTCGGCGGCACCGGCTTTCTCGGCCGCACGATCGTGTACCAGCTGCTCGATGCCGGACACGCCGTGCGCATCGCCTCGCGCCGCCCGGCGCTACCGGCCGACCTGCAACGGCACGAGCGGGTGGAACACTGCAGCGCCGACATCCGCAACGATGACGACGTGGCCAGGGCCGTGGCGGGTTCGAAAGGTGTAGTGAACGCCGTCAGCCTGTACGTGGAGCAGCGCGACCTGCGCTTCACCACCATCCACGTGGAGGGCGCCGCCCGGCTCGCCCGGGTGGCGAGCGAGGCCGGTGTGGAGCACCTGGTGCACATCTCCGGCATCGGCGCCGACGCTGGTTCGCGTTCCGCCTACATCCGTGCGCGGGGCGAAGGCGAGGCCGCGGTGACCACCGAATTCCGCGACGCCCTGATGGTCCGGCCCAGCGTGCTGTTCGGCCCGGGCGATGCGTTCCTGCGCAACCTCGCAGCCCTCGCGCGGCTGCCGATGGTGCCGCTGTTCGGCCGCGGCGACACCCGCCTGCAACCGGTGCACGTGGCCGATGTCGCGCAGGCCGTGGCCACCCTGTTCAACGAGCCGCCGGCCGGACACCGGGTGTTCGAGCTCGGCGGCCCGGACATCCTGGAGTACCGCCAGATCGTGAACCGGGTGCTGGAACACCTGGGGCAGCCCCGGGTGCTCGTGCCGGTACCGTTTCTCCTCTGGCACCTCGCCGCCGGGCTGACTTCATGGCTGCCCCGCGCGCCCCTGACCCGGGACCAGGTCTACCTCATGCAGCAGGACACGATCACCAGCGGCACCTGCGCGACCTTCGCCGACCTCGGCATCACGCCGCGCTCGCTGGAGGCCTCCCTGCCCGAGTGCCTGCCGACGACTTAGGAGCGGTCCGGCGCCCGGGACACGAGGAAGGCATCCGCCTGTTGGTCGTCCCGGTAGGCCTCCATGGCTTCCTCCGCGGCTGCGCGGCTGTCGAAGGAGCCGATCCGGACCCGGAAGTGCTCGCTGTCGTGTTCCGGTACGTCCACGACCTCCAGCTGGCTGTCATAGCCGCGCGTCCCCAGTTCCCTGCTCAGCTGCCTTGCATTCGCCCGTTCGGAGAACACGCCCGCCTGGATCGAGTATCGCTCGCTGGCATCGGCTTCATCATGCGCCTCCGCCGATTTCTCGACGTTCATCGGGGTTACCGGCTCGGCGGGCCCGGCATCATGTTCCAGGCGCGCGGCCAGAGCGGCGGGCGAGAACGCGCGAACATCGGCCTCGTCCCTGGCGTCAGCCGCCACCGATGGCGTCGGATCCTCGACACCGGTGTGGTTCGGCGCACCGATCGCGGCGCCCGAATAAACGCCGAGGACGAACAGCAGCACCGTTGCAATCGGCGCCCCGAAGACCGCCAGGAACAGTTGCCGACGGGTGATTAGCAGGTTGATCATCTCGTTACCCTCCTCCATGGCGTCAGGACCGCCATTTTGTGATCGCGGGGTCCGGCATGCGCGAACGACAAAAATTCGACGCGTCCGCTCCCCTCAGCCTGGATCACGCAAGGACAATGCCAGGCTGTTGAGCGATCGATTCGAGGGTTACAGGCTTTGGGTGGCGAGGTTCTGCGAAAGCAGGCCTTCCCACAGGGAACCGACCCGGGCGAGATGATGGCGCGCGATCGCCTCGGCGCGGGGCGCCAGGGCCGCGGCCTGTTCCGCGGATTCGGCGCGCAGGCGGATATCGGCGATCTGCGGCTGGTCCACCGGCATGCCGATCTGGCTGACCAGCACCACCTGCGCATCCGATACTTCGTCGATCTCCGCCACGATCGCCTCGGCGATATGGGTGGCCGTCACGTTGTACAGCTTGCCGACATGGGTGACCGGATTCTTGCCGGCGAAGGACTCGATGGTCATCGGGCGCGACGGGGTAATCAGGCCGTTCGCCCGATTGCCGCGACCGGTCTGCCCGTCGTCACCGGCCTCGGCCGAG
>NZ_MUZR01000064.1 GCF_001995255.1 Thioalkalivibrio halophilus | reverse complement strand
GCCTGATTGCATACCGCGAGAGAAGGCACCCCTGTTTCATGCCCGGGAGTGGATGAGTATTGTGCCCGATGAGCGAACGGGAGGCTGACCGCATGGCGAGTACCATCCATTCCAACGCCCGCACCACACCCCGGATCCGGCAGGAACTGCAGGAGGCGCCGGCCGGCGTCAGCGACCCGGAACTGGCCCGGCGCTACGGCATCAGTCGCATGACGGTGCGCAAGTGGCGCCGCCGGCGCACCGAGGTGGAAGACCGGACCCATCGTCCGAAGACGATGCACACGACGCTCACAGCGGAACAGGAGGCGATCGTGGTCCAGGTCCGGGAGATCGCCCTGCTGTCGCTGGACGATCTGCTGATCGTGGCACGCGAGTTCCTGAACCCGGACCTCAGCCGGGCGGCACTGGACCGCTGCCTGCGCCGCCACGGTGTCAGTGACCTGCAGGCGCTCAAGCACGAGCAGGCCGGCGAGCCCGTCGAGCCGGGCCACAAGCCGTTCAAGGACTACGTGCCGGGCTTTGTGCACGTGGACGTGAAGTACCTGCCCCAGATGGCCGACGAGCCCTCGCGCGGTTACCTGTTCGTGGCCATCGATCGGGCCTCGCGCTGGGTCTACCTGGAGGTGCGGCGCTCGAAGACGGCCGAAGCCGCGCGCGGCTTTCTGAAGAAGCTGATCGAGCGGGCGCCGTTCCATGTCACGCACGTGGTCACGGACAACGGCAAGGAGTTCACGGACCGCTTTGCGGCCACCGGGGAGCGCAAGCCCACCGGACGCCACCCGTTCGACCGGCTGTGCGCCGACCACGGGATCGAGCATCGTCTGATCCGGCCGAAACGGCCGCAGACCAACGGAATGGTGGAGCGCTTCAACGGCCGCATCGCCGACTTGCTGCGGACCCGGCGCTTCGGCTCGGGAGAACATCTGAAGGACACCCTCCAGGACTACCAGCGCCTTTACAACCATCAGATCGGGCAGAAAGCGCTGGGGCATCGAACGCCGGTTGAGACACTCAAGGCCTGGCAACAGGAACGCCCCGATTTATTTCGTAAACATGTATACAAACAGCCGG
>NZ_MUZR01000063.1:159-25944 GCF_001995255.1 Thioalkalivibrio halophilus | reverse complement strand
TCGACATCCGGATCTGCGCTTCGCGGTGACACCGGGGGCGGTGTCACCGCGAAGCGCAGATCCGGATGTCGATGGTGCAGGCGGCGGGCGGTTTCCAGCAGCAGGGGCCAGTGGCGCTTGAGCTCGCCGCCGCGACTGCCCGGCAGCAGGCCGATTACGCGGGTGTCCGGTGCGACGCCCAGGCGTTCGCGCAGGGGTGGTTCCGGCGCCTGCACGTGGTCAACGAGGGGGTTGCCGACGTAGCGTACCGGCACGCCGGCGCGTTCGTAGATGGCGGTCTCGAACGGGAACAGCACGGCCATGGCATCCACGTAGCGGCGGATGCGGCGGATGCGGCCGCTGCGCCAGGCCCACAGCTGGGGGCTGACGTAGAACAGCACCGGGATGCCCAGGCGTTTGGCGTGCGCGGCCAGGCGCAGGTTGAATTCGACGTAGTCGACCAGCACCAGCAGCGCGGGGCGGGTGGTCTCGAGATGGTCGCACATGCGGCGGAACAGCCGCCGCAGGCGGGGGTAGTTGACCAGTACGTCGACCAGCCCGACCACCGCCAGTTCTTCCACGTCGATGCGGGTGTCCACGCCGGCGGCGCGCATGCGTTCGCCGCCCATCCCGGAGAAATGCAGGTCGTCCGCGTGGCCGGCGAGTTCCCGCACCAGCCCCGCCCCCAGGGCATCGCCGGAGCTCTCGCCGGCGCAGACGACCACCTCGCGGGTCATGTCAGGGAAACACGGATCCGTTCGACGATGCGGTCGACCTGCGCGTCTTCCAGTTCGGGGAAGATCGGCAGGGACAGGCAGCGCGCGGCCACCGATTCGGTCACCGGCAGGGATTCGGGCTCGCCGTCGGGCTCTGCGAACGCCTTCTGCTGGTGCAGCGGCACCGGGTAGTAGATCGCGTTGGCGATGCCGTCCTCGGTCAGGGCAGGCATCAGCGCGTCGCGGTGATCGGTCAGCAGGGTGTACTGGTGGTAGACGTGCAGGCCGATGCCGTCCTCGTGCGGGGTCTCCAGCGGCAAGCCTTTGAGGCCCTCGCTGTAGCGTGCGGCCACGCGCCGGCGCTCGGCGTTGTAGTGGTCGATGTGCGGCAGTTTGCAGCGCAGGATGGCGGCCTGCATCTCGTCCAGGCGCGAGTTGTAGCCGATCTCGTCGTGGTAGTAGCGCTGGCTGGAGCCGTGGTTGCGCAGGCGGCGCAGGGCCTCGGCCGAGGACGGGCAGGAGGTGGTGACCAGTCCGCCGTCGCCGAACGCGCCGAGGTTCTTGCTGGGGAAGAAGCTGAATGCCCCGAACGCGGTGGTGGAGCCGGTCTGCGCGCCGTCGATGCTGGCGCCGAAGGACTGCGCGCAGTCCTCGATCACCATCAGCTTGTGGCGCTCGGCGATCTCGCGGATGCGCGGCAGGTCGGCCGGCTGGCCGAACAGATGCACCGGGAGGATGGCGCGGGTACGCGGGCTGATGGCCGGCTCGATCTGCTCCGGATCCAGATTGAAGGTCCGCGGGTCGATGTCCACGAATACCGGCTCGGCGCCCAGGTAACGGATCGCCTCGGCGGTGGCGATGAAGGTGAAGGGCGTGGTGATAACCTCGTCGCCCGGACCGATGCCCGCGGCATGCAGGGCCAGCTGCAGGGCGTCGGTGCCGGATGCGCAGGTGATGGCGTGTTCCACGCCGAGGTAGTCGGCCAGCTCCTCTTCCAGGGCCTGGACGTTGGGTCCGAGGATGAAACGGGCGCCGGTGAGGACTTCCTGCAGGGCGGCATCGATCTCGGTGCGCAGCGTCTGGTACTGACGCTGCAGGTCGACCATGGGGATCACGGGCGGGCTCCTGTTGCCGTTTTCGGGAATGGAGAAATCAAAGGGACGAGTGCGGGCCGTCGGCGCGGCCCATCACGTTGAGATTGGCCTGCACCAGTTCGGTGATGCGGCTGGCGGTCTCCAGCGCGCGCTGGCCGTCGCGGCCGCTGACCAGCACCGGGGCCTGGCCGCGCGCGGCGGCGACGAAGGCGCGGATCTCGGCCAGCAGCGCATCGGCTTCGTCGAATACGCGCTCGTCGCGGTGGATCTCGGGCGCGCCGGTCTCGGGATCGACGTCGCCCAGGTGGTTGAACGACAGAATCCGGTTCTGGAAGTCTACCGAGGCATAGGCATGCGACTGGAAGATGCGCATGCGCCGCTCGGATTTGGTGCTGATGCGGCTGGAGGTGACGTTGGCCACGCAGCCGTTCTCGAACTCCAGGCGCGCATTGGCGATGTCGATGTCGCCGGTCAGGACCCGGGCGCCGGAAGCACGGATCTCGGCCAGTGGTGAGTCGACCAGCGCCAGGATGATGTCGATGTCGTGGATCATCAGGTCCAGCACCACCGAGACGTCGGTGGCGCGCGGCTTGTACGGCGCCAGCCGGTGCGACTCGATGAAACGCGGGTGCAGCGGATTCTCGGCCAGCTGGCGCAGGGCGGCGTTGAAACGCTCCAGATGCCCGACCTGCAGTACCACGCCGCGCTCCTCGGCGAGGCGGTTGAGTGCCTCGGCTTCGTCCAGGGTGGCGGTGATGGGCTTTTCCACCAATACGTGGCAGCCGGCGTCGAGGAAGTCGCGGGCGATCGCGTAGTGCAGGGTGGTGGGCGCGGCGATGGAGACCGCGTCCACCCGGCCGATCAGCGCGCGGTGGTCGGTTTCGGCGGCGCAGCCGTGTTCTTCGGCGACGCGCCGGGCGGTTTCGGGGTCGGCATCGGCCACCGCCACCAGTTCGGTATCGGGGAGGGCCGCGTATTTCGCCGCATGCCAGCGGCCGAGGTGGCCAACACCAATGGCGGCGCAGCGCAGGGGATTCTGAGACATGGTCGGGATGCTCGGTCCGGAGGGGGCTGTGCTAGGATTTCGGCGCTATTGTAACGGATCCCCCGGGTGGCGTGCGGGCCATGGGCCGGGGGATTGCGCGCGAACGGCGGGAGCGGCTTCATGAGCGGGATTGCAGGCGGTACAGGGCGGGTCGCGGGCGTCGACGAGGTGGGCCGCGGACCGCTGGCCGGGCCGGTGGTGGCTGCGGCCGTGATCCTGCCGGAGGGCTTCCATGCCCCCGGTCTGACCGATTCCAAGAAACTGACGGCGCGCCGGCGCGAAGCCCTGGACGAGCAGATCCGCGATGGCGCCCTGGCCTGGGCCCTGGGGCGCGCCGAGGCGGGCGAGATCGATCGCCTGAACATCCATCGCGCGACCCTGTTGGCCATGCAGCGGGCGGTGCAGGCCCTGGATCCGGCCCCGGCACATCTGCTGGTGGACGGGCGCTTCACCCCCGAGGGTCCCTGGACCGCCGAGGCCCGGGTCGGCGGTGATGGCAGCGTCGCGGCCATCAGTGCCGCCTCGGTGATCGCCAAGGTGGCACGCGACGGTGAACTGCGCGCGCTGCACGAGCAGTGGCCGGAATACGGCTTCGACCGGCATGCGGGTTATCCCACCGCCGCGCACCGGGCGGCGCTGGAACAGCACGGGCCGTGCCCCGAGCATCGGCGCAGCTATGGTCCGGTGGCGCGGGCGCTGGCGGCCGCCAGCGAGNNGCCGCGGCCGGCATGCCGGCGGTGGCGGTCACCGACCACTGCAACCTGTTCGGGCTGGTGAAGTTCTACAAGGCGGCGATCGGCGCCGGCGTGCAGCCGATCGTGGGGGCCGACGTGCTGGTGCGCGACGCGCGCGCCGATGCCACCCCGGCGCGCATGACCCTGCTGGCGCAGAACGATGCCGGCTATCGCAACCTGACCCGGCTGATCTCGCGCGCCTGGCAGGAAGGCCAGGAGAAAGGCGTGCCGCGGATCGACTGCGCGTGGCTCGACGGCGGCGCGGCGGAGGGGCTGATCGCCCTGTCCGGGACCATCGACGGGCTGTTCGTCAGTGGCAGCGGGGTCGCGCAGGCCCTCGCCGAACCCGTACTGCGCCCGTGGCTGGAGCGTTTCCCCGGGCGCTTCTACCTGGAGCTCACGCGCACCGGGCGGCCGGGCGAGGAGGCCTGGATCGAGGCCGCGATCGGCGCGGCCGAGAGCCACGGGCTTCCGGTGGTCGCGACCAACGACGTGCGTTTTCTCGGCAGCGAGGATTTCGAGGCCCACGAGGCGCGGGTGTGCATCCACGACGGCCACACCCTGGACGACGCGCGCCGGCCGCGGCGCTACTCCGAGCAACAGTACCTGCGCACGCCACAGGAGATGGCCGCGCTGTTCGACGATATCCCCGAGGCCCTGGCCAACAGCGTGGCCATCGCCCGGCGCTGCAGCGTGCGCCTGACCCTCGGGGAGTCGGTGCTGCCGGATTTTCCGGTGCCCGAGGGGCGCACGGTGGAGCAGCATCTGCGCGAGATCTCCGATCAGGGGCTGCGCGCACGCCTGGAGCGCTTCCAGTTCGCCGAGACCGCGGACTACGAGGCACGGCTGACGCGCGAGCTGGACGTGATCTGCCAGATGGGTTTCCCCGGCTACTTCCTGATCGTGGCCGACTTCATCCAGTGGGCCAAGGACAACGGGATTCCCGTGGGGCCCGGGCGCGGTTCCGGTGCCGGCTCGCTGGTGGCCTACGTGCTGGGCATTACCGACCTGGATCCATTGCGTTACGAGCTTCTGTTCGAGCGCTTTCTCAATCCCGAACGCGTCTCCATGCCCGACTTCGACGTCGACTTCTGCATGGAGAAACGCGACGACGTGATCGAATACGTCGCCGAGCGCTACGGCCGTGACAAGGTCTCGCAGATCATCACCCACGGCACCATGGCGGCCAAGGCCGTGGTACGCGACGTCGGGCGCGTGCTGGGGCATGGCTACGGTTTCGTCGATCGCATCGCCAAGCTGATCCCGTTCGAACTGGGCATGACCCTGGAAAAGGCCCTGGCCGAGAGCGAGGACCTCAAGGCGCAGTACGACGAGGACGAGGAGGTCCGCGCGATCATTGATCTGGCGATGAAACTGGAAGGCCTGACCCGCAACGCCGGCAAGCATGCCGGCGGGGTGGTGATTGCGCCGTCGGCCCTGACCGACTTCTCCCCGCTGTACTGTGAAGACGACGGCGGCTCGCTGGTCACCCACTTCGACAAGGACGACGTCGAAGCGGTGGGCCTGGTCAAGTTCGACTTCCTCGGCCTGCGCACGTTGACCATCATCGACTGGGCGGTGCAGAACCTGCGGCGCATGGACCCGGAGATCGAGATCGACCTGGAGGGTGTCCCGCTGGATGATCCGGAGTCGTTCCGCCTGTTGAAGAACTACCAGACCACGGCAGTGTTCCAGCTGGAATCCGGCGGCATGAAGGATCTCATCCGGCGCCTGCAGCCGGATTCCTTCGAGGACATCATCGCGCTGGTGGCATTGTACCGGCCGGGTCCGTTGCAGTCGGGCATGGTGGACGACTTCATCGACCGCAAGCACGGGCGCTCCGAGGTGGAATACCCGCACCCGGATCTGGAGCCGGTGCTCAAGCCGACCTACGGCGTGATCCTGTACCAGGAGCAGGTGATGCAGATCGCCCAGGTGCTGGCCGGCTACACCCTGGGCGGTGCGGACCTGCTGCGCCGCGCGATGGGCAAGAAGAAGCCCGAGGAGATGGCCAAGCAGCGCGAGATCTTCGTCAATGGTGCGGTGGAACGCGGGGTGGAGGAGCACACCGCCACCTACATCTTCGACCTGGTGGAGAAGTTCGCCGGCTACGGCTTCAACAAGTCGCACTCCGCGGCCTATGCCCTGGTGGCCTACCAGACCGCCTGGCTCAAGGCCCATTACCCGGCGCCGTTCATGGCGGCGGTGCTGTCGGCGGACATGGACAACACCGACAAGGTGGTCGGTCTGATCGAGGAATGCCGCAGCATGGAGCTGGCGGTGCTCCCGCCGGACGTGAACCAGTCGGACTACCGCTTTACCGTGCAGGACGCGCGCACGGTGGTGTACGGGCTGGGGGCGATCAAGGGCGTCGGCGAGTCCGCGATCGAGACCCTGCTGAAGGCACGCAACGAGGGCGGGCCGTTCCACGGGCTGGTGGATCTGTGCCAGCGGGTGGATCTGGGCAAGCTCAACAAGCGTGTGCTGGAGACCCTGGTGCGGGCCGGTGCGCTGGATTCCCTCGGTGCCAACCGTGCGACCCTGCTGGCCGACATCCCCACCGCGGTGGCCGCGGCGGAACAGACCGAACGCAACGCCAGCCTGGGCGTGGTGGACCTGTTCGGCGACCCGGCGGCCGCGGTGGTGCCGGAGAGCGAGACGCAGCCGGAGATGGAGGACGACGACCGGCTGCGCGGGGAGAAGGAGACCCTCGGGCTGTATCTCACCGGGCATCCGGTGGAACGTTATCGCGGGGAGCTGCGCGAACTGACCGGCACGAGCCTGGCCGAGCTGGAGGCGAAGCTGGAACAGCGCCCCGACGAGGGCGAGAACCGCGGGCGCGGACGCCAGGAGACCGTGCGCATCGCCGGGCTGGTGGTGGGCGTGCGGGTGCGCAACACCAACAGCGGGCGCATGGGCGTGGCAACCCTGGACGACCGCAGCGGGCGCGCCGAGCTGGTGCTCTTCAACGACGATTTCAACCAGTATCGTGAGCGCCTGGAGCCGGACACCCTGCTGGTGGCCGAGGGTACGGTGACCCTGGACGACTACGCCGGCGGGGTGCGCATGCGCGCGCGCCGGGTCCTGACCCTGGACGAGGCGCGCGCGCAATGGGCACGCGCGCTGTGTCTGGACCTGCGCGAGGTCCGGGCGGAGCAGATCGCGGGGCTGCACGGCCTGCTGCAGGAGCACCGGCCGGCCGGGCGCGGCAACGGCAATGGCAGTGGCGGGACGCCGGAGGGGGGCGAAGAGGGTGCCCCGTCCGGCTGCCCGCTGCGCCTGCGCTATCGCCGCGACGGCATGGAGGCGGAGCTGAAGGTGCCGGAAGAATGGCGGGTCCTGCCGAACGAGACCCTGCTGCGCGGCATCCAGCAGACCCTGGGGCCGTCCTGCGAGGCGCGGCTGCTCTACCAGCGGGGCTAGGCCCCGGCCGGCGGGGCCCGCAGGCGGCCAGCGTAGATCGCGCCGATTCGTTACACTCGCCACCCCGAACGTGACTGACTGGAATCCTTGCATGAACCCGGAATTTCTCGACTTCGAACAGCCGATCGCCGAGCTGGAGGCCCGCATCCGCGACCTGCAGTACGTGGGCGACGACACCGAGGTCAACATCCAGGAAGAGGTCCAGCGGCTGCAGGACAAGTGCCAGTCGCTGACCGAAAGCATCTTTGCCAAGCTCACGCCCTGGCAGATTGCCCAGCTGTCACGTCATCCCCGGCGTCCGTATCTGCTCGACTACATCCCGGCGCTGTTCGAGGAATTCGAGGAACTGCACGGCGACCGCGCCTATGCCGATGATCCCGCGATCGTCGGCGGCATCGCCCGCTTCGACGGGCGGCCGGTGATGATCATCGGCCACCAGAAGGGGCGCCAGACCCGGGACAAGGTGCAGCGCAATTTCGGCATGCCGCGTCCGGAGGGCTATCGCAAGGCCCTGCGCCTGATGGAGATGGCCGAGCGCTTCCGCATGCCGGTGTTCACCTTCATCGACACCCCGGGCGCCTATCCCGGCGTGGGGGCGGAGGAACGCGGCCAGAGCGAGGCGATCGCGCGCAACCTGCGGGTGATGGCGCGGCTGGACACCCCGATCATCGCCACGGTGATCGGCGAGGGCGGCTCCGGCGGTGCGCTGGCGATCGGCGTGGGCGACGCGACGCTCATGCTGCAGTACTCGACCTATTCGGTGATCTCGCCGGAAGGCTGCGCCTCCATCCTGTGGAAGAGCTCGGAGAAGGCCGCCGAGGCCGCCGAGGCGCTGGGGATCACCTCCGGCCGGCTGAAGGACCTGGGGCTGATCGACCGGGTGATCGACGAACCGCTGGGCGGCGCCCACCGCGATCCGGAGACCATGACCGAGCATCTGCGTGCGGCGCTGGCCGAGACCCTGGGCGGGCTGGAGCGGCTGGACCCGGGCAAGCGCCTGGAACGGCGTTACCGCCGGCTGATGGACTACGGTGCCTTCCAGGAAGCCGGCGCCTGACCCCGTCGACGTCGCGTTGCGGCGGTTCCTCGAGGAGTGTCCCGCGGGCGGCCCCCTGCGCGTTGCCTTCAGTGGCGGGCGTGACTCCAGCGTCCTGCTGCACGCCCTGAGCGCGGCCTGTCGGGCAGCGGATACTCCCGGTCCCGAGGTCTGGCACGTGGACCACGGGCTGCATGTGCAGTCCGGGGCGCAGTCGGAGCATTGTCGGGGCGTGGCGCGGTCTATGGGCCTGCGCTTCGTGCACCGGGTGGTGCGCGAGCTGGATACCCGCGAGCAAGGCGTGGAGGCCGCGGCGCGACATGCCCGCTATGCGTTGCTGCGCGAGGACCTGGGGCCGACCGGGGTGGTGGTCACCGCGCATCATGCCGGGGACCAGGCCGAGACCTTCCTGCTCGCGGCCCTGCGCGGCAGCGGACCACACGGACTGCGCGGCATGGTCCCGTGGCGCCGCGAAGGCGAGGGCTGGCTGGCGCGCCCGCTGCTGGACGTGGCGGATGCAGCCGTGGCGGGGCGGGCATGGATGGACGGGCTCACCTGGGTGGAGGATCCCACCAACGCCGATCCGGGGTTCGACCGCAACTTCCTGCGCCGCGAGATCCTGCCGCGGCTCAATGAACGTTTTGCGGCCTCGGCCGGGCTGGCGCGGTCCGCTCGCTGGCAGGCCGAGGTGGCGGGCGGGGAGGACGCCGATCTGGCGCGCCAGCTGGCGGGCGCCGGGGCCGGCGAAGTTCTGCCGCTGTCCGTCCTGCGGCCGCTGGAACCGGGGCGCCGGAGCGCCCTTCTGCGGCACTGGATCCGGGAACACGGCCTGCGCCCGCCGGGCCACCGGCGGCTGGCGGAATTCCTGCGTCAGGCCCTGGAGGCGGACGGGGATCGCCAGCCGCGGCTGGACTGGGACGAGGGCTGCCTGCGGCGCTACCGCGATGCGCTGTATCTGGATCCGCCGGAGACGGAGCCCGCGTCGCCGATTCCGTGGCCGGCCGACCAGCAGCGCCTGCGTCTGCCCGATGGGCGGGTGCTGACGCGCGAGCATCCCGCCTTCGCCGATCCGCTGCTGGCCGGGGCGGTGGAGGTGGTGTTCCGCCGGGGCGGCGAGCGGGTGGCGGCGGGCGGTCGGCACCGGCGGCTGAAGTCGCTGATGCAGGAGCGCGGCATTCCGCCGTGGCGGCGTGCGCGTATCCCGCTGCTGCGTCCGCCGGGCGGGACCGTGCGGGCGGTGCTGTGGCCGCGGGGGCCGGGAGCGGATTCGACCGCGTGACCCGGTTTGCGTTGTCGGAATACGGCGCCGGTGGTGGAGCCGGGGCGGGGCGCCTCAGGCCCGCCATGACGGGCCCGAAGGCCCTTCGCGGAGCGCGTTCGCGATTGAGCGGAAACGGGGGGTCTGGTACCCTTTGCGGGCATTTTGACCCCCGTCGGTCCCGGCCAGGTTTCCCGCATGACGCGATTCGTTTTTATCACCGGAGGCGTGGTTTCGTCTCTGGGCAAAGGTATTGCATCCGCCTCCCTGGGGGCGATCCTCGAGGCGCGTGGCCTGAAGGTCACGCTGATGAAGCTGGACCCCTACATCAACGTCGATCCGGGGACCATGAGTCCGTTCCAGCATGGCGAGGTGTTCGTTACCCATGACGGGGCCGAGACCGACCTGGATCTCGGGCACTACGAGCGCTTCGTGCGCATCCGCACCTCGCGGCACAACAATTTCACCACCGGCCAGATCTACGAGAACGTAATCCGCAAGGAACGTCGCGGCGACTATCTGGGCGGCACGGTGCAGGTCATTCCGCACATCACCGACGAGATCAAGCGCTCGATCCGCGAAGGGGCGGATGACGCCGACATCGCACTGATCGAGATCGGCGGCACGGTGGGCGACATCGAGTCCCTGCCGTTCCTCGAGGCGATCCGTCAGATGGGCGTGGAGCTGGGGCGCGACAACGCGCTGTTCATGCACCTGACCCTGGTCCCCTATATCGACGCCGCCGGCGAGATCAAGACCAAGCCGACCCAGCATTCGGTCAAGGAACTGCGTTCCATCGGCATCCAGCCGGACATCCTGCTGTGCCGCTCGAGTCAGGCGATCCCCGAAGGGGAACGGCGCAAGATGGCGCTGTTCACCAACGTCGAGGAAAAGGCGGTCATCTCTGCGGTGGACGTCGACAACATCTACAAGATTCCGCTGTGGCTGCATTCGCAGAAGCTCGACGAGATCGTGCTGCGCAAGCTGCACATCGAGGATCTGCCGGTCGCCGACCTGTCCGACTGGAAGCACGTGGTCAACGCCATGGAGTTCCCTGAATCGGAGGTCACGGTCGGTATGGTCGGCAAGTATGTCGAACTAACCGAGTCCTACAAGTCGGTCAACGAGGCCCTGACCCATGCGGGCATCGAGGTCGGCACCCGGGTGCGCATCCGCTACCTGGATTCGGAAAAGCTGGAGGGCGACACCCCCGAGGCACGCGCCGAGCTGGAAGGGCTGGACGCGATCCTGGTGCCGGGCGGCTTCGGCGAGCGCGGGGTCGAGGGCAAGATCGAGGCGGTTCGCCATGCGCGCGAGGAGGGTATCCCCTATCTGGGCATCTGCCTCGGCATGCAGGTGGCGGTGATCGAATACGCCCGCAACGTGGCCGGCCTCAACGGGGCACATTCCACCGAGTTCGCGCCCGATACTCCGCATCCGGTAATCGCACTGATCACCGAATGGCAGGACCGCGAGGGGCGGATCGAACATCGGGATGCCGAAAGCGATCTCGGCGGCACCATGCGCCTGGGTGCGCAGACCGCCTGCCTGACCGAGGGCTCGCACATCGCCGCGGCCTACGGCACCAGCCGCATCGAGGAGCGCCACCGCCACCGTTACGAATTCAACAACGCCTACCGCGCGCGTCTGGAGCAGGCCGGTCTGGTGATCTCCGGGCTGTCCGAGTCCGGGGAACTGGTGGAGGCGGTGGAGCTTCCGGAACATCCGTGGTTCGTCGGCTGTCAGTTCCACCCCGAGTTCACCTCCACGCCGCGCGACGGACACCCGCTGTTCGCCGGCTTCGTCCGTGCGGCGCGGGACTACCAGAACGAGCGCGCGCCGGATGTCGGCGCGGCGCTGACCGATTGAGGGCGGGTTGATGGAACTGTGCGGTTTCTCCGTGGGCCTGGACCGGCCGTTCTTCCTGATTGCCGGTCCCTGCGTGATCGAATCGGAGGCCATGGCCGAGGAAACCGCAGGGCAGCTCGCCGAAATCACGGGCGAACTGGGGATCCCGTTCGTCTACAAGTCGTCCTTCGACAAGGCCAACCGGTCCTCCACCCGCAGCTATCGCGGGCCGGGCATGGAGGAAGGGCTGCGTATCCTTGAAACGGTGCGCGAGCGCATGGGCGTGCCGGTGCTGACCGACGTGCACGAGGACACCCCGCTGGCGGAGGTCGCCGCGGTGGTGGACGTGCTGCAGACCCCGGCGTTTTTGTGCCGCCAGACCAATTTCATCCAGAACGTGGCCCGTCAGGGGCTCCCGGTGAACATCAAGAAGGGCCAGTTCATGGCCCCCTGGGACATGGGCAACGTGGTGGACAAGGCGCGCGAGGCCGGCAACGAGTCGGTGATGGTCTGCGAGCGCGGGGTGTCCTTCGGCTACAACACCCTGATCTCCGACATGCGCGGCCTGGCCGACATGCGCCGCACCGGCGCCCCGGTGGTGTTCGACGCCACCCACTCGGTGCAGCAGCCGGGCGGGCAGGGTGCCAGCTCCGGCGGGCAGCGCGAATACGTGCCGGTGCTGGCGCGTGCGGCCGTGGCCAGCGGTATCTCCGGGCTGTTCATGGAGACCCACCCCGATCCGGCGAACGCGCTGTCGGATGGTCCCAATGCCTGGCCGCTGCCGCGCATGCGCGAGCTGCTGGAAACCCTGAAGGCGCTGGACGAGGCGACCAAGTCGCGTCCGCTGGCGGAAGCCGAATACGGCCTGGGCTGACCCCGGGGTGACCCGGGGGCGGCCGGCCCCGAATCGAACGAGTCAAGGAGAGAGTACGAGCATGTCCCAGATTGCCGAGATCCACGCGCGCGAGATCATCGATTCCCGCGGCAACCCGACGGTGGAAGCCGACGTCGTCCTGGCCTCCGGTGCGACCGGGCGGGCGTCGGTGCCGTCGGGGGCTTCCACCGGGGCGCGCGAGGCCCTGGAACTGCGCGACGCCGCGGCCCGCTATGGCGGCAAGGGCGTGGAGAAGGCGGTGGGCCATGTGAACGGCGAGATCCGTGACACCCTGCGCGGCATGGAGGCCGACCAGACCGCGGTCGACCAGCGCATGCTGGAGCTGGACGGTACCGAGAACAAGTCGCGCCTGGGCGCCAACGCCCTGCTGGCGGTGTCCATGGCCGTGGCGCATGCCCGCGCGGCCGATGCCGAACGCCCGCTGTTCGAGACGGTCGGCGGGCCGGATGCGCATCTGCTGCCGGTGCCGATGATGAACATCGTCAACGGCGGTGAGCATGCCGACAACAGCGTCGACATGCAGGAGTTCATGATCCTGCCGGTGGGTGCCCCCAGCGTGCGTGAAGCGGTGCGCTACGGTGCCGAGGTCTTTCACGCGCTGAAGAAGGTGCTCAACCAGCGCGGTCTGGGCACCGGCGTGGGCGACGAGGGCGGGTTCGCGCCCAACCTGGAGTCCAACTCGGCCGCGGTGGAGACCATCCTCGAGGCGATCCATCAGGCCGGGTTCAAGGCCGGGCGCGACATCTGGCTGGGCCTCGACTGCGCCGCCTCCGAGTTCTACCGCGATGGCCGCTACCACCTGGATTCCGAGGGCAAGTCGTTCAATGCCGAGGAATTCTGCGACTACCTCGCGCACTGGGTCGATCAGTACCCCATCCTCAGCATCGAGGACGGGCTGGCCGAAGACGACTGGGAGGGCTGGAAGATCCTGACCGAGCGTCTGGGTGAGCGCGTGCAGCTGGTGGGCGACGATCTGTTCGTGACCAACACGCAAATCCTGCGCGAGGGCATCGACCGCGGCGTGGCCAACTCCATCCTGATCAAGCTGAACCAGATCGGCACCGTGACCGAGACCCTGCAGGCGATCGAGATGGCGCGCGAGGCGGGTTACACCTCGGTGATCTCGCACCGCTCGGGCGAGACCGAGGACGTGACCATCGCCGATCTGGCCGTGGCCACCGGCGCCGGGCAGATCAAGACCGGCTCGCTGTCGCGTTCCGATCGCGTGGCCAAGTACAACCAGCTCATGCGGATCGAGGAGCATCTCGGCGGGCAGGCCCGCTACCCGGGCATGGACGCCTTCCGGGTCCGGCCCTGACTCCGGGGAACCGGGGTGTCCCGGCCGGAGGCCTGAGCGATGCGCTGGCTGCTGCCGGGCGGTCTGGTGCTGCTCGTGCTGGCGCTGCAGTGGCCGTTGTGGTTCGGCGAGGGCGGCTGGCCGGATGTCCGCGAACTGCGCAGCGAGACGGCCATGCAGGAAGCGGAAAATCAGCGCCTGCGCGAACGCAACCGGGCGCTGGAGGCCGAGGTCCGCGATCTGCGCGAGGGCTCCGCGGCGGTGGAAGAACGCGCCCGGCGCGACCTGGGCATGATTCGCGAGGACGAGACCTTTTTCTTCATCGTGGATGAAGAAGACGAAGCCCCGGGCGAAGTCCCGGGGCTGATGCCCGAGGACGCGTCCACCGGGGCCGCGCCGGAGCATTTCGAGGAGGACACGACGATCGTGGAGGATCCGTTCGATGAGTGATGCCGACTCCCCCGAAGGTTCGGGAGTCTTCTGGGCGCTGATCCCCGCAGCCGGGATTGGTCGTCGCATGGGGACGGATCGTCCCAAACAGTTCCTCACCCTGGGGCCGCGCAGCGTGCTGGCCCATACCCTGTCGATCTTTCTGGAGCATCCGCGGATTCGCGGCGTGATCCTGGTGCTGGGCCCGGACGTGGACCCGGACGCGCTCGACCTGCCGCTGGCCGGCGGGCGTCTGTTCCGCGTGGCCGGCGGCGACGAGCGGGCCGACTCCGTGCAGAACGGCCTGGACTTCCTCGAGGAACGCGCCGGCCCCGAGGACTGGGTGCTGGTGCACGACGCCGCGCGCCCGTGCCTGCCGCCGGACGATCTCGACCGCATGCTGGACGAGCTGCGCGACGATCCCGTGGGGGGGGTGCTGGCGGCCCCGTCCACCGATACCATCAAGTGGGCGGACGCCGATGGTCGGGTGGAATCCACCCTCGATCGCGAGCGGGTGTGGCGGGCCCTGACCCCGCAGATGTTCCGCCTGGGCACGCTGCGCGACGTCAACGCCCGTGCGCGTGCCGCCGGACACCCGGTGACCGACGAGGCCAGCGCGATCGAATGGGCGGGACTGCGGCCGCGGCTGGTGGAGGGCTCGCTGATGAACATCAAGATTACGCGCGCCGAGGACCTCGAACTGGCCCGTCTATACTTGCTGGAACAGGGCCGGCTCGACGGAGGGTATCGGGGATGACGGCGATGCGTGTGGGCCAGGGTTTCGATGTACACGCCTATGAGGCGGGGGATCACGTGGTGGTCGGCGGGGTGCGGATCCCGTTCGATTACGGCGTGCGCGCCCACTCCGACGGTGACGTGCTGCTGCACGCGCTGTGCGATGCCCTGCTGGGGGCGGCCGGTCTGGGCGACATCGGCCGCCACTTTCCCGACAGCGATCCGGCGTTCTCCGGTGCCGACAGCCGCGACCTGCTGGAAGAGACCCTGCGCCGGGTGCGCGCGGCGGGCTGGGTCCCGGTGAACATCGACGCCACCATCATCGCGCAGCGTCCGCGCATGGGCCCGCATGTGGAGGCCATGCGCGCCAACATCGCCGCGGACACCGGGTTGCCGGCGGACGCGGTCAACGTGAAGGCCACCACCACCGAGCGGCTGGGCTATACCGGCCGCGAGGAGGGTCTCGCCGCGCAGACCGTGGTGCTGCTGCAGACCCCGGGAGACGGGGCGGTCGCATGAGCGACGGCGTGGTGCGCGGGGTGCACCACGTGAGCGTGGTGGTGGCGGAACCGGAGCGCTCGGCCGCGTTCTACGGGGATCTGCTCGGGCTGGCGCCGTTGCCGCGCCCGGATCTCGGGTTCCCCGGGCGCTGGTTCGATCTGGGTGACGGGCGCGCCCTGCATCTGCTGGGTGTGCCCAACCCGGATCCGGTGGAGCGCGGGGTCGCCGGGGGCCGCGACCGCCATCTGGCCCTGGCGGTGGACGGGCTGGAGGCCCTGCTGGCACGGCTGGAGGCGGCGGGTTTCCCCGCGCAGCGCAGCCGTTCCGGGCGTCCCGCGGCCTTTGTGCGCGATCCTGACGGGAACACCGTCGAATTCGTCGCAGCCGGCGGATGACCCTCTCCGCACCCGCATTCCCCCACCGCCGGCAGCCGGCATGAACTGGGACGACGCCGACACCCCGCGCCCCGCGGCCCGCAACCTGCGGGTCCTGATGCCGCTGCTCGCATTCCTGCGGCCGTACCGGCGGCGGATCGTGTTCGGGCTGGTGGCGCTGGTGGTGGGCTCGGGGGCGATCCTGGCCTTCGGCGGGGTGCTGCGCCTGCTGGTGGACGCTGGCCTGGGTCCCGAGGACCCCGCCGGGCTCAACCGCGCGCTGGTGCTGCTGCTGGTGGTGGTGACGGTGATGGCCATCGGCGTGGGTGCGCGCATCTATCTGGTGACGTGGCTCGGGGAACGGGTGGTGGCCGATCTGCGCCGCGCGGTTTTCGCCAATGTGATCCGGCTGGATCCGGCGTTTTTCGAGCAGACCCGCACCGGCGAGGTGATCTCGCGCCTGACGGCCGACGCGACGCTGATCCAGACCGTGGTCGGCACGACCCTGACCATTGCCGCGCGCAACCTGCTGCTGATCGTTGGCGGGCTGGTGCTGATGTTCCTGTCCAGCCCGCCGCTGGCGGCCCTGCTGGTGGCCGGCCTGCCGGCGGTGGCCGTGCCGGTGTGGCTGCTCGGTCGGCGGGTGCGGCGGCTGTCGCGCCGGACCCAGGACCGGGTCGCGGACGTGGGCGCGCGCACTGACGAGACCCTGTACGCGATCGAGACGGTCCAGGCCCACGGCCGGGAAGACGCCGAACGCGGCCGGCATGCCTCGGCGGTGGAAGCCGCCTTCGGCATGGCCACGCGCCGGGCCGCCACCGGCGCACTGCTGGCCGCTGCGGTGATGCTTTTGATGTTCGGCCTGATCGCCGGGGTCCTGTGGATCGGTGGCCACCGCGTGCTGGACGGGATGATGACCCCGGGCGAGCTGGCCGCGTTCCTGTTCTACGCGGCCCTGGTGGCGGGTTCGATCGCCGCGCTCAGCGAGGTGACCAATGAACTGCTGCGGGCGGCCGGGGCCGCGGAGCGCCTGCTGGAACTCGCGGAGGTCCGTTCCGGGCCGCCCTGGCCACGACACCCCGAAGCCCTGGCGGACCCGGTGCGCGGCGAGATCGCGCTGGAGGACGTGGTCTTCGCCTATCCGACGCGCCCGCAGCCGCCGGCACTGGACGGGGTCTCCCTGCGGGTACGCCCGGGCGAGTCGGTGGCGCTGGTGGGACCGTCGGGGTCCGGCAAGTCGACCCTGTTCCGGCTGCTGCTGCGGTTTCATGACCCGGATGCGGGCTGTATCCGGCTCGACGGGCACGACCTGCGCCGCCTGCGGCCGGACGAACTGCGCCGGCACATCGCGGTGGTGCCGCAGGAGCCGGTGCTGTTCTCCGGGACCGTGCGCGAAAACGTGGCCTACGGCGTGCCGGATGCGTCCGACGCGGCGCTGCAGGCGGCCGCGGAGGCGGCGCATGCGCGGGGGTTCATCGAGGCGCTGCCGGAAGGCTGGGACACCGCGCTGGGCGAGCGCGGCGTGCGCCTGTCCGGCGGCCAGCGGGCGCGTCTGGCGCTGGCCCGCGCCCTGCTGCGCAAGCCGGCCGTGCTGCTGCTGGACGAGGCCACCAGCGCGCTGGACGCCGAAAGCGAACGCGAGGTGCAGGCGGCGCTGGAAGAGGTGCGGCACGCGCGCACCGTGCTGACCATTGCCCACCGGCTGGCCACCGTGCAGTCGGCGGACTGGATCGTCGTGCTGGACGGCGGCCGCGTGGTCGGCGAGGGCACCCATGCCGAACTGCTGGCGCAGGGCGGGCTGTATGCACGGCTGGCGGCGCTGCAGTTTGCGGATGCGGACGCGCTCGCCTGAAACTCGGGGCGAGGCGGATCAAGCGGGAGGACATCATGGCCAACGGATACATCCTCGCCCTGGACCAGGGCACCACCAGCTGCCGGGCCATCCTGTTCGATCTGGAGGGCGGTATCGCCGGGGTCGCGCAGAAAGAGTTCGCCCAGTCCTACCCGCACTCCGGCTGGGTGGAGCATGACGCGATGGAGATCTGGGGCACCCAGATCGGCGTGGCGCGCGAGGCGCTGGAGCGCAATGGCATCAAGCCCGCGCAGCTGGCGGCCATCGGCATCACCAACCAGCGCGAGACCACGCTGGTATGGGATCGTCACAGCGGCCGCCCGATCCATCCGGCCATCGTGTGGCAGGACCGGCGTACCGCGGATCTCTGCGACCGCCTGCGCGACGAGGGTCTGGAAGGCCATATCCGCGCGACCACCGGGCTGCTGCCGGACGCCTATTTCTCCGGTACCAAGATCCGCTGGATCCTCGATCACGTGGACGGCGCGCGCGAGAAGGCCCGCAACGGCGACCTGCTGTTCGGCACCATGGACAGCTGGCTGGTGTGGAACCTCACGCGCGGCGAGCGCCACGTCACCGACGTGACCAACGCCTCGCGCACCATGCTGTTCGACATCCACCGCCTGCAGTGGGACGACACCCTGCTGAAAGCGCTGGACATCCCGCGCGCCATGCTGCCCGAGGTGGTGTCCTCCAGCGAGGTACTGGGCCACACCGGCACGGAGATGTTCGGCGGCGCGCGGGTGCCGGTGGCCGGCATGGCCGGGGACCAGCACGCGGCCCTGTTCGGCCAGGCCTGTTTCGAGCCGGGCATGGCCAAGAACACCTACGGCACCGGCTGTTTCCTGCTGATGAACACCGGCACCCGCCCGGTGACCTCGGAACACGGCCTGCTGACCACCATCGCCTGGGGCCTGGACGGGCAGGTGGAATACGCCCTGGAGGGCTCCATCTTCATCGCCGGGGCCGCCGTGCAGTGGCTGCGCGACGAGATGCACCTGATCGATACGGCCGCGGAGTCGGAGTACTTCGCGAGCCGGGTGGAGGACGCCGGCGGGGTCTACGTGGTGCCGGCCTTCGCCGGGCTGGGGGCGCCGTACTGGGATCCGCATGCGCGCGGGGCGATCTTCGGCCTGACCCGGGGCACGCGCAAGGAGCACGTGACGCGCGCGACGCTGGATGCCCTGGCCTACCAGACCCGCGACGTGATCGAGGCCATGCAGGCCGATTCCGGTCTGGCCCTGCAGACCCTGCGGGTGGACGGCGGCGCGGTGGCCAACGAGCTGATGGTGCAGTTTCAGGCCGACCAGCTCGGGGTGCGGGTGGAGCGCCCGGCCATCACCGAGAGCACCGCCCTGGGCGCCGCCGGTCTGGCCGGTCTGGCCACCGGCCTGTGGAGCCGCGATGATCTGCGCGCGCTGAGCCGTATCGAACGCGTGTTCGAGCCGCAGCTGGACGCTGCCACCCGCGACCGCCAGTACCACGGCTGGAAGGAAGCCGTGCGCCGCTGCATGAACTGGGAACGCGACGCGCGGGGGTAGGCCCGCGTCGCGTAGTATTCTGGTGAAGTACCGTCCGGGGGAACCCGATGTCGATTAGAAAGGCGGTTCAGCTGACGGTCGTGCCTCGCGCGGCTGATGGCTGGTGCTGGGTAGTAACAGGATCCATGTGAGAGGTGGCCAATGAGGATCAAGGACCTTATTGATGAAGCCGAGGCACTCCCAGTGGAAGAGCGTGCGCTGGTGGTCGATTCGCTTCTTCGCAGTCTCAACCCCCCCGAATCCCGGATCGATGAAAAATGGGCTTCGGTGGCGCAGGAGCGATTGAAGGAATTTCGTTCCGGTGATGTGGAGGCCGTTCCCGGAGAAGAAGTGTTCGCGAAGATCCGGGACGGGCAATCTCAATGAGCTTCCGCTTTCACCCTGAAACCAAGCACTGACTGCGAAAAGAGAAAACAGTTAATCCATGGCAATCAAGAAATCCGAGCTCTACTCCTCCCTCTGGCAGTCCTGCGACGAACTGCGCGGCGGGATGGACGCTTCGCAGTACAAGGACTACGTACTGACGCTGCTGTTCATGAAGTATGTCAGCGACAAGAAGGACTCGCTGATCGAGGTCCCCGAGGGCGGCAGCTTCGCCGACATGGTGGCGCTGAAGGGCGACAAGGAGATCGGTGACAAGATCAACAAGATCATCGGCCGACTCGCCGAGGCCAATGACCTCAAGGGCGTCATCGATCAGGCGGATTTCAACGACGAGACCAAGCTGGGCTCGGGCAAGGACATGCAAGACCGGCTGTCGAAGCTGGTGGCCATCTTCGAGCAGCTCGATCTGGGCGCCAACCGTGCCGACGGCGACGACCTGTTGGGTGACGCTTACGAATACCTGATGCGCCACTTTGCCACCGAGTCCGGCAAGAGCAAGGGCCAGTTCTACACCCCGGCCGAGGTCTCGCGGGTGATCGCGCAGGTGGTGGGTATCGGCCCGGATACCCGTCAGGACGAGACCCTGTATGACCCGACCTGCGGGTCCGGCTCCCTGCTGCTGCGCGCCGCCTACGAGGCGCCGCAGGGTATGAGTATCTACGGTCAGGAGAACGACAACGCCACCTGGGCGCTGGCTAGGATGAACATGATCCTGCACGACTACCCCACGGCGGAGCTGTGGCGGGACAACACCCTCTCGCGCCCCTATTTCAAGAACGCAGACGGCAGCCTCAAGACCTTCGACTACGCCGTCGCCAATCCGCCGTTCTCCGCCAAGTCCTGGACCAACGGCCTGGACCCGGCCAACGACGCGTTCGGCCGCTTCGAGTACGGCATCCCGCCGGCCAAGAACGGCGACTACGCCTTCCTGCTGCATCTGATCAAGTCGCTCAAGTCCACCGGCAAGGGCGCCATCATCCTGCCCCACGGCGTGCTCTTCCGCGGCCACAAGGAGGCCGACATCCGCCGCAACCTGATCCGGCGCGGGCTGATCAAGGGCATCATCGGCCTGCCGGCCAACCTGTTCTACGGTACCGGCATCCCCGCCTGTATCCTGGTCATCGACAAGGAACAGGCTGGCCAGCGCGAGCACATCTTCATGATCGACGCCAGCCGCGAGTTCATGAAGGACGGCAACAAGAACCGCCTGCGCTCGCGCGATATCCACAAGATCGTGGACATGTTCAACTACCAGCGCGAACTGCCCGGCTATGCCCGCCGTGTGCCCGTGGCCGAGATCGCCTCTGAGGCCAACGACTACAACCTCAACATCCCGCGCTACATTGACGCCGGTGAGGCGGAGGACCTGCACGACCTCTACGCCCACCTGAACGGCGGCATCCCCGAGCGCGACGTGGACGCGCTGGAGCCTTACTGGTCCGTGCTGCCCGGCCTGCGCGAGGCGCTGTTTCGCGATAACGGCCGGCCCGGCTACCTCGAGCCTCGGGTCGACGCCCGCGAAGTGAAGGCCACGGTGCTGGGCCACCCCGCCTTCACGGCCTTCGCCGAGCGTGTGGCCGGCATTACCGAAGACTGGCAAGCGGCCCATCGCCCGGACCTTTACGCCCTGCAAGCGGGCGACAAGCCCCGCGATGTGATCCACGGCCTGTCCGAGGACCTGCTGCAACGCTTCACCGATGTGCCCCTGCTGGACCGCTACGCCGTCTACCAGCGCCTGATGGACTACTGGGCGGATGTCATGCAGGACGATGTCTACCTCATCGCCGCCGAGGGCTGGGTCGAAGCGGCCCGGCCCCGGGGTGTGATCGAGAACAAGGAGCGCAAGATCAAGGAAGAGCCGGATCTGACCATCGGCAGCGGCAAAAAGGCCAAGAAATACAAGCTGGATCTGATTCCGCCCGCGCTGGTCATTGCCCGCTATTTTGCCGACGAACAGGGCCGGCTCGACGAGCTCCAGGCCGAGTACGAGACGGCCAGCCGCGAGCTGGAGGAATTCATCGAGGAGCACGACGGCGAGGAAGACCCCCTGAGCGAGGTCAAGAACGACAAGGGCAAGGTCACCAAGACCGAGATCCCCAAGCGCCTCAAGGCCCTAAAGGGCGAGCCCGAGGCCGAGGACGAAATCGCCGCCCTCAAGCAGTGCAAGAAACTCATGGACAATGAGGCGGCTGCCAAAAAGGCCGTCAAGGACGCCCAGACGGAACTCGACCAGGCCGTACTGGCCCGCTACGCCGAGCTCACCGAGGAGGAGATCAAACAGCTTGCCGTGGACGATAAAGGGCTGGCCGACATCCGTGCCGCCATCGAATCGGAAGTCGAGCGCATCACCAACCAGCTCGCCGGCCGCGTGCGCGAGCTGGAAGAGCGCTACGCCGAACCCCTGCCGGCCATCGAGCGCGAGGTGGAAGCACTGGCCGCCAAAGTCACCGGCCACCTGGAACAGATGGGGGTGCGGGTCGATGGCTGAGCGCAGCGAGGCGGTGGAAGAGCAGGCCGTGCGGGATGGGTCGGCCGTCTATTCGGTGGAGCCTGATGTCGCGACTGCTGAGGACGTGCCGCACGGGTATAAGCGGACAGAGGTAGGAGTAATTCCGGAGGATTGGGAATTAATACGCTTGGGTGACCTCGGAACCTTCTCCAAGGGCCAAGGGATTAAAAGAGACGAGGCCATGAGCGGTGAAATTCCCTGCATTCGCTATGGTGAAATTTATACACATCACAATGATGTGGTGCGAAGGTGTTCAAGTCGAATTTCCCGCGAAGTCGCAAATTCAAGTAAGCCCCTTAAATACGGTGACTTGCTTTTTGCTGGATCAGGCGAGACGAAAGAAGAGATTGGGAAGGCTGTCGCATTTGTAGGTGAGGCAGAGGCTTACGCGGGGGGCGACATTGTCATTCTGAGCCCGCATGAGGGAGTCCCTGAATTTTTGGGTTATCTTCTCAATGCGCCGCTGATTACGCGCCAGAAGGCCAGCAAAGGACAAGGCGACGCTGTCGTTCATATTAGTGCCTCTGCGCTCTCATCAGTTGCGCTTCCTTATCCTGCAGAACAAGAACAACGCGCCATTGCCACCGCCCTATCGGACGCGGACGCGCTGATCGAATCCCTCGACCGCCTGCTCGCCAAAAAGCGCGCCATCAAACAGGCCGCCATGCAACAACTCCTCACCGGCCAGACCCGCCTGCCCGGCTTCACCGGCGAGTGGGAGACGAAGCGGTTGGGGGAGTTTGTTTCGATCCGGAACCAGAAAGTAATGCCCTCGTCCGTACACCCGGACACCCCGTGCATCGAACTCGAGCACATAGGGCAAGGGGATGGCCGACTATTGAGCTCTTCAACGGCAAAGTACTCAACAGCGTCCAAATACCAGTTTCGCGCAGGTGATGTTCTGTTTGGAAGGCTCCGTTCATATCTCCGGAAATATTGGCTCGCCGAGCAGGATGGGATCTGTACAACTGAAATTTGGCCCTTGATGGTTGATTCTAGCCAAGCGGCGAGTGGCTTCCTGCTTGGCATCGTTCAAACTGATCGTTTCAACGAATCGGCAAGCATTTCCTACGGCACGCACATGCCCAGGGCTGATTGGAAGGTACTGAAGAATTTCGAGGTTAGGCTGCCGAGCGTCAACGAACAAACCGCCATCGCCAACGTTCTCTCCGATATGGACACCGAAATCGAAGCGCTGGAACGCCGCCGCAACAAGGCCCGCCAGACCAAACAGGGCATGATGCAGCAGTTACTGACCGGGAGGACTAGGCTGGTATGACAGTTTCTGAAATGTTCTCCGGGTTCGTTTCGAATTTGGCGATTACAAACACGGACACAATCAGTTTCCGCTATGGAGAGCTTACGTCTGCGTTAAATAGGCAATTCCGGGACACTGACTCCAAGACGGCGAACACCCTCCAGGTGGGTTCTTTCGGGAGGAAGACGGGCATCAACGGCATATCTGACCTGGATATGCTCTACATCATGCCGAAGGGAAAATGGGATGATTACAAAGACGGAAAGCAGCTCAAGCTGCTCCAAGATACCAAGTCCGCGATTCTGAGCCGCTATCCATCAACGAATGTGAGGGTGGACCGTTTGGTGGTGACGGTGACCTATACGAACTTCCACATCGAGGTTCAACCCGTTTTTGAGCAGACCGACCGGAGCTATCTTTATCCGGATACGAAAAACGGTGGAAGCTGGAAATTCACCAAGCCCAGGGAGGAGATGGAAGCCGTTTCTGAGATGGATTCCGCCAAAAATGCCAACCTCCGTCGGTTGTGCAAAATGGCCAGGGCCTGGAGAAATCAACACGGTGTGGCAATGGGAGGACTTCTCATTGACACGCTGGCGTACAAGTTTCTTGATCAAACCACAGAATATGACAGTAGAGGCTACGCTTACTACGACTGGCTTAGCCGAGACTTCTTCAAATTTTTGTCCGATCTGCCCGAGCAGAGCGAATACGGAGCGCCTGGAAGCCGGCAGCGGGTAAAAGTAAAGAAGAAGTTTCAGCGCAAGGCGAAAAAGGCGTACAAGCTCTGCTTGAAGGCCATTGAAGCCGAAGGCCAGAGGGGCGTCAATGGGAAATGGAAGAAAGTCTATGGCAGGCCATTTCCGGCGGCCACAGTCGATACCCAGAAAGCGCTTGATGAAGCTGTTCAAGCGTCTTGGGATAATACCGAGGAGTTCATTGAGGATAGGTACGCAGTCGATATTTCCGGCTCTCTGAGAATTGACTGCGAGGTGAAGCAGAATGGATTTCGTGAGTTTTTCCTCAGAACTATGCTCATGCGAAAAATTCCTTTGATGGCAAAGAAATCTCTGCGCTTTTATGTAACCGAAATATCTGTAAGAGAGCCATACGAGATTTACTGGAAGGTTCTAAACAGAGGTGATGAGGCGCGCAGGAGAAATTGCATTCGCGGCCAGATTAAAGAAGATGCTGGGCAGATGCAGAAGGAAGAAACAACGGATTTTCGCGGGGATCATGTCGTCGAGTGCTACTGCGTTAAGGACGGGGTCGTCGTTGCCAAAGATCGCCTTCATGTTCCCATTGTTGCTGAGGCTGGCGCCAATGAATAGAGAAGTAGAGCTTCTAGAAGGGCAAATTCGGGAATGCTATGGGCGAGTCGTCTATTCCCATAAAACCCATGAGAAGTGCGCTGACATGCTGCTGCGCAGAAACGGCCGTATAAAAATGGCGCAGATTGCCCTCTCAGCCATGATTACTGGTGGCGTGATATCAACCTTTTTTGGGACCGGGCACTGGGGGTCTGGGGTCAGTGTCGTGATTTCCACGATACTTCTGGGGATAAACTCATACACGAAAGACTACGATCTCGGTGAGATCGCTCAGAAGCACCGGCATGCAGGATCTGAGCTGTGGATCATCAGGGAGAGGTATCTGTCACTGCTGACAGACCTGCGTGTTGGGGATCTGTCTCTTGCAGATATCCGAAGTAGAAGGGACGCGATTATGGAGGATTTGCATTCCGCGTATGAAGGATCACCCAGTACGAACTTCAAGGCGTATAGAGAAGCACAAAAGGGGCTTAAAGCGCTGGAGGAGATGACTTTTTCAGATGATGAAATAGATGTGTTTCTCCCAAATGAACTTAAACGGAAATCGTGATGAACGACTTTGGGTTGTTTCATCGATTCAAGTTGGCTTGAACGGCTGGAGCCCCGCGGCATTGCTGCCGAAGGGCTTCGGATGCTCCTTCCGCTAAGGCGGATGAGACACCGACAATTACAGGTCTGGAAGCCGGCGGATTCCATCCGGCTGAGGCTTGCGTCGCACCATTACGACATTTGAGGCCAGAAAGGCCCTTAATAACAACGGGTTATGAACCGTGCCAGTCAAGGAGACTTTCAACCATGGCGACTGAGCAAGATCATGAATCGAAGGCGCTGATGGCCTTGCGGAAGGCGGTGGCCAAGGCCCTGGAGCGCAAGCGTCGGTTGGGACAGTACGCGGTCGTCTGGCGCGACGGTCAGATGGTCCGGCTGGCCCCGGAGCAGATTGGCAGCGCGGAGGCGTATGAGTCGGGGGGCTCCGCCCCGCCATCCGCTGTACGCGAGCCGGGGCCGGACGACGAGGATCCGAAATGAGCAGTGTCGGCCAACGCGCCCTGCGCGAGCTGGATCAGGCAGCGGCGATCGCTGGCAGCAAGACGCTCTGCGACGCCAATCGCGCTGTCCATGAGAAGCTGCGCTACGGCGTGCACAACGGGCCGCCGGGACAGGAGGACGTGTGATGGCCGATTCACGCGATATCGATCTGATCGAGGAGCTTCGTTCGCAGTCGAACGAGTTGCCCTGGTTGGAGTTCAAGAGAGACAACATCGAGCCGCAGTCGATCGGCAAGCGTTGTTCGGCGATCTCGAATGCAGCCCGCCTTGAGGGCCAGGATTGCGGCTACATGGTGTGGGGCATCGACGATGCAACCCACGCCGTGGTGGGCACGGCTTTCGATCCGGATAACCACAAAGTCGGCAGTCAGGAGTTCCAGCTATGGCTTGCCCAGCGGCTGCAGCCGAGTATCGCTTTCTCGTTCCGTGCCATCGCTCACCCCGACGGGCACGTGGTCCTGCTGGAGATCCCGGCGGCCAACAGCGCGCCGGTGGCG
>NZ_MUZR01000063.1:0-141 GCF_001995255.1 Thioalkalivibrio halophilus | reverse complement strand
CGCCACCGGGCGTTGATCGATTCACTTCGACCCTACACCTGGGAGCACGGGAACGCCCTGCAATATGCCACGGGCGACGATGTGCTCGAACTGCTGGATTATGCCCAATACTTCCGCCTTACCCGGCAGCCGCTGCCCGAC
>NZ_MUZR01000062.1 GCF_001995255.1 Thioalkalivibrio halophilus | reverse complement strand
AAACAGCCGGGACCCGACAATTAGGTCCATGCATAACTGGAGGTTTACGTGTGTCGCGCCCAATCTTGGACCGGCATTCGATTCCTCCAGTGATCTGTGTGCTTCCCGACTTCGGTGGGCGTCTACATTGACCGAATGGATGGGAGGGAAGCATTGCGTGTGGCCTTCCCATCCGCGGATCCGGCACTGTGTCGGTCGAATTCCTGTTTTGGGTCGACGGGTGGCCTCATGAGTCAAGAAGATCCCCTCCCGGATACGGCGCGCACCGCTGATCTCTTTAGCGATTTTCCTGAAGAGTCGCGCGAGGGGCAGGGTGTTTGGCCACCGCCGGATCGTTTCCCGCTGAACGTCGACGGGCGAACGGTGCGCGAGCGGGTGATTGCGGACCTTGTGTCTGCGGACTCGCCGTTGGTGGTGACGGGCTACGGGGCGCTTGAAGAGCTCGTTCGTCTGGAGAGTGATCTGGGGGAGGTTCGGCCCCTTCGCATTCTCTTTGGTAACGAGCCGAGTGTGGGGGAGGGAGGTCACCGCAGTCTGAAGGCGCCGAGCTTCCCCGAGGAAGTCGAGCAGTACTGGCTGGATCGAGGAATCGCCCTGCGCCTGTCGGCCCGGCTGATCCATTTTCGGGAGCGACTCCGCGAGGGCGCCGTCGAGGCGCGGTACTGGCCCGACACGCAGCGGCCGCTGCACGCCAAGATCTATCTCGGGGCGGGGGCGGTAACGCTGGGCTCGAGCAACTTCAGCCGGAACGGGCTGGAACGTCAGCACGAGGCGAACGCGCGGTTCACTGCAACGGGTGAGCCGAGGCGTTACCGCGAGGCCGCGGCGCTGGCCGAACAGTTCTGGTCGTTTGGAGAGGACTACACCGATGCGTTGCTGGCGCTGCTCGAGCGTCTGCTGCATGTCGTCGGGTGGCGCGATGCGCTGGCCCGCGCTTGCGGGGAGTTGCTGGAAGGTGACTGGGCGAAGGGCTTTCTGCAGCAGGTCGACCGGGAGGCCTTTCGCGCGTTGTGGCCGGCCCAGCGTCAGGGGATCGCACAGGCGCTCTATCTGCTGGACCGTCAGGGGGCGGTGCTGATTGCGGACGCGACGGGGTCGGGCAAGACGCGTATGGGTGCGCATCTTCTGCGGGCGCAGCAGGCGCGCATCCAGGGGGCGGGCGGGATGCCCCGCTCGGTCATGATTGCACCCTCGACCGTCGTGGAGGAGTGGGAGCGGGAGGCATCCCGGGCCGACACCGCGCTGGATGTCTTTTCGGTTGGCCTGCTCAGTCACGGAAGCCGCAAGGCGTGGCAGCTGGATGATGCCCTGAGGCGGGCGCGACTGCTGGCCGTGGATGAGTGCCACAATTTCCACAATCGCCGCTCGCGCAGGACACGGCGGCTGTTTACCAATCACCTTGCCGATGACGTTCTGCTCTTTACGGCCACACCGATCAACCGGAATGTCGATGACCTGGTCCGGATTGCGGATCTGCTCGGTGCCGACAACCTGCAGCCGAGCACGCTGAAGGCCCTGGAACGGGTCAATCGTCCCGGTCGCTGGCACGGTCTGGGCGAGGACGAGGCCGCCCAGCTGCGCGATGAGATCCGTACATTCACCATTCGCCGTACCAAGCGCATGTTCAATGCGCTGATTGATCGCGCACCCGGGGCCTATCGGGATCACACGGGCCGGCCCTGCCGCTATCCGGAGCACCGCTCGTACAGCTATTCCCTGAACGAACCGGCTGCCGACCGTGAACGCGCCGGTCGGATCCGGGAGCTTCTCGATCAGCTCTTCGGCGTGGTCCAGGTTCCGGCGGTCCTGGAACTGAGCGCCGTACAAAGGCAGCAGGGACTCACCGAGGGCCAGTATCGCGACAACCTGCTGCTCGGGGCTCACAAGCTGGTCCGCTACCGGGTCATGGCGGCCCTGCGATCTTCGCGTGCGGCATTGGTCGAGCACCTGTGCGGAACGGCGGTGGCGCGGGCCGAGTTCGGGTTGGAGCATTACGCCAAGTCCGCCGATACAGGAGATGTGCTGGGCAAACTCAAGCAGCCCGGCCGCGTTCCCGAGAATCGGCTGGGCGTGCCCTTGCCCGCGTGGCTCACCGATGTCGATGCCTGGGAATCGGCTCACGCGCACGACCACCGGATCCTCTCGCAGGTGCTGGAAGAAGTGCGGGCCATGAGCCCGGCGCGAGAACGTGCCAAGGTGGCCCATCTGGCGCAACTGGCGGCGAGCCACGAGCGTGTGCTGGCCTTCGACAGCCGTCTGATCACCATTGCGGCCTTGAGCGTCCAGCTCGAAGAGCGGCTGCCGGGCGTCGAGATCTGGCAGGCGACGGGCAGCGATGAGCGAAGCCGCCAGGCGGTACTCCGTGCGTTTCGGCCGGGTGGCGACGAACAGACCGGGGTGGCGCTGTGTTCGGACAGCCTGTCCGAAGGGGTGAACCTGCAGGCGGCCTCAGCGCTGGTTCATCTCGACATGCCCTCGGTGATACGCGTGGCCGAACAGCGAACCGGACGCGTCGATCGGCTCGACAGCCCCCATGCCGAGGTCGAAGTCTGGTGGCCCCGCGATGCCGAGGAGTTCGCTCTCAGTGCCGATGCTCGATTCCTGGATCGAGTCGGCGCGGTGACGGAACTCCTCGGGACCAATCTCCCGTTGCCGGAAGACCTCCAGCAGCGGTCACGGGATAGCGTTGACGCTGACACCCTGATCCGCGAATACGAGCGTACGGCCCGTTCGATCGAGGAAGCGGAGCCGCATGATGCGTTTGCCGCGGTGCGCGGGCTGGTGGAAGGTTCGGGTGCCCTGGTCGAACCGGACATTTATGAGTATTACCGCGAGCGCTCGGTGCGGGTGCTCTCAAGGGTCAGCGTGGTGGCCAGCGACACCGTCTGGGCCTTCTTCTGTCTGGCCGGCAGTGCGGACCGGGCGCCGCGCTGGTTTTTCTTCTCGGGCCCGGATGCCGAGGCAACGACTTCGTTGGACAAGGTGGCCGCGGCGCTGCGCGAGCGACTGGCGCCGGATCCGCCCAATGGTGAAATGGACGAGCCAGCCGCAAGATGGCTGGCACATTTTTCCGAGCGCCTCCCGGAGGCCGAACGGGCGCAGTTACCACTGCGCAAGCAACGCGCCCTGCAAGAGATGACCAAGGTCCTCAATGGGTTTTGCGAGGAGGCGGCCCGCCAGAGGGAGCAAGCGCGCCTTGACGCCTATCTCGCTCTGCGCAATCTACTGGAGCGCAAGCCGGAAACGCTGACGGGCGGAGAACCGGATTGGGAGGCGCTTGCCAATCGCTGGCTGGAGCTCATCCGTCCCTACTGGTATCGCCGCCTGACCCAGCAGCGCCGGGGGTTCCTTCGCCTGCGGGATCTGCGCAAGGAACTCATTGAGGCGGAGTCGGAGCTTGGCCCCGAGGTACTGGAGGCGTTTGCCCGCCTCCCGCTTCAAAGCTCTGCGGAGGAGCGGGTGGTCGCTGCCATTCTCGGCATGCCCGCGCGTTGATCTGATGTTGGCAGGGTCACCCTGCGTCTTCGGAGGCGTGGCTCATGGGCTCCATGCAGGAACCACAGACGACCTCGGTTTCCGGTCGCGCCCAGACTCGCGCGTCGCAGGTCGGGCAGTTCATGCGGACACGGGGATCCGGGCGCGGCGCGGGTGGCGCGAACACCGCTGGCTTTTCGGCATTGTCGGGCAGGGGGATCGTTTCGGCCGGCGCGGGGGCGCTGGCCACGGCCAGGCCCTGTTCGGCCAGGGCCTCCTGCACTTGGGCAACCGATTCCGGATCGGTGGGGGCATGCCGGTCGAACCAGGGTAGTTCGAACCCGGTGGCCAGCAGGTCCGAGCAGGCTCGGGCGAAGGGCCCGGCCGGCTGTATGTAGTGCGTGACTCGGCGTCCGGTCTGTTTGCCATCCGGCAGGCCGGTATCGCTCGGCACCAGACCGATCGCTTCCATCTTGCCGACCCACTCCCGGTTGTGGTGGTTCGACCGGCTCGGTCGGCCAAAGCACTCCTGCCAGTGATGCACCATCTCGTGTACTAGGGTTGAGAGCGCAACTTCCAGCGGATTCAGGGTGAAGTACCCCGGATGAACACCCAGCTCGTGGATGATCGTGCCGTCGCCGGAGATGAAGCGCTCGGCGTGGTGGTAGCCCCGTTGCCGGCGGGAGCTTCGTAGCGTGATCAGGCAGGGCGGCAGTTCGTTGTCGAACAGCCGTTCGTTGAAATGATCGAAGGCCTGCTGCAGGGCGGAGTACATCGACAGGGTGGGGCAGTCGGTCATGGTGTGTTTCCGAGGTCGAGTTTGGAGCCCCGGGATTGTATCGCCCCGCCTTTGTCACAAATCCTGTCACAAACGCGGCAGGCCGGGACCCCTCCTGGCCAGGGCTCGCTTCGGCCATGGGATTGTTTCGGCCATGGGATTGTTTCAGTACATGCTTCGGCGGGCTTTTGAAGCTATATATATCAAACCCTTAATGGGTTAGTATCTTCTCAATAATCATTTCAATTGGGCGGGTTCGGATGAGGAGCAAGCGACAAGCGGCGCACCAGCAGCTCGGCTTGGCGCTTGCGAAATTCGCCCCGGCGCGCGCGGCTGATCTTGCCCGCGAATTGGGCCTGTCGGTTCCCACCCTGCACCGCCTGCTGCAGGAGACGACTGAGCCCGTCCTTGCGGCCGGCCGGGCTCGGCGCACTCGCTACGCCCTGCGCCGAGCGCTGCGAGGACACTTGGCGCCCTTCCCCATCCGTGCGATTGACGAGGCCGGCCAGCCTCACGAGCTCACGGAGCTCTCGCCCATCCAACCGCAGGGCTGCCATGCCGACTTCGGTGGTTCGGATTGGCCTTTGGAGGATGACGACCAGACCCCCGATGGGTGGTGGGACGGGCTGCCATATCCTCTGTACGACATACGCCCCCAGGGCTATCTCGGACGCCAGCTGGCACATCGCTTCCAGGACACCCTTGCGGTGTCGCCCAATCCCGATACCTGGAGTGACGACGATATCCTGTGGGTTCTGAGTCGCGTGGGGTCTGATCTCCCGGGCAACCTGATTGTCGGCGATGCCGCGTTCCAGGCCTGGCAGAAGGCCCGCCTGGATCCGCCGCTGATCCTCAAGGCGGACGATATCGAACGCATGTACGTGAAGGCGGCGGAGGAGGCCATCTCGCTGGGCCTCGCGGGCTCCAGCGCTGCGGGTGAATTCCCGAAGTTCACCGCCCTCCGGGATCTGCGAGACAGCAATACGCCGCATGTCATCGTCAAGTTCTCGGGGGCCGATGATTCCACGACCGTGCAGCGCTGGTCCGATCTGCTGGTGGCGGAGCACTTGGCACTCCAGACGGCCTCCGCGCTCCCTGGCGTGCAAACCCCTCCGGGCCGCATCCTTCAGCATCAGGGCCGAACGTTTCTGGAAGTCGAACGCTTCGATCGTCACGGCTTGTTTGGCCGCAGTCCGGTGGTGACGCTGGAGACCGTGAACGCGGCCTTGCTCGGCCACGCGCCTTCGGCATGGGACACCCTCGCCCAGGGACTCGCCGAAAAGCGTCTGCTGGCACCGGAGGCTGTTACAGCCATCCGTTACATCACCTGGTTCGGCCGCCTGATCTCCAATAGCGACATGCATCTGGGCAATCTCGCCTTTCGACCGGAGGACGGGCGGCTCACCTTGTGCCCGATCTACGACATGCTCCCGATGGCGTACGCGCCACTCCCAGGTGGCGAACTCCCACGAGTGACATTCGATCCAGCCATGCCATTGCCCCGTGAACATGGCGTGTGGGTCGCCGCCTGCCACGCCGCCATCGCTTACTGGCAAACCGTGGCGGATGACACCCGCATCAGCTCCATGTTTCGCAGGATTGCCTCCGACAATGGCACCGAGCTCCAGAGACGCCTGGCACTCGTCGCACCCTGATCGCCCGTGGCTTAGCGTCCGCAGTCCGCAGGTTTTGTGCCGTTCGGCGGCGCGCACCCGCTCGCGCGCCGGGCCTTCCGGCATTGCGCGCACGGTGCCGCGCTTGCGCGCGATGTGGGTCTCGGGGCGATGCCCATCCAGCCGCTTCTCCGCACCGATGTAGCCGGCATCGCCATGCAGGCTGTCTTCCTCGCCGTGGAGCAGGTCCGGCACCTGCGACACGTCCGAGACGTTCGCCGCCGTCCCCTTCACGGTATGCACCAGCCCCGTGACCACATCCGCTCCGACATTCAGGCTCCTGCCTGGTCCCCGCCGTGGCTTGCGGGGGCCTGCAGGGACTGTGCCGTCTCCTCCCCCTTCTTTTCCTGTCCTCTCTCCCGGAACTTGCGTCTGCCACTCGGCCGTCAGTTTTCCTGCTGGAGTTGGTCCGCGTTACCCCTCGCGGGTGGTGTCAGAAAACCCGGGCTGCCAACGCGAACGTGTACATTGATCAGAGGTTACCTGGACTGGAAGGCGGGAAGCCCGGACGGGAGGCGCTAACCCCCCCCCGGATTGCTCGGCGACACCGGGTTGGTGACGAGGGGCTGCTCCGGGTCAGGGTACGGACAGCCGTTGGCGTGCAGAATGAGCGGAAGCGATTGCGGCATGATCTTTGGCGCGTTTGCCACGCGGGGAGGGGTGCGTGCGGGACGGTGAGACGGGGTCGGGAATGAGGTGGCGTGTCCGTCCGCGGCGCGGGTGGCTCCTGCCTCTTTTGCTCGGGCTGGCCACGGCCGCCGGGGCGGAGACAGGAGAGGACGCACCCTGGCGGCTGGGCGTACATCCCTTCGTCGCGACCACCGAAGTGATGGAGCGGTTCCGGCCGCTGGTGGATCACCTGTCCGCCGAGACCGGGGAGGCCTTCGAGCTGCATGTGGCGAATTCCTATGGTGCCCATGTGCGGGCGGTCGGGGACGGGGATGTCGATCTGGCCTACATCGGGCCGGCGGGGTTCGTGCGCCTGTGGGAAACCCACGGGGAGCACCCGGTGCTGGCGCGCGAGGTGCTGGGCAGCGGGGCGAGTTTCCGTGGCGTGCTGGTGGTGCGTGAGGATCATGCAATCGAGACCCTGGCGCAGGTCGCGGGGCATTCGGTAGCCTTTGTCGACGTGGATTCGACCATGGGGTATCGCATGCCCATGGCCCTGCTGGAGCGGGCGGGCGTGGCCGCGGACGATCTCGGGCAGAAGCAGTTCTTCGGCAACCATTTCGATACGGCCTCGGCTGTGCTCCTCGGTGATGCGGACGTGGCGGCCATGCGCGAGGAAATGTTCGAACGTTTCGAAGGGCGCGGGCTGCGGGCGCTCGCGTACACGCCCGCGGTGCCACGGCATCCCTTTGTGGCCCGTCGGGGGCTTGATGCCGAACGCCGGGAGCAATGGAGCGCGATCCTGATCGGCCTGTCCGGACATGCGGACGGCCCTGCGGTGTTCGCGGCGCTGGGTGGCAATGTGGCGGAGTTCGTCTCCGGCACGGCGGAAGAATATCGCGGACTGCGGGAAATGCTGGAGGTGACACGGTGAACGCGCCGCAGGTTCCCGGCCGCGGATTCCGCAACCGGCTGCGAATCTGGCGCCTGCCTCTGGTGTTACTGCTGGTCCTGAGCCTCTTTACTTTGATGGGGCTTCTGCTGGTGCTCAATGAGCAGAGGGTGCTGCTGGAGCGGCAGGCTGGAAAAGCCGGGCAGTCGGAGCTGGAAGTGATCGGCGGGTTCGCGCGGGAGAGCCTGGCGCGCGGCGACTATTCCGTGCTGGAGCGTTTCCTCCGTAATTATGCCGAGGGGCGTCCTGACGTCCATCGACTGGTGGTCGAGAGCGGGAACGGCAACTACACCTGGCTGGACTACGGCGGGCCGTCGCCCGAGTCCGGGGTGCCCCGCTTCCATCTCGAGGAGCGGGTGGAGTACGGGCGTGATCGGTCCGTCCTGCTGCGGATGGAGGTGGTGACTCCCGACGTGCGTTCTGCGGTGGACAACCTGCGCGTCTCCCTGACGATGTGGGGAGGCTTCGGTGTCCTGCTGTTCGCACTGATCCTGTGGTATTCCATCGAGCGCATGGGGCTGGCGCCGTTGCGCCGGGAGCGTGATCGTCTGGAGGGGCGGGTGGCGGAGCGTACCCGCGCGCTGGAGGTGGCGCTGGACGAGGTCTCGGCCAAGGCCCGCGAGCTGGAACGCCAGGCGACGCATGACCATCTCACGGGGCTGTACAACCGGCTGAAGTTCGAGGCATTCCTGGACGAGGAGATCGAGCGGGCCCAGCGCTACGGCAACAGTTTTGCGCTGGTCCTTTGCGATATCGATCATTTCAAGGCCGTGAACGACACCCATGGCCATGAGGCGGGTGATCGCGTGCTGATCGAGGTGACCCGGGAGCTGATGGCACAGCTGCGCCGGCCCGATCGGGCGGCCCGCTGGGGCGGCGAGGAATTCGTTCTGTTGCTGCCGCAGACCGATCTGCACGAGGCAGCGGCCCTGGCCGAACGACTGCGTGAGGCGTTCGCGCATCGTGAGACCGGACCGGGGGAGGGCATCGGGCCGGTCACTCTGAGCTTTGGTGTCACGGCCTGGAAGCCGGGGGATACGCGGCAGCGTCTGCTGCTGCGGGCCGACCAGGCCCTTTATCGGGCCAAGGAGGAGGGGCGCAACCGGGTGGTGACGGGACGTTTCTGAAGCTGGGGCGGCCGCGCACGGGCCGATATTGCCGCGATTCCGGGGGATGGCTACACTTGGCGCCGCTGATTCCACTACCCGCGCAGGCCTGAACCATGAAACGTTACGGTATTCGCATTCGCATGCCCGAGGACGCGACCTTCCGCATGCCGCATCTGCTGGGTCCCGACTGGGAGGCCTGTCGCTGGTACGAGACCGAAGAGGCCCGCGAAAAGGCCTTTGCCGAGACCACTGCGGATCTTTCGAACTACCGCAAGGGTGACCGCCCCGCCCAGATCGTCGAGCGGATCGATCGCGACGCCTGATTGTCGCGCGCGGGCGCTGCTCCCTCAGCCGGCGGTTGCGGCGAGCGCCTTCATGTCCATGGGCTCCATCAGATAGCACAGGCAGTCCTGGGTGATGACCCGGCTGTCGAGCGTCAGCATCGATGGCATCGCGTCGCGCCGCAGGCGAATTTCTTCCCCCCGGGTTTCGAGATACAGACCGGTCACCTCGGCACCGTCCTCCGAGGTAACCACCAGCGGGTCGTCCACTTCCGGCCGGCGCCGCACCAGACAGGAACCGGCCGGCAACATCTGGAAGTTGAGCCGGTCCAGATCGGGTTCCAGGCGGATGTCCCCATCCGTTCCGGTGCTCGCCCGCATCCCCGGACGCAGCCGCACGCGCGCCACCGTGTGGTAGATGTCGATCGCGTCGCGCTCCGGCGGGTGGCCGGGGAAGGTGCTCAGGTGCAGCACCGCATCCACCATCTCGAAGGCGTGCTGCACCCCGGCGGTATCGTCCGGATGCCCGCATTCCAGGGTGACCGACGGGGCCAGCTCCGCCAGGGCCATGGAGGCGACGCCGCGCGGGCGGGTGAAGTAGACCACCGTACGTCCGAACAGGGCGGCGAGCTGCATGAACGCCGGGTCGGGGCGATTGATGCAGGCATAGTGCGGATTGCGCCCGGTGTTGTTGTGCAGGTCGATGGCCGCGAACAGCCCCCGCTCGCGCAGCCGGGTCACCAGTCGGTCGAAGACCTCCGCCTCGGGTGACCCCGGTTGTTCGGTGCCCGGCCAGATCCGGTTGAAGTCCGGCTGTTGGTCGAGGTGACGCTGGTCCAGCGCGGCGGCCTGCGGGTTGCCGATCACCAGGGTCAGCGCGCGCGGCAGCTCGCGGTGGGTGTAGTGGCGCAGCAGCTGCTGGATGGCATGCAGACCCACCGGTTCATTGCCGTGCAGCAGGAGCACCACGGCTACGGCCGGTTCGCGCCGGCCGGCCAGGTGGATCAGAGCCGGCTCCGGCACGATCTGGCTCAGGGTGCGCGGTGTGGCGTCGAGGAAACCGTCGGGCAGCTCGAAATATTCGCGGATCGCGGGTCGGTCTTGCGGCATGGTTCGGTATCTCGGGTTACAGGCCCCAGGTGTGTACCGGGGCGCCGGTGTTCTGCCAGCCGCGATAGGCGCGGACGAGTCCGGCCCAGTCGCGTCCGTGTTGCGCGACCCAGCGACGCTGCCAGGCGCTTCCGGTCTGGCCACTGTCCACGCGCGCGGCGATGATGCCCAGCAGTGCGTCGCGCTCGCCGGGGTCGATCTCCAGGTTCTCCAGGCCTTCGGCGGCCCGTGGCAGCAGCTGGTGCCGGATCAGGCGCGGTGCCGGGAGCGGGTCCGCATGGCCCCAGCGCAGCCGGGCGTGCAGGCCTTCGCGGGCGGCATGATAGAAGTTGTCGCGGGCCTCGGCGAACGGGGTGCCGGCGGTGCCGTCCCCGGGGGCATCGCGCAGCCATTCGATCAGGCCCAGGGCGAAGGCCGCGTTGGCCAGCATGTCGATCAGCGAGGGGCCGGCGGGCAGGCAGCGAAACTCCACGCGCAGGTGATGCCGGCCCCCGGCATCGGTGCCGACGATCGGCCGGTTCCAGCGCCAGATGGTGCCGTTGTGCAGCGCGAGATGGGCGAGATCCTCCGGCGGGTGGTGCAGGTCGACTGGCAGCATGACCGGGAAATGATCCCGATTCTCGCGGAACAGCTCGCCGACCGAGTCATGAAGATAGCCGCTGCCGAAGGTCACCCGGCGGATCGGCCCGCGGGCCGAGTCGGCGAAGCCACCGCTTTCCACCGCCTGCTCGAACAGGGGGATGCGGCTTTCCTCCCACAGGTCGTGCCCGAACAGATAGGGCGTGTTGCCCGCGGCCGCGAGTACCGGCGCGCTGGCCACCATGGCGGCGTTCAGGCTGCGATGCGCTTCGCCGGGGGCGCTGCCGATGTGTATCTGGAAGGAGGTCGCGAGCGACTCCAGCATCACGTCGTCGTGGTCGTGCTGAAGGTGTTCGCGACCGCGGATGTCGACGTGCAGCGGGCGTCGGGCGCGGTTCTCCAGCACCGCTTCGTTCAGTGCGCGAAAGCGTGCCTGGGGCGACATGTGGTGCAGTCCCAGCGCTTCCGGGGGCAGGGTGGCCAGGCTGCCGGCCATCAGTACGCCCCCGTCGAAGCGCGCCGCCGCTCGCCCCGCGCGCTTCACCGTGTCGCGCAATTCCTGCAGGATCGCGGTGAAACTGCCGGGCCCGGCGGTGAACACGCTGGTGTTCAGTTCCACGTTGAAGCGTGCGAGCTCGCGTGACACCAGCGGGCTGTCCATCGCCTCCAGGAAGGCATCGTTCTCCGCCAGCGCCCGGCCCTCGGCGTCGCACAGCCAGGCCTCGATTTCGAAGCCCAGGGTGGTCGGGCCCCGTGGGGTATCGCGGTGGGTGTCCAGCCAGGCGAGCAGCAGATCGGTCTCGCGGTCGAGGGCCTGGCGGAATCGCTCGCGATCCTCCGGGGTGAAGCACTCGGACCCGATCTCCTCGCCCACTTGATCAGTCCTCTTCCGCGTCCGGGCTGTCGTCGTAGAGGGATTCCAGCAGGTCTCCCCAGAGCTGTTCGTGGTGTTCGATGAACGCCAGCAGCGCCTTGCGGAAGGCCAGGTAGTCGGCCTCGAAGCGCTCGAAATCCTCGCCGCCGTTGAGCAGTTTCGCCGCGCGGTCGGCCTGGTTGAGGCTGTCACGCAGGTTCAGGCTGGCGGCCATCGCCCCTTTAACGCGTTCGCGCTCGTGCGGAATCCAGGCGCGATCGGACAGCATGGACCGCAGGTTCTCGCCCAGCTCCAGCAGACGCTTGCGCAGGCGGGGCACCGCGCCGATGGTGCCGGTCTTGAGATCGGCCCATACCGCGTCGTTCATCAGTTGCGCCCAGCGCTCGCGCAGATCCGCGGTGGTGTCCGGGTCAAAGGCGAAAGAGGCCTCGAGTTGTTGCGGATCGAAGGGCATTGCGTATCCTTGACTGAAGAAGTGTGTCGCGTGCGCGCGGCAGCCCGGCCCGGAGACCGGGAATAGCGCCCCCGGGGACGACGTCCTACAGGGTACAAGAACAAGCAGGGCCGCACAGACGGCCTGCAGGATGTGAGGAGACAGAACAATGGCGACCTGGTTCGCTCAAAGGCGGCTGCGCCAGCAGGTCTGCGACCTGCGACCGCAGATGTACCGCATGGCCTATGCGTGGTGTCACGACGGTGCGCTGGCCGACGATCTGGTGCAGGAGGCCATGATGAAGGCCCTCACCCGGCTGAAGTCGTTGCAGGACGAAAACGCACTGAAGTCCTGGGTGTTCCGCATCATGACCAACTGCTACCGCGACTGGGGACGGCGGCAGAAGGACACGGTGGACGTCGACAACATGGAGCTGGCCTGCGAGGACTGCCCGGAGCAGCAGACCGAGCGCAACCGCCGGGTGGCGGACGTGCACCAGGCGATGGCCCGGCTCAGCAGCGATCACCGGCAGGTGGTGTCGCTGGTCGATCTGGAGGGCTTTGCCTATGCCGAGGTCTCCGAAGTGCTGGACGTCCCGATCGGCACCGTGATGAGCCGCCTCAGCCGCGCCCGGGCACAACTGAAAAAGCAGCTGCTGGAACAGCAGCAGGCCCCGCAGGACGCTGCGGCGACGGAATCCGCCGCGGAACCCGCTGAAGAGGGGCCGCAACTCAGGGTAGTAAGGAGCCAGAATGGCTGAAGACCGACTCAAGGCGCAGGACCGTCCGAGCGAAGAGATTCTCAACGCCTTCGTCGATGGCGAATTCTCTCCGGAGGACCGGCTGCAGACCCTGCAGGCGATCGCCTCCAGCGAGCACCTGAGCCGTGAGGTCTGTGACATGCACCAGCTCAAGGAGCTGGTGGCGATGGCGTACGAGGACGTGGAACCGCCGGCCCGGGATTACCGTAGCGGGGAGGATGACCACGGCGGTGCCGGCGGCCGCTCCGGTGGTGCGGGATTGCTCCGCTCGCCGAGGGGTGGTCCCCGGCGTACCGGCTGGTTCTCATCGGTGGCCGCCGGTGTCGTGGCCCTGGTGCTGGGCTCGGTGGCCGGTTACGAGGTGACCCGTGACGCCGGCTGGTTCGTGGACGGGGCCGGGACCGGCTCCGCAGCCCATGCGACGGCGTCCGAAGGCCAGGGGGTGCCCGAGCTCGACGACACCGTCAGCGCCCTGTTCACGGAGATGGCGGAAGCCGAATCCGCGGGCGGAGCCGCCGCACCTCAGCCGGTCCATGCGGCCAGCGAGACCGATCAGATCCTTCTGCATGTCAATGACGCCGACCGGGCCGCGATGGAGGAGCTGCTGGACGACATCGAGGCGATGTTCAACGAGGCCGCGCGCGATGGCCGGAACCTCAACGTTCAGGTGGTGGTGCACAACAAGGCCATGAACATGCTGCGCGCCGATCGGGCTCCGTTCCCGGATCGCGTGGCGACACTGAGCCGGGAACACTCCGGTCTGCGTTTCACCGCCTGCAGCGAAACCCTGGGGCGTCTGGCGCGCGAGGAGGGCAAGCCGCGGATCGATATCCTGCCGCAGGCCGAGCGCATCGACTCGGGCGTGGCCGAGGCAGCCCGCCGCCAGGCGGAAGGCTGGATCTATATCAAGGTCTGAGCCGGGGTGGCGGGAGCGTGGAGTGATTCCTTCACGAGCGCTTGCGCCGATCCGGCGTTCCGCATGGTGGGCAGGCCCGCTTCTGCTGCTTGCGGCCCTTCTGTCGGCCGGCCCGGTAGCCGGGGCGGGAAGTGACGGCGATACCCCGGTCGCACGTGTGGTCTACCACCTGGATTCTGCTGACCGGGCTCATTTCTCCAATGTCCTGCGCTACCTCAAGGAGCATCTGGCCGAGTCGGAGCGCGACGCGGCCGACGTGCGCATCGTTCTGCACGGCGAGGGGGTGCGGCTGCTGGAGGCGGAGTCCATGGACACCGCCACCGCCATCCGCATCGACACCCTGCGGTTGCAGGGCTTCAGGTTCCTGGTCAGTCGGCGTTCCATGGAGGTCCGCGGGCTGGAGCGTGGCGACCTGCACGACGTGATTCGCGAGGAGGTCGTGGGCAGCGGCATCACTGAGCTCTACCGCCTGCAGCGTCAGGGGTTCACCTACATCAAGCCCTGATCCGTGGTCGCGAGATCGCGGTCGAGCGCCGCGAGGCGCTGCGGCGTGCCGATGTCCCGCCAGTCTCCGGTGTAGTGTTCGCCGCTCACCCGGTGCTGCGCGATCGCCTCGCGCAGCACCGGGCCCAGCGGGCGGCAGCCCGGTTCCAGCGACGCGAACAGGGCCGGGTGATACCAGCCAATGCCGCTGAAGGTCAGGCGACCCGGGCCGGTGTCGGTGGTGACGCGGCCGTCGGCGCCCAGCGCGAAGTCCCCGTCGGGATGCTGCGGCGGGTTGTCCACCAGCACCAGATGGGCCAGTGGGGCATCGTGTTCTTCGATGGCCCCGGGCAGCCGCGAGGGGGGTACGAGCGGGTGGTCGCACCAGATGTCGCCGTTGATCACCAGGAAGGCTTCGGGGCCCAGCAGGGGCAGGGCCTGGCGGATGCCGCCGGCGGTTTCCAGGGCGCCGGCGGGTTCCGGCGAATAGCGGATCTTTAGCCCGAAGGCCGAACCGTCGCCCAGCCGCCGGGGGATCTGCTCACCCAGGTGGGCGGTGTTGATGATGACCTCGCCAAACCCCGCGCGGGCCAGGCGTTCCAGGGTCCAGACGATCAGCGGTTTGCCGCCGGCCTCCAGCAGGGGCTTGGGGCATTCGTCGGTCAGCGGTCGCATGCGTTCGCCGCGCCCGGCCGCGAGGATCATGGCCCGCATCATGCGCCTTCGTCCCCGACGTCACCGGGTGCGGCGGGATCCTCCGGCATGTGGTGGCGGAACCAGTCCGCCACCGGGGCCAGGTCCGGGTGGGCCAGTCCGCGCCGCACCAGCGTCTGCAGGCGCGGTTCGTGGCGGCGGTAGTCGGGCTTGCCGTCACGCCGGTGCAGCCGGGTGAAGATGCCGAGGACCTTGATCGCGCGCTGGACCCCGAGCACCCGGTAATGCACCCGAAAGGCCTCATCGGGCCACCCGGTGGCCTGCAGGTAGCGCGCGAGGGCCTCCCGCGCGACTGCGGGTGAAACGTCGCGCCGCGCATCCTCCAGCAGCGATACCACATCGTAGGCCGGACTCCCGAGCACCGCGTCCTGGAAATCCAGCAGCGCGCAGCCTGCGCCTTCCGGCGGGATCATCAGGTTGTCCACGTGGAAGTCGCGCAGAACCAGGGTGGGCTCCAGGCGCGGCAGGGCGTCCAGTGTCTGCGTCCAGGCCGCTTCCCAGGCGCCTCGGGCGGCCTCCGTCGGCGGATGGCCCTGTTGTTCCGGGACATACCAGTCGATGAACAGGCGCGCCTCGTCCAGCAGGCGCGGGGTGTCGTAGGCGGGCAGTGCGGGTGTGGCCTCCGCAGGCCGCTGTGGCCAGGCCCGGTGCAGGTCGGCCAGCCGGTCGATGGCCCGCTGATACAGGGCCTTCTCGTCCTCGCCCTCGGCCAGTGCCCGGGTGAACGTGCGGTCGCCGAGGTCCTCCAGCACCAGGAACCCCGCGTCCGGGTCCTCGTCATGGATGCGTGGCGGACGCTGGCCGAGGGCCTCCAGCAGACGGGCGATGCGCAGGAACGGGGCCACCGGTTCGCGTTCCGGCGGGGCATCCATGATGACCACCGGCTCACCGTCGCGTCGCGCGCGGAAATAACGGCGGAAGCTGGCATCCGCGCGCAGCAGTTGCAGCCCCTCGAAGCACCCGGGGCGCTGCGCCAGCCAGGCCTGCAGGGCGGCGGCGCGGGTATCCTCCGGCACCGAAGACGCGCTCATGCGGCCCTCAGGCGGGCGGCGCAGGCAGCCGCTCGACCCGCGTGTCCAGGCGGCCGTCGGGATAGAGTTCGAGCACGCGGTAACCCGGGCGCCCGGTGTCCGGATCATCGTCGAGCTGATATTCCGTGGCCCCGGGGCGGAACTGTACGCAGGTGGCGGGGCAGCCGAGCAGGCGGACGTCGCCATGAAAGGTGTCGACCACCTGGTGCGCGTGGCCGAACACGCAGGCCCGCACCTGCGGATGGTGGTCGAGCACGGCGAACAGCGCGTTGGCATTGGTCAGGCCCATGCCGTCCATCCACGGGCTGCCCACCGGTACCACCGGATGATGTACGGCGATCAGGGCCGGGCGTTCCGGGTGCGCGGTGAGGGCACCCTCGAGGCGCTGCAGTTCGGCGTCGGACAGATGGCCGGCCGGCCCTCCGGGCTGCGAGGAGTCCAGGGCGATCAGCTGCCAGCTGCCCAGGCCTTCGCTGCGATGGACCGCGTGGCCGACCGACTCCAGGGTCACCGCCAGTTCGCGTGCGTCGTCGTGATTGCCGGCCAGCGCGCTGGTGGGCCAGGGTCCCGTTTCGTCCAGCAGTGCCTTCAGGCGCCCATAGGTCTCCGGCGACGGGTTCTCGGCGAGGTCGCCGGTCAGCAGCAGGCGGTCGGGCAGGCCTTCCCGCGCCCGCGCGGTTTCCAGGACGTGGCGCAATGCGAGGTCGCTGTCCGGGTAGCCCGCGCGCACCGGGCCCGGCTCGGTCCCCAGGTGACTGTCGGTTACCTGGATCAGGCGCAGCGGTTCGTGCATGTTCGATCCCCGTGGTCTGGCGGTCTGTACTGAGTCCGGCACATGTGTTCTAGTGCAGGTTTACCCGTTGTGGCGGGCCCGTGGCTCGGGCCACGATCCGGAGGTGCAACATGGTGGATCCCGACTATCGTCCCTCCGAGGACGAACCCTACATGAATCCGCGCCAGCTGGACTATTTCCGGCGCAAACTCGAGGCGTGGCGGGCCGAGCTGATCGCCGAGTCGGAAGAGACCCTCGAGCATCTGCGCACCGAGACCTGGCAGGAGCCGGACCCGTCCGACCGCGCCACCCACGAGGCCGATGCCGGCGTGGAGCTGCGCACCCGCGACCGCGAGCGCAAGCTGCTGACCAAGATCGACGAGGCGCTGGCGCGCATCGAGCGCGGCGAATACGGCTACTGCGAGGAGACCGGCGAGCCGATCGGCCTCGAACGCCTGGAGATCCGTCCCATCGCCACCCTCAGCGTGGCCGCGCAGGAGGCCCATGAGCGCGACGAGGCGCGCGGCCGCTGAGCCCGGCGTTGCCCCGGGTCAGCCCTCCAGCTCGCGCGTGAAGACCCGCGAGTTGCGCGCCTGATTGTAGCGCTGGCGGCGCTCCGGCGGGAGGTCGTCGACGCTGCCGGGGGCGTAACCGCGTTCCTGGAACCACTGCGCCGTGCGGGTGGTGAGCACGAATACCCGGCGAACCCCCTGTTCGCGCGCCAGATCTTCCATCGCGGTCAGCAGCCGGTCGCCCCGGCCGTGGCCGCGGTATTCGGCGTGCAGCGCCAGGCAGGCGATCTCCGCGGCGTGGTCGCCGAACGGGTACAGCGCCGCGGTGCCGATGATCAGGCCGTCGACCTCCAGCACGTGGAAGCGGTCGATCTCCAGTTCCAGGTGCTCGCGGGCGCGGTGCACCAGCACGCCCTCGGCCTCCAGTGGCTCCAGCAGCGCATGGATGCCGCCGACATCGTCCAGGGTCGCCGGGCGCAGGCGCTCCAGCGGCTCCCGCGAGACCAGGGTGCCGATGCCCTGGCGGGTGAACAGTTCGGTCAGCAGCCCGCCGTCGTCGCGCCGGTCGACCAGGTGGACCCGCAGATCGCGCGCGTGGCAGGCATCCACTGCGCTGCGCAGGTGGCTGGCCAGTTCCTGCGGCAGGTCGTCGCGTTCGGCGAGGATGCGCTCCGCGGCGGGCACGGTCAGCTGATCCAGCACGTCGTCCTGCGGCCCGCGGAGCACGCCGGCCTCGGTCAGGAAAATCAGCTTGTCCGCGTCCAGGGCGATGGCCACGCGGGTCGCGACCTCCTCGCCGGACAGGTTGAAGACCTCGCCGGTGGGTGAATACCCCAGCGGCGAGACCAGCGCGACCTGCTCCTGATCCAGCAGCGCGGTGAGCGCGGCGATGTCCACCCCGCGCACCTCGCCGGTGTAATGGAAATCGACCCCGTCGCGCACTCCCAATGGGCGGGCGGTGACGAAGTTGCCGCCGGCCACCCGCAGGCGTGCGTTGCCGGTGCCCGGCTGGCCCAGGCTGCGGGACAACAGGCCCTCGATCTGCAGCCGCAGGCGGCCGACCGCGTCCAGCACGGCATCCAGCGCCGGGGCATCGGTGATCCGCAGACCCTCGGCGTACTGCGGCTGCAGGCCGCGTTCGGCCAGGCGCGCCTCGATCTGCGGGCGTGCCCCGTACACCAGCACCACGCGCACGCCCAGTGCGTGCAGCTTGGCGATGTCCCGCATCAGGGCCGGGAACTCCGTTGCCTGCGCGGCCTCGCCGGCCAGTGCGATGACCATCGTGCGGCCCCGGTGCGCGGCGATGTATGGCACGGCGTCGCGGAACCACGCGAGTTCCCCCGGAGCCGGGGCACGACGTGCGGGATGCGGGCGGGTTGGGTGGTCTGGCGGGTTCACGCGGCTCCCTCGCAATACGATTGGACGATCCGGTTGGGCGACAAGTTGCGCGATATGGCGGACGAGCCATGGCCTCGTCCCCGGTGGCTTGAGTCGATTCCGGCGGCGATGCGCGGGGCCAGGTCGGCGCCCGGCGTGGCCTTCAGCGGCCCCGGGCAGCCTCCTCGCGCGCGGCGTCCAGGCCGGGGATGCGGTCACCCGCCTCGATCCCGTGCCGCGCGAACCATTCCGCGTTGACCTCCAGTGCGTATTCGATCGGTGCCGCCGACCAGTGCATGCGGGTGGTCTCCGGCGCCATGGTCTCGACGTTGGTGATCTCGCCGTCACCGTCGATGAACGCCACGTCCAGCGGGATGAGCGTATTGCGCATCCACATCGCCCGGCGGTCGGCGCGGTCCCAGACGAACAGCATGCCGCGATCCTCCGCGAGTTCGTCACGGAACATCAGACCCTGCCGGCGGCTGGCATCGTCGGCGGCGATCTCCACCGTCAGTGTCCGGCCGCCGATCTCCAGGGCGGTTTCCGGCAGGCCCGAGGGGGCGGTGTTCTGCGCGGCGGCGGGGCCGCCGAACACCAGCAGGGCCGCCAGCCCGAACGCGGCCATGCCATGCGCGAATCCGGCGTGCGCCGGCCGGCGACTCATCACGGGGTCACTTGTCCCCGCTCATGCGGCCAACGGCACAGCTGGCGAACGATTTCGCCCTGGCGCCGGCGGAGCGCAATCCGGACACCGAGCCGACCTCCGGGTAGCCCATGTGGGCCAGCTTCTCGCGGATCGCGTCGGTGGCGGACTCCGGCGCGGTGACCTCCACGGCCCCGTTCTCGACGTCCACCTCGGCGGATTCCACGCCTTCGACCTGCATCAGGCCCTTGCGGATGGAGCTGGCGCAGCCGCCGCACTTGATGTTCTCGACCTCGAATTTCATTAACGCTTCCTCCGCTACTGGGTATTGATGCTCGCATTATGTACGATTTCGCTTTTCAACGAACGTTCACGAGATCTGCCCATCATGCCTGCCTATCGTTCCCGCACAACCACCCACGGCCGCAACATGGCCGGGGCCCGCGCCCTGTGGCGCGCCACCGGCATGAAGGATGGCGACTTCGACAAGCCGATCGTCGCCGTCGCCAACTCTTTCACCCAGTTCGTGCCGGGACACGTGCATTTGAAGGACATGGGCCAGCTGGTTGCGCGCGAGATCGAACAGGCCGGTGGCGTGGCCAAGGAATTCAACACCATCGCGGTGGACGACGGCATCGCGATGGGCCATGGCGGCATGCTCTATTCCCTGCCCTCGCGCGAGATCATCGCCGACTCGGTGGAGTACATGGTCAACGCCCACTGCGCCGACGCGCTGGTGTGCATCTCCAACTGCGACAAGATCACCCCGGGGATGCTGCTGGCGGCGATGCGCCTGAACATCCCGGTGGTGTTCGTCTCCGGCGGGCCGATGGAGGCCGGCAAGGTGCAGGCGCCCGGGCAGGACAACGTGATCCACCTCGATCTGGTGGATGCGATGGTCAAGGCCGCCGACTCCAGCGCCAGCGACGAGGAGGTAGAGGCCGTCGAGCGTTCCGCCTGCCCGACCTGTGGCTCCTGCTCCGGCATGTTCACCGCCAACTCGATGAACTGCCTGACCGAGGCCCTGGGGCTGTCGCTGCCGGGCAACGGTTCGCTGCTGGCCACGCATGCCGCGCGCCAGGCCCTGTTCGAGGAGGCCGGGCGGCGCGTGGTCGACCTGGCCAGGCGCTACTACGAGCAGGACGACGCCTCGGCCCTGCCGCGTTCCATCGCGACTTTCGAGGCGTTCGAGAACGCGATGAGCCTGGACATCGCGATGGGTGGCTCCACCAACACCGTGCTGCACCTGCTGGCGGCGGCCCGAGAGGGCGAGGTCGACTTCACCATGGCCGACATCGACCGCCTGTCGCGCCACGTGCCCAACCTGTGCAAGGTGGCTCCCGCGACGCAGCAGTACCACATGGAGGACGTGCACCGCGCCGGCGGTGTGGTCGGCATCCTCGCCGAGCTGGATCGTGGCGGGCTGATCCACCGCGACATCCCCACCGTGCATGCCCCGACCCTGGGCGCCGCCCTGGAGCAGTGGGACGTGATGCGTCATGCCGCCGAGTCCGAGCGCCTGTACAGCGCCGCGCCGGGCGGGGTGCCCACCCAGACCGCGTTCAGCCAGGATCGTGCCTGGGACAGCCTCGACCTCGACCGCGCCAGCGGCTGCATCCGCGACATCGAACATGCCTACTCGCAGGACGGCGGTCTGGCCGTGCTCTACGGCAACATGGCCCCGGACGGCTGCATCGTGAAGACCGCCGGCGTCGACGAGAGCATCCTGAAATTCTCCGGCCCCGCGCGCGTGTTCGAGAGCCAGGATGCGGCCGTCGAGGGCATCCTCGGTGACCAGGTGCAGGCGGGTGACGTGGTGATCATCCGCTACGAGGGTCCGAAGGGCGGTCCGGGCATGCAGGAGATGCTCTATCCCACTTCGTATCTGAAGTCGAAGGGGCTGGGCAAGGACTGCGCGCTGATTACCGACGGGCGGTTCTCCGGCGGCACCTCCGGGCTGTCCATCGGTCATGTCTCGCCGGAGGCGGCGCAGGGCGGCGCGATCGGCCTGATTGAAGAGGGCGACACCATCGTGATCGACATCCCCGCGCGCGAGATCCGCATCGACGTGGACGACGCCACCCTGGCGGCGCGGCGCGAGGCGATGGAGGCCCGCGGCGCGAAGGCCTGGAAGCCCGAGTCGCGCAATCGACCGGTGACTCAGGCCCTGCGCGCCTATGCCCTGATGACCACCTCGGCTGCGTTCGGCGCGGTGCGCGACATCTCCCCGCTGGAGGACGGCTGACGCGGGCCGCCGCGCTGTACTGCCCGGTTGACGCCTCGGTTCATGCCCCGGTTCATGCCCCGGGGTCGTCCTTGCGCGCGGAGACCCCGGCGGTCAGGGCATAGCGCATCGCGTCCTCCAGCGACAGCTCCAGCGGTTCCACCCGGTCGCGCGGCAGCATCAGGGTGTAGCCGCCGATCTGGTAGCTCATCGGCAGGTACACCGCGAGGGTCTCCGCCCCGCCCAGGGAGTCCGGCAGCCCTTCGAAGTCCTCGCGCGTGACGAAGCCGATGACCCGCGCTTCCAGCCCCGGCAGCGTGACCAGCACTGCCTGGCCGAACTGCTGGTGGATGTCGCCGGAGACCAGGCGGGTGACGTCGCGCACCGTGCCGTGGATGGTCTTGACCACCGGGATCCGCTGCATCAGGCCCTCCAGCCAGTTGAACAGCCAGCGCACCAGGTAGGCCTGCAGCAGCACGCCTGCCGCGAACACCAGCCCGACACCGGCGGCGATCCCCATGCCCGGTACGTACAGCAGATCCGGCAGGACGGCCTGCAGCATGCCGCCCAGGACCTGTTCCGCGGTGCTGCCCAGCCACCACAGCAGGGCCAGCGTGACCATCGCCGGCAGGATCGCGGCCAGGCCGGTGAGGAAGGTTCGGGAAATCTTGCGCACGCGGGTTCTCCGGAAGGGGCGACGCCTCGATCGTAACAACGCCGGGGCGGGTGCGGTTCAGAACTGCCAGGTGGCGTGCAGCGAGCCGAATTCCGCGGCGCCGGTGGCCTGGCCGCTGAATTCGCGCGAGCGCCAGACATGGGTATAGCCCAGGCGCACCCCGTGCCAGTGGAACACCACGCCCGCCGTGAATTCGCCCACCACCGGGTGCTTGTCCACGGAGGGTCCGTCGCGGAACAGCGGCCCGTCGAGGAACAGGTCGTAGGCCATCAGGCGGGTGTCCACGCCCGCAAACAGATATCCCCCGCGGGGCCGGATGCCCTGGAACGTATGTGACCCGGAGAGGGCCGGATTGATCCGTGGCGGGCCGTAGTCGCGCGGCAGATTGCGCCCGGCGCGCAGGATCGCACCGGCGTTGACGAAGGTGAACGGACTGCCGACAGTCGCTCCCCAGTGCGGGGTGAGGTCCCAGTCCCAGCCGCGTCCGTCCCGGTGCGACTGGCTGCGCAGCTGGCGTTCGTACCGCACCATCAGGGTGGCCTCGTTGCCGATCTGGTGCTCCCAGCCGCGCGGTTCCGGGGCCGAAGACCAGCTGTGCACCTCGCGCTGGGTGTGGTCGGCCAGCGACGCCGGACCCACGACCCCGGTGGTGACTTGCAGGCGATCGAGTCGGTCGCCGAATTCCTCGGCCAGACTGAAGTTGAGGTAGAGCCAGCCGGCATACGGGCGATCGTTCGGGTCCGGGATGCGGCGTTCGATATCCTCCGGGGTGTACATATTCTGGCCCAGATGGATGGCCGACTTCAGCCGGCCGCGCTCCTCGCGTGCGACGAACAGCGGTATCCGATCGGCGACGGTCTCCAGCCAGGATGGCACCTGGCCCTCGCTGCGCGTCCAGCCGATCCGTACCCCGTTGGTGTAGTAGCGGTCCTCGCCGCCGAACAGGTCGTTCTCGAATTCGAAATGCAGGGCGTCCACGCCACCACGGTCGGCCGCCGCCGGCGAGCCGGCGAGCACTGCGGCGATCGNNGTGCTCGCCCACGGACGGGCGTGGCAGTCCGGTATGATGGCGCCATGGATTTCTCCAGTCAGATCATCTTTCTCGTCGCCGTGGTCCTGCTCGGCAGCATCCTGTCCAGCGTGGTGACCTCGCGGCTGGGCGTGCCGCTGCTGCTGGTGTTCCTCGGCATCGGCATGCTGCTGGGCCCGGAGGGCCCCGGCGGCGTGTCGTTCGAGAATATCACCCTGGCCCATCTGATCGGCTCCGCGGCCCTGGCCATCATCCTGTTCGATGGCGGGATGCGCACGCCGGCGCGCAATTTCCGTATCGGACTGAAACCGGCGGTGGGGCTGGCCACCGTGGGCGTGCTGATCACCTCCGGCCTGACGGGGCTGTTCGCGGTGTGGTGGCTGGGGCTGTCGTGGCTGGAGGGGCTGCTGCTGGGGGCGATCGTCGGCTCCACCGACGCGGCGGCGGTGTTTTCCCTGCTGCGCTCGCGCGGGCTGGAGCTCAAGAGCCGCGTGGGGGCGACCCTGGAGATCGAGTCGGGCTCCAACGACCCGATGGCGATCTTCCTCACCATCGTGCTGATCGAGCTGATCCTGATGGACCAGCCCGACTTCGGGGTGGTGGTGCTGGTCGAGTTCGTGCAGCAGATGGGGCTGGGGGCCCTGCTGGGGGTCGGGGGCGGACTCGCGCTGCTGGCGCTGATCAACCGCGTGCCGATGTCGGCCGGGTTCTACCCGCTGTTCG
>NZ_MUZR01000061.1 GCF_001995255.1 Thioalkalivibrio halophilus | reverse complement strand
GTCATGCTCGTGGGGGATGCGACCGCGGGCGCCGGCGCGGGCGGGTGATTCGCGGCCGGAGGGCGGATGCTTTCCGGGAGGGCGGGAACGGGGTATATTCGGAGTGATGCCCGCCGCGCCTCGGTTGGCGGGCCCGCAAGAGAATCCGCCCGTTCATGAAAGCGCGTCCCGCCGATACCGGCACCCCGGACATCGCGATACCCCCTGCCGCCCCGGTCCCGGCGGTGCACCGATTATCCGGCGCGGTCGCCGGGCCCCGTCCCGCGTGGCCGGACGGCATCCGGAAGGAATCCCCCGCCGCAGCATCGCTGGCGGATGACGGCTGGCTCGACACGCTTGCACGTGACGGGCGGGTGGTGTGCCCCGGGTTTCTCGAAGATCGCCTGTCCGATGCCCTGCGCCAGGAGGTGTACGCCCTGCGCAACGCCGCACGCCTGCGCTCCGCGCGGGTGGGGCGGGGTCGCGAGCGCCGGCACGATGCCGCCGAACGCGGTGACCGCATCCACTGGCTGGAAGGTGCGACGCCGGCCCAGCGGGAGCTGCTGGAGCGTCTGGAACACCTGCGTCGTGTCGCCGCCCGCGGCCTGATCCCGGGCCTGTTCGAGACCGAGGCACACTTCGCGCTGTACCCGCCCGGCACGGGTTACGCTCGCCACGTGGACGCCTTTCGCGAGGGTAACCGCCGGCGGCTGTCGCTGGTGCTCTATCTCAATCGGCACTGGCGTGCCCGCGACGGGGGCGAACTGGCGTTCTACACGCCGCAGGACGGGGCCGACGAAGCCCGCGAACTGGAACGCGTGCGCCCCGAGGCCGGCACCCTCGCGATCTTCCTCAGCCAGAGCGTGCCCCACGCTGTGCTCCCCACCCGCCGCTGGCGTGCCAGTATCGCCTGCTGGATGGGGCTGCGCGATACCGCCAGTCCGCTGGACAGCCTGGAACGGCGTTCTACCGGTTAGGTGTGATCTTTCAACAGGTTGTCCACGGGGCGACCCTCTCCAACGGAACAAGGTCCGAACGGGCCGGCCCTCCTCCGGGCATGTCCCGTTATCCCGGGAGTGTCGTGGCCCCGGCCGGTCCGGGGCCTTCCAACCGATCGAATCCCTGCCAGACTCGTGAAGGACTTCAAGCTTCCGGAAACGCCATGGCGTTGAACCCCCTCGTGAGCTTGTACCGGCGTGTCGACTGGCTAATCTTCTCACTGATTTTCCAGAAAACGCAGGGGAGAAACATGAGCCAGATGGGTATGTGGGTTCGGATGGCTGTTCTGGGAGCGGCCGGCGCAGGTCTGGTCGCCTGTGGTGGAGGAAGCGGGAGCAGTAGCAGCAGTGATGATGGTGGAACCGGGCAGATGAGTCTGGCGGTGACCGACGCACCCGTGGATTCGGCCGAACGGGTCGTCGTGCGTTTCACCCATGTGGAGTTGCAGCCGGCGGATGGTGAGCGGATCACGATCGAATTCGACGAGGAGGATGAAGAGAACTCCGTGCGCGAAATCGATCTGCTGGCGCTGCAGGGCGAAGATTCCGAATTCCTGTTCGAGGACGAAGAGGTCACGGCGGGGGATTATTCCTGGATCCGCTTCCATCTGGAGCCGGAAGAGGGAGCGAGCGCACCCCCGCTCTCGAATTACGCGACCAGTTCCTTCATCGAGTTCGTTGGCGGTTACAGCGAGAACCTGACCATTCCGGGTGGGTTGCAGGCGGGCCTGCAGCTGTCGAGCGGCTTCTCGGTGCCCGAGGATGGCGCGGTGTCGCTCACCGTGGATTTCGACCTGCGCAAGGCGATCCGTGAAGATCCCCGGTTTGAAGACTATCACCGCATGCGGCGTTCCCTGCGCCTGGTGGACAACGACACCGCGGGTAGCATTACCGGAACGGTGGATCCGGCCCTTCTCCCCGATGGCTATACCTGTGAAGACCGCGGTGAAGATGGCGTTGAAGCCTGCCCGGGCGCGGCGGTCTATGTATTCGAGGGCGAGGATCGCGAGCCGGTGGATCTGCGTGATACGGAAGACGACGCGATCACCACGGCCAACGTCGAGTATCGCCACGTGGAGGAAGACGGTGACTGGGAATACCGCTACACGGCCGGTTTTATCGAGCCGGGAGATTACACCGTCGCCCTGACCTTCGAGGCCGACGAGGACGATCCCGAAGAAGAAACGCCCATCGATTTTGTCGATCAGGCCAATGCCACGGTCGAAGCGGGCGAGACCACGGAGGTCGATTTCACCGGCAGCGATGACTGAACGGCGTCAGTTCACGGCGTGATCTCCGGTGGCCAGGCGATGCGGAAGTCCACGTCGTGGCGGTCACGGTCGAGTTCCAGGTCGGCGGGGCGGAGGGTGGACGGCCAGGTGCCGCAGGCCTCCGTCGCGCCGCAGGTCACACTGGAGCCGGTCATGCGGGTGGTGGCGGTGACCCGGTACTCGCCTTCGGCAATGCCGGTGAACCGGTACCGATAGGCGCCGTCCTCCCGCGATGCGGTCGTGCGGGCCACCAGGGTCTCGTTCGCATCGTGCAGCTCGACCACCACGCGGCCGACCGTATCGTGTTCGGGGTCGGGGCTTGCAGCGTGCAGCTCCACCGGGATTTCGACGCGGTCGCCGTTGTCGGCGGATGCCTCGATCCGGGCGGTATGTCGGCCCGGATCGACCCGTTCCCGTGACGCGCGGAGCTCGTAGACACCGAGTCCGTCGTCATCGATCCGTCGGGGTTCGATCTGCAGCCATTCGGCGGTCACCCCGATTTCGTCAAGCGCCAGGTCCCCCGTGCCTGAATTGCGCAACTCCAGTTCCTGCACGGATTGCGTATATCCGAATGCCAGGCCCGGTGGTTGGGCCGACAGCCTGGGGGGCAGATCGTCGGCATCGAAATCCGCGAAGGCCTGTACCGTTCGATGGGCGTCGATCCTCCCCCAACCGGTTTCGGGCTCCCAGCCCTGTGCTCCCAGATCCTCGGTGAGCTCACCGGTTTCCAGCAGGTAGCGGACTCCGGGCGGCCCCAGGTCCGGATTGACCGCGCGTCCGAGGGCGAGGGTTCCGGAGACAACGGCGGTGGCCATGGATGTGCCCTGTTTGAACGCATAGGTGTCCGGCTCCCAGGTGCTGAGGATGCCGTCCGGATCTCCTGCCGAGGTCATCAGCCCCCCGGGGGCGACCAGGTCGAGCCCGGTGCCGTAGTTGCTGTAGGGTGCTCGCCGGTCATCGCGATCGGTGGCGCCAACGGCCAGAACGTCCGCATAGTCGGCGGGCAGGGCGATGTCTTCGGCGCCACTGTTGCCGGTGGATGCCACCGTCAGGATGTCGAGTTCGCGCACCTCGTGGAACAGATCGGCTGCGGTTTCGGAGGGGGTGCCTCCTTCCTGCCCCAGGCTGAGATTGATGATGTCGGCGGGGCGATCCGGTTTTTCTCCGGAGTCGTTGTCCAGGCCGGCCGCATAGCGGACGCCCTGGAGCATGTCGTACACGGTCCCGCGTCCGTCGCCGTCGAGGGTGCGGACGGGCATCAGTTCCGCGTGCCAGGAAATGCCCGCAACGCCGATCCCGTTGTCGGTGTGCGCCCCGATGATGCCGGTGACGTGGGTGCCGTGGGGCCTTATGTCACCGGGATCGTCGTCCTGGAGGAAGGTCTGGCCCGGAAGCAGGCGGCCGGAGTCCATGTCTTCGTGGTCGCGGTGCAGTCCGGTGTCGATGATGGCCACGATGACGTCCTCGCCGGCTGATCCACCGGTGGTGATGTCCCAGGCCTCGGGCAGTTCAATGGTGTCGTGGAACCATTGCTCCGATTGTCTCGGGTCGTCGGGCAGGTTCTGCGCAGTGACGTAGTAGTTGGGGGCCGCGGAGACCACCTCGGGGTGGTTCTGGAGCGCCTGGATGACCCGAAGGGTACGGTCGCGGGCCTCGGTGGCGCGGTCGGCCCAGCCGCGGGCGGGGTGCGGGCCGCTTGCCGGAGGTGCTCCCAGGGCGCTCAGCGCCAGTTCGGCCCGGCCCTCGGGGATGCGCCATAGCTGCTCCCGGCTCGTGGCTCCGGCGAGGGCCTGCAGCCCGGCCTCCGCGGCCATGGCGGTGGCCGGGGTGTCGTCGGGGGCACGTCCGGCCGTGCTGATCTCCGTGCGCGTGTGTACGATCACTTCTCCGGGCGCGAAGGCCTCGGAGGCACGCGGCGAGGGCGAGGCCATGGCGGATATCGAAGGGGTCTGCCATGGCCCGTCGATACGCAGCTGATATCCCGCCGTGCCGCGGCGGGCCTCCACCGCCACGAAATACTCTCCGTCCTCGGGCGCCACCACGCGTTCGGAATGGCGTGTGCCGCGCGAGGCGTCGATAACCTTTTCCGATGCATCCAGCAGGAGCAGGTCGAGGTTGATGCTGCGGGAAGACGGGAAGTGCAGCAGGGCCTGCTGCCCGGCCTCCAGCTCGACCGAATAGAAGTCCCATTCGTCACCCGCCGGACCAAAGCGTGACAGGGTCCCCGGCGCGGCCACGAATCCACCGGTGATCGACGGCACCGGCAGCGGTTGCGCGGTGGCGGGGGTGTTGTTGTCCCCGGGGGTGCTCTCCGGGTCGTTGGTGTCGGAATCGACCCGATGCAGGGCGGCGGTCCGGATGGTACCGGACAGCTCGTAGGTATCCGGGCCGGACGACGAAGATCCGCCGCAGGCCGCGATCCCTGCCAGCGCCACCAGCGCAAGGGGCAGCCCCCCCAACAACGGGAAAAGCGAGTGTCGTCCGAGTGGCGTTGAATTTCGCATGACGTCAGTTTGTACCCGCAAACGGGGCCCTGGTAATGGCCCGTATCAATTCGGGGTTTGCACCGGTGCCGGTTCCGTATTTTCCAGTCGTTCGGCCGCAGTCCGGGCGGCGGTGGTGCCCGGGAAGTGGTCACGGATGTAGCGCAGACGTGCCCGCGCTTCGTCCTCCTGGCCGTCTTCGGCCGCGGCGCCGGCCACCTGCAGTTCGATATCCGCGAGGTCTTCGCGCAGTCTGGCCAGACGCGGAGCAAGCGATTCGGCATGGCGCGACATGGCATGTTCTTCGAGGAATCCGGCGAGGTGGCGGAAAACTTCCCGGCCGTGGCGGATGCGTTCCCGCGGCGGGACGGCGGTCGCCCGGTTCCAGATGCCCAGACGGGCCAGTGCGCCGAGATAGGCCGCGTAGTCCAGGTCGGGATGGCCCGGATGTGCCGGTTCGATGGCGTCGCTCAGGTCGCGGGCACGTTCGAATTCGCCCTGTTGCAGGCACAGATGGGCGACGCGCAGCCGGGTGTCCATGTCGGTGGTGTCGGGTGCATCGGTCGAGCCGGCGTCCGGCATTACGAGGCCCCAGGCTTCGCGGCAGTCCTCCCGCTCCAGGGCCTGCTGCAACGGGCCCTCGGCGCCGTCGGTACGGGTGTCGGGTCCGGTGGCACAGCCGGCGGCGAGCACGAGCATGGCCGGCGCCACCAGGACCATGGCGGCGTGCCGCGTGGTGTACCGGGTCAGGATTCGGGCTGGATGGTCCATCGATAGTGTCCCTGTGGGTCGGGTTCCAGTTGCTGGCGCAGGAAGTTGTGGAGGCCGGGATCAGCGTGATCCCGGGCCTCGAATTGCAGATCGGCCTCGACCGCGGGGGTGGGCTGTCTGAAATCAATCGCGAGCCGGCCCGAGGTCCCCAGCGCCGCCTCGGGGGAGGAGGCGAGCTGCAGTTGCAGGCGTTCATTCAGGGCGTCGAGGCTCGCCTGGTGTTCGCCCAGGGGCACGGGGCGGGGCAGTCCGGCGGCGGCTTCCAGCCACTGGAAGGAGCCGCCGGCGGCCACGATGGCTCCGTCGCGCCGGATCTGCAGCCCCACCCCGTGAGCCCGGAGCGTTCCATCCAGCAGCAGCGGGATGCCGGTGTCCAGGTGATTGAGGGTGGAGGCCGGCAGATCGCCTTCCAGCCCCCGGATTCCGTGTGAGGTCAGCCCCGCAAAGCCACGGCCTTCCAGGTGGCCGCCCCGGAGTGGCTCCCAGCTTATGTCCACGGCGAGCTGTCCGCGCAGCAGCGACATCGGACGAAGGTCCCAGCCAACCTGCCCGAGTTCGCCGACCGGGGCGACCACTTCGCTCGCGCGGCCCTGCCACGGTCGGCCGTGGACCGCTTCCCATCGGATCCCGTCGGGGATCAGGCCGACGCGTTCGGCCCCCGCGGCCCAGGTCGTGGCCGGCGCCCGGATTACCAGGGCCAGCCCCAGGGCTACGAGGAACACGAAGGCCACGGGCCAGAAACGACGCGCATCAGCCATTGTCGGGATCCGCTGGTTCGAGCTGCAGTTCGGCATTCACGTGGCCGCTGCGCGAGCCGCGCTCCAGCGACACGCGCACCGGCACCACCCCGTCTTCGGTTTCCAGTTCGCCCAGCCAGAGCATCAGTTCGTTGAACGCCGCATCTTCCAGCAACACACTGACCCCGTCTCCGGAGGGCCGGACCCGCTGCAGCGGGCCGGCCAGGCCGGCGGCACGTGCGGCGGCATCCACGTGGGCCAGCAGGGAACCGCCGGAGCGTCCGCCTGTGCGGGGCCCGCGTGTCGTTTCGCCGGTGTCCGCGCGTTCGGCCACGGTCTCCGCACGGGCCTCCATCCAGCTCAGTTGAGCGCGTGTTTCCGCCAGTCGCTGTTCCGCCTGCTGCCGGGCCTCCAGCGTCGGCTCCACCAGGAACAGGAAGGCCAGGGCGGCGGCCAGGGCTCCGGCTCCCAGCAACAGTATGCGCTGTTCCCGCGCGCGCAGGTTGTTCCAGTATTCCCTCATGGCCGCTCTTCCAGGATCAGTCGGGCGCGGACACGGTCGTCGCCGGTTTCGGCCGAGGTGATGCGGACGCGTCGTTCGGTCGCCTGCTGCAGATTTTCGCGCAGGCGTTCGATATCGGCGAGACCGGGACCGTCGAGTTCCAGTTCGAGCCGGTTGGCGTCGCCGCGCAGATGGCGCAGGGTCAGCGTGTCGTCGTCGAGCTGTTCCGCGATCAGGGCGATCGGTTCGGCCAGCGGACTGGTGATGTCTTCGGAGCCCGCGGCGGTCTCCGGTTCGCGCAGCAGGATCTCGAACTGGCCGACCGGATCGACCATGCGACGCTCGGGAAGCGCCCGGGCGAAGACTTCGGCCATGGCATCCTCGGTGGCGGCCAGTTCCCGTTCCAGATGGTGGATCTGCAGCCATTGACCTCCCAGCCACGCCAGGCCGAGCACCACCGCCAGGGACGCCGGCAGGCGCCATTCCGGTCCCGGAAGGATCGACCGCCCCCGGTCTTGTTGCCTGCGGGTCCCGAGTTCGAACGGCCGGGCCGCGCGCAACCAGCGACGCAGGCGGCCGGCGTCCAGTGTTCCGGAACGCAGGTTCGCTGCAAGCAGTTCGAGAAGACTCCCCTGCCAGCCGGACGAAGGTGTCAGGGGAGCGGCATCCGCGTGACCGGGGTGTTCCGGCTCGGGCAGCTCGCGGGTTTTCAACCACCAGGCCGCCAGATCGCGCGGGAGGGCCAGGGGTTCGGCATCCGCCGGCACCAGCAGACAGCGCGTCTCCCCGGCCAGGACGTAATGGTGGTCGCCGTCGGCCAGTCCGCGCAGCAGGGCGATATCCGGGATCAGACGCGTATGCCCCAACCCCCGCGCCGCCAGCCAGCCTTCCCATTGCTGCAGATGGCGCAGGGCGACCACGCAGGCGGTTGTTTCGCTGCCATGGGGCGGGCCGGGCACGATGTGGACCGACTCCAGGTCCTCGCTCAGACGTTCTTCCAGGGCATAGGGCAGGGCGCGCTGCCGTACACGGGCGGATTTGCCCGGTACTGCCACCCGGTGCAGCGGGGCGCGTTCGCCCGGGACCAGCGCCAGCAGCCGCTGGTCGGGCCGAACCCGTTCCGCGAGTTCTGCCGCGGTGGCCTCGCCGGACTGTACCTCGCCGTCACGCGCGATGCGCAGCCACCGCAGGGCTCCGCCGGCGTTCTCCGGGCCAGCGAGATCCTCGGGTTCGGGCAGTTCGAACAGCAGCCAGTCGGCCGTGCCTCGGGTGGCGATCATGGTCATGGCTCGCAGGGGGTCAGTTCGCGCAGCACGGTCCGACCGTTGGGGGCGTCGATCACTGCACAATGAAAATATTCGCGTCCGCCCGTGCGCACAACCAGTTGCAGACGGAAATATCGGGGGGCGTGCGGCTCGCCGGCCGCCGTGGTGTCGGCCAGGGGGTCGGTCTCGGCGGCGCGGCGCACCGCATCCGGCGCATGTTCGCGGTCGATGTGGTTGTCGGTGCCCGGAAGGGCCGTGACCAGCGGTGCCAGGGCCTGCCAGGTTTCGGCATTCACGCCATCCACCTGGAGCAGTTCCGAGGCGAGACGCATGGGGCGGTTGCCGCTCAGGCGCGGCGGCTCCAGGCCGCGGTACACCGGGTCGTCGGTCTCGGGATTCATCCAGTCGTGCACGGCCATCGCGATCCGGCGCCCGTTGACGCCGCGCCCGTCGGTCTCTCTCAGCGCATCGTCGACGAGCGCGGCAAAGGCCTGCAGCGGGGGCTCCCCGGCGCGACCCAGGCTGTTGAGATTGAACCGGCAGTGGAGGTTGTCCAGACGTCCGGTAACGGTCGTGCCCTCGATCTCGATCGGGATGGGGGGTGACTGGCAACCCTCCCACGGCAGTTCCGTCAGGTCGCGCTGTTCTTCCAGCAGATGGATTGCGACGGCTTCCGCACCCCGATTGAGCTGGCGCGCGCGGTCCTGTTCCTGCAGCAGGGTCGCGCGATGGATCTGCTGCTGGTCGCGCAGGGCCATGGTGGCGGCGGTGACCGTGGCGATGGCGACCACCAGCAAGGCGGTGATCAGGGCGGCCCCGGCCTGGCTTTGATGCCCGGGGCGCATCATGGTCGTGCCCCGGTCAGCGGGATACGGCGTTCGATCTCGCCCAGGCCGGGGACCTCGAGACGCACCAGGACCATCGCGGGCAGGCTCGCCTCGTGGCCGGTTTCCAGCGGTGGCCAGGCATCGATTTCCTCCCCGGTGCGCGGGTGCAGGAAATCGAAACGGACCCGTGGTGGTTCGGCATGCCTGTCCTCGCCGGGTTGCGGGGGAAGGAAACGACGCCGCCGTTCGCTTTCTTGCGGGGCCCCGTCCACGCTCGGCCAGGTGATGCGCTCCAGGCCTTCCTCGCCGATCCGCCAGGCCACGCGTCCCAGGCGTTCGTGGCCCCCCAGGCCCGCGCGCACGAATTCGAGCTGCTGCGGGTCGGTGACCGGGCTGTAGCGTAGCGGGGGTTGGCGATCTCCGAACCCGTCGCGCGGGCGCAGGGGCACCGCATGGCGCAGATCGCGCTCGAGGGTGGCCAGGGTGATCTGGAGGTCGGCGAGCCGACGGGTCTGTTCGCGCGTGGCTTCGTCCGCATCGAGCACGCTGCGCAAGCCGCCGATCGCCAGGAGACCGACGATCCCGAAGATCCCCACCGCCACCAGCAGCTCCAGCAGGGTGAACCCGTCCGCGCGGCCTGGCCCGCGTGTGCGTACGCACTGGCTGCGTTCAGGGCAGTGCATAACCGGTCTCGCGCCCCAGCGGGTGATCCGGATCGCCGCCGGTCGGCCATACCCGGATCTCGATCCGGCGTACCGGTGGCAGCTCCAGCGGGGCGTCGAACTGGCGGTTTTCGATCTCCACCCGTGCCTCCCATTCGCGCCCGGCCAGGGTCTCGGAAGTTCGGCGGGTTCCCGGTTCCGCCGGCAACAGACCCGCTTCGTAGTCGGCAAGCACGTTGGCCGCGACCCACTCGGCGAGGGCGCGCTCCTGCAGATAAGCGGTGTTGCGCGCGTGTTCGCTGCCGGCCTTGATCAGCGCCCCGAGCGCCACGGCGAGCACCACCAGGGCCACGAGCAGCTCCAGCAGGGTGAAGCCGCGGCTGCCCATCACCGGTTCTCCCGATCCATGCGGACCCGGCGTGTACCATCGCTGTGCAGGCGCAGCGAGGCTTCATCGCCCGCGCGCTGCAGGATCAGTTCGAACGCCTGGATGTCGCCGGCACTGTTGATGGTGATGAGGTTTTCCTCGGGGCGCTCGCTCAGGCTGGCGCGACGGTCGTCGATCCACAGGCGGGGCTCCAGGCCCAGCGATCCCAGATCACGAGGCGCCAGCGGACCTTGCTCTACCGGGACCCAGGTGACCTGGCGGTCGTCCAGCCACTGGCGTTCGAGGACGGCAAGTCGTTCACGGGCGACCCCTATCGCCAGTGGCTGGCCGGTCAGCAGCGCCTGATCGCGGGCGAGTTCGATCTGCCCGGCCAGCTGGTGTCCGGTCTGTTCCAGGGCTCTTCCGCCCAGTTGGCCGGTGGACAGAAGCGCAGCGCCGGCCAGCACGCCGATGATGACCATCACCACCAGGACCTCCAGCAGGGTGAAACCCGTAACTTGCCGGGCCCGCGTCACAGGTCGTCGATGTTCCAGTTGCCGATCTCGCCTTCGATGCCCTCGCCACCACGCCGCCCGTTGGCGCCGAAGCTGAACACGTCGAAGTCGCCGTGGCGTCCGGGATGCAGGTACTGGTATTCGTTGCCCCAGGGGTCGTTCGGCAGTCGGTCCATGTAGCCGCCGTCACGATACTGGGCGGGTTCGGGGCCGCTCGTCGGTGGCTCCACCAGCGCCTCCAGACCCTGGTCGGTGCTGGGATAGCGGAAGTTGTCCAGGCGATAGAGATTGAGCGCGGATTCGATCGTCCGGATGTCCTGCTTGACCTTGGTCAGGCGGGCATCGTCCGGCCGGTCCATCACGCGCGGGACCACGATGGCGGCGAGGATGCCGAGGATCACGACCACCACCATGACTTCGATCAGGGTGAAACCGGTATTGCGACGGGAGTGTTTCATGGCTCTAGTTCACCAGCTGGTTGAGTTCGAATATGGGCAGCAGTATCGCCAGGACGATGGTCAGCACCACCCCGCCCATGGTCAGGATGAGCAGTGGTTCGAACAGCCCCATGCTCAGGCTGATGCGGGATTCGACCTCCTGCTCCTGGGTTTCGGCGGCGCGTTCCAGCATTTCGGTGAGATTGCCGCTGGACTCGCCGCTGCGGATCAGGTGGACGGTGATCGGGGGAAAGAAACCCGTGTCCTCCAGAGCCCGGCCGATGCTGCTGCCCTCGCGGATACGCAGCGACGCGTTCTCGATCGCGGTGCGCATGGGCCGGTTGGAGACTACCTCGGATCCGGTGCGCAGGGCCTCCAGCAGGGACACCCCGCTGGCTGACAGGATACTCAGGGTGCGCGCGAAGCGTGCCGTATTGATGCCGCGGATCAGACGCCCCACCAGGGGGAGGTGCAGCAGCAGGCGGTGGTACTGCGTGCGCGGGCCGGGGTGGCGCAGCGCCCAGGCCAGCAGTCCGGTCAGGGCCGCCAGGACGATCAGTCCCGCCAGGCCCCAGTCCCGCAGGGCATCGCTGGTGGCGATCAGCCCCCGCGTGATCGCCGGAAGCTCCTGGTCGAGCCCGTCAAAGACCTGGACTACTTCGGGCACCACGTAGACCACCAGGCCGACGGTCACCAGGATGGCGACCACGGTCAGGGCGATCGGGTAGATCAGGGCCAGCAGCACCCGCTGGCGCAGCGCGTGCCGGCTCTCCAGATATTCGGCAAGGCGTTCCAGTACCCGGTCGAGGTGCCCCGAGGCCTCGCCCGAGGCGACGGTGCTGCGGTAGATCTCGGGGAACACCCGGGGAAAGCCGGCCAGCGCGCTGGCCAGGGAGTGTCCCTCCATGACGCGAGTGCGCACCGCATGCAGGATGTTGCGCACCCGCGGTTTTTCGCTCTGGCGTGCGACGGTGGCCAGCCATTCCTCCACCGGCAGCCCGGCACGCGCCAGGGTAGCCATCTGCCGGGTGGCCAGGGCCAGGTCCAGGGGGCCGATGTGCCCCCGGCCGCCGGTCGCGGAACGGCCAACGGTGGCCGGCCGCGGGCCGGCATCGTCGATCTCGCGCAGTTCCAGCGGGGTCAGGCCGTCGCTGCGCAGCTGCGCCCGCACGCTGCGCGCGGTGTCCCCCTCGGTGACACCCTTGCGGGTGCGTCCCCCGGCATCCAGGGCCTGATATTCGAATGCGGGCATGGCGTCAGTCCTCCTGGGTGACGCGCAGCATTTCCTCGAGGCTGGTGGTGCCGTCGAGGACACGGCGGCGGGCGTCCGCGCGCAGGCTGTGGCTGTGCTGCCGGGCGGCCCGGGTCATTTCCTGTTCCCCGGCGTTGTCGTGGATCAGGCCGCGCAGGGTGTCGTCGATCTCCACCAGTTCGTAGATCCCGGTCCGGCCGCGATACCCGAGCTCGTTGCAGGCGGGACAGCCGCGGGGCCGATGGAGCGTGGGTGCCGGGTCGTCGCCGGGGTCTTCCAGTCCCAGCAGGGCGCATTCGCGAGCGCTTGCGGGATACGGCTCGCGGCATTCGGGGCACAGGACCCGCACCAGGCGCTGCGCCAGGATGCCGTTGAGCGTCGAGGACAGCAGGAAGGGCTCGACGCCCATGTCGCGCAGGCGCGTGACCGCCCCGATCGCGGTGTTGGTGTGCAGGGTGGAAAAGACCAGATGCCCGGTCAGGCTAGCCTGTACCGCGATCTGCACGGTTTCCAGATCGCGGATCTCGCCGACCATGACCACGTCGGGATCCTGCCGCAGGATGGCGCGCAGCCCGCGTGCGAAGGTCATGTCGATGCGGCTGTTGATCTGGGTCTGGCCGATCCCGTCGAGGTAGTACTCGATCGGGTCTTCCACGGTGAGGATGTTGCGGCTGCGGTCGTTCAGTCGCGTGAGGGCGGCATACAGGGTGGTGGTCTTGCCGGAGCCCGTGGGGCCGGTGACCAGCACGACGCCGTGCGGCCGCGTGACAATCCGCTCCAGGACCGCGTGGGTCTGTGCCTCCATGCCCAGATGGGCCAGGTCCAGGCGTCCGGCCTGCTTGTCCAGCAGTCGCAGCACGATGCGTTCGCCATGGCCCGAGGGCAGGGTGGAGACGCGCACGTCCACCGGCCGCCCGGCGATGCGCAGGGAGATGCGGCCATCCTGCGGCAGGCGCTTTTCGGCGATGTCCAGACGGGCCATCACCTTGATGCGCGAGACGATGAGAGGTGCCAGCCCTGCCGGAGGGGTGAGGACCTCGCGCAGTATCCCGTCCACGCGCATGCGCACGGCCAGGCGGTTCTCGAACGGTTCGACATGGATGTCGGAAGCGTTCTCGCGGACCGCCTCGGTCAGCAGTGCGTTGATCAGCCGGATGATGGGGGCATCGTCCTCGGTCTCCAGCAGGTCCCGGGGCTCGCCCAGCGATTCCGCGACACTGGAGAGGTCGAGGCTGTCGTCCAGTCCTTCCATCGACTGCATCGCGTCCGAGGAACTGGACTCGTAACGTTCGCGCAGGCGCCGTTCGAAGGTGGCCTCGTCAACCGGGTGCAGACGCAGCGGCTCGGCGCTGCGTCGCCGGAGCTCGGCCAGTCCCTCGGGGTCCGCTCGTGGATGGAGAATGATTTCCCGCTCGCCGTCGCGGACCTCGCCCGGAACGGCGCCGACGCGCCGGGCGAAGCCGTAGCCGACGCTGAAGTCGTCTTCCGTGCTCGGGTCGGGGGCCTGTTCAGTCAGCATGGTCGGTGGCGTAAGCCGGATGCAGTTCTTCGAAGGCCGGGGGCAGCTCGGTCAGCCGGTCCCATTGCGGCAGGACCGGTGTGGTGTCGCCGCGGCCCCGGGTGCGGGCGCGTTCGCGCAGCTGTTCGGCGCGGATGAAGCTGTACTTCTCGCTGGTGAGTTCGGCGCCGTCGGCGCTGTCCCGGACGATGCGCGGGTGGAGGAAGACCATCAGGTTGCGTTTTTCGGTCTGGTTGCGGTCGGCGCGGAACAGCCGGCCCAGGCCCGGGATATTCCCGAGCCCCGGGACGCCGGCTTCCTGGTCGGTCTGCTGCTCCTCGATCAGCCCGCCGAGGACCAGCATGTCGCCGTCGTCCACCAGGACATGGGTGGTCAGTGTGCGGGTGTTGGTGATCAGGTCGGCGGCACCCGCGGTGCCGGGCGCCAGCTGCGAGACCTCCTGTTCGATCTCCATACGCACCGCGTTGCCCTGGTTGATCTGCGGACGCACGCGCAGCTTGACCCCCACGTCCTCGCGCCGGATGGTGTCGAAGGCCTGTCCGGAGTCCTCGATTGAGCGCCCGACCACGAACGGTACGTTCTGGCCGACCACGATCTCGGCCTCCTCGTTGTCCAGCGTGAGAAGGCTGGGGGTCGAGAGGATGTTGGTGGCACTGTCGCGCTGCAGCATGTTCACCAGACCGGCAATGGCGTTGTTTCCGGACTGGCCCGCGGCGCCGACCGTCAGCCCGTCGCTGAGCCCCGGCGGGCTGGCCACTTCGCCCCCGAGGTAGGCATCGATCCCGGCAGCCAGATCGACGATGCCGGTCTGCCTCTCGGAGAAGCTCAGGACTCCGGCGGCGCTGCTGCCGATCGCGCCCCACTGGACCCCCAGTTCCTCGACCCGGTCGGAGGAAACCTCCGCGATCACGGCCTCGACCAGGACCTGGGCGCGCCGGATATCGAGTTGGTCGATAATGTCGTCGAAATCCCGCAGGCGCTCCGCCGGGCCCGAGGTGACCACAGCGTTGGTGCTTTCGTGGGACTCGATGTGAACGCGCGGGCCGTCGCCGTCCTCGGTTTCCATGCCCGGATCGTGCTCCGCGATGCTGCGCAGCAGTTCCGCGACGGTTTCCGCGCGGGCATAGCGCAGGTAGTGCACCCGGGTATTGCCCCGATGAACCTCGCGGTCCAGCTGGGCGATCAGGCCGCGCATGCGCAGGCGGTCGGTTTCATCCCCCGACAGGATGATGGCGTTGCTGCGCGGGTCGGCCTGTGCGCGGGCATCCTGGAGCTCGCCCGGGCGTCCCGGCATCAGTTCGCGCAGGTGTTCGGTCAGGTCCCCGGCGCGTGCATGTTCGAGCTCGATGACATCGAACTCCGTGTCCATGGGGCGATCCATGCGTTCGACGATCCGCTGGAGGCGGCGGATGTTGTTACGGGTTGCGGAAATCAGCAGCGTGTTGGATCCGCTGGAGGCGGCCATGTGGCCGCTCTGGGGGAGGAGAGGGCGCAATGCGGGCACCAGCTGGGTGACGTCGACATGGCGCGCCTGGATGACGTGGGTGACGATCGACGCACCCCGGGTGTCCGGGGCTTCGGCATCCGGCGTCAGCAGGGGCGTGGGCTCCTGCGTGGTCTGACCATCCGGGATGATCCGGGTCGCGCCGTCACCCTCCACGGCCGCGAAGCCATGGATATCCAGGATCTCGTGAAACAGGTCCTCGAGTTCGTCACGCGCGACCGGACGGCTGGAAACCACCGTGACTTCGCCCCGCACCCTGGGATCCACGATGAAGTTGGTGCCCGTTTCTTCGGCCACCAGATCGATCAGGTTGTGGATGTCGGTGTCGCGCAGGTTGAGCGTGAGTGTGTCGGCGGCCAGCGGCGCGGCCGGGGTGGCCAGCAGGGCCGCGGTCAGCCATGCGCTGGCGAGGGACGGGCGGAGTCTCATTCGGTAAACTCGATGCTGAGCGAACGGGCCTGGCCGTCGCGTTCGACGGTGATATCGACCCGGCGCGCGTCCTGCAGGTCCGCGAGCAGGGTTTCGGGGTCCTCGATCGCGGAGATCTCTCGCCCTCCGACCGAGGTGATGATGTCGCCGGGGCGCAGGCCGGTTCGCTCGAAGTCGCGCCGATTGCGCGTGGGCCGGACTTCGAGTCCGGCCAGCGATCCCTGGCGAATGACGGGGCGGGCGCGTACGGCGTCCATGACCCGTTCGGGATCGTTGAGCCAGCGGTCGCGACTGATACGACCGTCGGCCGAACTCGTTGCAGGCGAAGGCTCCGCACTCCGGTCCGCACCGTTGCCCGCGATGCGCGGATCCTCACCGCGTGGCAGTCGCAGGATCTCGTGTCGGCCATCCCGCAGCAGCACCACATGATCGGGGTGCACCTGGTCCAGCGTGGCCATTTGCTCTCCGATGGTATCGTCGGGCCGGTAGAGCTCGATGTCCCTGCCGCCAGCCGCGATGAACGCGGTTCCGTCGCCATGGCCATCGGCCAGGACACCTTTCAGATCCAGCTGCAGCCGGGTTTCGGGCGCCTGTTCGACTGGCGCGGGCGTGGCGGTTTCGAGCGGGCCGAAAGGTTCATGACGCGCGCTGCGACTGAATCCTGAAGCTCGGTCCTCGCCTGCTTCCGTCGTCGCGCTGGCCGGTGACGAAGAATGTGTGGTGTCGGTGGGTGCTGCGGCGGGATCCGGGGGTGGCAGAACCCCCTCCGGGGCAAGCATCAGCCATACCAGCCCGGCCGTCATCCACGCCAGCATGACCGCCAGCGCCAGGTTGAGCAGGCGGGGCAGATGCGTGTGCATGAACGTTCCGGAATCCGCAATCATGTCCCCGAGTTTACCTGAGCCACAGGGACGTCACAGCCTCATTGATCAGTGTTTCCTTGACCACTGTGACGAGGAGGGAACGCTGACTGGCGGGGTGGCTGGACAGCCCCCCGGGCTTTTGCGACGGTAGCCGGCACGACGACGGACAGCGGCAGGAGCGGGCGTGGAGGCGAGCGAGGAACTGCAGCCAGGGATGGTGGTGCTGCACGGCAACCGGCTGGAGTCGCTGCGCTCGCTGGTGGTCGAGTGGGTGCGGCGGGCGCCGCCGGCGCCGCTGGAGAACGAGACCGTGCTGGTGCAGAGCAACGGCATGGCGCAGTGGCTGCGGCACGCGCTGGCGGCCGATCCGGATGCCGATCCGCCCGGCTGCGGGATCGCTGCGGCGCTGGACATGCAGCTCCCCTCGCGCTTCATCTGGTCCGCCTATCGCGCGGTGCTGGGCGCCGAGGCGGTGCCGCTGGAATCCCCGTTCGCCAAGCGCCCGCTGCTGTGGCGGTTGATGCGCCTGCTGCCGGCGCTGCTGCAGCGCCCGGCCTTTGCCCCGCTGGCCGAATTCCTGCGTGACGACGGCCCGGAGGCGGGCGGCGACCTGCGCAAGCGTTACCAGCTGGCCGAGCGCCTGGCCGATCTGTTCGACCAGTACCAGGTGTACCGCGCCGACTGGCTGGCGGACTGGGCCGACGGCCGTGACGTGCTGCGCGGGGCGCGCGGCGAGGAGCCCGAACTGGCCCCGGAGCAGCGCTGGCAGGCCGAGCTCTGGCGGGCCCTGCTGGACGACGTGGGCGACGAACACGCAGGGGTCAGCCGCTCTGCGGTGCACGAGCGCTACATGCGGGCGGTGGCGGATCTCGAGCAGCGCCCCGCGGGAGTGCCGCGGCGGCTGATCGTGTTCGGCATCTCCTCCATGCCGGGGCAGATCCTGGAGGCGCTGGAGGGGCTGGCGGGCGTATGTCAGATCCTGGTCTGCGTGCACAACCCCTGCGAGCACTACTGGGCCGACATCGTGGCCGACCGCGACCTGCTGCGCGCCCGCCGCCGGCGTCAGGCGCGGCGCCCGGACATGCCCGAGGTGCTGGACGAAACCACGCTGCACAGCCACGCCCATCCGCTGCTGGCTGCCTGGGGGCGTCAGGGGCGCGACTACATCGCCTTGCTGGATGAACACGATGAGCCGGCCGCCCGCAACCGCGTGCTGGAGGGGCTGGACTGGGAGCGCATCGATTTCTTCGAGCCGCACGGCGAGGCCTGCCTGCTGCACCAGCTGCAGGAGGACATCCGCGCGCTGCGCCCGCTGGGCGAGACCCGCGAGGCCTGGCCGCCGGTGGACCCGGCCGACGCCTCGGTACGCTTCCACGTCGCGCACAGCCCGCTGCGCGAGGTGGAGATCCTGCATGACCGCCTGCTGGCACTGTTCGACGCCGACCCCGACCTGCGCCCGCGCGACGTGATCGTGATGGTGCCGGACATCAACGTGTATGCCCCGTACATCGACGCGGTGTTCGGTCAGCACGGGCCCGACGAACCCGGGCACATCCCCTACACCCTGGCCGATCAGGGGCCGCGCGGGCGCGACCCGGTCCTGATCGCGCTGGAACGCCTGCTGGCCCTGCCCGAGAGCCGCATCGGCGTGAGCGAGGTGCTGGACCTGCTGGACGTGCCCGCGGTGCGGCGGCGTTTCGGTCTCGGCGAGGACGATCTGGCGGCATTGCACCGCTGGGCCGAGGCCGCCGGCGTGCGCTGGGGGCTGGATGCCCGCCAGCGCGCCGGCCTGGGGCTGCCCGAGGGGCTGGAGCAGAACACCTGGCGCTTCGGCCTGCGGCGCATGCTGCTGGGTTACGCGGTGGGCGACGGCGAGGCCTGGCAGGCAATCGAGCCGTTCGCCGAGAGCGGCGGCCTGGCCGCAGCGCTGCTGGGGCCGCTGGATGCCCTGATCGAGGCCCTGTCCGGTGCCTGGGACATGCTGCGTACCGCGCATGCCCCCGAGGACTGGGCCGCGCTGCTGCACGGACTGCTGCAGGATTTCTTCCAGGGGCACGACGAGGACGAGCTGCTGAGCCTGCGGCGGCTGGAAGACGCCCTGGAGCAGTGGCGCGAGGACTGCCACGCCGCCGGCCTGACCGAGGCCCTGCCGCTGACCGTGGTGCGCGAGCAGTGGCTGGCGAGCCAGGAGGAGGCCGGGGTGGGGCAGCGCTTTCTCGCCGGGGCGGTGAACTTCGGCACCCTGATGCCGATGCGTGCGATCCCGTTCCGGGTGGTCTGCCTGCTGGGGATGAACGACGGAGATTATCCGCGGCGCCCGACGCCGGTGGATTTCGACCTGATGACCCGCGATTACCGCCCCGGCGACCGTTCGCGGCGCGAGGACGACCGCTACCTGTTCCTCGAGGCCCTGCTGTCGGCGCGTGACCATCTGCATGTCAGCTGGGTGGGGCGCAGCGTGCGCGACAACGAACCGCGTCCGCCGTCGGTGCTGGTGGCCCAGCTGCGCGACCATCTGGCAGCCGGCTGGCAGCCGGCGGGCGAGGCGTCCCTGCTACAGCAACTGACGATCGAACACCCGCTGCAGCCCTTCGCGCCGGCGAATTTCCCGCCGGCGGGCGAGGCTTCTGCGCATTTCACCTATGCCGCCGAATGGGAGGCGGTGCATGCCGCCCCGGCGGCGGGCGTTGCGCAAACGGACGCGCCGGCGGAGGACGAAACCCTGCCACCCCCCGCGCCGGAGGCGGAGGACGCCGTGCTCGGGCCGGAGACCCTGGTGCGGCTGCTGAAGGACCCGGTCGAGGTGTTCTTTGGCCAGCGTCTGGGCGTGCATTTCGACGAGGACCCGGGCGCGACCGAGGACCTGGAGCCGTTCGGCGTGGCGGGGCTGGAGGGCTGGCAGCTGCGCCAGCGGCTGGTGGCCACGGCCCTGGAGGACGGCGAGATCGGGGCGGACGAGGACGCGCAGGCATGGTTGCAGCGGCGCCGCCCGGCCCTGGAGGCGGAATCCCGTCGCCTGCTGCGCGCCGGGCACCTGCCGCTGGGGGCGGCCGGCGAGCTGCAGCGCACGGAACTGATCGGGGACGCCGAGCGGCTGCTGGAACGCATCGCCGAACCCCTGCAGGCCTTCCCGCGGCGGGCCCCGGTGCTGCCGGCGGTGCGCGTGGCGGCGGCGGGCTGGCAGCTGGAGGCCCTGCCGGCCGCGCTGCGGATCCCGCCGGAGGACGCCCCGCAGGAGGCGGCCCTGCAGCTGGAATCCACGGTCAGCCGGCTGAAGGACAAGAAGGCCTGGCGCATCGACAAGCTGACGGGCGCCTGGGTGCGTCACCTGGTCGCCTGCGCCGCGCGCGCCGATGTCGAGACCCGGCTGGTGGGCCTGGATACCGAGTGCCGTTTCCTGGCCCTCGACCGGGCCACCGCCCGCGCGCATCTGGAGACCCTGCTGGAAGGCTGGGCCGCCGCGCTGGAACGTCCGCTGCCGCTGGCGGCCGCGGCGGCCGGGGCCTGGCTGCGGGCCGAGGATGAAGAGCGGGATGCGCACGCGGCCGCGCTGCGCGTGCTGGAAGGGGACGGTTACCACGAGGCCGGCGAACTGGCCCGGCGCCCGGCGCTGGCGCGTGCCTGGCCGGATCCGCAGGCATTGC
>NZ_MUZR01000060.1 GCF_001995255.1 Thioalkalivibrio halophilus | reverse complement strand
ACCCGGGGTGCTCTGCGGGGTCGGCACCGGCCCCGGGGACCCCGAACTGATGACCTTCCGCGCCGCGCGGCGCATCGCCGAGGCGCCGGTGGTGGCGTATTTCTGCAAGCGCGGGACCACCGGGCAGGCGCGGCGCATCGCGGATGCGCACATCGGTCCCGGGCAGATCGAGGAGGCGCTGGAGTATCCGGTGACCAACGAGATCGCCCACCAGGAGGAGAGCTACCGCAGCCGCATCGAGGCGTTCTTCGACCAGTGCGCCGAACGCCTGGCGGCCCATCTGGAGGCCGGCCGTTCGGTCTGCGTGCTCAACGAGGGCGATCCGTATTTCTACGGTTCGTTCATGCACGTGCACCTGCGCCTGCGCGAGCGCTTTCGCAGCGAGGTGGTGCCCGGGGTGATCTCGCCGATCGCCGCGGCGGCGCAACTGCCGGCGCCGCTGGTGATGCGCGACGACACCCTGAGCGTCGTGCCGGGGACGCTGCCGGAGGCGGAACTGGAGGCGGCGCTCGCGCCCGCGCAGGCTGCGGTGATCATGAAGCTCGGCAAGCAGCTGCCGAAGATCCGCCGCGTGCTGGAGCGCCTGGGGCTGACCGCGCGCGCCTGGTACATCGAACGCGCGAGCTTTGACGAGGAACGCGTGCGGCCGCTGGCCGAGGCGCTCGAGGAGACGCCCGGGGAGGCGCCGTATTTCTCCCTGATCGTGATCCACGGCGAGGGGGTACGGCGATGAGCGGGCGTCTGACCGTGGTCGGGGTCGGGCCGGCGGGCCCCGAATGGATCACGCCGGAGGTGGCCGCGCTGCTCGCCGATGCCACCGATCTGGTGGGCTACGGGCCGTACCTGGAGCGCGTGGCCGGGGCGCATCACCGCGTGCATGCCTCCGACAACCGCGAGGAACTGGCGCGCGCGGCGCATGCGCTGGACATGGCCGCCGAGGGGCGCGATGTGGCGGTGGTCTCCGGGGGGGATCCCGGGGTGTTCGCGATGGCCGCGGCGGTGTTCGAGGCCCTGGAGGGCGCGCAGCCGGGCCGCTGGGATGCGGTGGCGGTAGAGGTGCTGCCCGGGGTGTCGGCGATGCAGGCGGCCGCGGCGCGGCTGGGGGCGCCGCTGGGCAACGACTTCTGCGCGATCTCGCTGTCGGACAATCTCAAGCCGTGGTCGCTGATCCGGCGGCGGGTACGGCTGGCGGCCGAGGCCGACTTCGCCATGGCCTTCTACAACCCGATCTCGCGCGCGCGACCGTGGCAGCTGGGCGCGGCGCTGGACATCGTGCGCGAGGTCCAGGGCCCGGACACCCTGGTGGTGCTGGCCACCGCGGTGGGCCGCGGCGAGCGGGAGGAGCTGCGGGTTTCCACCCTCGGCGAAGTGGATCCGGCGGCGGCCAACATGAGCACGCTGGTGATCGTCGGCGCCGCCTCCACCCGGGTGCTGGAGCGTCGCTCCGGCCGGCGCCATTTGTACACCCCGCGCTATGTCGAGTCGGCGGAGTCGCAGTGAACGCGCGCGAGGCCTTCCAGCCACTCCAGGGCCGCCTGCGGGGCGTGGAAGCGGGGCACCCCGGGGGCGTCCGGTGGCCGGTCCACCATCACCACCGGGATGCCGCGTTCGCGCGCGGCCTGCAGCTTGGGGGCGGTGGCCTCGCCGCCGCTGTCCTTGGTGACCAGCACGTCGATGGCGTGGGTCTCCAGCAGCCGGTGCTCGTCGGCCAGGCTGAACGGGCCGCGGGCCCGCAGCCAGGTGACCCGGGGCAGCGCCGGCGGCGGTTCCGGCGGGTCGATGGTGCGGATCACGTAGTCCAGCTCGGGTGCGGCCGCGAAGGCCTCCAGGTGCTGGCGCCCGGTGGTGATGAGCACGCGCCGGCCGAGGCCGGGGAGCGCGCGGGCGGCGGCCTCCAGGTCGGACACGCGCAGCCAGTGATCCCCGGGGCCGGCCTGCCACGGCGGCCGGGTCAGCCGGGCCAGGGGCACGCCGGCCCGGCGCGTGGCGGCGACGGCATTGGCCGAGATCTGCCGCGCGAACGGGTGGGTGGCGTCGACCACGGCGTCGATGGCGTGGTCGCGCAGCCAGGCGGCGAGGCCGTCGGCACCGCCGAATCCGCCCGTGCGCCGGGTCAGCCGCGAGGGCGCCGGTTTGCGCGTGCGTCCGGCCAGCGAGACGGTGGCGTGCAGCCGCGGGTGGCCGTCCAGCAGCGGTTCCAGCGCCGCGGCCTCGGTGGTGCCGCCCAGCAGCAGGATCTGCCGCGGGCGCGCCGCCCGGGGGGCGGTATCGGTGGATGAACGGGAGCTCATGAGGATGACCAGTCTAGCCACGAACGAGGAGCGAGCGCCATGGCTGAACATCGTCGGCGTGGGCGCGGAGGGGCTCGCCGGGCTGGCCCCGGATGCCCGCATGGCGCTGGACACGGCGGCGACGGTGATCGGCGGCGCCAGGCATCTGGAGATGCTGCCGGAGCGGCCGGGGCAGGAGCGCCTGGTGTGGCCGTCGCCGCTGGAGACCGCGCTGGACTGGATCGAGGCGCGCGCCGGTCAGCCGCTGTGCGTGCTCGCCAGCGGCGACCCCTTCTGGTTCGGGGTGGGCGCGACCCTGATGCGGCGTTTTCCGGTCGCGCAGACCTGCGTCTGGCCGGCGCCCTCGGCGTTCAGTCTGGCCGCTGCGCGCATGGGCTGGCCGCTGCAGCAGACCCGCTGCCTGTCGGTGCACGGCCGGCCGATGGAGGCGCTGCGGCCCTGGCTGCATGACGGCGCGCGGCTGCTGATCCTGAGCCGCGACGGGGATACCCCGGCGGAACTGGCGCACTGGCTGACCGGGCTCGGCTTCGGCGATTCCACCCTGACCGTATTGCAGTCCCTGGGTGCGGACCGCGAGGCGGTCGTCCGCGCGCGCGCCGGGGCCTGGCCGGAGGTCGCGATCGAGGCGCTGAACACCGTGGCGCTGGAGTGCCGGGCCGATCCGGCGGCGCAGGTGCTGGCGGCCAGTGCCGGCCGCCCGGAGGCGCAGTTCGAGCAGGACGGACAGATCACCAAGCGCGAGGTGCGGGCAGTGGCGCTGGCCCTGCTGGCGCCCGGTCGCGGCGAGCGGCTGTGGGACGTGGGCGCCGGCTCCGGATCCATCGGCATCGAGTGGATGCTGGCGGATCCGGCCAACACCGCCGTGGCCATCGAGCCGCGCGCGGAGCGCCTGGAACGCATCGCGCGCAACGCGAGCACGCTGGGGGTGCCGGCGCTGCGTCCCATCCACGGGCGTGCGCCGGAGGCACTGGAAGACCTGCCGCCACCCGATGCGATCTTCATCGGCGGCGGGCTGACCACGCCGGGGCTGGTGGAGCACTGCATCGACCAGCTGCGCCCGGGCGGGCGGCTGGTCGCCAGCAGCGTGACCGTGGAAGGGGACGCGGTGCTGGCGGCGGCGCACGAGCGCCACGGCGGCGAGCTCACGCGGATCAACGTCAGCCGCGCGGAGCCGCTGGGCGGCATGGCCGGCTGGAAGCCGCTGCGGCCAGTGACCCTGTGGTCGCTGCGCCGGGG
>NZ_MUZR01000059.1 GCF_001995255.1 Thioalkalivibrio halophilus | reverse complement strand
AAACAGCCGGGACCCGACAAGTAACACAGTCCCATCAACAGCCGCGACCACGCCCAGGCCGCACCCAGGCTGGCAAGAAAAACCAGGATCCAGGCCACCAGCACCCATGGCCCGCCGGTCTCGACGCTTCCCACCAGGTTCTGCATGACCCAGTAGCTCAGTTCCGTAACGTAGACCATGGCCCGCAGGACGGGGTCCAGTAGATGACAGTTCCATCCGGGCGAAGTCGCCACCGTTTCCAGAACGCGTTCGTATGGCTCGCCGCGGTAGTACGTCTGCTCGGCAATGAAATCCAGAATCACCAGGAAAGGCGTCAGGATCACGACGTTCAGACGCACGGCCAGCACCCTCGAGAGTGGCTCGAGCCATTGGGGAAGAACCTCCGGCTCCAGCCACCGCCGGGCTCGTACGGCCAGAAACAGGAACACCGGGACGTTGATCGCAAGGAGGACCCATTGAGGGCTCGCCCAGCGATCAAGCTGGACCAGCAGCAGAATCGCGAGGAGAAATCCAACTCCGGCACTGACGAGGCGCATCAGCAACCCGGGCCGAACCCACCGGGCGAGGGCTCCGTCCTCTCGCAGATACTGCCGCGCCCAGGCCCGCCGGCGCGTCTTTCGGAACTCGAAGAGCCCGTGCCCGATCACGCCGGCCACCACGGCCATCGGCAGGATCGCCAGCCAGCACGGCAGGACCGGAAGGAGCTGAACGCTCCCCCCGAGCACGCCTGCAGCCGCCAGAAGCAGCAGCAGAGATCGCATCGTGTTCGGGCGTACCCCCGTCATCCCGCCGCTCCTGGCACCAGCGCCCTCCTCATGTTGCGGAGTAACCATCGTCCGTTATGCCCGGAACATGGACAAGGCCTGGCGGACGTACGGGCGCCGCGCCCGATCACCCGGTGAGCCGCGTAACGAGTAAACGTCAAAAACCGTCGCCTGCGTGTGCAAGGCTGGAGCTCCATTCGTCGAGGAGTCCAGGCCATGCCCGTCAGCAAACGCCGCCGCTCACGCAAGTCTTTCCGCTCCGCCCGCCGGGGGGAGTTGCCCGGCAACCTTGGAGGCATCCGGGCCCTCTGGGCCCTGCGTGTCCTGCGCCATGCCCTGACCATGGACCTGACCGGGACGCTCCTGCGTTCGCTGGATGACGACATGCTTCAGGCGCTGGGCGTGGACCACGACGGAGACGTCTGGGACGACACGGAACGGGTGGAGGCGGTCATCGAGCGGGCCGACGCCGTCGAACAGCAGGCCGGCCCGTTGCAGCGGGATCACCCAATCGCCCGCAACGTCCGTCTTTTCGGGGAGCCCCTGGGCCTTTCGGAATGCGAACGCGAGGTCCTGCAGATCCTGGCACTGAATGCCTCACATCATCCTTTCGCCTCGTTGCTTTCCAGCGTGCGCGACGCGGTGGACCTGACCGCGGAGGAAATCGTGGCGGTCGCCCTGGCCCGTTCGCTTCGTGAGGTCCGGGAAACCCTGTCGCCCCGCAACACGCTGGTGCGTTCCGGCCTCGTCGAAACCGAGGGTCGCGGCATGCTGATGTCGAACCAGCTCGGTTTCGACCTGCTCGGCGATCTGGCGTCGGAACTGGTCGGTCGGATGGAGTCGGCCGAGCCGGTCTTCAGCGCGTTTTTCCGCCCGATGCCCGAGCCGGAGGGGGATCAGATGGCCCTGGCCCACCTGGAGCAGCCGCTGGCACGGCTGCGGGCCTTGCTGGGCCAGGCCGCTTCGCAGAACGTTCCGGGGGTCAATATCCTGCTCTACGGGCCACCCGGCACCGGAAAGACGCAGCTCGTGCGGCGCCTCGCACAGGAGCTCGGGCTGGAAGGCCGCGAGGTCAATCACGAGACCCCCGATGGCACACCGATGGACGCGCCGCACCGGCAGCGGGCCTATCAGCTCTGCCAGTATCTCCTGAGGCGGGCTTCCCGCTCCCTTGTCGCCTTCGACGAGATCGAAGACGTGTTCGGGCAGGATCCGCTAGCCGCCCTGTTCGGCAACACCCGGCGGGGACCGCGTACCGGCGGCAAGGCCTGGACCAACCAGATGCTCGAGGATAACCCGGTCCCGGCGATCTGGATCACGAACCACCCGGAGCAACTGGATCCGGCCTATCTGCGGCGCTTCGATTTCACCCTGGAGGTCGGTCATCCTCCGCGCTCCGTCCGCCGCGCCCTGATGGCGCGCGCCTGCGAGGGGCTGGAGGTCAGTGACGAATGGCTGGACCACATGGCTGGCATCGAGGGCCTCACCCCGGCCGAGATCCAGCGCTCCGCGCGGGTCGCACGCCTGCTGGATCAGGCCGCCCATGGCGAATCGGCGGAATCCGTCATCACCGACCATCTGTCCGAGCAGGCCGAGCTCCAGGGGCGGCCCCCGCTTGCGATGCCCCGGGCGAACGCCGCGCTGGAATACGGTCTCGAGAACCTCAACACGGAAGGGGACGTGGATTCGGTCCTGGAGGATCTGGTCGTCGCGGGGTCCGGTTCCCTGCTGGCCCACGGTCCTCCGGGGACCGGCAAGACCGCGCTGGCCCATCACCTGGCACGGCGGGCGGACCGCCCCCTGCGCAAGCGGACCGGCTCCGAGCTCATCTCCCCCTACGTGGGCCAGACCGAGAAGAACCTCGCACGGGCCTTTCGCGAAGCACGTCGGGAGGGCGCGGTGTTGCTGCTGGACGAAGCCGACAGTTTCCTGACCGACCGTTCCGGCGCCCGCCACTCCTGGGAGACGACCCGCACCAACGAACTGCTGGTCCAGATCGAGGCGTTCAGCGGGATCCTGGTGTGCGCCACGAATTTCCTCCAAGCGCTGGATCCGGCCGCCCTGCGGCGGTTCGACCACAAACTGAACCTGCGTCCGCTGACCATGGAGCAGCGGGTACGGCTGTTCGAGCGACTGGTGGAACGGCTTCAACCGGTCGATGCCAGCGATGGCTGCGCCACGGAATCCGCCCGCGCAACCGTCCAAAGGCTCGATGACCTCACAGCCGGCGATTTCGCGACGGTCGTGCGAGGGCATACCCGCCGGCAGGGTACCGGCGAGCTGACCCAGGAGGCCCTGGCCGAGGCCCTGGCGGCGGAGCAGCGCCTCAAGCCGGGGGCCGGACGCCGCGCGGCGGGTTTCGCCTGAGCCCCCCTCGAACGGACCGGGCCTCACGGCCCGTGGATATGGAGAGAAAACATGGACGACATCTCGCGATCGAACCCGGATCGTTTGATCCAGCGCCTGAGGACCGAGCGCGATCAGCTCCTCACCCTGCTCAAGGCCTTGCCCGACATCTCGTTCGTGATCGACGAGGACGGGCTGTACGTTCGGGTCATCGGCGGGGCGAACGAAGCCATGTACGTGAGCGGCAAGGGACTGGAGGGGCACAGCGTCGCCGAAGCGCTGCCCCCGACCGTCGCCGAAGCATGTCTCGAGGCGATCCGAACCGCCCTGCGGACCGGCGACATGCAGACCCTGGAGTACCAGCTCCGCGTCGACGATGTGGCCGTTCTCACGCCCACGGCTCGTGAAGCCACGCAGGATGGGATCGAACAGTGTTTTGAAGACCGTGTCCTGCCCCTGCCCGGTTACGATCATCCCAAGCCCGTGGTCCTGTGGGTCGCGGTCAACATCACGCCGCGCAAACAGCTCGAGCAGTACTGGCGCCAGGCGGCAGAGACCGATCCGCTGACCGGGATCGCCAACCGCCGAGCTCTGTTCGAACGGGCCCACTCGGAAGTCGAGCGCGCCCGCCGCTACGGGCACCCGCTGTCGCTTCTCATCCTGGACATCGACCACTTCAAGAGCATCAACACCCGTTTCGGCCATGCGCGGGGGGATGAAGCACTGCGGTGCTTCACGCAGGCCTGCGCCGAATTGCTGCGCACCAGCGACCGTCTGGGGCGGATTGGAGGCGAAGAGTTCGTGATCCTGCTGCCGGACACCGACCTTTCCGGCGCGGCCAGCCTGGGGAAAAGAGTCGTGGCGCAAACCCGGTCCATTGCTGTCGCCGACACCTCCATCGCCCAAACCCTGACCGTTTCGGCGGGGACGGCTTCTGTGGACCACGGAGAGGGGTTCGAAGAGGCCCTGCGCCGCGCCGACGCTGCCCTTTCCAGAGCGAAGGCCCATGGCCGCAACCGTCTGGAAACGGACGACACCCCGGCCGGTCCGGATGAACCGGAGGCCCCCGCAGACTGAGAAACGGCATATGGCCCCCGAGAAGACCAAGACGCCCGATACGCAGGAACCGGGAGATGGGCTCACCCTGCACCCGGAGTTCGTCCGCATCGCGGACGGCTCGCGCGTGGTCCTGCTGCGGGAAAGCGAGTTCGTGCAGATGCTTGCGGCGCTTTACCAGTACGAAGCTCTGCGCGATTACCTGGGCGGCGATCCGTTGGAGGATACGCAGAACGAATGAGATCGGGGCGAGTCCTTTGGCGATCGCTACACGCAGCGCAGCGCCGTCATCGCCCGTCTGCCCATCCGGTTGGAAACCGGATGACATTGCGAGCCCCGGGTTTCAGGCTATGCAGTTACTCTGCGAATTTAAGGAAACACTGATCAATGTACACGCTCGCGTTGGCACCGGATCGCCCCAACCTCGTTCGATTCAGGCACATGTAAGGCCCACACAAGGCCCAGGCAGCATAACCAGCGATGGCCGGTACGGAACCGGGCAGTCCATGATCAACGCGACATGTGCCACAATAGCCAGAACGCCCTTCGAAATGGCTCAACAAATCCGACACTTACAGCATCCTTTGACACACCCGAAAGACGCTGTAGAATACGCGTCTCGGACACGACAGGCGCGTAGCTCAGTTGGTTAGAGCACCACCTTGACATGGTGGGGGTCGGTGGTTCGAGTCCACTCGCGCCTACCAGATTTGTGAAAGGCGAGCCCGACCTGGTCCGGCTCGCCTTTTTTTCGCCCGGAACCCGTACATCGGGTCGGGCTGCCGGAGATCGGGGCGGTCAGACATGGAGTCCAGGCTCAGGGCGTTGGTAACGGGGCTTGCGGTGCTGTTGCTGGCCTCCGGCTGTGCGTCGCTGGAACCGCGCGACGACCGCCCCGCGAATCCGCCCGCCGCACCGGCCGACAAAGGTCCCCTCGCCGAATGGATCACGCCCCGGGTGGACGCATCCCCGGGGGAATCCGGATTCCGTCTGCTGGATGATGGTGTCGAGGCCTTCCAGTGGCGGGCCTTCAGCGCGCGCAAGGCCGAGGATCGGCTGAGCATTCAGTACTACATCTGGCGCAACGATGCCGCCGGCCGGGCCCTTCTCGGCGAGCTGCTGCGCGCGGCCGACCGCGGGGTCAACGTCTCGGTACTGCTGGACGACATCGATGCCCGCGGCCGCGACGACATCCTCGCCGCCGTCGATCAGCACCCCAACATCGACATCCACCTGTTCAATCCCTTCCGCACCCGTCACGGGATGCTCGGCAAGGGACTGGAATTCCTGACCCGGGGCGTGCAGCTCAACCGGCGCATGCACAACAAGGCCTGGGTGGTCGACGGCCACCTGGCGATCATCGGCGGGCGCAACATCGGCGACGAGTACTTCGAGGCCAGCCCGGAATACAATTTCGCGGATCTGGACGTGGCGATCGTCGGGCCGATGGCCGCCGAGGTGGAGGCCTCGTTCCACGATTTCTGGAACAGTCAGGGTGCCATCGGCATCCAGCGCGTGGTCTCGCGCCTCCCGGATCCGCCCCGGCTGCAGGAACATCGCGAGGCCCTGCAGGAATGGCTGTCCACACAGAACGACCACCCGCTGCTGCAGAAGGCCCCGGCCGGGCGCCTGCCCCCGGGACATATCGACGATGACGAGGCCTATGTCTGGACCGCGGCGGCGGACTTCGTGGCGGACCCGCCCGCCAAGGCGCTGGACACCGCGGGTTTCGATCCCGAGCGGGATGGCGGGGTCACCCCGGCGCTGCGGGCCCGCTTTTCCGGGGTAAGCAACGAGCTGCGCATCATCACGCCCTATTTCGTCCCACAGCGGCGGGGCACCCGGGAACTGATCGAGATGGCGGAGCGTGGCGTTCGCGTCAGCGTGCTGACCAACTCGCTGGCCTCCAATGATGTGGTGTTCACCCACAGCGGATATTCACGCCGCCGACCGACCCTGCTGCAGGGCGGCGTGGAGCTGTACGAGCTGCGCCCCACCGCCCTGCCAAACGGCGAGGAACGGGCCAGGCGCTGGGGCCTGGGCTCGTCGCAGACCAGCCTGCACACCAAGGCGTTCGTGATGGACGGCCACGAGGCGTTCGTGGGCTCCTACAACCTCGATCCGCGTTCGGCCTACAGCAATACCGAATCCGGGGTGTTCCTGCGCGAACCGGCGCTGGTCGGCCAGGCCGTGGACCTGCACGAGCGGATTATCCAGCCCGAGTTCGCCTACCGGGTCGAGCTGGACGCCGAGGACAACCTGATCTGGAGCGACGACCAGGGCCGCACGTGGCGGCGCGATCCCAAGGCCGGCCACATGCGTCAGATCCTTTCGGATCTCACCATCCTGTTCCCGGTGGAGAGCCTGCTGTAATACCCGCGGGCAGCCCGCTCAGGAGGAACGCCGGCCGACGACCTGCACCACCGCGCCGCGACCGGTGTGGTAAACCCCTTCGATCACCTCGCGCTCCAGCTCGTGGGCGTAATCGAACTCGAGGCCATCGAGCTCCTCGCTGAGCGCGTTCAGGTCCATCATCAATTCTTCCACCGGCGGACCACCGGTGCCGTGCGCCAGCTGCGCCGGCGTGTACGCCTCGAGGATGAAAGTCCCGCCGGGGCGCAGCCCCTGTACGACATCGGCATGCACACGGCGACGGATCTCCGGTGGCACGTGACAGAAGATCGACACGATCACATCCCAGCTTTCCGGATCAATGCGGTAGTCAGCCAGATCGGCGACCTCGGTCCGGATACTCACCCCGCGCTCGGCCGCCAGCCGTTCGGCCTTGCGCAGGCCCACCAGAGAGCTGTCGACCGCGGTCACGTCGAAGCCCTGTTCGGCCAGATACACCGCGTTGCGGCCCTCGCCTTCGCCCAGGCACAGCGCGTCGCCCGGCGGCAGGGTCGCCACCGCTTCGCGCAGGAAGTCGTTCGGCTCGGTGCCGTAGGCGAATTCCTCCGTTGAATAGCGTTCATCCCACATCATCCACTCCTTGCATGTTCCGGGCTCCATTGCCGGGCGCGCGGGTTTGGCCTACTCTTGGCGCGCCCTGCAGTCACCCGATTGCTTCTTCATACGTTCGTTTTCACGACCAGGCCACCATGACCGAGACCGTAACCCTGCGCGGCCGCCTGACGGCCCTGATCGAAGCCAATTACACCCAGCGCTTCATCATCGGACTGATCCTGCTGAACGCCCTGACCCTGGGACTGGAGACCTCGCACACGGTCATGCAGGCAATCGGCCCCGTGATCAACAGCGCCGACGTGATCATCCTGTCGATCTTCACCGTCGAGGTCCTGACCAAGATGTTCGTCTATCGTCTGGGCTTCTGGCGCAACCCGTGGAACGTGTTCGATTTCTTCGTCGTTGGCATCGCGCTGATCCCGGCTACCGGTCCGTTCTCGGTGCTGCGCGTGCTGCGTCTGCTGCGCCTGGTCTCGCTGGTGCCCAAGCTGCGGTTCATTGTGGAGGCGCTGCTGCGCGCGATCCCGGGGATCATCTCCATCATCGGTCTGTTGCTGCTGATCTTCTACGTGTTCGCGATCATCGCCACCGGGCTGTTCCGCGAAACGCATCCCGAGATGTTCGGCAGTCTCGGCGCGACCATGTACAGCCTGTTCCAGGTGATGACGCTGGAGGGCTGGTCGGAAGACGTGGCCCGCCCCGTCATGGAGGAGCATCCCTGGGCATGGGCGTTCTTCGTACCGTTCATCCTGATCGCCACGTTCACCGTGCTCAACCTGTTCATCGCCATCATCGTGGACGCGATGCAGCGCATGCACGATCGCGCGGTGGAAGTGGAAAAGCAGATAATCCACGACAGCGTCCATGAGGAAAACAAGGCGCTGCACGGCGAGCTGCAGGCCCTGCACGAGGAGACCACCGCACTGCAGGAACGCCTGTCCCGGATGCAGAACCTGCTGGAACAGCGATCGCGCGAAGGACGCTAGCCCAGCTCCCCGACCTCCGGGAGCGGCACGCATTCGGCGCGGATGCGGGCCGCGAACGCCTCCGATATGCGGTGCGCATCCACCACATCCACCGGAAACGGCAGGTCCGACTCGGCGAGGTCGGCCTCCAGCTCCCCGAGGATCGCGAAATCCAGGGCCTCGCCGGCATCCACCAGCAGGTCCAGATCCGAAGCGGGCGCGCTGCACCCGGTGGCGCGCGAGCCGAACAGCCACACCCGCGTCCCCGCGGGCAGGTGCCGCCTCACGAGACGCTCCACCACCTCCCGCTGAGCGGGCGTCAGGTCAACCACCCGGTTGCTCCAGCTTCTCGATCAGGGCCTGCACGGCGGGCAGAAAGCTTCGCGCAATCTCGTACACCTCCTCCGCCACGGCTTCGTTATACGTGTGGGAGGTCATGTTGCGGGCCCTGTGAAAGGCAAACCACTGCGCGGGATCCTCGATCAGCTGCCGCGTCGCCGCCAGACGAAACAACTCCCGACGACTGAGCGGCATCACCACCTCGCGGCCCTCATCCTCGACCAGGCGCCGCTGCAGCAGCTTCCACGCCAGCTCGAAGCTGTATTCGAAGCGCTGGATGGTCGCGTCGCGCATGAACTCGTCCTTCGGCTGCGCCAGCGCCCGCTCCAGCGAGGCGGCCGCGTCGCGCAGCGGGGTCACCAGCAGGCCGTCACTCATGCGCTGCCTCCTTCCGTGGGCTCGGGCTCGGGCTCGGCCAGCAGATCCTCGCCCTCCAGCAGTCGGGCCAGTTCCTCCGGGCCCAGCACCGGGACGCCCAGCGATTCGGCCTTTGCGACCTTGGAGCCGGGGTCGGCGCCCGCGATGACCGCGCTGGTCTTCCTGGACACCGAGCCGGTGATCTTCGCGCCCAGCGCCTCCAGACGGCCACGGGCCTCGTCGCGGCTCATCTCCTCAAGCGTGCCGGTCAGCACGAACGTGCGGCCCGCCAGCGGGGCCTGCGCGGCCTCGTCCACGGCGTCACCGGGGGAGGCCGGCGCCGGCTCCGGTACCGGCCAGTGCACCCCGGCCGCACGCAGGGCTTCGACCACCTCGCGGTTATGCGGCTCGGCGAAGAAATGCACGATGTGTTCGGCCACCACGGGGCCCACGTCCGGGATCGACTGCAGGGTCTCGGCATCCGCCGCCATCAGGGCATCCAGGTCACGGAAATGCGCGGCCAGGGCCTGCGCGGTGACTTCGCCGACCTCGCGGATGCCGAGGGCGAAGATGAAACGCGCCAGCGTGGTCTCGCGCGCGGTCTCCAGCGCGCGCACCAGGTTGTCGGCCAGTTTCGGCCCCACCCGTTCCAGCTGCTGCAGGGTCTCCGTGTCCAGCGCGAACAGCTCCGCCGGGGTGCGTACCCGGCCGTTGTCGACCAGCTGCTCGATCAGCTTCTCGCCGAAGCCCTCGATGTCCATGGCGCGGCGCGACACGAAGTGCTTGAGCGCCTCGCGCCGCTGCGCCGGGCAGACCAGCCCGCCGGTGCAGCGCGCCACCACCTCGCCCTCTGGCCGCTCAACATGCGAGCCGCATTCGGGGCAGGCGGCCGGAAGCTCGATCGGGCGGGTCTCCGCCGGCCGCTCGCCCCCGGCGCGACCGACCACCTCGGGGATCACGTCGCCGGCGCGGCGCACGATCACGCGGTCGCCGACGCGGATATCCTTGCGCTCCACCTCGTCCATGTTGTGCAGCCCGGCGTTGGAGACCATCACGCCGCCCACCAGCACCGGCTCCAGCCGCGCCACCGGCGTCAGGGCCCCCGTGCGCCCCACGTTAAACTCGACATCGCGCAGCGTGGTGGTGCGTTCCTCGGCCGGAAACTTGTGCGCGATCGCCCAGCGCGGGGCCCGCGACACGAACCCCAGCACCTGCTGGTCGGCCAGATCGTCCACCTTGTACACGATGCCGTCGATCTCGTAATCCAGATCGCGCCGGCGCGCGGCCAGCTCCTCGTAGTAGCCCAGGCAGCCCGCCACCCCGGTCACCACGCGGCGTTCGGGACACACCGGCAGGCCGAGATCGCGCAGGGCGTCCAGCACCGCCGACTGCCGCCCCGGCAGTGCCCCGCCCTCGACATGCCCCACGGAATAGGCAAAGAAACTCAGCGGCCGCCGGGCCGTCACCTTCGGGTCCAGCTGGCGCAGGCTGCCCGCGGCGGCGTTGCGCGGGTTCATGAAACCGCGCTGCCCCTCGGCCTCCAGGCCCTCGTTGAGGCGCAGGAAATCGGCCCGGCGCATGAACACCTCGCCGCGCACCTCCAGCACGGCCGGGATCGTGCCTCCCACGCCCGGCGCCCCGGCCGGATCCAGGCGCAGCGGCACCGGGCGCACGGTGCGCATATTGGCCGTCACGTCCTCGCCGGTCTCGCCGTCGCCGCGGGTGGCGGCGCGCACCAGTACCCCGTCCTCGAACAGCAGCGAAATCGCCAGCCCGTCCAGCTTGGGCTCGGCCATGTAGGTGACGGCCTGTTCGGCGCGTGCCGGATCACCGGTCTCGCGCGCCAGACGTTCGCGTACCCGCCGGTCGAAGTCGTGGATCTCCTCCGCCTCGAAACCGTTGGCCAGCGACAGCATCGGCAGGCGGTGGCGCACCGTCGCGAAGCCCTCGGCCGGCTGCGCGCCCACGCGCTGGGTCGGCGAGTCCGGGGTGATCCATTCGGGGTGCGCGGCCTCCAGCGCCTCGAGCTCGCGCAGGAGCTCGTCGTATTCGGTATCCGAGATCTCGGGGTCGTCGTGGACGTAGTAGCGCCGGTTGTGGTGTTCGATCTGTCGGCGCAGCGCCTCCAGGCGCTCGCGGTCGGCGCTCATTGCGTCCTCCCGCGACGGAGGATGTCGGGCCGGTTGCGCAGCAGCCACTGGTTCAGGTCCTCGCGCATGTGCGCCAGGGTCTGGTTCGTCGCCGTCGACTGCTGTGCGTCCAGGATGGTGCCCCCGAGGTCGCGTGCCAGCGCGTGCGCGTTCTCCAGCAGTGCCTCGAACGCACGCTGCGGATGGGCACTGTAGTGCACCTGGGTGAACAGGGTGACGCCGGGGGTCATCATGTCCGCCAGGTCCTCGTCACGCAGGGTGCCCGGCGCCACCATGTTGGCCACCGAAAACAGCGGCTGCCGTTTGTCGCTGGCGGGTTCATGGTAGTGGTAGATGTCCATCGCCCCGGGCTTGAGGCCGGCGCGCTCCAGCGCGGCGCCCAGCGCCACCCCGGTGAACGGCTTGTTCCGGGGCGCGACCACGTGCAGCAGGAGAATCTTCTCCTGCAGCGACGCCGACGCGGCGCGCGGGTTCTCGCCCGCCTTCCACGGATCGGACACGTATTCGCCCAGCGATTCCGGATCCGGCCGGTCCGGCTCCTCGATCAGATCCGGATCCACCTCGTGGTCCGGGTCCAGGCGTTCGCCCACCGGGCCACGCGACTTGCGTCCGGGTCCCGGCATGCGTGCGCGCACGGCATCCAGACCCTGGCGACCGACGGCAATCAGGCGTTCCCCGGGCGACGGCTTCGCGCTCCGGCGACGCTGGCGCCCCGGAGCCGCACGGCGCCCGGACTCGGGTTCGGGCTCGGGTTCGGGCACCGCCCGCAGGTCGCCGCCGTAGTCGGTCTCGAACCCGCGCGGGCCGGACGCACCATGGTCGGCGGCCCCGGCCCCGGCTCCGGCGCCGGGCTCTTCGTCCTCCAGCACGCCGTAGATGTCGTTGACGGGTTCCTGCGCGGAGGCCGAGCCGCGCGGCGCGGCCTCGAACGGATCATCCGGATCGGGCTCCGCATCCGGGCCCGGTGAGGTCACGCCGAGATGCGGCTCGCGCCGTCCGCCGGTCACCCGGGGGCCCTCGTCCAGCGGATCGGGCGCGCCGGCACGGATATGCACCGCATCATCGGCCCAGTCGCCGGCGTCATCGGCCTCGTCACGCTCGCGCGCACGCGTGCGCATGCGGTGCGTGATCCAGATCCCCGCGATCAGGACGATTCCCAGCAGCAGCAGACTCAACCGCATCCAGTCCACGAAAATTCCTCGCTCGTTGCGCGCCGGCGCCGTCAGGCCCCGGCCATTTCCACGGCCTCGTCGACGTCCACACTGACCAGACGCGACACGCCCGGTTCGTGCATGGTAACGCCGATCAGCTGTTCCGCCATGGACATGGTCGACTTGTTGTGGGTGATAAAGATGAACTGGATCCGCTCCGACATCTCCCTCAGAAGCTCGCCGAAACGCCCCACGTTGGCCTCGTCCAGCGGCGCATCCACCTCGTCCAGCATGCAGAAGGGTGCCGGATTCAGCTCGAAGATGGCGAATACCAGGGCCGAAGCCGTGAGCGCCTTCTCACCCCCGGACATCAGATGGATGGTGGACAGGCGCTTGCCCGGCGGACGCGCCATGATCGCCACGCCGGTATCCAGCAGGTCGTCGCCGGTCATCTCCAGGCGCGCCTCGCCGCCGCCGAACAGGCGCTGGAACTTCTCCCCCAGCCCGGCGTTGACCTTGTCGAAGGTCTCGCGGAACAGCGTGCGGGTCTCGCGGTCGATGCGCTGCATCGCCGCCTCCAGGGTCTCCAGCGCCTCGATCAGATCGGCGTGCTGTTCCTCCAGATAGCGCTGGCGTTCTTCCAGCTCGCGGGCCTCGTCGATCGCCGCCAGATTGATCGGCCCGAGCTTCTCGATCGCCCGGTCCAGCTCGGCGATCGCCCGGTCCCAGGCCTCCACGCCGGCGTCTTCCGGCAACTCGGCCGCCAGCTCGCGCGCGTCGAATCCGGATTCCTGCAGCTGTTCGCGCAGCTGTTCCAGCTGCGTGGCCCGTGAACGCTGGTCCAGTCGGTATTCCTCGCAGGTGGAACGCTGCTGCTCCACCCGCTGTTCCAGTTCCGTCAGCTCGCCGGCCACCTCGCGCAGGGCATGATCGCACTCGTCCAGCTGGCCGCGCGCGGCGGTCAGCGCGCTCTCGGCGGCCTGACGCGCCTCGGCCGCCGCCTGCAGGTCCTTCTTCCACTGTTCCAGCGGGGCACGCCGGCCCTCCAGACCCTCGCGCAGGCGTCCCTGACGCTCGCGATCCTCGCTCAGCTGGCGTTCCAGGCGTTCCCGCTCGCTCTGTTCGCGCTCCAGCCGATGGCGCGCCTCCTGCTCGGCCAGGCGTGCCTTGCCCGCGGCATCGCGTGCCGAACGGGCCTGCTCGCGTGCCTGCTGACGGGCCTCGCGGGTCGCGGCCACCCGGGCCTCCACGGCTTCGCGATCGGCCTCCAGACCCTCCAGACGCTCGAGTGCCCGATTGCGTTCGGCCTCGGCCTCGTCGAACTGGGTACGTACGCGTTCGTCCTCCTCGGCAACTTCTTCCAGCTCGCGGTCGATGCGCGCCTGCTGCTGTTCCAGTTGGCGCGCCTGATCGTGCAGCCGCTGCACGCGGTTCTCGCCCTCCTGCACCTGCTTGCGCTGTTCCGCGATCCGCGCGTCCACCGCGTCGCGGGCCTCGCGCGCCTCGCCGATGCGCTCCCTGCGCCCCGCCAGTGAAGCCTCCAGCGCCCGGCCGCGCTCCTGCAGGGCATCGCGCTGCTGCTCCAGCTCGCGTGCCAGACGCACCCGCGCGACCGCCCCGCTGACTTCGGCTTCCAGCGTGCCATGGGCCAGCCAGCCCGGGCCCAGCCAGGTCCCGCCGGGGGTGATCACGCTCTCGCCCGGGCCACAGTCCCGGGCCCGCTCGCGCGCCGCCTGCGCATCGGCGGCGCAGTAGATGCCGGCCAGCCAGCGCCGCACGGCTGCCGGACCGCGCACCCGCGCGGCCAGGCTGTCGTCGGGTACCGGCTCGGCGGACGCCGTGCCATCCAGGCGGCGCAGCGGCGCCTCGGGCAGATCGGCCAGGGCCGCGGCCTCCAGCCCCAGGGGATCGCCGGCACCTTCGGGCACCTCGGCTTCCAGCCAGCTCCCCAGCACCGCCTCCACCGCGGTATCCCAGCCGTCCTCGACCTCCAGCGCCTGGACCAGCGGGCGGCCGGCGTCGATACCGTGGCGCCGGGCCCATTCCTCGCGCCGCTTGCGAGTCGCCTCGGGATCGGCCTCGCCACCGAAGGATTCCAGCCCGGCCAGGCGCCCGGCCACCTCGCGGTGCTCGCGCTCCACGGCATGGGCCTGTTCCTGTTCCTCCGCCTGCTCCGCCTCCAGACGTTCCAGCTCGGCGCGCGCCTCGGCACTGCGCGCCTGCTCCGCCTCCAGGGCCTCACGCAGCCCGGCGAGCTCGCCCTCCACGCGCTCGGCCTCCTCGCCCGGATGGGTCTGCGGCAGTGCGGCCTTTTCGGACTCCAGCTTCTCGCGCCGGCGCGCGAGGCGCTGGCGGGTCTGTTCGGCGCTGTCCATGCGCGAACGGGCCACCTGCGCGGCCTGACGCGGTTCGGCCAGATTGCGCTCCCATTCCTGCTGGGCCTCGCGCGCCGCCTGGTCCGCCTGTTCGGCCTCCTCGGCGGCGGCCTCCAGGCGCTGCTGTTCGCGTTCCGCATTCTCCAGCGCTTCGCGCAGGCGCTCGCATTCGCGCTCCGCCTCGCGGATGCGCCCGGCCACCGCATCCTGCTGCTCGCCCGCCGTGCGGATGCGCGTGTCCAGGTCCTCCAGTTCGCGCGTCTCGCGCTCCAGTTCGGCCTCGGCATGGCGAATCGACTGCTCCAGGCGCGAGACCTCGGCGGCGCGATCGTAGTACGCGCTCTGTGCCTCGGACACTGCCGCCTCGCGCTCCACGCGCTGCTGACGCAGGGTCTCGGAGCGGGTGCGCGCATTCTGCGCCTCGGCCTGCAGCCGGGCGAGTTCGGTCTCGGCGGCGGACAGCTCGGCGCGGCGGCTTTCCAGCGCGGCCTCTTCCGCCTGCAGCCGCAGCAGGATCGCCTCGGCCCGCTTGCGCCGGCGATCCGCGGCCAGCTGCTGGTAGCGCTCCGCGGTCGCCGCCTGTCGGTTCAGCCGCTCCGCCTGCTTGCCCACCTCCTCGCGCAGGTCGTCCAGGCGCTCCAGGTTTTCGCGCGTGTGGCGCACGCGGTTCTCGGTCTCGCGCCGGCGTTCCTTGTATTTGGAGATTCCGGCCGCCTCTTCCAGATAGGTGCGCAGGTCCTCCGGACGCGCCTCGATCAGCCGCGCGATCATGCCCTGCTCGATGATGGCGTAGCTGCGCGGCCCCAGGCCGGTGCCCAGGAACAGATCCACGATGTCGCGCTTGCGCGCGCGATGGCCGTTCAGGTAGTACTTCGACTGCCCGTCGCGGGTGAGCGCGCGCTTGACCGCGATCTCGGTGTAGGCGCTGTATTCGCCGCCCAGTCGCCCTTCGGAGTTGTCGAACACCAGTTCGATGCTGGCCTGCCCCACGGGCTTGCGGCTGGAGGATCCGTTGAAGATCACGTCCTCGCCGGAATCCCCGCGCAGATGCTTGGCCGAGGATTCGCCCATCACCCAGCGCACGGCGTCGATGGTGTTCGACTTGCCGCAGCCGTTGGGCCCCACCACGCCTACCCGGTTGCCGGGCAGCACCAGGGTGGTGGGGTCCACGAAGGACTTGAAGCCGGCCAGCTTGATTCGGGCAAGGCGCACGTCGGTATCCTGGGTGTTCCGCAGCCTGGGGTGTACGGGCGTAGAATGGTACACGCTTACAGGTCGAACGTGACCCCGACGGGAACTCGCGCGCGACCCGCTTCTCCAACCGCGCACGCAAAAACAGCCGAAACACGAGAACGCATTCATGCCCAGCCAGCCGAGCAAGACCCTGGACACCTTCGACAACCCCTCCCCGGACAACAACTTCGCGATCTACATCCGGATCCCGGAGTTCACCTGCCTGTGCCCGGCGACGGGGCAGCCGGACTTCGCCGAGCTGCATCTGCAGTACGTGGCGGACCAGCGCTGCGTGGAACTGAAATCGCTGAAGAACTACATGTGGTCGTTCCGCAACGAAGGGGCGTTCCACGAGGCCGTGACCAACCAGATCCTCAACGACCTGGTGGCCGCGACCGATCCGCGGTTCATGCGCCTGACCGCAAATTTCTACGTGCGCGGCGGGATCTACACCACGGTGGTCGCGGAACACCGTCAGGAGGGCTGGACCCCGCCGGAGAGCGTGACCCTGCCGCCGCCGACGCGCAGCCCGCAGGGCACCGAATACTGACATCGCCGTGCATCCGCCCCGGGCCATAGGACTGGACGTCGGCACCTCGGGGGTGCGCGGCGTGCTGCTGGACCCCGACGGAGGGCGCCGCGCCACCGCCAGCCGCGCGCTGGCACCCGCCGGTATCCGGCATGACGGGCCACTGCACGAACAGGAGCCGGAGCACTGGTGGGATGCGCTGCAGGGGGTGCTGGCAGAGCTGACCGACGGCCTGGAGGGTGAACCCGCCGCCATCGCCGTGGACGGCACCTCGGGCACCCTGCTCTGTACCGACGAACAGGGCCACCCGCTCCACCCGGCGCTGATGTACGACGACCGCCGGGCGGCCCCGGCAGTGCCCCGCCTGGCGCGCCTGGCCCCGCCCGAGGCCGCGGTCCACTCGGCCTCCAGTTCCGCCGCCAAGCTCCTGTGGCTGCGCGGCGAGCACGGGCTCGACGGCGTGCGCCGCGTGCTGCACCCCGCCGACTGGCTGGCCGGCCGCCTGCGCGGGCGCTACGACCGCATGGACGAGAACAATGCCCTCAAGCTGGGCTACGACGTGGTCCGGCGCCGCTGGCCGGAATGGCTGCTCCGCGAGCTCGGCACCCATGCCGGCCTGTTGCCCGAGGTGGTGCCGGCGGGCACCCCGCTGGGCCCCGTGGACCCGGACCTGGCCGCAAACCTCGGCCTGAGTCCGGCCTCGCAGGTGGTCGCGGGCACCACCGACTCGATCGCCGGTTTCCTCGCCGCCGGGGTCGCGGATACCGCCACGGGTGTCACCAGCCTGGGCTCGACGCTGGCACTCAAGCAGCTCTCTCCGCGGCCATTGTTCGCCCCGCAACTGGGGGTGTACAGCCACCGCCTCGGGGATCGCTGGCTGGCCGGCGGCGCGTCGCACAGCGGCGGGGCCGTGCTGCAGCAGTTCTTCGACAATGCAGACCTGGAGCGGCTGGGTGCGGCGCTGGATCCGGAACACGACAGCGGCCTGGACTATCTCCCGCTGCCCGGCCCCGGCGAACGCTTCCCCGTCAACGATCCGGATCTGCCGCCCCGCATGGAACCCCGCCCGACGGACGATGCGCGTTTTCTGCAGGGGCTGTTCGAAGGGATCGCGCGCATCGAACGCGATGGCTATGCTCGGCTGCGGGAACTCGGCGCGCCCGAGCTGCAGCGCGTGGTGACCCTCGGCGGTGGCGCGCGCAGCCCCGCCTGGAGCCGCATCCGGGCGCGCATCCTCGGGGTCGAGGTGAGCACGGCAGCGGTCGACGAGGCCGCGGTCGGTACTGCCCGTCTTGCGCGGGGCACCGCGCTCGCGGCGCTGCAGGAACCGAACCCGGCCTGAACCGGAGACGGGCCCGGTTTTACGCCCGGGTCAGGTCAGCACGCCGCGCAGGCGCTCCACCGCCTCGCGCAGCCGGGCCTCGCTCTGGGTATAGGCGATGCGCAGATGGCGCGCGCCATCGGATGGACTGAAATCGGTCCCCGGCGTCAGCGCCACGCCCGCCTCGTCGAGGATGCGGGCGCACAGGGCCTCGGAATCCGCGCCGTGGGCACTGCAGTCGGCATAGATGTAGAACGCCCCTTCGGGACGTGCGCGCACCTCCAGGCCGAGTTCCGGCAGGGCCTGCAGCAGGAAGTCGCGGCGGCTTTCGAGTTCGCGCACCCGCTGCTGCAGCTCCGCTTCGGTGTCCGGCTCGAAGGCGAACATCGCCGCCGCCTGGGCCACGCTGGAGGGCGCCACGAAAAGGTTCTGCGCCAGGCGGCGGACCGGATCGACCCACGACGGCGGCACCACCATCCAGCCCAGGCGCCAGCCGGTCATGGCGAAATACTTGGAGAAGCTGTTGATCACCACCACGTTCGGGTGCAG
>NZ_MUZR01000058.1 GCF_001995255.1 Thioalkalivibrio halophilus | reverse complement strand
GACTCCGGGGGCGTGCCGGGGTGGCGGGCCGCGCGGATCATCCAGACCACGACCGCGATCAGGCCGGCCAGCATGATCACCCCTTCCGCCCGCGCCAGCCGGCCGTCCAGCAGCAGCAACAGCACACCGAGCGTGGCCAGCAGCAACAGTGGCAGTTCGCGTCGTACCAGCCCGTGACCGGCGATGATCGGGGCGATCAGGGCGGCCAGCCCGAGTACCAGTCCCAGGTTGGCGATGTTCGAGCCGATCGCGTTGCCCACCGCCAGCCCCGGTGCTCCCTGCAGGCTGGCCAGCAGCGAGACGATGATCTCCGGGGCCGAAGTGCCGAAGGCGACTACGGTAAGGCCGATCAGCACCGGCGAGACCCCGAGCCCGCGCGCCAGGCCGGCGGCGCCGAACACGAAGCGATCGGCACTGGCGGCGAGCAGCACGAGACCACCGACGACGGCGAGCAGCGGCAGCAGCATGCGCGGTCCGGTCGCCCCCTATCGATTGCCGACCCGCAGGCGCTCGAGGCACTCCGGGGTCGTGACCCGGGGTTGCCAGTCGAGTTCCCGGCGTGCGCGCGTGCAGTCCAGGACCAGCGGGCCGTCGAGCCCGCGCACCCAGCCCGGATCACCGGCCCGTGCGCTCAGGCGCCAGGCCAGCGGGTGCAGTCTGCGAATGAGGCCGGCGGGTACCGGCAGGGTCAGGCGCCGACCGTAACGGGCCATGGCACGCAGCGACCACACCGGTTCGGTGCCCAGGTTGAAGCAGCCCGGGGCGCGGCGGGTGACCGCGGCGGCGATTGCCCGCGCGGCGTCTTCTTCCCACAGGATCTGCACCGGCGCGTCGATCCCGGCCGGGTGAAGGCGGCTGCGGGCGATCCGCTGCAGCAGCGGGTGGGCATGCGGCCCGACTACCGCGGGCGGCCGCAGGACGGTGGAGACCAGATCGGGATAGTCGCGCCCCGTGGCCTCCAGGGCCTGTTCGGTGGCGACCTTGTCCTCGGCGTAGGGGAAGCGCGGGCGCAGCGGCTGGTCCTCGTCCAGGGGGGCGGGCGAGTCCGGCCACGGGCCGTAGACCGCGGCGCTGGAGAGGAACACTACATGGCGCACACCGGCCTGTGCGGCGGTCGCGAAGACCGACCGCGACAGTTCCACGTTCTGTCGGCGCACCCATTCGCGATCGTGGCGGCGGCGCCCGCCGTGGCCGCCCATCAGCTGGAAGGCCAGATGCACCAGGGTATCGGCACCGGTGAGGTCTTCGGGCGTCAGTTGCGCCAAATCCTTCTGGCGCAGGTCGTAGCGGTCCGCCGGCAGGGTCGCGGCCCCGGGGAAGTCCGCCGGTTCGCGATCCAGGGCAATGATCCGCTCCACCTCCGGGGTGTGCAGCAGTTCGGGCAGCAGGACCCGGCCGATGCGACCGGCTGCGCCGGTGACGGCAACGCGCATGCGGTTATCGGGTCGGGGCGGGGCCATCGAGGAATTCCGGCATGACCTCTTCGGCGAAGCAGCGCATGGACTCCTCCGCCAGTTCGCGCGGCACGGCCCCGGCGCCGAAAGCCAGCAGCAGGTGATCCACGCCCGCCTCGCGCAGGGCCTCGATGCGCTCGCGGCATTCCTCGGGGGTGCCGACCAGCGTCATGCCCAGCATGTCGAGGATCTTCAGGTTGATCCCGGCCTTGACCAGGTGGCGGAAGCGGCCCAGCGAGCGGTAGTAGTCGTAGCCCTCGATCAGGCGTTCCAGCACCGGCAGGGTCTGCCGGAACATGTTGCGGTAGAACCATTCGAACGCGGGCTTGGCCTCGCGTCGGGCACGCTTGCCGTCCGGCAGGCACAGCACGCCGAGGGTCATGCCGACCCGGGGCGGGTGCGGGGTGTCGCCGGCGGCATGGGCCCAGCCCTCGCGATACAGGCGGATGTCCTCGCGGATCATCTGCCACGGCTTGAACGGGCCGGCCAGCGCACCGATGCCCTGTTCCGCCGCCCAGGTGAACGACTCGGGACTGACCGCGGCGGTCCACAGCGGCGGGTGCGGGTCCTGCAGCGGTGCCGGCATCACCGGGACGTCGTCGAGGTGGTGGAAGGGCCCGTGCTGGGTGATGCGGCCGGTGGCGAAGGCCTGGCGCAGGGCATCCAGGCCGGCATCCACCCGGGCGCGGCCCTCGCTCATCTCGGCGCCGAATGTGGCATATTCCGGCGGCGAGAAGCCGCGGCCGATGCCCAGCTCCAGGCGGCCGCCGGAAAGCTGGTCGAGCATGCCGACGCGCTGTGCCACTCGTAGCGGGTGGTGATAGGGCAGGGGCACGACCCCCAGGCCCAGGCGCAGGTTCCGGGTGCGCTGGCTGGCTGCGGCGAGCACCAGATCCGGCGCGGTGGAATGCGAGAACTCCGGCATCAGGTGGTGTTCCACCAGCCACGCGGTGTTGAATCCGAGGGTGTCGGCGAGATCCCACAGTGCCAGGGTATCCTCGATCGCGCGGTGTTCGTCGACACCGAGGAATTCGGGGACCGAGATCTCGTGGAAGAGGTCGAAGTGCATCGGGAAACTGTGCCGCGCCACCGGGGTGCTGGCAAGTCGCAACGGGGGAGGGGCATGACGGCAGGAGATCCAACGGACGCGGCAACCGAAGGGAAACGCGTGCAGCTTCAGCCGGCCGCGGTCGCCCGGCCGGGTACGCCGGCCTGGGACGGGTATTTCCCGGCCAGTCTGCCGCTGGACTGGCAACTGGCCTATCTCGGCCATTTTCGCTCGCGGGTGTTCGTGCCCGGGGTGCTAGGGGCCGACGGGGCGCTCTCCGCCCCGTTCGGGGACTGGGACGACGCCGTGCCGCTCAACCTGCGCGTGACCGTCAGCTGGCCCGCGGACGTGCCCGCGGAGGCGGGGACCGCCGCTCTGGCCCGCCTCGCCGCGACCCTCGGCGAGCGTCTCGAGGGGGTCGCGTTCGAGCCGGGGGCGGCCGTCGAGGCGGCGGTTGCCGGGCTGCGGGGCGCGGGCCTGCAACGCCTGCAGGCGACAGGTCCGGGCGAATCCGTGGGGTTGCCCGGGGTGGACGAGGCGATCTGGTACCCGCAGCTCCATGCCGGAGAGGGGCCGGGGTTCTGGCGTCTGCGTCCTGCGGGCGATCCGGATCCCGCCGACTGGCGCGTGCTGGTGGAAGCCGTGGCCGGATGCAGCCCCGCAGGGGCGGTGCCGGTGTTCCTCGAGGCCTCGCCGGGCGTGCTCGACGGTGTGCGCACCATCGCGAAACTGTTGGGGAAACACTGATCAATGTACACGGTGGTTTGACGCACCGTGCGGCCGGGGCCAGACTCCGGCGTCCATGCATGCGCCGCGCCGCGAGGGACGCCGCGTCCGCATCCCGGGAGACTCGAATGTGAGCCAGTCCGCATCCGCCGAAACGCCGCACATCGTGGTGGAGGACCTGCATTTCCGTCGTGGCCGGAAGCCCATCTTCGATGGTCTTTCGCTGGAGGTGCCGCGCGGGCGCGTGACGACCGTGATGGGCCCCAGCGGCAGCGGCAAGACTACGCTGCTGCGGCTGATCGGCGGCCAGCTGCGACCGGATGCGGGACGCATCCTGGTCGATGGCGAGGAGATCGGGCGGCTTTCCACACGCCGGCTGTACGCGGTGCGCAAGCGCATGGGGCTGCTGTTCCAGACCGGGGCCCTGCTGACCGATCTGTCGGTGTTCGAGAATGTGGCCTTCCCGCTGCGCGAGCACACCGAGCTGCCCGAGGATATCCTGCGGACCCTGGTGCTGATGAAGCTGGAGGCGGTCGGTCTGCGCGCGGCGCGCGACATGGACCCGGCCGAGCTGTCCGGCGGCATGGCCCGGCGCGTGGCGCTGGCACGGGCACTGGCGCTGGATCCGGAACTGATCATGTACGACGAGCCGTTCACCGGCCTGGATCCCATCACCATGGGCCAGATCGTGACCCTGATCCGGCGCACCAACCACAGTCTCGGGCTCACCAGCGTGCTGGTGTCGCACGACGTGAATGAGGCCATGAGCATCTCCGATCACGTGGTGCTGATCGCCGAGGGGCGCGCGGTGGATGCCGGGCCGCCGGATGCGCTGCAGGCGCGGGCCTCCGACTGGTCCGCCCAGTTCCTGGAAGGCCGGCCGGATGGTCCGGTGCCGTTCCATTACCCCGGGGCCTCGTATCAGGACGATCTGCTGGACGCGGGAGGGCGCAACCATGATTGACGCGATCGCGTCGGTCGGGCGCTTCAGCCTGGATGCGCTGGCGGTGCTGGGGCGGGCCTCGATGTTCCTGCTGCGGATCTTCGCCGCGCTGGATGCCGTGGTGCGGCGCTTCGGCCTGACCGTGTGGCAGGTCTACTCGGTGGGTGTGCGCTCGGTGCTTATCGTGGTGGTTGCCGGGCTGTTCGTGGGCATGGTGCTGGCGTATCAGGGCTACATCACCCTGGTGGACTTCGGTGCCGCCGAGGCCCTGGGCGGCGTGGTCGCGCTGTCACTGGTGCGCGAGCTGGGCCCGGTGGTGACCGCGCTGTTGTTCGCCGGACGCGCCGGCTCCGCGCTGACCGCCGAACTCGGCCTGATGAAGACCACCGAGCAGCTCTCGGCGATGGAGATGATGGCGGTGAACCCCTACCGCCGGGTGTTTGCGCCGCGCTTCGTCGCCGGGTTCCTCTCCATGCCGCTGCTCGCCGCGATGTTCAGCGCGGTGGGCGTCATGGGCGGTTACATCGTCGGGGTGGGTCTGCTGGGCGTGGACAGCGGTGCGTACTTCTCGCAGATGCAGGCGGTGACCGACTGGAACGAGGACGTCATGTCGGGGGTCATCAAGAGCATCGTGTTCGGCTTCGTGGTCAGCTGGATCGCGGTGTTCCAGGGCATGGATGCCACGCCGACCTCGGAAGGCATCTCGCGCGCGACCACGCAGACCGTGGTGGTCTCCTCGCTGGCGGTACTGGGGCTCGATTTCATCCTGACCGGGCTGATGTTCGGCGGGAACTGAGGAGTGGAGAAGCAACCATGAAGATGCGTTTCGTCGAGCTGGCCGTCGGGGTGTTCGTGCTCCTGGGCGTGGCGGCGCTGTTCTATCTGGCGGTGCAGGTCAGCAACATTACCGATTACCGCGACGGCGACACCTACGAGGTGACCGCCTACTTCTCCAACGTGGGCGGGCTGAAGGTGCGCGCGCCGGTCAACATCTCCGGGGTGCGGGTCGGGCGCGTGGCCGACATCCGCTACGACCCCGAGGCCTTCGAGGCGAAGGTGACTCTGGCCATCCGTTCGGAACACGACTATTTGCCGGCGGACACCCAGGCGAGTATCCATACCGCAGGACTGCTGGGCGAACAGTACGTCGCGCTGGAGCCGGGTGGCGACTACGATACCCTGCAGGACGGTGACCGGATCCTGTTCACCCAGTCGGCCGTGGTCCTCGAGAACCTGATCGGCCGGTTCATGACCAACATGGGGGATGACTGAGTCATCCTGGCCACCCAATACCGAGGGAGTGTGCCATGCGTTTGTTGCCGAATTTCGTTCGTTCCCCGCGTACCGCGCCGGCATGGCTGGCCGCGACGGCCCTGCTGCTGGCGACGCTGGCCCCGGCCGCCCAGGCCGAAAGCCCGGCGCAGATGATGGAGCGCTCGGTGGACGAGGTTTACAAGGTCCTGCGCGAGAATGAAGATCGCGCGCAGGAGGAGCCCGAGTTCGTGATCGAGGTGCTGCGCGAGTACGTGCTGCCGCATGTCGACGTGGACGGGATGGCGCGGCTGGTGCTGGCGCGCCACTGGCGTGATGCGTCCGACGAGCAGCGTGAGCGTTTCACCGAGGCGTTCACGACCACCCTGCTGCAGGTCTACGGGGTGCAGCTGGCGGATCACCTGGACAAGGAGGTGCGCATCATCGAACGGCGCTCGCGCGAGGACGACCGCATGGCGGTGGTGGCCAGCGAGATCGTGATGGGCTCCGGGCAGTCCAATCTGCAGGTCAATTACCGCCTGCGCCCGGTCAACGGCGAATGGAAGGTGTTCGATGTGGAGGCCGAGGGGCTGTCCTTCGTCGGCAATTTCCGCAGCCGCTTCGGGGACGAGATCGCCAACAACGGGCTCGAGGAGCTGATCGCACGCCTGGAGGATGGTGACGAGGAGCTGATCGAGGAGGCGGTGGACGACGTGGCCGAGGAGACCGACGCCGCGGAGGACCGGTGAGCGACGCCCGGATTACCGCCGATGACGCGGGCCTGGTCCTGCGCGGTCATCTGACCTTCGTGACCGTGCCGGGGCTGGAGCGCCAGGTGCGCCCGTTGTGGCAGGGCCTGCCCGAACATGCCCGGGTGGCGCTGGGCGACACCGGGCGCATCGACAGTGCCGGTCTGGCATTTCTGGTGACTCTGTGGCGCCAGGCCCGGCACAGGGGGCATTTCCTGGTGTTCGAGCCGGTGCCCGCACGGCTGGAGCCCCTGCTGGAACTGTACGACCTGCGGGGCGTGATCAGCGAATCCGCGGCGAAGGCGGCGGATCCGCCCGGCTGCCACTGACTGGCCCGGGGCGGGGCGCCGCGCGCCGGCGACGCAGTTTCGTTATCATTGCGGGTTTTGCCGGTCCGCTCCTGGCCCGGCTTGCGAACCGGGCAATACATGGACAAGCTCATCATCACCGGCGGCGAGCCCCTGGACGGTCAGGTCTGGGTCTCCGGCGCCAAGAACGCGGTACTCCCCATCCTGTCGGCGACGCTGCTGGCCGACAGCCCCATGGTGATCGGCAACGTGCCGCACCTGCAGGACGTGACCACCACCATGGAGCTGCTGGGGCGCATGGGCGTGAGCCTCACGGTGAACGAGCGCATGCGCATCGAGGTGGATCCCACCACCCTGACCCAGTGTGTTGCGCCCTACGATCTGGTCAAGACGATGCGTGCGTCCATCCTGGTGCTGGGGCCGCTGCTGGCGCGCTTCGGCGAGGCCGAGGTGTCCCTGCCCGGCGGCTGCGCGATCGGCTCGCGGCCGGTGAATCTGCATCTGCGCGGGCTGGAGGCGCTGGGTGCCGAGATCGACGTCGATGGTGGCTACATCCATGCGCGGGCCGGACGCCTGCAGGGCGCGCGGGTGGTGTTCGACCAGGTCACCGTCACCGGCACCGAGAACCTGCTGATGGCGGCGACCCTGGCCGAGGGGGAGACGCTGATCGAAAATGCCGCCCGCGAGCCCGAGGTGGTGGACCTGGCGGACTGCCTCACCGCGATGGGGGCGAAAATCCGCGGTGCCGGGACCGACACCATCCGGGTCGAAGGCGTGGAACGCCTGCATGGCTGCGATTACGACGTGATGCCCGATCGCATCGAGACCGGGACCTTCCTGGTCGGGGCCGCCATGACCCGTGGGCATGTGCGCACCCGCAACACCCGGCCGTCGCTGCTCGACGCGGTACTGGCCAAGCTGGACGAGGCGGGTGCCCGGGTGGAGACCGGTTCGGACTGGATCGATCTGGACATGCGGGGGCGTCGCCCGCGGGCGGTGAATCTGCGGACTGCGCCGTTTCCCGCGTTCCCGACCGATATGCAGGCGCAGATGATGGCCATGAACACAGTGGCCGAGGGGACCGGTTCGGTGGTGGAGACGGTGTTCGAGAACCGCTTCATGCACGCGCTGGAACTGCAGCGTATGGGCGCCCGGATCACCATCGAGGGGAACACCGCGATCGTCGAGGGCGTGGAGCAGCTGGTCGGTGCGCCGGTGATGGCCACCGACCTGCGCGCCTCGGCCAGCCTGATCCTCGCCGGTCTGGTCGCCGAGGGGGAGACCGCCGTGGAGCGCATCTACCATATCGATCGCGGTTATGAATGCATCGAGGAAAAACTGAGCCAGATCGGCGCAACGATTCGCCGGGAGCCTGCCTGACATGATGGACGCCAATACCCTGACCATTGCCCTGTCCAAGGGGCGCATCCTCGAGGATACCCTGCCGCTGCTGGCACAGGCGGGGATCGAGCCGCTGGAGGATCCGGACAAGACGCGCAAGCTGATCCTCGACACCACGCGCGAGGACGTGAAGATCGTGGTGGTGCGGACCACCGACGTGCCGACCTACGTACAGCACGGTGCCGCCGCGGTGGGAGTGGCGGGAAAGGACGTGCTGATGGAGCACGGGGCCGCCGGGCTGTACGAGCCGCTCGACCTGGGCATCGCGCGCTGCCGCATGATGCTGGCCGGCCACCCGGGGCAGCAGCCGGACCCGGGCACGCGCCTGCGGATCGCGACCAAGTTCGTGAACATCGCGCGTAATTATTTCGCCAGCCAGGGACGCCAGGTGGAGATCGTCAAGCTCTACGGCTCGATGGAGCTGGCGCCGCTGGTGGGTCTGGCCGACTACATCGTGGATCTGGTGGATACCGGCAATACGCTGCGCGCCAACGGCCTGGAGCCGCTGGAGGAGATTGCCCCCATCAGTTCCCGGTTGATCGTGAATCAGGCAGCCATGAAGATGAGACATGGACTGATTCAAAATCTCATTGAGAACCTGCGCGAGGCCGTGACGCCCGCGACGACGTAACCGAGACTGCCATGACCGCCGATACCGACGACCTCAGGATCCGTGACATCCAGGAGGTGTCCGCTCCGGACACCGTGCGCGACGAACTGCCGATCACCGATGCGGCATCCGACACGGTGTACGAGGCCCGCCAGGCCTGCCATCGGATCCTGCATGGCGAGGACGACCGCCTGCAGGTGATCGTGGGCCCCTGCTCGATCCACGACGTGGATGCCGCGCTGGACTATGCCGACCGCCTCAAGCCCCTGCGCGACGAACTCTCCGATGCGCTGAACATCGTGATGCGGGTGTATTTCGAGAAACCGCGTACCACGGTGGGATGGAAGGGCCTGATCAACGATCCGGATCTGGACGGCAGCTTCCACATCAACAAGGGGCTGCGCGTGGCACGCGGGCTGCTGCGCGATCTGGCGGTCAAGGGCATGCCCGCGGCCACCGAGTACCTCGACCTGATCAGCCCGCAGTACATTGCCGACCTGGTCGCCTGGGGCGCGATCGGCGCCCGTACCACCGAGAGCCAGGTGCATCGCGAGCTGGCCTCCGGGCTGTCGTGCCCGGTGGGCTTCAAGAATTCCACCGACGGCAGTCTGCGGGTGGCGATCGACGCGATCCGTTCGGCGTCGCGGCCGCACCACTTCCTGTCGGTCACCAAGGCCGGGCGTTCGGCGATCTTCTCCACCGCCGGTAACGACGATTGCCACATCATCCTGCGCGGTGGCAGGCAGCCCAATTACGATGCCGAAAGCATCGACCAGGCGTGCCGGGAGCTGCAGATGGCCGAGCTGCCCGAACAGGTGATGGTGGACTGCAGCCACGCCAACTCGCGCAAGGACCCGGCGCAGCAGATGGAGGTCGCGCGGGTGCTGGGCGAGCAGATCGCCGGGGGGGATCGCCGGATCATCGGGGTGATGCTGGAAAGCCATCTCCTCGGCGGGCGCCAGGATATCCTCCCGGGGCAGCCGCTGAACTACGGCCAGAGCATCACCGACGCCTGCATGGGCTGGGATGACTCCGAGGCCACCTTGCGCGGGCTGGCGGAAGCCGTGCGCGCGCGCCGCAAGCACAACACCCCGGCCTGACGCCCGGGCACGAGGACACGCCATGCCTTCGATCAAGCGACTCGACACGCGGGACACCGGATTCGCAACCGAACTGGAGCGCCTGCTCGCCTGGGAGTCCGGCGAGGAGGCCGGGGTGCGCGACGCGGTGCGCGAGATCCTCGATGCGGTGAAGGCCGAGGGGGACGCCGCGGTGCTGCGCTATACCGAGCGCTTCGACCGCCTGGAGCGCGACTCGGTCGCCGGGCTGGAAGTCCCGCAGCAACGCCTGCAGGCGGCGCTGGAGGCGATACCCGCGGCGCAGCGCGAGGCGCTGGAGACCGCCGCCGAACGCATCGGCGAATACGCCCGACACCAGTCGATGCAGGACTGGCAGTTCACCGACGCCGACGGCACGGTGCTGGGGCAGCGGGTGACCCCGCTGGACTCGGTGGGGCTGTATGTGCCGGGCGGCAAGGCCGCCTATCCATCCTCGGTGCTGATGAATGCGGTGCCCGCCCGGGTGGCCGGTGTCGGCCAGCTGATCATGGTGGTGCCGGCGCCGGACGGCGAGCTGAACGACCTGGTCCTGGCAGCCGCGGCGGTCGCCGGTGTCGACCGGGTGTTCACCGTGGGCGGTGCCCAGGCGGTAGGGGCGCTGGCCTACGGGACCGCGACCATCCCGGCGGTGGACAAGATCGTCGGCCCCGGCAACATCTTTGTCGCCGCGGCCAAGCGCGAGGTCTTCGGTACCGTCGGGATCGACATGATCGCCGGTCCGTCGGAGATCCTGGTGGTCTGCGACGGCGAGACCGATCCCGAGTGGATCGCGGCCGACCTGTTCTCCCAGGCGGAGCACGACGAGCAGGCCCAGTCGATCCTGGTGTCCTGGGACCATGCCTTTCTCGATCGGGTGAACGAGGCCATGGACCGCCTGCTGGAGGAAATGCCGCGTGCCGACATCATTCGCACGAGTCTGCAGAATCGGGGCGCGTTGATCGCCGCGCGCGACCTCGACGATGCGGTTGCGGTGGCCAATCGGGTCGCCCCCGAACACCTGGAGCTCTCGCTGGCTGACCCGCAGGCGGCGCTGGACGCCGGGCTGCGGCACGCCGGCGCGGTGTTCATGGGCCGTCATACCTCCGAAGCCCTGGGCGACTACTGCGCCGGGCCCAACCACGTTCTGCCGACCTCGCGCACCGCGCGTTTCTCGTCACCGCTGGGGGTCTACGACTTCCAGAAACGCTCCAGCATCATCCAGTGTTCGCCCGAAGGCGCGGCGCGGCTGGGGCGCACCGCTGCGGAACTGGCCCATGGCGAGGGGCTGACCGCGCACGCACGTTCCGCGGAACTGCGGCGGGAATCGTGAGCGCGGGCCGCCACGACCGGCCGGAAGACCTGATGCGCCCGGAGGTTCTGGCGCAGCCGGCCTACGCGGTGGCGGATGCCACGGGGCTGCTCAAGCTGGACGCGATGGAAAATCCGTGGCCCTGGCCGGGCGAGCTGGAGGCCGCCTGGCTGGAAGCCCTGAGCGAGCCCGAGCTCAATCGCTACCCGGATGCCGCGGCGCGCGATCTGGCGGCGCGCGTGCGTGCGGTTGAGGCGGTGCCCGAGGGCGCCGGACTGATGTTCGGCAACGGCTCCGACGAGCTGATCCAGATTCTGATCCAGGCAGTGGCCGGCAGCGGGCGGCCGGTGATTGCGCCCGAGCCCGGATTCGTGATGTACGGCGTGCTGGCGCGCGCGCTGGGTGTGCCCTTCCGCGGCGTGTCCCTGCGGCCCGACTTTGCCCTCGACCTGGATGCCCTGCTGGCGGCGATCCGCGAGGAGCAGCCGGCGATCGTGTTCCTGGCCCATCCCAATAATCCGACCGGTCGTCTGGAAGACCCCGCGACGGTGCAGGCGGTGATCGAAGCCAATCCCGGCATCACCGTGGTGGACGAGGCCTACGCGCCGTTCGCCGGACACAGCTTCATGCCACAGGCCGGGGGTACCGCAGGCCTGCTGGTGATGCGGACGGTGTCAAAGCTCGGCCTGGCGGGTACCCGGCTGGGCTACCTGGCGGCGGAGCCTGCCTGGATCGATGCGCTGGACCGGCTGCGTCTGCCCTACAATATCAACACCCTGACGCAGCGCAGCGTCCGCTTTGCCCTGGATCATCGTGACGTACTGGACGGCCAGGCGCGCGCGATCGTGGCCGAGCGCGAGCGCCTGCTGCAGGCCCTGGAGGCGCTGGCCGGCGTCACCTCGGTGGTGCCGTCGCAGGCCAATTTCGTCCTCTTCCGGGTCGGGGAGGGGCAGGGTGCGGCGGTGTTCGCCGGGCTACGCGAGCGGGGCGTGCTGATCAAGGACGTGGGCCGTGCGCATCCGTTGCTGGCCGACCACCTGCGGGTCACCGTGGGCCGTCCGGAAGACAACGACCGTTTTCTCGAGGCGCTGGAGGCCGCGCTGGCGCGGCGCTGAGGCGGCGCCGCCCCGGGGGCGGGCGCGTGGCCGGCGTCAGATGGGGCGCTGGGCGACCTCCGCGGTCAGATCTTGGCGGTCGTCGGCGCGCTCGATGCGGATGCCCAGCGACTCGCCCGGCGCCGTGCGGGCGATGATGTCGAGGGCATCGCGCGGGGATTCCACCCGGTCACCGTTGAGGTGAGTAATCACGTCCCCGGGCTCGATGCCGGCCTGTGCGGCGGGTCCTTCGCGCAGCACACCGGCGACCAGCACCCCCAGGGCATCGTCGATACCGAACGAGCGGGCGAGGTCCGGGCTCAGGGACTGGACTTCGATCCCCAGCCAGCCGCGCGTTACGTAGCCCTGTTCGATGATCTGGGTCATCACGTCACGGGCCAGATCCGCCGGGATCGCAAAGCCGATCCCGTGGGAGCCGCCGGAGCGGGAAAAGATCGCGGTGTTGATCCCCACCAGCTCGCCGTGCGCATTGATCAGCGCCCCGCCCGAATTGCCGGGATTGATGGCGGCGTCGGTCTGGATGAAATCCTCGAAGGTGTTGATGCCCAGACGGTTGCGGCCGGTGGCCGACACGATGCCCTGGGTCACGGTCTGGCCCACCCCGAACGGATTGCCGATGGCGAGGACCACATCGCCCACCCGCAGATCGCTGGACCGTCCGAGGGGGGCGACCGGCGGCTCCTCGGTCTCCACCCGCAGCACCGCCAGGTCGGTGTCCGGATCGATCCCGATGATCTCCGCGGGCAGCGCCCGATCATCGGGCAGGACCACCGCGATCGCCTCGGCTTCTTCGATCACGTGATGGTTGGTCAGTATGTGCCCCTGCCCGGTCATGATCACGCCCGAGCCCAGGCTGGATTCCTCGCGTTCGCCGGGCGGCGGGACCCGGCGGCCGAAGAATTCCTCCAGCAGCATGCCCGGGTCCGGCTCCACGGTGCGCGAGGCCATGATGTTCACCACGGCCGGGGCCGAGCGTTCCACGGCCGGCGCATAGGAAGCGGGCGCGGCTGTGGCATCCTCGGCCGGCGTTGCCACCCGGTCCACCGTCGTGCCGTCCTCGCCGGTACCGAGCCAGTCCGGGAAGAACACCGCGATCGCCACCGCGATCAGGACGCCGGTCGCCGCAGCTTGCAGGAAGAAGCGAGAAAAATTCACCATATGGGGCAGCTTAAGGAAACACTGGTCCATGTGCACGCCTGCCCGCGCGGATCATGTGATCCTGACACCCCCAGTCCCAACCCCTTGCCCGGGTCGTCGGCCCGGCCGGAACCGGAGTCCCTCCCATGCATCGTGACGAGCTGCTTGCGGGCCTCGACGCCAAACTCGAGCCTGCCCGGTTTACCGATTACTGCCCCAATGGCCTGCAGGTCGAGGGCCGCACCGAGGTGCGCCACGTGGTCAGTGCCGTGACCGCCTCCGCTGCCACCATCGAGGCCGCCGCCGAGCGCGGCGCCGATGTCCTGCTGGTGCATCACGGCTATTTCTGGAAAGGCGAGCCGCAGGTCATCACCGGCATGAAGCAACGCCGGATCCGCCGTCTGCTGGAGAGCGGGATGAACCTCGTCGCCTACCATCTACCCCTGGACGCCCATCCGGAGGTAGGAAACAACGCCTCCCTGGCACGCGACCTGGGGCTGGTGGCCGACGGTACGCTGCGCGACGACGGCGTGGGCCTGGTCGGCGCGCCGGACGAGCCGCTCTCGGCCCCGGGGCTTGCCAGTCGCATCGCTACTGCCCTCGGGCGCGAGCCCCTGCTCGTCACCGCTGGCGAACACCCCGTCCGTCGCGTGGCCTGGTGCAGCGGGGGCGCCCAGTCGTTGCTGCCCCGCGCCGCCGAGCTGGGCGCCGATGCCTACATCAGCGGCGAGATCTCCGAGCAGACCACGCACGAGGCGCGCGAGCTGGGCGTGCACTACCTGGCCGCCGGCCACCACGCGACGGAGCGGGGCGGACCGCGGGCGCTGGGCGAATGGTGCGCGCGGACGTTCGACCTGACCCACGAATTCCTCGATCTCGACAACCCGGCCTGATACCCTGCGCCGCGGGCCGCAGCCGTCTGCTGCCGGCGGGCGCCTCGGATCCTGCGACGCCGCGACGATCCGCGTCGTACTTGACCTTATTAGCGTGTTCGGGAATTCTATTACGATTTTCCTGCCCGCCCGTCGGGTCCGAACAAGAGAGCCACAAGGCTCCTTCGAGCAGGCTGCGCCCGGCGGGTGCATCCTCGCATCACGCTTTCAACACGTTGTTTGGAGAGACAAGCATGGCAAACCAAGGCGTAAATCGAGGCCGTCGCCGGTTCCTCGTCGCCGCGACTTCGGTCGTGGGCGGGGCCGGTGTGGCTGCAGTAGCCGCACCGATGCTGGCGTCCCTGCAGCCGAGTGCGCGCGCCCAGGCGGCCGGGGCTCCGGTCGAGGTCGCCCTCGGCGAGATCGAACCGGGCCAGCGCATCTCCGTCGAATGGCGCGGCCAGCCCGTCTGGGTGGTCCGGCGCACGGACGAGATGATCGAAGGGCTGTCCAGGATCACGGACCGTCTGCGCGACCCGAACTCCGAAGTCGAGGAGCAGCAGCCTCCTTACGCCCAGAACGAACATCGTTCGATCGATCCCGAGTTCCTGGTCGTGATCGGCATCTGCACCCATCTGGGATGCTCGCCGACCTATCGTCCGGAAATCGGTGATCCCGAGATGGGGGCCGCCTGGCAGGGCGGCTGGCTGTGCGGCTGCCACGGTTCCCGCTTCGACATGGCCGGACGCGTCTACTCCAACATGCCGGCGGCCACCAATCTCGTGATCCCGCCGTACAAGTACCTCACGGACGACGTGATCCTGGTGGGCGAAGACGACGAAGAAGGAGGGACCGTCTGATGGCCAGTAATCCGGACGAAAAGATCCAGGGCGGCTTCCTGGGCTGGGTGGATGCACGCTTCCCCCTGTCCCAGATGTGGAACGACCACCTGGCCAAGTATTACGCGCCGAAGAACTTCAACTTCTGGTATTTCTTCGGCTCGCTGGCCCTGCTGGTGCTGGTCATTCAGATCGTCACCGGCATCTTCCTGACCATGTTCTACAAGCCGGACGCGGAGCTCGCCTTCTCGTCCGTCGAGTACATTATGCGTGACGTGGAATGGGGCTGGCTCATCCGCTACATGCATTCCACCGGCGCCTCGATGTTCTTCGTCGTGGTCTATCTGCACATGTTCCGGGCGCTCCTGTACGGCTCCTACAAGAAGCCACGCGAGCTGATCTGGATCTTCGGCATGCTGATCTATGTCGTGCTGATGGCCGAGGCCTTCGCCGGCTATCTGCTGCCGTGGGGCCAGATGTCCTACTGGGGCGCGCAGGTGATCGTGAACCTGTTCCAGACCATCCCGTACATCGGGCCGGAACTGGTGACCTGGATCCGCGGTGACTTTCTGCTGTCGGACGCCACGCTGAACCGCTTCTTCGCGCTGCACGTGGTGGCCCTGCCGCTGGTGCTGATCCTGCTGGTGGCCGCGCACATCATCGCGCTGCACGAGGTGGGCTCGAACAACCCCGACGGCGTCGAGATCAAGGCCCACAAGGACGAGAACGGCCTCCCGAAGGACGGCATCCCGTTCCACCCGTACTACACGGTGAAGGACATCGTGGGCGTGGGCGTGTTCCTGATCGTCTTCTTCGCCATCGTGTTCTTCGCGCCCGAGGGCGGGGGCTACTTCCTCAAGGCGGACAACTTCATCCCGTCCGATCCGCTGGTGACCCCCGACCTGATCCCGCCGGTCTGGTACTTCACCTCGATGTACTCGGTGCTGCGTTCGATTCCGGACCCGTTCCTGGGCGTGGTCGCGATGGGTGCCGCGGTGGTGATCCTGTTCGTCATCCCGTGGCTGGATCGCAACCCCGTGAAGTCGATGCGCTATCGCTCGTTCGCGGCCAAGTTCAACCTGGCGGTGTTCGTGGTGGCGTTCGTGATCCTCGGCTGGCTCGGCCTGCAGCAGGCCACCACCGCGGTCAGCGACATGAGCCTGCGCTTCGCTCAGGTGTACTTCCTGTTCTTCTTCCTGCTGTGGTTCCTGTCGCGGGAGCGTTCGGCCGGCTTCAGCATCCTGGCGTTCCTGGTGCTGGTCGCGATCTACACGTTCTACGACGTGGTCCGCTTCGATCCGGACGAGGCCTCCCTGATCATGTGGGGCTGGCTCATCCCGACCGTTTATCTGTTCGTGACCATGGTGGCCCCCGTGTTCGCACGTGGACTGGGCCGTGACCGTGCCGTTCCGCAAAGGGTGACTTCGTGATGAAAAAGCTGATTGCTGCAACCTTCGTGGGCCTTGCGGCCCTGCTGACGATGCCGGCGGCTTCCGCCGCCGGCTACGATGGCGACCTGATGTCGGCCAACGTGGACGTCTCCAATCAGAACGCGCTGCAGCGGGGTGCCCGCCTGTTCGCGGACAACTGCATGGGATGCCACTCGACCAAATACGAGCGTTACAACCGGGTGGGCAAAGGCATCGGCCTGACCGAAGAGCACATGGAAGAGCACTTCGTCTTCGTCACCGACGAAGAGGGTGATCCGGTGGGTGTCGGTTCGCTGATGGAGATCGCCATGGAAGACGACTATGCCGAAGAAGCCTTCGGCGTCGTCCCGCCGGATCTGACCCTGACCGCCCGCATCCACGGCGAGGACTGGCTGTATACCTTCCTCAAGTCGTTCTACCGCGACGAGTCCCGTCCGCTGGGCGCCAACAACGCCGTCTTCGACAATGTCGGCATGCCGCATGTCCTGTGGCACAAGCAGGGCTGGCAGGAGCTGGTCGAGGACGAGGATGGCAACGAACGCCTGGAACTGGTCGAGAGCGGCAGCATGAGTCCGACCGAATACGATCGAGCGGTGCGCGACATCGTCACCTACCTGTCGTACATCGGCGAACCCGTGCAGCTGGAGCGCCAGCGTATCGGGGTATTCGTGATGATCTTCCTCGCCTTCTTCACCGTGCTGGCGTACTTCTTGAAAAAGGAATACTGGAAGGACGTACACTAGGCGGGACGAGCCGTAGTCGGCGCACCCCGGATGCCCGGGGTGCGCCGGCATCCTGTACCGTCGACCCGGCGGAACCCCATGCCGGGCTAGGGAGAATGCCATGGCGCTGGTCGCCAACCGCCGTTCCGTTATGACGCTGTTTTCTGCACACGACTGCGTGCGCTGTCACCGGGTGCGCATCATCCTCGCCGAGAAGGACATCGCGGTGGACGTGATCAATCTCGGGCCCGACGACATGCCCGAAGATCTCTCCGACCTGAACCCGTACAACGAGGTCCCCACCCTGGTGGACCGGGATCTGGCCCTGTACGGGACCCATGTCATCACCGAGTATCTCGACGAACGCTTCCCGCATCCGCCCCTGATGCCGGTGGATCCGGTCTCCCGCGCGGCCGCGCGTCTGGCGCTCTATCGCGTCGAGCGCGACTGGTACGAGGGACTGGACAACCTCGCGAAGGCTTCGGGTTCCGGGGTCAGCAAGGCCCGCAAGGTGCTCAAGGAGAGCTTCATCGCGTCCGGCGAGATCTTTGAACTCAAGCCGTACTTCCTGAGCGACGAGTTCAGTATCGTGGATGCGGCCATCGCCCCGGTCATCTGGCGGCTGCCGGCCGTGGGCATCGAACTGGAAAGCCTGCCGCAGGCGATCCAGGACTATGCCGAACGGGTGTGCCGGCGCGAATCCTTCTCCATCAGCCTCACCGAAGCCGAACGGGAGCTGCGTCTTTGACTTCTTCCCGCCCCTATCTGCTGCGTGCCCTGTGGGACTGGATCACCGACAACGGCATGACACCGCACCTGCTGGTGGATGCCACGGTCGACGGCACGGCCGTGCCGGACGCGTTCGTCGAGCAGGGCAAGATCACCCTGAATGTGGGCCCCACGGCCGTGCAGGGTCTGGAGCTGGGCGACGAGTACGTGTCGTTCTCGGCGCGGTTCGCCGGCAGTCCGATGGATGTCTTCGTGCCGCAGACCGCGGTGATGGCCATCTACGCGCGCGAGAACGGCCAGGGGATGATGTTCGGTAGCGAGCCCGGGCCGGATCCGGACCCCGGTCCCGGAGACGGGCCGCCGGATGACGGTGATGACACGGGTGATGGCGGCGAGGGTGGCGACGAGGCGCCCCGGCGCAAGGGCGGCCCGTCCCTGACCGTGGTCAAGTAAGGGCGGTCGTCAGGGCGCGGGCGGCGCCTTCCCCGGATTGAGGATCCCGTCCGGATCGAACACCGCCCGCACCCCTTCCATCAGCGTCAGTGCGGCCGGATCCAGTTCGCGATCCACGAACGGTCGCTTGACCAGTCCCACACCATGTTCCCCCGACAGGCTGCCGTCGAGCGACAGGACGAGGCGGAACACTTCATCCAGACACACTTCGGCCCGTTGCATCTCTTCCGGGTCGTCCGGATTGACCAGCAGATTCACGTGGATGTTGCCGTTGCCGGCGTGGCCGAAATTGACGATGCGGATGGCATGCCGCTCGGCCAGCTCCTCGAGGCCGCGGATGAGGGCGGGGATCCGCGATACCGGCACCACGACATCTTCGTTGATCTTCTTCGGGGCAATGGTCCGCAGCGCCGGTGACAGGGCCTTGCGTACCTGCCAGAGACGGTCCATCGCCTCGGGTGTGTCGGCGACATCCACGCTCAGGGCCCCTTCGGCGGCCGTCCGGCGGATTCCGTCGGTCCGGGTCTCGATGATCTCGGCAGGACCGTCGGACTCGATCATCAGGATGGCTCCGGCGGCTTCCGGCAGTTCCACCCCGCCATAACCGCGGATCATCCCGATAGCCGAGCGATCCATGAACTCCAGCGCCGAAGGCGACTCCGCGCGCGCCATCAGTCTTGCGACTGCCCGGGCCGCCGCATCGATGGTCGGGTAGACCGCCTGCAGCAGGCGGGTGCACTCCGGACGGGGTGTCAACTTGAGGGTCGCTTGGGTGATGATCCCCAGAGTTCCCTCCGAGCCGATCAGCAGGCGGGTGAGGTCGTAGCCGACCACGCCCTTGTTGGTGCGTACGCCGGTGCGAAAGTGCTCCCCGGTGCCTGCGACGGCCTCCAGACCCAGCGTATTGTCGCGCGGTGTACCGTACTTCACCGCGTGCGGCCCGGCCGAGTTGTAGGCAAGATTCCCTCCCAGGGTGCAATACGCGGCACTGGTCGGATCGGGGGGCCAGAAGAACCCGTGTTCGCCTGCCGCGGCCTGAATCTCGGCGTTGGTGACCCCGGGTTCGGCAATCAGCCACCGATTCGCGGGATCCACATCCACGATGCGGTTCATGCGCTCCAGTGACAGCACCAGTCCGCCGCGGTCGGGAACCGCCGCGCCGGTTGTGCCCGTGCCCCGGCCGCGCGCCACCAGCGGCGCCCCGAGGCGCCGGCACAGGCGTACAAGTTCCACGACGGTCTGACTGTCGCGGGCGAACGCCACGGCTTCGGGCGCGGCGTGCAGGCGCGAATTGTCGGCGCCATAGGCCCAGCAGTCCGCCGGGTCCAGCAGGCGGTCCTCCGGCGGCAGCAGACGTTCGATCTCGCGCGCCAGATCGCTCATGAGTCGTCCGCCCGGATCGCGTCCACGATCCATTCCACCCCGCCATCACCGTCCAGCGCCACCACGTCGAAGCGCGCCGGGCCGTTCCAGTCTTCCTCCAGCATCCAGGTTTCCGCCATGCGCACCAGCTTGCGGCGCTTGCGCCGGTCGACGCTCTCCAGTCCGCCTCCGTAATCCTGATTGCTGCGCATGCGGACCTCGACGAAGACCACGGTGTCCCCCTCACGCAGAACCAGGTCCAGCTCGCCCCAGGGCCGCCGGACATTGCTGGCCACCAGGCGCAGCCCGCGATCCTGGAGATAGCGCGCGGCGCGTTGTTCGGCCTGCTGGCCGGATTCTCCCGGACGGAACATCAGTCCGAGGGAGTCGCGGCGTCCAGCCGCCGGGGTTCACCACGAACGAACCGCGCCCAGGCCGGCGTCCGCTGCCAGTCACCGGTCAACGGGTTGAGTTGCCACTCGCCGGCGGTACCGACGAGCGTCGTATGCGGGGCCGCGTAGCTAGTGTCGGCGCGTACGGCCAGGCGCCGGGCGTCCATGCCCAGGGCATAGAAGCGCGGCAGCCCGGATTGTTCCCGCAGCGGCTCGGCTCCGGTGTTCCCGAGCGCGGCGATTTCACTGAACAGACCGGGCGCATCCGGAAATGCGATCCCGTTGAGATCGCGGTCGCGCGAGGCGTCGGGGCGGCCCGGATAGACATGTGGCGTGGACATCATCGGCAGGCGCGACGCCTGGTGGAAGTGCAGATGCGGCGCGATGCGGCGTACGTCGGCAGCGCTGCCCGCGACGAAGATGTAACCGACATCGGCGCGAATCTGCGGGTCGCCTTCAAGACCGAGTCCGAGGCGCCGGGACACCGACGCAATGCGCTCGCGACTGCGATCAATCCCGACGTGGGCGGCGATGCGGTCGTTGAGGTCCCCGGCACGGGTGTCCACTCGCGCCACCTCCCGTGGGGATGCCCCGTGTTCCTCGGCGGCCAGTGACCATGCGGATGCCAGGCGATCACCGAAGGCCCCCTCGGCGATGATGCCGAGGCCGGCGCCCCAGCCGGTGCGAGCCGCGCGGTCGGCAACGGCACGGGCGTCGGCCTCGGGATCCAGCGCCAGTGCGGTCACGCCGCGCGGCAGGGCGTTGGCGGTGCGGTTGAGGAGCACCCCGGGCCGATGTTCCTCGAGGTCGGCGACCGCGGCGACGGCATCGCGCTGCAGCGGGCCGATAATGTGATCGGCACCTTCGAGTACTGCATCCCGGTAAAGCGCAACGGCCTGGCGTGGATCGCCCCGGGTGTCGCGCACCCGGAGCTGCCCCTGGCCGTCGGCATAATGTGCCCGGGTGATGCCGTCGAGAACCGCCTCTCCCAGGCCGGCCAGATTGCCCGACAATGGCAGCAGGACCACCGTATCTCCGGCCGGATCCGCGCTGGCGGGTGACGCGGCGAGCAGTTCCGGGAGATGGCTGTTCGCGGGATGCCGGGGGAAGGCTTGCTGCCAGCGTCGGGCGAACGTTTCCGCCGCAGCGGCATCGTCCGCCCGGCCCAGTCCCCGGAACAGATCGTGCCAGCCATCGGCCCCGACGATGTTCTCGCGCCCGAGTCGTTCCCGCTGGGTCGGGCGCAGGGCGGCCATCAGGCCCCAGATCCGCTCATGGTTGGCGGTCTGCAGATCGGGTTCCAGGGTCAGCAGCGGATCCAGCCGAAAGCGCACATTCAGGGCCTGATACCATTGCTGTTCCCATTCCAGCAGCCGGGCATGCAGCTCCATGCCGCGCCGATGGAATTCCGGGGTGCGTGTCGGATCATCCGGATCGTCGGCCCCCAGGCGCTCGGCCGCGAGGTCGGCCTCCCCGCGGTGCCAGGCCAGCCAGCCGCCGCGCACGCGGTCGGCAAGCGGGCGTGGCTTCGCGTCGGGCAAGCGGTTCCAGGCCGCCTCCGCGCGTTCCAGCAGCGGTTCCGGGACCGGGTCCAGCGCCAGCACCGCGTCGATTGCGGCCCGCAATTCCTCCGGCTCGGCCTGCTCGTCCGGCAACGCCTCGATCCGCTCGAGCCGATGCTCGGCCAGCGGCTCGGGGGCCAGTTCGATCTCGGCCGGGATTTCGGGGTCCGGGTCCGGTGTCGCCGCGGGATCCGGTTGCGGCGCAGCGCAGGCGGCCATCAGGCCGGCCGCCAGCAGTACCATGAGCGGGCGCGTCAGGCCCGGGCCCGGCACGGAGCGGTGTAACGGGCGGAGGGGGAGCGGGAGTCGGTTCACGGCAGACATCGGATTGGCGATAAGGAGTCAGTATTGGAAGCGCGCGAAACAGTGTCAACGCAGGGCGGAACCCTGTGGGTGGTGGCCACCCCGATCGGCAACCGGGCCGATCTGGGGCAGCGCGCCCGGGATGTATTGTCGCATGTCTCGCGCATCGCGGCGGAGGATACGCGTCACAGCCGCGCGCTGCTGGCGCCGCTGGGCATCGACACGCCGCTGGTCAGTCTGCACGAACACAACGAAGAACAGCGCGTCGCGGGCCTGCTCGCGCAGCTGGCCGCGGGCGAAGATGTGGCGCTGATCTCGGATGCGGGCACCCCGCTGGTGTCGGATCCCGGGTTTCGCCTGGTCCGCGGGGCCCGCGAAGCCGGCCATGCCCTGCGCGCCGTGCCCGGCCCGAGCGCCCCCCTGGCCGCGCTGGCGGTCTCGGGGATGCCGAGCGACCGGTTCTGTTTTGACGGTTTCCTGCCGCACGCCGCCGGCGCGCGCGAAAGACGCCTGGCCGAACTGCTGGCGCGTCCGCAGACCGGCATCGTGTTCGAGTCCGCGCATCGCATCCTTGCGGCGGCCCGGGAGCTGGCGGCGCAGGCCCCGGACCGCTCCGTGTTCCTGGGGCGCGAGCTGACCAAGCAATACGAGGAACATTATTACGGTCCGGCCGGCCGCCTGCCCGAATGGCTGGAGGCGGATGCCTGGCGTACGCGCGGCGAATTCGTGCTGGTGCTGGCCCCGGCGCCGGCCGTCGACGAAGACGGCGACGCGCTGTCGGGTGAACAGGAACGGCTGCTTGCCGGCCTGGTCGCCGAGCTTCCGGTCAAGCGGGCCGCGCGCCTGCTGGCGGACGCCACCGGGCTGCCGCGCAATCGGCTCTACGCCCGCGCGCTGGAACTGCAGCAGGCGGACCGCGAAGAGGGCGATGATCCCGCCTGACTGCCTCGGATATCCTTGCATCCGGAGCAGGGCGCGGGTAAAAGGGAGGCGGGAGTCGGCCGGGCGGTCGCTGCGTCCGTGTGGCGTGGAGGAAAGTCCGGGCTCCGCAGGGCAGGACGCCAGGTAACACCTGGGCGGCGCGAGCCGACGGAAAGTGCAGCAGAAAACATACCGCCGATGGCCCGGCTCGTCCGGGCACAGGCAAGGGTGAAATGGTGCGGTAAGAGCGCACCGCACGGCTGGTAACAGTCCGTGGCACGGTAAACCCCGTCCGGAGCAAGGCCAAATAGGGGTGCATGGTGTGGCCCGCATCGCACCCGGGTAGGCTGCTTGAGGCGTCTGGTGACGGACGTCCCAGATGAATGATCGTTCTCGACAGAACCCGGCTTACAGGCCGGCTCCCACTTTTCCCCACCATTGTCCCCGCGTCTCTCGCGTGCCCCGGCCGGGCGCTCGCGAAATGATCAAGTGATTTCTCAAGAGTTCGAGCCAGGCATCTGGTTTTGAACGTATCTTTCCCCGTTCCTGTATCTCTTGTGCAGAGGCTCATAAGTCTCTGTGATGCAAGGCTTATTTTTCTCTGGCAAGCCCGTTTTTCCTTGACCCTCAACAGGGGTGTACCTATAGTGGATTGAAGTGGGAAAAAGTGGGAGAAGGTGGGAATCCACCGTACACGGCCATGTTCCGAGGCGTCAGTCAGCTCAATCTGGATGCGAAGGGGCGCCTCGCCATGCCGGCGCGCTATCGCGACGAGCTTGTGGCGTCCTGTGATGGCCAGCTGGTGGTGACCGTTCATCCCGATCGCTGTCTCCTGATGTACCCGCGGCCCGAATGGGAACGGGTCGAGCAGAACCTGATGTCGCGCCCCAATCTCAAGCCAGCCGTAGTCCGGCTGCAGCGGCTTCTGGTCGGTCATGCCTCCGACTGCGAGCTCGACGGCAACGGTCGTCTGCTGTTGCCGCAGCCGCTGCGCAAGTTCGCCGGCATGGACAAGCAGGTCGCCCTGCTGGGGCAGGGCAAGAAGTTCGAGATCTGGGACCAGGCTACGTGGGATCAGCGCTGCGAGGAGATGTTCGATGAAGGCATCGATGCAAATGAACTCGAGTCGATCTCGCTGTGATGCAGGAACAGCGACAGGCCCATGTCCCGGTCATGCTGGACACCGTGCTCGAGGGGCTGGCGGTGCGCGCTGATGGTTTTTACGTGGACGGTACTTTCGGACGGGGCGGGCACAGCCGCGCCTTGCTTGACCGTCTGGGGCCGGACGGTCGCCTGCTGGCGATGGACCGGGATCCCGAGGCGGCCGAGGCCGCCTCTTCGTTTCTGGGGGACCCGCGTTTCGCGTTCGAGTCGGCGCCTTTCTCGTCCATGGCCGAGGTGCTGCGGCAGCGCTACCCCGATCGCCGGCCGGATGGCGTGTTCCTCGATCTCGGGGTGTCATCGCCGCAGCTGGACGATGCCGCGCGCGGTTTCAGTTTCCAGCATGACGGCCCGCTGGACATGCGAATGGACCCGTCGTCCGGTGAAAGCGCGGCCGACTGGCTGGCGCGCGCGGAGGAAAAGGAGATCGCGGACGTGATCTACCAGTACGGCGAGGAGCGTTTCTCGCGGCGCATCGCCCGCGCGATCGTGCGCGCCCGTGCCGAGGGTCCGATCACTCGCACTGCGCGTCTGGCGGATCTGGTGCGTGGCGCGGTGCCGCGCCGCGAACCCGGCAAGCACCCCGCGACGCGAACCTTCCAGGCCCTGCGCATCTTCGTGAACGCGGAGCTGCGGGAGCTGGAGACCTGGCTTGAAACCATCCCCGAGGTTCTGCCGTCCGGGGCGCGCCTGGTGGTTATTGCCTTCCATTCGCTGGAGGACCGCATGGTCAAGCGGGCCTTCCGCGGGGACCGTGACGATGCGCCGCGCATCCCGCGCGGGCTGCCGGTCATGCCGGAGGTCGAAGCGCCCCCGCTGCGCCCGCTGGGCAAGCCGGTGCGGGCCGACGCCGGGGAACAGCAACGCAATCCGCGGGCACGCTCGGCCGTGCTGCGCGTGGCGGAGCGCAACTGATGGTCTGGCGCGGGCTCGCGATCGTCGCGCTGTCGGTGGGCGCGTTTGCGTCGGCGATTGGCGTGGTGGTGGCGCGCCACGAGGCGCGTCAGGCGTTTGTCGAGCAGCAGGCGGTGCTGGCCGAGCGCGACCGGCTCAACCTGGAATGGACCCGGCTGCAGATCGAGCAGTCTACCTGGGCGACGCCCGGGCGTATCGAGCGTCACGCGCGCGAGGAACTTGGCATGTCGCGCCCCGATGCGGATCGCCTCGTGGTGATCGGGAGGGACGCATGGGTGCGCTGAAACGCGAAATCTCAATGGGTCGGCTGCGGACGCTGGTCGTCCTGCTGGTCCTGGTGCTGATCGCGCTGGTACTGCGCGCCGCCGATCTGCAGATGTTCAAGAGCGAGTTCCTGTCCGCCCAGGGGGAGGCGCGTCAGGTGCGCACGCTGACCGAGACCGCCCACCGCGGTGCGATCACCGATCGCCATGGCGAACCGCTGGCGATCTCCGCACCGGTGCAGACCGTGTGGGCGCATCCGGGGGCGCTGCTGGAGGCGCGCGAGCGCTGGGGCGAGCTGGCCGCGGCCCTGGATATGGACCGCGAGATCCTGGCGGAGCGGATCGAGAGCCGCGCCGACCGCGAGTTCGTCTATCTGCGTCGGCACATGCTGCCGGCGCGGGCCGAAGCCGTGGCCGCCCTGCGCGTGCCCGGAGTGTCCCTGACGCGCGAGTTCCGCCGTTACTATCCGCATGGTGAGGCGGTAGCGCATGTGCTGGGCTACACCGACATCGACGACCAGGGCCAGGAAGGGGTCGAGCTCGCGTTCGACTACTGGCTCTCGGGGCAGCCGGGCGCCAAACGGGTGTTGCGCGACCGGCATGGTCGCACCATCCGCGACGTTGCCAGCATCCGTCCGGCGCGTGAAGGCAATCCCCTGCAGCTGACGCTGGACGCGCGGCTGCAGTTCCTCGCCTACCGCGAACTCAAGGCTGCGGTGCAGCGTCACGATGCGCGCGGCGGATCGGCCGTGCTGCTGGATGCGCGCAGCGGCGACATCCTCGCAATGGTCAATCAGCCCGGTTTCAACCCCAACAATCGCAGTTCAATCCGCTCCGACCGCGCTCGCAACCGGGCGGTCGTGGACGCGTTCGAACCCGGCTCGGTCATCAAGCCGTTTACCGTCGCGGCGGCCCTGGATGCCGATGCGGTCGACCCACACGTGACCCTGGACACCGCGCCCGGCACCATGCAGGTGGGGCGTCTGACGGTCCGCGATCTGCGCGACTACGGCACCATCGACCTGACTACGCTGATCGCGCGGTCCTCCAACGTGGGCGCAACGCGTCTCGCCCTGGACACCGAGCCGGCCGATTTCTGGCAGACGCTGCACCGCGCCGGTTTCGGACAGGCAACCGGCCTGCATTTTCCGGGCGAGGCGCGTGGCACCCTGCGCGACTTCACCGCCTGGCGCGAGGTCGAGCAGGCCACGCTCGGTTACGGTTACGGGCTCGCGGTCACGCCGCTGCAGCTGGCTGCCGGCTATACGGCCTTTGCCAATGACGGGCGTCGCCTGCCGGTGCGCCTGGTCGAGACCGCGGATGATGCCCGCGAGCCGCAACGGGTGATGACCGCGGACACCGCCGGACGCCTGCGCGCGATGATGGAACACACCGTGGGCAGCGAGGGCACCGCGCGCCAGGCCGTGATCGACGGATATCGGGTCGCCGGCAAGACCGGCACCGCGCGCAAGGCGGTGCGCGGCGGTTATGCCGAGGACCGTTACTACTCCAGTTTCGTCGGTCTGGTCCCGGCATCCGAGCCACGGTTCGTCATGGCGGTGGTCGTGGACGAACCCGCCGACGTGCATTACGGCGGGGCGGTGGCGGCGCCGGTGTTCCGCGAGGTCACCGCCTCGGCCCTGCGCATGTACAACGTGCGTCCGGACGCGATGCCCGAGATCCCGATGCAGCTCGCCACCGGCGAGGAGGCGCAGCCATGACCGCCGCGGCGACCGATCCACGGGTGGCCGGGGTGGATCTGCACGCGCAGTTCCCCGAGGCTCTGGATGGTCACGGCCCGCTGGTCGTGACCGACCTTGTGCAGGACAGCCGCGCGGTGACCCCGGGCGCCGGGTTCGTGGCCCTCCGGGGAACCCGCGAGCACGGTCTGGCCCACGCCGAGGATGCCGCGGCGCGCGGCGCCGGCGTGATCCTGTGGGACGAGGCCGATGCGGGCCCCTCCGCCGCCTCGCCTGGCGCGCCCTGCGTTCATGTTCCGGGGCTGCGTGCTCTGCTGCCAGCCATGGCGCAGCGGGTATTCGGTGCCTGGCCGGAGGCCGCGCCGATCGTCGCGGTGACCGGCACCGATGGCAAGACCTCGGTGACACATCTGATCGCAGCGGCACTCGAACGTCTGGGTACCCCGGCCGGCCTGGTCGGCACCCTGGGCGTCGGGCGTCCGGGGCAGCTGCACCCGGCCGGGCACACGACCCCGGGCGTGCTCGAGCTCCACCGGCATCTGGCCGGGCTGGCGCGCGAAGGCTGCGAAGCCGCGGCGCTGGAGGCCTCTTCGCACGGGCTCGTCCAGGGGCGTCTGGACGGGGTCCCGGTGCGCGTCGCGGTGCTGACCCGCCTGGGCACGGATCATCTGGACTTCCATGGCAGCCAGGCCGCATATGCCGAGGCCAAGGCCACGCTGTTCGACCGCCCGGGACTGTGCACGCGGGTGATCAACGCCGATGACGAGCTTGGTCACGAGCTCCTGCGCCGTCCGGTGCCCGAGGGCATCACCGACGTCACCTGGGGGCTGGAGTCTTCCGCAGCGATGGCGCGCGCCGAGGCCATCCAGGCCGGCCCGGAGGGACTGCACTTCGTCCTCGTTGCCGACGGGCGGCGCGTGCCGGTGCGGTCGCGGCTGTACGGACGGTTTCAGGTCGAGAACCTGCTGGCCACTCTGGCCGCCCTGCATGCCCTCGGACATGCCTGGGAGGCCGCCGCGGACGCGGTGGCCGAGCTGCCCGGGGTCCCCGGCCGCATGGAGCGCCACGATCTGCCGGGCGGAGCCCAGCTGGTGGTCGATTACGCCCACACCGCGCAGGCCCTGGAGGCCGCATTGAGTGCGTTGCGTCCGCACGTGCGTGGCCGCCTCTTTGTGGTCTTCGGCTGCGGCGGCGATCGCGACCGGGGCAAGCGTCCGGCGATGGGGCGCGTGGCCATGCGTGCCGCGGACCGGGTGATCGTGACCGATGACAATCCGCGCCACGAGGATGCGGCGGCCATCCGCCAGGCGGTGCTGCAGGGCTGTGACGATCCCGCGCGCTGCCGCGAGATGGGCGACCGCGAAGCCGCGGTGCGTACCGCGGTCGCCGATGCCGGGCCGGGCGACATCGTGCTGCTGGCGGGCAAGGGGCACGAAACCACCCAGCAGATCGGTGACCGGTTTCATCCATTCAGTGATCGCGAGCTGGCCGCCCGGCTGGCGCGCGAGGGGATTTCCGGGGAGGGGGAGCGATGATCCGGATGACGGCCGGAGAACTGGCGACCGCCGTGGGCGGGCGCCTGCAGGGGGACGCCGGGGTGGCATTCACCGGCGTGTTCAGCGACACGCGTACCCCGCGTGAAGGCGGGCTGTTCGTCGCCCTGCGCGGTCCGAACTTTGATGCCCATGACCATCTGCACGCCGACTTGCCGGCACCGGTGCTGCTGGTCCGCCGCGCCCGCGAAGACCTGCCGCAGACCCAGGTGGTGGTGCCCGACACCGGCGAGGCCCTGGGGCGGCTGGCCGCGACCTGGCGCAGGCGGTGCCGCGCGCGGGTGATCGCGCTGACCGGCTCCAACGGCAAAACCACCACCCGCGAGATGCTGCGCTCGATCCTCGCGCGCATGGGGCGGGTGCATGCCACCGAAGGCAACCTGAACAACGAGATCGGGACACCGCTGACCCTGCTGGCGATGCCGGAGGATACCGATTTCGCGGTGATCGAACTGGGCGCCAACCACGCCGGCGAGATCGGCCGCATGGCCGCATGGACTCAGCCGCACGTCGCCATGATCACCAACGCCGGTCATGCGCACCTCGAAGGCTTCGGCAGCCTGGAAGGCGTGGCCCACGCCAAGGCCGAGATCTACTCGGGCCTGCCGGCCCAGGGCGGGACCGCGGTGGTGAATCTGGACGACCCGTTCGCCGACTACTGGCTGTCGCTCAACGAGCATCATCATCTGCAGCGCTTCTCCCTCGAGGGGGGCGGCGAGGTCGAGGGCGTGTGGGTCGCCCCGGATCGCCTGCGCCTCACGATCCTCGGTGCCAGCCGCGAGATCCGCCTTGCCGGTCCCGGCCGCCATGTCGCGGCGAATGCCGTGGCGGCCGCTGCCGCCGCCAATGCCGCGGGCGCCGCGATCGACATCATCGCGCAGGGACTGAGCGACTGGCGCCCGGTGGCCGGCCGCCTGCAGGCACTGCAGCACGCAGGCGGTGCCCGCATCTGGGACGACAGCTACAACGCCAACCCCGATTCTCTGCGGGCCGGTCTGGAGGTGCTGGCGGCGGTGCCCGGTCGGCGCATCCTGGTGCTGGGGGAAATGGGCGAGCTGGGCGGCGATGCAGCGGCCCTGCACGTGGCCACCGGGCGGGAGGCCCGAGCAATGGGGATCGATTTCTGCCTGGCGCTCGGCGAGCTGGGCCGCGAAACCGCTGATGCCTTCGGCGAGCAGGGCGAGTGGTTCCCCGATCATGCCGCACTGGTCGCGCGTCTGCAGGGGTTGCTGGACGAGCGAACCACCGTGCTGGTCAAGGGTTCGCGCAGCCAGCACATGGAATCCATCGTGGAGGCGCTGGACGCGCAGCCCCTGAACCCGGAGGCGGCGGATGCTGTTCGCACTGACTGAATATCTCGCCCAGTTCCATACCGGGTTCACGGTCTTCCAGTACCTGACCCTGCGCGCCATCCTCGGGGTGGTCACGGCGCTGGCGATCGCGCTCCTGATCGGTCCCTCGGTGATTCGCCGTCTGACCCTGGGCAAGGTGGGCCAGAACATCCGCGAGGACGGCCCCGAATCGCACCTGAGCAAGGCCGGCACGCCCACCATGGGCGGTGCGCTGATCCTGGTGGCCGTGGCGGTGGCCACCCTGCTGTGGAGCGACCTGACGAATCGTTTCGTCTGGATCGTGCTGCTGACCACGCTGGCCTTCGGCGCCGTCGGCGGCTGGGATGACTACCTCAAGCTGCGTTACGGCAACAGCCAGGGGCTGTCGGCGAAATCCAAGCTGCTGTGGCAGACCCTGTTCGCCCTGGTGGCCGCCGGGGTGATCATGCTCACGGCCCAGGATCCGGTGGAAACCACCTTCTATCTGCCGGTGTTCAAGGACATCGAATTCAGTCTGGGCTGGCTGTTCATCCCGCTGGTGTGGCTGGTGGTGGTGGGCTCGTCCAATGCGGTCAACCTGACCGACGGGCTCGACGGGCTGGCCATCATGCCGGCGGTGCTGGTGGCCGGTGCGCTGGGCATCTTCGCCTATGCCGCGGGCCATGCGGTGTTCGCCGACTATCTCGGCATTCCCGCGGTCCCCGGGGTTGGCGAGGTGGGCATCTTCGCCGCCTCGCTGGTGGGGGCGGGGCTCGGCTTCCTGTGGTTCAACACCTATCCCGCGCAGGTGTTCATGGGCGATGTCGGGGCCCTCGCCCTGGGCGCGGCGCTGGGGATGATGGCGATCTTGACCCGCCAGGAGATCGTGCTGCTGATCATGGGCGGCGTGTTCGTGCTGGAGACCGTCTCGGTCATGCTGCAGGTCGCCTCGTTCAAGCTGACCGGACGGCGGATGTTCCGCATGGCGCCGCTGCATCACCACTTCGAACTCAAGGGCTGGCCGGAGCCGCGCGTGATCGTGCGTTTCTGGATCCTGACCGTGGTGTTCGTCCTCATCGGTCTGGCGACCCTGAAGGTGCGCTGATGGAACGGGTGCGAAGCGACAACCTGATCGTCGGGCTGGGCGCCACCGGGCAGTCGGTGGCGCGTTACCTGCTCGCGCGCGGGATGTCGTTCGCGGTCACCGATACCCGTCGCGAGCCGCCGGCCTGTGACGATCCCGAACTGGCGCGGATCCTGAACGAGCGTTGGGTCGGCCCGCTGGACGGCCTGGATGCGAGCGGGGTGCGTCGCCTGATCGTCTCGCCCGGGGTGGCCCTGGAGCACCCGGTGATCGCCGCCGCCAGTGAGGCCGGCGCCGAAGTCACCGGGGATATCGACCTGTTCGCCCGCGAGGCCGGAGCCCCGGTGATCGCGATCACCGGTTCCAACGGCAAGAGCACGGTGACCGCGCTGGTCGGCGAGCTGCTGGATGCGGCCGGCTACGCGGTGGCGGTGGGGGGCAACTACGGGACCCCGGCGCTGGACCTGCTGGAACGTGACCCGGAGGTGTTCGTGCTGGAGCTGTCCAGCTTCCAGCTGGAACGGTGTCACGAGCTTGCGCCCGCTGCTGCCGTAGTGCTCAACCTGTCGCCGGATCACCTCGATCGCCATCCCGACATGGCCGCCTACCTGCGCGCCAAGCAGCGGGTGTTCCGCGGCGCGCGGCGCGGACTGCTCAATCGTGACGACCCGATGGTGGCGGAGCTGACCACCCCGCCGGGCATGGCGCGCGAGACCTTCGGTCTGGGCGCGCCGGCGGCGGACGCCGACTGGGGCGTGTGTGTCGGCGGTCACGGGGAGGGACCGCAACTGTGTCGCGGCGGCCAGGCCCTGCTGGAGACCGCGCGCCTGCGCATGCGCGGCCAGCACAACTGGGCCAACGCCCTGGCCGCACTGGGCCTGGTCTGGCCGTGGCTGGACTCGGCGGGGCGCCGGGCGCGGGCCCTGGCGGCGCTGGCCGATTTCCCGGGGCTGCCGCATCGCTCGCAGTGGATCGCCTCGGTCGACGGCGTGGACTGGATCAACGATTCCAAGGGCACCAACCTCGGTGCCACCCTGGCCGCACTGCGCGGCACGCCCGGGCCGCTGGTCCTGATCGCGGGCGGGCAGGCCAAGGGGCAGGATTTTGCCCCGCTGGCCGATCAACTGGCCGGCAAGGTGCGCGGCGCGGTGCTGCTGGGCGAGGACGCGCCGTTGATCGCGCGTGCCCTCGCCCCGGTGGTGCCAGTGCAGCGGGTCGACGACATGGATGCGGCGGTGGCGCATGCCGCGGAATGGGCGCAGCCGGGTGACACCGTGTTGCTGTCGCCCGCCTGCGCCAGCCTGGACATGTATCCGGACTATCGCGCCCGGGGTGATGACTTCGCCCGGGCCGTGCGGGAGCTGGCCGCATGAGCGCCCCGGTCAGCCAGCCGACTTCGCCCATGGTCCGGCGCCTGCAGCAGGAGGTGGACCTGCCGCTGCTGGCGTTGACCGCGGCGCTGGTCGCGCTGGGGCTGGTGATGGTCGCTTCGGCCTCCATGGAGATGGGCGCGCGTGATTTCGGCAATGCCTGGCACTTTCTGCAGCGCCAGGTGTTGTTTGCCGCGCTGGGTACGATGGCCGCGGTGGCGGCATGGAACGTGCCGCTGGCGCGCTGGGAACGCGCTGGCCCGTGGCTGCTGGCGCTGTTCCTGCTGATCCTGGTGGTGGTCCTGCTGCCCGGCGTCGGACGCACGGTCAACGGGGCAACCCGCTGGATCCCGATCGGAGCGTTCAACCTGCAGGTGGCCGAGCTGGCCAAGCTGCTGGTGGTGATGTACCTGGCGGGCTACATCGTGCGTCATTATTCCACCCTGCGCCTGCAGCTGGCCGGGTTCGTGCGTCCGCTGGTGGTGCTGGGGGCCGGTACCGTCCTGCTGTTGCTGCAGCCGGATTTCGGCGGGGCCGCGATCATGCTGGCGATCGGCATGGGCATGCTGTTCCTCGCCGGCGCTCGCCTGTCGCAGTTCCTCGCGCTGGGGGGCACGATCGCGGCGGGCATGGCGGTCGCCGCGGTTGCGGCGCCTTACCGCATGGCTCGCCTGACGGCCTTCATGGACCCGTGGCAGGACCCGTTCGCGAGCGGTTTTCAGCTGACCCAGTCGCTGATCGCGATCGGCTCCGGCGGGGTGACCGGGTCGGGGCTGGGCGGCAGCGTGCAGAAGCTGTTCTACCTGCCGGAGGCGCATAACGATTTCCTGTTCGCGGTGTTCGCCGAGGAGTTCGGTTTCTTCGGCGTGCTGGTGCTGATCGCACTGTTCGCAGGACTGGTCTGGCGCTGCCTGCGCATCGGCCTGGAGGCCCAGCGCAGCGGTCATGCCTTCGGTGCCCATCTGAGCTTCGGCGTGGCGATCTGGCTGGGCCTGCAGGCGGCCCTGAACATGGGCGTGAACATGGGGCTGCTGCCGACCAAGGGGATGACCCTGCCGTTTTTGTCCTACGGCGGCAGTTCGCTGATCGTCAGTATGATTGCGGTCGGTCTGGTACTGCGGGTGGCCCGCGAGGCGCGGACCCCGGCGCCGGCCCCGGTGCCTCGCCGGCGTTCGCGCGCCGCCCGGCAGAGCGGAGGTGCGGCATGACGGCCCCGCGCGTGCTGATCATGGCCGGCGGTACCGGCGGCCATGTCTTCCCCGGGCTGGCGGTGGCCGAGGCCCTGCGCGAGCGCGGGGTCGAGGCGGTCTGGCTGGGGACTCGTGCGGGCGTGGAGGCGCGCCTGGTGCCGCAGGCCGGGATTGACCTGCATACCCTCCCGATCACGGGCCTGCGTGGCAAGGGGCTGCTCGGGCTGGCCTTCGCCCCCTGGCGCCTGGGGCTGTCGTTGTGGGCGGCCCTGTTGCTGCTCCGGCGCATTCGCCCGCATGCGGTGATCGGTTTCGGCGGGTTTGCCGCGGGACCCGGCGGGCTGATGGCCGCGGCCCTGGGACGCCCCCTGGTGATTCACGAACAGAATGCGGTGGCCGGCCTGACCAATCGCTGGCTGGCGAAGGTCGCCGACCGCGTGTTCGCCGGTTTCGACGGTGCGTTCCCGCCCGGGGTGCGCGCCACGCGGGTTGGCAATCCCGTGCGCTCCGCGATCGCGGCCCTGCCCGCCCCGGGCGAGCGCTACGCCGCACGCGGCGGGCCGCTCAATGTGCTGGTCCTGGGGGGCAGCCTGGGCGCGCGTTCGCTGAATCACGCGGTGCCCGCCGCGCTCGGCCTGCTGCCGTCGGAGCAGCGCCCGCAGGTCCTGCACCAGGCCGGCTCACGCACCCTGGAAGAAGCCCGCGCGGCGTATGCCGACGCCGGGGTGGAAGCCACGGTCACCGAGTTTATCGCGGACATGGAGGCGGCCTGGGCCGAGGCGGATCTGGTGATCTGTCGCGCCGGAGCGCTGACCGTAGCCGAAGTGGCGGCCGCCGGTGTGGCCGCGGTGTTCGTGCCGTATCCGCATGCGGTGGACGATCACCAGTATGCGAATGCCGAGGCCCTGGTGGACGCCGGGGCGGCCTGGCGTTTCCGCGATGCCGAGCTGGAGCCGCAGGCGCTGGCGAAGCTGCTGGGCTCGCTGGACCGCGAGACCCTGCGCGACCGTGCCGAACGCGCGCGGGCGCTGGCCTGCCCCGACAGTGCCGCGCGCCTCGCCGATGTCTGTGTGGAACTGGCGGGGCCGGGCCCCGCGGGGGAGGGATCATGAGCCACGCGCGCCTGCCGGAACATGCGATGCGCCGCATCCGCCGGATCCACTGCGTGGGGATCGGCGGCTCCGGGATGAGCGGCATCGCGGAGGTGCTGCATCAGCTGGGTTACCGGGTCTCCGGTTCGGACCTGGGCCGCTCGCCGATGATCGACCGCCTGGTGGAGATGGGCGTGCGCGTGGTCGGCGAGCACCGGCCGGAGAACGTGGCCGAGGCCGACGTGCTGGTGGTGTCTTCGGCCATCGATCCGTCCAATCCCGAGGTCGCCGCGGCGCGCGAGCGCGGTATCCCGATCGTGCGGCGTGCCGAGATGCTGGCGGAACTGATGCGTTTCCGCTTCGGGATTGCGGTCGCCGGGACCCATGGCAAGACCACCACGACCAGTCTGGTGGCCAGCGTGCTGGCGGAGGCGGGCATGGATCCGACCTTCGTGATCGGCGGGCGGCTCAATTCCACCGCCAGCCACTCGAGCCTGGGCGCCGGTGACTACCTGGTGGCCGAGGCCGACGAGAGCGATGCCTCGTTCCTGCATCTGCAGCCGCTGCTCGCGATCGTGACCAACATCGATGCCGATCACCTGGGGACCTATGGCAATGATTTTCGCCAGCTGCACGAGACCTTTCTCGAGTTCCTGCACCACCTGCCCTTCTACGGGCTGGCGATCCTGTGCGCCGATGACCCGCAGGTGCGCGAGCTGATGCCGGAGCTGGAACGCCCGCGGCTGACCTACGCGATCGATGCCGAGGCCGACGTGCGTGCCCTCGATGTGCGCCAGGAAGGCGTGCAGACGCATTTCCGCCTGCAACTGCCGGAGGCCGGTGAGCCGTTCCCGGTCACCCTGAATCTCCCGGGGCGCCACAACGTGCTCAATGCCCTGGCCGCGGCGGCCGTGGCCTGGGAGCTGGAGGCCCCGCGCGAGGCGATCGCCACGGCGCTCGAACGCTTCCAGGGCATCGGGCGGCGGTTCCAGGTCCACGAGTGGGCGGGGCCGGCCGGGCCGGTGACGCTGGTCGACGATTACGGTCATCACCCGCGCGAGATCGCCGCGACCCAGGCCGCGGCGCGGGATGCCTGGCCCGGTCGCCGGCGGATCACCGTGTTTCAGCCGCATCGCTACACCCGCACCCGCGACCTGTTCGAGGACTTCGTGGAGGCGCTGTCGGAGACCGACGTGCTGATCCTGCTGGAGGTGTATGCCGCGGGCGAGGCGCCGATCGCGAGCGCAGACGGGCGCAGCCTGGCGCGGGCCATCCGTCTGCGCGGCCAGGTCGAGCCGATTTTCGTGGAACAGGCCGCGGACGTGGCCGGCGTGCTGGAGGGGCTGCTGCAGGCGGATGACGTGATCATCGCTCAGGGGGCGGGCGACATCGGTCGCCTGGCGGCCCTGCTGCCGCAAGAGCTAACCGGAGGTGGCGCATGACACCGCTGGACCCTGCCCTGGCCGCGGCGCGTCATCTGCACGAGCTGCAGCCACGCGGCGAACTGCAGGCGCGGGCACCGCTGGCGCCGCTGACCTCATGGCGTGCCGGCGGGCACGCCGACTGGCTGTTCCGCCCGGCGGACCGCGAGGATCTCGCGAACCTGCTGGCGCAGGTCGCCCGCCTCGCGCCGGACCTTCCGATCACCTTTCTTGGCCTCGGCAGCAACGTCCTGGTGCGCGACGGCGGCATTGCCGGGCTGGTGGTGCATCTGCAGGGCGTTCTGGCCGAGCGGAAACGCCTGGACGGCGACCGGGTGTTCCTGGGCGGCGGGCTGGCCTGTGCCCAGGCTGCGCGCTTCTGTGCCCGCGAGGGCCTGGTGGGGGCGGAGTTCCTTGCCGGCATCCCCGGCACCGTGGGCGGCGCCCTGCAGATGAACGCCGGGGCCTGGGGCGGCGAGACCTGGCCCCTGGTGGAATCGGTGGAGGTGATCGATCGTGAGGGTCGCCTGGAAACCCGCCGCCCGGATGCGTTCCGGGTGGGTTACCGCCGGGTCCAGGGGCTCGATCCGCGCGAGCGCCTGTGGTTCACCGGGGCGACTCTGCGTCTGAGCCCGGGCGACCCGGAGGCCGGTACCCGGCGCATCCGCGAACTGCTGCGCGAACGCTCGGCGAAACAGCCGCTGGGTCAGCCGTCGTGCGGTTCGGTGTTCCGCAATCCGGAAGGCGATCACGCTGCACGCCTGATCGAGGCCGCCGGGCTCAAGGGCCTGCGCGCCGGCGCGGCCGAGGTCTCGCCGGTGCATGCCAATTTCATCACCCACGACGGTACGGCGCGGGCGGAAGATATCGAGCGCCTGATCGACACCGTGCGCAATACGGTGGAGCAGCGGTTCGGCGTCCGCCTGGAGCCGGAGGTACGCATCCTGGGCCGCTTCATCGACCCGGGCGACGACAGCGAGGGAACGGCATGAATCGTAACGACGCAGAGCCCCGCGACTATGGCCGGGTGGCGGTATTGATGGGCGGCTGGTCCGGCGAGCGCGAGGTCTCGCTGGCCAGCGGCAACGCCGTGCTGGCGGCCCTGCGACGTCAGGGCGTGGATGCGCATCCGGTCGATCTCACGCGGGCGCACATGGGGCATTTGCACCTCCCCCTGGAGGGGTTCGACCGGGTCTTCATCGCGCTGCATGGAGAGTGTGGCGAGGACGGGGCCCTGCAGGGCTGCCTGGACCTGGCCGGCATGCCTTACACCGGCACCGGCGTGCTGGGTTCCGCCCTGGGGATGGACAAGCTGGCCTGCAAGCGACTGTGGACCGGGAGCAACCTGCCCAGTGCGCCCTACCGGTTGCTGAACCCGGGGTTCGACCCGGATGCGGTGGCCGAGGCGCTGGGGCTGCCCCTGATCGTGAAGCCGGCCCGCGGGGGCTCGAGCCTGGGCATTACCCGGGTGGATCGGGCGGCCGATCTCCCGGCCGCCTGGGAGGCGGCGCGCAGCCAGCCCGGGCAGGTCTTCGCCGAACAGTGGATCGAGGGCCACGAATACACCGTGGCCATCCTCGACAACCAGCCGCTTCCGGTGGTCGAGATCCGTGCCGACGGCGGGTTCTACGACTACCACGCGAAATACGAGTCGGACCGCACCGGGTATGTCTGCCCGCCGCCGCTGGATGAAAGCTCGTTGCTGGAATTGCAGTCACTGGCGCTGGGTGCGTTTGCCGCGCTGGAAGCCTGCGGCTGGGGACGGGTCGACATCCTGCAGGACGAGCACGGCGACAACCATCTGATCGAGATCAACACCGTGCCCGGCATGACGGATCACAGCCTGGTGCCCAAGGCGGCGGCCGAGGCGGGGATCGATTTCGACACCCTGTGCCTGCGCATCCTGGACTCCAGTTTCCAGTGCGGAGGGCTGCGATGAATCGCCGGCGCACCCCGCCGGCAGCGCGCTTCGCGCGGCTGCGCAGCGTGTCCGGTCCGGCCCTGCGTCTGCTGGCCGGAATGGCGCTGGCCGCGGCGATCGTGCTGGTCCTGCTGGCGACGACCCGGTTCGAGCCGGACGCGCTGGTGCCGGTGGAGAGCATCGAGATCGCCGGCGAGCCGCGCTACGCCGACGTGGAGAGGGTGCGTGAACTCGCGCGTCGCCACGCGCCGGGGTTCATTACCGCCGATCTGGCGGCGCTGGAACGTTCGCTGGTGGCCGAGCCCTGGATCGATGGCGTGCAGCTGCGCCGGCAATGGCCGGGGACGCTGGTGGTCGAGGTGCGCGAACCGGTACCGGTGGCGCGCTGGGGCGAGGAGCAGCTGGTCGACCGGCATGGCCGGGTGTTCGGGCCGGTGGATCAGGCCGAGTGGGACTACCTGCCCGCGCTGGAGGGGCAGGACGGGCGCCAGGTGGTGCTGATGCGCCGTTACCTCGAGGTGTCGGCACGTCTGGCGGATGCCGGCCTGGAAGTGGCCGGCGTAGCCGAGGGGCGTCGGCATGACTGGACCATCCGTCTGGAGTCCGGGGGCCGGATCCTGATGGGGCGGGACGCCGAGGCGGCCCGCCTGAATGCTCTGGTACGGGCGGCCAACGTCGTGCGCGAGCGCCGTGACGCGCCGGTGGAACGCTGGGACCTGCGCTATCCGCATGGCATGGCGGTGGCCTGGGCCGAAGAAGACGGGGGCGCCGCCGGCGATCCCGGGACACAGTGAAAGGACGCGGGGAGATGATGGCAAAGAAGGCGGAATCGGGTCTGATCGTCGGGCTGGATGTCGGGACCTCGAAGATCGAGGCCATCGTCGGCGAGCTGAAGGACGATGGCGAGATCGAGATCATCGGCATCGGCTCGTCGCCCTCGCGCGGACTGAAGAAGGGCGTGGTGGTCAACATCGAGTCCACCGTGCAGTCGATCCAGCGCGCGGTGGAGGAGGCCGAGCTGATGGCCGGCTGCGAGATCCACTCGGTGTACACCGGTATCGCCGGGAGTCACGTGAAGAGCTACAACTCGACCGGCGTGGTGGCCATCAAGGACGGCGAGGTGGGGCCGGGCGACGTCGAGCGGGTCATCGACGCCGCGCGGGCCATCGCGATCCCCGCCGACCAGCGCATCCTCCACGTGCTCCCGCAGGAATACATCATCGACGAGCAGGAGGGCATCCGCGAACCGGTGGGGATGTCCGGCGTGCGCCTGGAGGCGAAGGTCCATCTGGTCACCGGCGCGGTGTCGGCGGCGCAGAACATCGTGAAGTGCGTGGAGCGCTGCGGCCTGCGGGTGGACGACATCATCCTCGAACAGCTGGCGTCGTCGTATTCGGTGCTGACCGAGGACGAGAAGGACCTGGGGGTCTGCCTGGTGGATGTCGGGGGCGGCACCACCGATATCGCGGTGTTCTCCCACGGCGCGATCGCGCACACCGCGGTGCTGCCGATCGCCGGTGACCAGGTGACCAACGACATCGCGGTCGCGCTGCGCACGCCCACGCAGTACGCCGAGGAACTGAAGATGAAATACGCCTGCGCGCTGCGCTCGCTGGCCGACCCCGGGGAGTCCATCGAGGTCCCGGGGGTGGGCGACCGCGAGGCGCGCCGGCTCTCGCGGCAGACCCTGGCGTCGGTGGTGGAACCGCGTTACGAGGAGCTTCTGCAACTGGTGCAGGCCGAACTGCGCCGTTCCGGGACCGAGGAAATGATCGCCGCCGGGGTGGTGCTGACCGGCGGGTCGTCGCGGATGGAAGGTGGGGTGGACCTGGCCGAGGAGGTCTTCCACATGCCCGTTCGCCTGGGTGTTCCGCAGCACGTGACCGGGCTGCTGGACGTGGTGCGCAACCCGGTGCATGCCACCGGGGTGGGCCTGCTGCTGTATGCCCGCGAGTCACGGGCCCTGCAGGAGGCCCGCCCGGTGGAATCCGGGTTCCAGGGGATCTGGGCGCGCATGAAGCGCTGGTTTACCGGCCAGTTCTAGGCCGGACCGAAGGGCCGGACCGCTCTCCGGCTACCGAGAAGGAAGGACATGTACACACGAAACAAGAGGACGCAATCATGACGTTCGAACTGATGGATACCTTTAGCCAGAGCGCCACGATCAAGGTCGTGGGCGTGGGTGGCGGCGGCGGCAACGCCGTACAGCACATGGTTCATTCGCAGCTGGATGGCGTGGATTTTATCTGCGCCAATACCGATGCCCAGGCGCTCAAGAGTCTGGATTCCAAGACCCTGCTGCAGCTGGGCGGGGACATCACCAAGGGCCTGGGCGCCGGCGCCGATCCGTCGGTGGGCCGCGAGGCCGCACTGGAGGATCGCGAGCGGGTGCAGGACCTGCTGCACGGCGCGGACATGGTGTTCATCACCGCCGGCATGGGCGGCGGCACGGGCACCGGCGCGGCCCCGGTGGTGGCACAGATCGCCAAGGAGATGGGCATCCTGACCGTGGCCGTGGTGACCAAGCCGTTCCCGTTCGAGGGCAAGAAGCGCATGCAGGTCGCAATGTCCGGGATCAAGGCGCTGACCGAGCAGGTGGACTCCCTGATCACCATCCCCAACGAGAAGCTGCTCACGGTGATGGGCAAGAACACCACCCTGCTGGATGCCTTCAAGGCCGCCAACGACGTGCTGTTCGGCGCGGTGCAGGGCATCGCCGAGCTGATCACCCGTCCGGGCCTGATCAACGTCGACTTCGCCGACGTACGCAACGTGATGCGCGAGATGGGCATGGCGATGATGGGGACCGGCACCGGTTCCGGCGAAGACCGTGCGCGCCAGGCCGCCGAGGCCGCGATTGCCAGCCCGCTGCTGGAGGACATCGACATCTCCGGGGCGCGCGGCATCCTGGTCAACGTGACCGGGGGCATGGATGTCGGTATCGGCGAATTCGAGGAAGTCGGCGAAGCGGTGAAGGCGCTGGCCTCCGAGGACGCCACCGTGGTGGTGGGTACTGTCATCGATCCCGAGATGAGCGACGAGATGCGGGTCACGTTGGTGGCCACCGGCCTGGGCGCGCAGACCGAGCAGCCCGAACGCCCGCAGGTGCGCGTGGTGGATGCCCAGCCGCAGCAGGCGGCGGCCGGTTCCGACGTGGATTTCGATCGCCCTACGCACCAGCGTCAGCGCCGGAGCCAGGACGAGGTCGCGACGGATTACGGCAGCGGTAACCAGCAGTCGAACATCGATGTGCTCGACATCCCGGCTTTCCTGCGCAAGCAGGCGGATTGAGGGGCTTGACATGCAGGAGGAGCGGAATCCTGCAATAATGGAGCATTCGTTGTGTGCATGAACGGAGCCCGGGAGGGCCCGGGCTCCCCTCCATGCGCTCTCGCAGAAGAGGCAGTGCGTTGATCAGGCAAAGAACGCTCAAGAACAGCATCCGGGCGACCGGAGTCGGGCTCCATACGGGCGAGAAGGTGGTCCTTACGCTGCGTCCGGCCCCCCCCAATACCGGAATCGTGTTTCACCGCGATGACCTCGACCCGCCGGTGGAAATCCCGGCACGGGCCGAGAACGTCGGGGACACGCGGCTGTCCACGACCCTGGTCAACGGCGATGCGCGGGTCTCCACCGTGGAACATCTGCTGTCGGCGGTGGCCGGTCTGGGCATCGACAATCTCTTCGTCGACGTGAGCGCGGCGGAGGTCCCGATCATGGACGGCAGCGCGGGACCGTTCGTGTTTCTGCTGCAGTCCGCGGGTCTCAAGGAGCAGGATGCTCCCAAGGAATTCATCCGGGTGAAGCGCAGCGTGGAGGTTCGCGACGGCGACAAATGGGTGCGCTTCGATCCCTATGAAGGGTTCAAGGTCGGTTTCTGCATCGACTTTGAACACCCCATGTTCACCGACGGGAGCCAGCGCGCCGAGCTGGATTTCTCGTCCACCTCATTCGTGAAGGAAGTCTCGCGCGCCCGGACATTCGGGTTCATGCGCGACATCGAGGCCCTGCGGGCGAACCAGCTGGCACTGGGTGGCAGCCTCGACAACGCCGTGGTGCTGGACGATTTCAGGATCCTCAACGAAACCGGACTGCGCTACGACAACGAACTGGTCAAGCACAAGATCCTCGACGTGGTCGGCGATCTCTACCTGCTGGGCCACAGCCTGATCGGGGCTTTCACCGGGCACAAGTCCGGTCATGCCCTGAACAACCAGCTCATCCGTCAGCTGGCCGCGGACCGGACGGCCTGGGAAAAGGTCACCTTCGAGGACCCTGCGGAGCCGCTGCCGATCTCGTTCGGGCAGCTGGAGCCGGGCGCCACCGGCTGAGGGACGTCACCCCGCATCGTTCCCCGAATCGCGGGGACGGGTGCGGGCCAGCCGTCGCAGTGCTCCCGCCAGGCGGGGATCGTCGACCTCGCCGGCCGTCTGTTCCAGGGTTTGGCGGGCGCTGTCCGGGATCGGCGGACGACTGCGCACCGGCTCCGGTTCGGTAGAGCGGGCCGCACCGCCCAGGGCGACCCGCACGCGCTCCACTTCGGGGTAGCCGGCCGCCTGCAGGGTCTTGAGGATCTCGCGCTGCTGGAAGCGCATCTCGGTGCACAGGGCGCGGTCGCGGCAGACTGCCACCAGGGTGGTGTCGTGGCGCACCAGCTGGAGTCGCCCACTGGCGACGTGCGTTCCGACCAGCCCGGCCAGTGCCCGTTCCAGTGCCCGGTCCGGGGTGACGTGGCTCTGCCACGCGGCGCGGATGTATCGGCCGATGCGGGGCGGCGTCATGGCTGACATGGCGCCTCCCGGTCGGGTCTTGCAGGAATCAACGGAGGTTGCATGGACCTGATGCTACTACGAGCGGGCGGTGTCTGTACCCGGATCCCGCTGTGGCTGGTGGTTCCGGTGCTGCTGGGGGTGCTGGCCGCGGTCGTGACCGCCGGCTATCAGCTGGGCCAGCAGCAGCGTGACGTGGTCGAAATCCCCGTGCTCCCGACCGTGGGCTCGCCCGATCTCGAACTCGCGGAACGCGAGCTCGCGCGCGAGGGGGTGGAGTCGCTGGCGTCCCGTCTGGTCGAGCTGGAAAACCGCCAGGTGCGCCTGGACCTGCGCATGTCCGGTCTGGGCGACGCCCTGGATCTGGACCCGGAGGCGCTGGAACCGAAGACCGGCGGTCGTGGCGGACCCGCGCCGCCGGACTCCGCGGCCGCGATGGACCGTCGCATCGCCGCGCTGGATCACCTGCTGGGGCAGCGCGACACGACTGTCGCGCGCCTGGACGAGGCGGTGCGCGGCGATGCCCGGGACGAGCGGATGCGCCCCGGCGTGCGGCCGGTGGAATCCGAGGCCTGGGTCAGCTCGGCCTTTGGATACCGCGACGATCCGTTCACCGGCGAGCGGCGTTTTCATTCCGGCATGGACTACGCCGGGCGCGAGGGCTCCGAGATCCGGGCGGCCGCGGACGGGATCGTGGTGCGGGCGGACACCAACGGTGGGTTCGGGCGCAGCGTCGACATCGTTCATGCCGACGGGTTGCTGACCCGTTACGCGCATAATGCGGAGTTGCTGGTCGATCCCGGGGAACGGGTGGAAGCAGGCCAGCCCATCGCCCGTATGGGCAGTACCGGACGGACGACGGATACCCACCTCCATTTCGAAGTTCACGGTCCCGGCGGGTCGGAAAATCCGGCCGACTACGTCCATCGCTGAGCGTGACCTCCGCGGATCGTTTATCCTAGGTCGGTTTCAGCCAATCTTCCGGATCCCCATGAAGCAGCTCGTACGCAAGTTCTTCGGCAGTCGCAACGACCGCATCATCAAGCGCTACGCGAAAAAGGCCGAGCGCATCAATGCCCTGGCCCCGGCCATCGACGATCTGCCGCAGGAAGAACTGCGGCACAAGACCGATGAATTCCGCCGACGGCTGCAGTCGGGCGAGGACCTGGATGCGCTGCTGCCCGAAGCCTTCGCGGTCTGCCGAGCGATGAGCGACCGCGTACTCGGCCTGCGCCACTTCGATGTCCAGCTGATGGGCGGGATGGTCCTGCACGACGGACGGATCGCGGAAATGCGCACCGGCGAGGGCAAGACCCTGGTCGCGACCCTGACGGCCTATCTCAATGCGCTGCCGGGTGATGGCGTGCACGTGGTGACCGTGAACGACTATCTCGCCCGCCGCGATGCGGCCTGGATGGGACGGCTCTACCAGGCCCTGGGACTGACGGTCGGCGTCATCAACTCCTCCGGCGGGCAGTCGGGCGGTGCCTCCTCGTTCGTGTTCGACCCCGACCATGTGGCGGGTGAGGACGGCATGGACGGCCTGCGGCCGGTCACCCGTACCGAGGCCTACGCGGCCGACATCACCTATGGCACGAACAACGAGTTCGGTTTCGACTATCTGCGCGACAACATGGCCTTCTCGGCCGAACAGCGCGTGCAGCGGGGCCTGAACTACGCGCTGGTCGACGAGGTGGACTCGATCCTGATCGACGAGGCGCGCACGCCCCTGATCATTTCCGGCCCGTCCGGCTCGGACTCCGAGCTGTACGAGCGCATGAATGCGATCCCGCCGCAGCTGACGCGTCAGGAAGACGAAGAGAGCGAGGGCGACTACTTCGTTGACGAGAAGGCCAAACAGGTCTTCCTCAGCGAGGACGGCCACGAGAAGGCCGAGGCCCTGCTGCGCGAGGCCGGCCTGCTGGAGGAGGACCAGTCGCTGTACGACGCCGGCGCGATCGCGGTCCTGCACCATCTGAACGCGGCGCTGCGCGCGCATGCCCTGTTCCATCGGGATGTCGACTATCTGGTGCGCGACAACCAGGTCCAGATCATCGACGAATTCACCGGCCGCATCATGACCGGTCGGCGCTGGTCCGAGGGGCTGCATCAGGCGATCGAGGCCAAGGAGGGCGTGCCGATCCAGCGCGAGAACCAGACGCTTGCCTCGATCACCTTCCAGAACTATTTCCGCCAGTACGACAAGCTGGCGGGCATGACCGGCACCGCCGATACCGAAGCCTACGAGTTCCAGACCATCTACGGCCTGGAGGTCGTGGTGGTCCCCGGGAACAAGCCGCTGATCCGCGAGGACATGCAGGACCTGGTGTACCTGACCCAGGACGAGAAGTACGACGCGATCGCGAAGGAGATCCAGTGGTGCGTCGAGCGCGGCCAGCCGGTGCTGGTCGGCACGGCCTCGGTGGACAGCTCCGAGCGGCTGGCGAAGTCGCTCAAGGAGAAGGGGGTCGAGTTCGAGGTGCTCAACGCCAAGCAGCACGAGCGGGAGGCGCACATCATTGCCCAGGCCGGGCAGCCCGGCGCAGTGACCCTGGCCACTAACATGGCCGGTCGCGGTACCGACATCGTTCTGGGCGGCAGCCTGGATGCCGAGCTGGCCGAGGTGGATCCGGAGGACACCGAGCAGCGCGAGCGGATTCGCGAGGCATGGCAGAAGCGTCACGACGAGGTCCTGGCCTCCGGCGGCCTGCACATCATCGGCTCCGAACGGCACGAGTCGCGGCGCATCGACAACCAGCTGCGCGGACGCTCCGGGCGCCAGGGGGATCCGGGCTCCAGCCGTTTCTTCCTGTCGCTGGAGGATAACCTGATGCGGGTGTTCGCCTCCGAGCGCGTCAAGTCGCTGATGAGCCGCCTGGGGATGAAGGAAGGCGAGGCGATCGAAAACGCATGGGTCTCGCGGGCGATCGAGAACGCCCAGCGCAAGGTTGAGGCGCACAACTTCGACATCCGCAAGCAGTTGCTGGAATACGACGACGTCGCCAACGACCAGCGCCAGGTCATCTACGAGCAGCGCGCGGAACTGCTGACCACCGAAGACATCAGCGACACCATTGATGCCCTCGTGGCCGACGTGATGAATGCGCAGATCAGCGAATACATCCCGCCCGGCAGCATCGAGGATATCTGGGATCCGGAAGGGCTGGAGCAGGCGCTGCGCAACGAATTCGGCCTGGAACTGCCGGTCAAGCAGTGGCTGGATGACGAGGACGACCTGCACGAGGAACCCCTGCGCGAGCGCATCATCGAGCGGGCGCGCGAGACCCTCAACGGCAAGCGCGAACAGCTGGGCGATGCCACCATGAACCGCCTGCAACGAGACGTGATGCTGCAGGTGCTGGATTCGCAGTGGAAGGAGCACCTGGCGGCGATGGACTATCTGCGCCAGGGGATCGGCCTGCGCGGGTATGCCAACCGAAATCCCAAGCAGGAATACAAGAAAGAAGCGTTCGCGATGTTCCAGTCGCTGCTGGAGCGCATCAAGCACGACGTGATCAAGATGCTGCTGCGTATCCAGCTGCGCTCCGCCGAGGACGCCGAACAGCTGCAGCCGGAACGCCGGGCACCGGACACCGGAGCCATGAATTTCCGCCACGAGAACCCCGACAGTCCGCTGGCCGCGGACGAGGACGATGGGGGTGCCGCGGAAGATGACGCGCGCAAGGTCGCCGGTGGTGACGAGACGTACCGGCGGGAGGAGCCCAAGCTCGGCCGCAACGAGCCCTGCTGGTGCGGTTCCGGCAAGAAATACAAGCACTGCCACGGCCGTCTCTGACGGCCGGTCCGGGGAGACGCGCTGATGGCCGTGGGACTGCAGGAACCGTCGGCGCCGCCGGCCGTGCCGGGCATCCGTCTGGCAGCCGGGGCGGCCGGCATCCGGTATGCCGGTCGTGATGACCTGGTGCTGATGGACGGTGGCGAACACGCAGTGGTCGCCGCGTTGTACACAACCAGCGCCTTTCGCGCTGCGCCGGTGGAAGTCGCCCGACGGCATCAGGCGGAGGGGCGTCCCCGCTGGCTTCTGATCAATGCCGGGAACGCCAACGCGGGTACCGGTGAGCCCGGGCTGCGTGCGGCCGAGGCGAGCTGCACGGCCCTGGCCCGGCTGGCCGGCTGCGAGGCCTCGGCGGTGCTGCCGTTTTCCACCGGGGTGATCGGCGAGCCGTTTCCGCTGGAGCGGCTGGAGGCGGCCCTGCCGGGGCTCTACGACGGACTCGTGGAGGATGGCGAAAGCTGGCTGCGGGCGGCGCGGGCGATCATGACCACTGACACGGTGACGAAAGTCGCGAGCCGCGACGTCCGTCTGTCCGAAGGGTGCGTGCGGCTGACAGGCATGGCGAAGGGATCGGGGATGATCCATCCCGACATGGCGACGATGCTGGGTTTTGTCGGCACGGACCTGGCCACCGATGCGGACGAGCTGGACGCGCTGCTGCGCGAGGCGAACCGTGACAGTTTCAACGCCATTACCGTGGATGGCGATACCTCGACCAATGACGCGCTGGTCTGCATGGCCAGCGGGGCCAGCGGTGTCCGTCTGGTCGGCGATGCCGACCGCACCGCGTTCGCGCAGGCGCTGGGGTCACTGTGTCTGGAACTGGCGACCGCGATCGTGCGCGACGGGGAGGGGGCGACCAAGTTCGTGACCGTGGAGGTGACGGGCGCATGCGAGCGGGCGGAAGCCGAGCGCGTTGCCGAGACGGTCGCGTTGTCCCCTCTGGTGAAGACCGCGCTGTACGCCAGTGACCCGAACTGGGGGCGCATCCTCGCGGCCGTGGGACGGGCCGGCGTCAGCGATCTCCGGATCGAGGGGGTCACGGTCGACATCAACGGTCTGGCGATCGTGCGCGGTGGCGGCCGCGCGCCCGAATACCGTGAGGAAGACGGGCAGGCCGCCTTCGCGGCCGACGAGATCACCATCGCCATCGACCTCGGACGGGGCGATGCGCGGGCGCGCAAGTACACCTGCGATTTCTCCCACGAGTACGTGCGCATCAATGCCGAATACCGCTCCTGAGGCGGCACCGCTCGATGTGGCGCTGGGCGTGATCGAGGACGGGGCGGGCCGGGTCCTGGTCGGTCAACGCGGGGCCGGGCAGCATCAGCCGGACCGCCTCGAATTCCCCGGCGGCAAGCTGGAGGCGGACGAGTCCCCGGCCGCGGGCCTGGTGCGCGAGATCCGGGAGGAGACCGCGCTGGAGGTGGCCCATGCCATCCCCTGCCTGCGGCTGGAGCATGACTACGGCGACCGCCGCGTCAGGTTGCACGTGTTCCGGGTGCCGGACTGGAGCGGCGAGGTCCGGGAGTGCGAAGGCTGCGCCCTGCGCTGGCGCGAGGCGACCGCGCTGGATCCGGCGGATTTCCCGGCCGCCAACGGCCCGATTCTGCGCCTGTTGCAGCTCCCCGATTTCCTTCTGGTGACGCCCGACCCGGCCGGGTCCGACGGCATCGCCGCCGTGGTGGACCGTGTGGCGGCCCGCCTCCGGCACGGGGATGTGGGGCTGTTGCAGGTCCGTGCGCCGGGGCTGGCACGGGACGACTATCTCCGCTTTGCCCATGACCTGGTGACGGTCGCGCAGTCGCTGGGCACTGAAGTGCTCCTGAACGCGCCGCTGGACTGGCTGGACGAGCTACCGCCGGCCGGGGTGCATCTGCCGGAGCGGCGCTGGCGGGCGCTGTCCCGGCGCCCCGCGGTGGCCGGCCGGATCAGCGTGTCCGCGCACGATGTCACGGGTCTCCGGGAGGCGAGGGGACTGGCGCCCGATCTGGCCGTGGTCGGACCGGTCCGGCCGACGCGGACGCACCCGGGGGCGACGCCGCTGGGCTGGGACGGTCTGGCACGTCTGACCGCGGCGAGTCCGGTGCCGGTCTACGCCCTGGGGGGGCTGGACGCGGGCAGCCTCGCGCCGGCCCGCGCCGCCGGCGCCTGCGGGATCGCAGCCATCCGTGGTCTGCTCGGAGAGCCGCCGGGCGGCCGGGAGTGACGTCACGGGCGGTGCCGCCCTGGGCTGCCTACAGGGCGCAGCAGCAAAGGCCGAATGTCACATCCTCGCGCACCGGATTCGGGCGCGAGCGGAAATCGCCGGGATCCATGAAGCGCACGGTGAAGCGCTGACGCCCGCCCGAGATCTCGGGGTAGATGCCCAGCTGCGGGTCCACGCTGACCCGAATCATCTGCCAGGCGTGCTGGCTGTCCAGGGGCTGTTCCAGGAATCCCTCCTCCGCGGTGACGCTGCGGTCGTTGCCGGATCCGCGGATATAGCGCAGCACGTGCTGTGTGGCCTCGGTCACGCTCTCCAGCGGCCGGAACCACTCCCGCAGCAGCTCGGTGCGCGCTTCCACTGGCTGTGACAGCCAGTGGTGGTAGATCGGCAGATCGAAGTCGAAGGCGCCACCGGGCAGGGCCATCCGTTGGCGCACACTGTTGAAGAATTCGTTTTCGCGGACGGCGCCGTCCAGGGCTCCGGCCTGTTCTTCCAGTGCGGAATGCAGGCGTCGCTGGTCGTCCATCGTGCTCCGGAAACGGCTGGAATCGATCCCGGGCTGGTCGGCCAGCCGCTGCAGATTGGCCGTCTGGCGCTCGATCTCGCCCATCAGCTCGCGCTTGATGTCGACGCGCGTGACCAGCGCATAGATGTCGACCAGAGAAACCAGGGCTTCGTGGTGGTCGTAAGGTTGCCCTGCCTGCAGGGCGTCACCGAAACGTTGCGTGAGCGCCTCCAGCCGGAGCAGGAGGCGGATCCGTTCGTGGAGGGGCTGTTCGAAGATCAGCGGACGGGTCACGGTGGCGCCATTGGATTGAAGATCCTGCAGTATCGAACATTGGGGGGCATGGTTTCTACCCGTCGGACGTGAGGGAGCGCAATTCGCGGTCGATGGTCAGCACCTGTGCGCGAAGCTGGCGGTCGTCCACGGTGTCCCGGTTGTCGATCCAGACATCGGCCCGCCGGCGCCGTTCGTTGGCCCCGAGCTGACGCTCCATGATGGCGGCGACCTCCTCCCGGGTCCGGTCGTCGCGGCGGGTGACGCGCTCGATCTGCTCCTCGGGCGTGCATTCGACGGTGATCACTCGAACAAAGTCGTCTTCCCAGCCAGCCTCGAACAGCAACGGCACCACGATCAGGGCATACGGGGCATCCGTGTCGCCGCGCTCGAGGCGGGCGTGGATCTCCCGGTGGACTCGCGGGTGAACGATGGCTTCCAGCGCTTCGCGCTCGGTCGGGTCGGCAAACACACGTGCTGCCAGCGCGCGGCGATCAAGGTGACCTCGCGGATCGAGCACGCCGGGGCCGAAGTGTTCAACGATGGCTCCGTGCAGGGGCTGGCCGGGTTCCTGCAGTTCGCGGGTGACGCGGTCGGCATCCAGAACCGGTACCCCCAGTTCCGCAAACAATGCCGCCACCCGGGTTTTCCCGGATCCAATGCCGCCGGTCAGGCCCGCCCGTTCCATGCCCCCGATTATAGGCCGTGAGGGAAATAGATGCGCAGCAATGCGTCGCCGGTGATCAGCGTCAGCCAGCCGGCGGCGGCGAGGTACGGGCCGAAAGGGATGGGGATGTTGCGGTCGCGTCCGCGCAGGGCAATCAGGGCGATCCCGACCACCGCGCCCACCAGAGACGCGAGGAGCAAAATGACCGGGAGGGCCTGCCAGCCCAGCCACGCCCCCAGGGCCGCCAGCAGCTTGAAATCGCCGTAGCCCATCCCTTCCTTCCCGGTGAGCAGGCGGAAGCCGTGGAAGATCAGCCACAGGAGAAGGTAACCGGCCATGGCCCCGAACACCGCGGACTGCAGATCGGTGAACAGCCCGAAGCTGTTGACCAGCAGGCCAAGCCACAGCAGCGGCAGCGTCAGCTGGTCCGGCAGCAGGGTGGTGCGGGCGTCGACGCCCCCGGCCGCGATCAGGACGGCCGTCAGGATCAGGGCCATGCCGGCTTCGATGCCCGCGCCGAAATACCAGACGGTGACTGCGAACAGAATCCCGGTGAGCAGTTCCACCGCCGGATACTGCCAGCTGATGCGCACACCACAGCCGGGACAGCGGCCACGCAGGAACGCAAAGCTGAACAGCGGGATGTTCTCGATCGCGCGGATGGCGCGCTGGCAGTTCGGACAGCGCGAGCGGGGACGGATCAGGTCGAAACGTTCCGCGGTGGTATCCGCCGGCGGTTCCTCGCCATCCAGGACGTAGCGGGCCTCGGCCTGCCACTCTCGTTCGAGCATCACCGGCAGCCGCGCAATGACGACGTTGATGAAGCTGCCGATCACGAGCCCGAGAACGGCGGCGACCGCGATCGCGATCGCCGGATTGGCCAGCAGATCGCTCATGGCCGGCGGCTGCGGATGGCCGTCACAGAACCTGCCCCATGTGGAAGATCGGCAGGTACATGGCGATCACCAGGCCGCCGACCAGCACGCCCAGCACGACCATGATCAGCGGCTCGAGCAGGCTGGACAGGCTGTCCACCGCGTTGTCGACTTCTTCTTCGTAGAAGTCGGCGACCTTGCCCAGCATGGTGTCCAGCGAGCCGGATTCCTCGCCGATCGCGACCATCTGCACCACCATGTTGGGGAACACGGCGGTATTGCGCATCGACCATTGCAGCTGGCCGCCGGCCGCGGTCTCATCGCGCATGCGCTCGGTCGCTTCGCGATACACGGCGTTGCCCGTGGCGCCGGAGACCGAATTGAGGGCGTCCACCAAAGGCACGCCGGCGGCGAACATGGTGGACAGTGTGCGGGCGAAACGCGCCACCGCAGCCTTGCGCAGGATCGGCCCGAACGCCGGGGCGCGCAGGATCGCGATGTCGAGGAAGCGATCGAATTTCGGGAGACGCTGGCGTGCCTGGACAAAGAGGAAACCGGCCAGAACGGCCCCGCCCAGCAGGGCCCACCACCAGGCCTGTACGAACTCCGACATGTTAATGACCATGCGGGTGAACACCGGGAGGTCTGCGCCGAAGCCCTGGAACAGGGATTCGAACTGCGGCACCACGTAGATCAGCAGGATCGCCGTTACCACGATGGCCACCACGATGACCGCCGCCGGATAGAACAGGGCCTTGCGGATCTTGGCCTTGAGGGCCTCCGTCTTTTCCTTGTAGGTCGCGATCTTGTCGAGCAGCGTTTCCAGGGTCCCGGACTGCTCGCCGGACTCGACCAGATTCACCACGAGGTCGTCGAAGTGCTTCGGGTGCTTCGACAGGGCGGTGGCGAAGGTGTCGCCGCCCTCGACGTCGGTCTTGATCTGCATGATCAGATCGCGCATCGAGGCCTTTTCGTTGCCCCGACCCACGATCTCGAACGCCTGCACCAGCGGCACCCCCGACTGCAGCATGGTGGTCATCTGGCGCAGGAAATACGCGATGTCGGCGGGGATGATCTTCTTCTGCCCGCCACCCAGAAGGGGTTTCGGCTTCTTCTTGATCTTCAGAACGTTGACGCCGTTCTTGCGCAGTTCGGCGCGCGCGGAGGTCTCGTTCTCCGCGGGCACTTCGCCCTTGACGCGGTCCCCGTTCTTGTTGAGGCCTTCCCAAGTGTAGATCGTGCCGGAATCGGCCATTCCCTGTCCCCCTTAGCCGCTAGTCGATGGTCACGCGGTTGACTTCTTCCAGGCTGGTCAGCCCTTCGATGACCTTGTGCAGGCCCGCCCGCCGCAGGTCCTTGATGCCTTCTTTTTCGGCCTGGCGGGCGAGTTCGGTGCTGTTGCCATTTTCAAGGATGATCCGTTCAAGTTCCTCCGAGATCGGCATAACCTGGTAGATCCCGAGCCGGCCCTTGTAGCCATTGGTGCACTGATCGCAGCCCACCGGCCGGTACACCGTGAAGCCCTGTTCGAGCTCCTCGTCGGTAAAGCCCTCGTCGCGCAGCGTTTCCTCCGGCAGATCCTCGGGTGCCTTGCAGTTGGGGCACAGACGGCGCGCCAGTCGCTGCGCGATGATCAGCAGGATGGACGAGGCGATGTTGTACGGCGGCACCCCCATGTTGGCCAGGCGCGTCAGGGTTTGCGGCGCATCGTTGGTGTGCAGGGTGGAGAGTACCAGATGCCCGGTCTGAGCGGCCTTGATGGCGATCTCGGCGGTTTCCAGGTCGCGGATCTCGCCGACCATGATCACGTCGGGGTCTTGGCGCAGGAAGGCGCGCAGTGCGCTGGCGAACGTCAGTCCGACCTTGGGGTTGATGTTGACCTGGTTCACCCCGGGCATGTTGATTTCGGACGGGTCTTCCGCAGTGGAGATGTTGCGGTCCGACGTGTTGAGGATGCCCAGACCGGTGTAGAGGGAGACGGTCTTGCCGGAGCCGGTCGGTCCGGTCACCAGGATCATCCCGTACGGGCGCCCGAGGGCCTCCAGGTACTGCGCCTTCTGCTCCTCCTCGTAACCGAGCTGATCGATGCCCATCGAGGCCGAGCTCGGGTCGAGGATGCGCAGTACGATTTTTTCGCCGAACAGCGTGGGCAGGGAGCTGACACGGAAGTCGATCGCGCGGGTGCGTGAGAGCTTCAGCTTGATGCGCCCGTCCTGCGGGATGCGGCGTTCGGCGATATCCATGCGCGACATGACCTTGACGCGGGCCAGGATGCGGGGAGCCAGCGAGTTCGGCGGGTGAGCCACCTCATGCAGCACGCCGTCAATGCGAAAACGAACCCGGAAATCCTTCTCGAAAGGTTCCAGGTGGATGTCCGATGCCTTACGGTTGATCGCGTCCATCAGCAGCTTGTTGACGAACCGAACTACCGGGGCGTCATCAACGGCATCACCTTCATCCGAGGCACTCTCGGTATCGGAATCGGCTTCGACATTCAGACTGTCGAGCTCGTCATCGCCGAGATCTTCCATCAACTGGGACGAGGCATTCAGTGCGTCGTCGATGGCCTTGTCCAGTTTCTTCGGTTCGACCAGCACCGCATCGACGGGCATCCCGGTGGCGAATTTGAATTCGTCGGTGGCCACCAGGTTGGTGGGATCGGATACCGCGATGAACAACCGATTCCCGCGTTGCATCAGAGGCAGGGCATGATGCTTCTGGATCAGCTTCTCGTTCAGGTGGTCGCGCGGAATGACTTCCTCGTCAAAGGCGGCCATGTCCAGTACCGGAAGCCCGAACTCCTCCGCCGCCGCTTCGACGAGTCGTGGTTCCGGCACGTCGCCCTTGTCGGCCAGCAGCGCCATGAGTGGGGTCTGTTGGGTCCGCGCCTGTTCGACCAGCTGTTGGGCGATGTCCTGTGCAATCAGCCCGTTGTCGACGAGGCGTTTTGCCAGCCCCGGCAGTCGGGGGGTCGTGTTGCTGTTGGCCATGGGTGTTCGCAGACGTTATTGGGGGTGATCCACACTGTACGTGGCGCGGTCCGGAATGGAAACGCATGCCGAGCTGGCGCTGCGGTTGTTCCTCACATTGGCCCGATATTAGAGCGGTTATTCGGCGGATTACAAGGATGGGAACAAGGTTTTTCGCTGTCCGCGCCCTCGATGCGGGCCAGTCGACGGTTCTGCGAACGGCGTCTCGGGCGGGGTTGACTTGCCTCGATTCGTCTCTCAGAATGCACGGCTTGGTTCAGGAGGGATACCCAAGCGGCCAACGGGGGCAGACTGTAAATCTGCTGGCACAGCCTTCGGAGGTTCGAATCCTCCTCCCTCCACCACCCAGTTTCATGCCAGCGACCCGAGCGGGCGATGGCGAGAAAGCCAGGTTCTGCGGGTGTAGTTCAATGGTAGAACCTCAGCCTTCCAAGCTGATGATGTGGGTTCGATTCCCATCACCCGCTCCAGATTCTGGCTTGCAGGTCAGGCTCATGTAGCTCAGCAGGTAGAGCACTTCCTTGGTAAGGAAGAGGTCACCGGTTCGAGTCCGGTCATGAGCTCCATTTTTGGTACGTAGCAACGTCAGTGCTGCCGTCGTAGCGACAGCGTCACGATCCGGGGAAGCGAGATATGTCCAAGGAAAAGTTCGAA
>NZ_MUZR01000057.1 GCF_001995255.1 Thioalkalivibrio halophilus | reverse complement strand
CGGGCTCGGGTTCGGGCTCGGGCTCGGGCTCGGGCTCGGGCTCGCCGGCAGGTTCCTCGCTCGCCCCCTCTTCAGCCAGCTCGGAACTGAATAATGCGGCTTCGGCATCCGGTTCCGACCGCGGCGCCGGCACAATGGCCTCTTCCGGGAGTTCGGGATCCGGTACGGCATCTCCTGCGGCCAGTTCCGGCGCGCTGTCCGACGCCTCTGGAACATCGAGTTCCGGTATCGGGGCCGGCTCCCCGTCAGCCGACTCCGGCCGTTCGGGCTCGGCGGGTTCCGCCATGGGGGATTCCCGAACCGGGGCGGTGTCGTCGGATGCCCTCAGGCGTTGCAGGGCACTGCGACCGCGTTCATGGACACTGTCGAGTTCGCGCCAGGGCTGGCCGGAGGATTCCAGCGCGACCTCGATCGAACTGAGCACCTCCGCCAGTGCATCCACGGCATCCGGTGCCAGATCCGCCGCGGTCATCCCCTCGCGGTCATCGAGGAAACGCAGCAGCGGATCAATAAGCGAATGCAGGCTGCGGAACCCCCCCATGGAAAGCGCGCCGCGTGTGCGATGCAGGGCATCACGCGCCTCGTCGAGGCTGCTGGCACGGGCGTCGCCCGACAGAAAACCCATGAGGTTTTCCCGAACCCGGCGCACCTCCACCAGCGATTCGCGGTACAGCGCCTCCGCCAGCTTCCGGTCGTAGGCCGCCTCGCCGCTGGCGGTCTCGCGTTCGCCTTCCAGGCCGGATTCGACGATGGACTCCAGCGCGAGCAGATGCTGGGCCAGCTCCATCTCCAGACGTTCGTCGTGGTGGGCCAGACGCGTGGGTTCCAGACATTCGTCCAGGGCCCGGGTGTGATGCTCGCCCTGTTCCAGCCCCAGCATGCGCATGGTGGCACCGATCCGCCGAACCTGTTCGCGCAATGGTTCGAGATCGCCCGCCTCGCGGGTCGCGGAACGAATCAGCACGTCCAGGCGTTCGCGGACCTCTCCGAGATCATCCTCCAGGGCCGCACGCAGCTTGTCGAAGACTTCGCGCCCCAGACCACTGGATGCGTCCTCGTCCCGGGCATTCAGGTCATCAAGCTGGAAGACCTCGCGGACCGCGCGCGTCTGTTCAGTGTCCGCCTCGGCCCGTGCCACGTGGAACAGGAGGGTCTTGATGGTGTCGACGGGGGCTTCGTAATCGAGGTCGTCGGCCTGGCCACCCTCACGCAGCTGATTGGACAGCGCATTGAGGTAGCGGCCCAGTTCACGATCGACCCGCCCCACCAGACGCCGGATGTCGTTGTTGAGCTCAACCCCGCCGCGCGCCAGCCCCTCCAGCAGGGCACCGGCCACCCAGAACAGACGCCGGAAATCACCGGCCGGGACCGCCCGCACGACCTCGCGCGAGACCTCGTGCAACCGCTCCGCGGCCGACGCCGCATCCACGCCCTTCACCAGTCCCAGCAGATCCCGCTGAAAACTGCGCCGGGCCTGCTGCAGGGTCCGCAGGCGTTCGGCCGGCGACAGCCCTTCTTCCGGCTCACCCATGCGCGAATCATCGACGTCGTCGAAGTCGGGCATCAGTTCGGCGACGTCCATCAGCATGCTCGCTCCACGAACGCTGCGGAGTTCGTTGAGCAGCGGGAGCAGCACCATCGGAGACGGCAGGTCGGCGGCATCGCCGTGTTCGAGGTAGTCGGGGAGCTGCAGAGCGGCGCGCAACAATGCCTCGGTGGTCGCGGCCGATGCGGACTCGCCGCTGCGCAGATGCTCCAGCACTGCGAGCATCTCGTCGCACACCTTCACGACGCTTTCGACCTGCACCATCACGAGCGTCCCGCGAATCTGCCGGACACGCTCGTGGGCCCGGTCCAGCGATTCCACGCTGGTCGGGTCGTCGGAGTATTGGCGCAGGGCTTCCTGGACTTCGCCGAACAGCGCGTCCAGCTCGTCCCGTACCCAGTTCAGTGCACTGGCAACCATTGCGTGGCCCGGCCGTTAACCCTGCGTTCCGGAACGACCTGCGCCGTCCTGATCCGAAGCCGGCAGTTTGAAGTCCGCAACCGAGGACTGCAGTTGCTGCGACAGCTGGGCCAGGTCGTCGATGGAGGCCGCCGTTGTGTGCGTGCTTTCGGTGGTTTCACTGGTGATCTCACGGATCTGCGCCATGATGGACGTGACGTTCTTCGCCATTTCCGCCTGCTGATGGGCCGAGGAGGAAATGCCGTCGATCAGGCCGGCGAGATCGTTGGAAACCTGCTCGATCTCGGACAGGGCCTCACCCGCCGCCTGGGCCATCTCGGCCCCGGACACCACGTTGGCCGTACTCTGTTCCATCGAGCTGACGGCCTCGCTGGTATCGGCCTGGATCGCCTTGACCAGCCCTTCGATCTGGCGCGTCGCACTACTGGAACGTTCTGCCAGACGCTGGACCTCATCCGCCACCACGGCAAATCCGCGTCCGGCCTCGCCGGCCGCAGAGGCCTGGATCGCTGCGTTCAGGGCCAGCACGTTGGTCTGTTCGGCGATATCGTTGATCAGGCCGATGATGTCGCCGATTTCCTGCGAGGATTCGCCGAGGCGCTTGATCCGTTTCGCCGTCTCCTGGATCTGTTCGCGGATCGAATCCATGCCCTCGATGGAACGGCGCACGGTGGCCGCCCCGCGCGAGGCAATATCCACGGAATTTCGTGCCACCCCCGCGGACTGCCCCGCGTCCGAGGCCACCTTGTCGACCGACTGCGCCATCTCGTCGATCGCGTCGTTCGCCTGCTGGATCTCCTGGGTCTGCTGCTCGGCCTTTTCGGCCAGCCCCAGAACCTGAGAGCGGCTGTTTGCTGCCGAGTCGTTGATGTCATCGGCCACGGAGTTGATGGTGGCGACCAGGGTACGCAGGTTCTCGATCGCGAAGTTCATCGAGTCGGCGATGGCGCCGGTGAAGTCTTCCGTCACCGTTGCGTTGACCGTGAGGTCCCCGTCGGCAAGGTTCATCATCTCGTCCAGAAGGCGCAGGATCGCCTGCTGATTGCGTTCATTCTGGGCCTCGGTCTCGGCCAGCTCCCGGCGTGTATCGCGGTACAGGAACAGGCCCATGCTCGCCAGCAGAATCAGCGCCAGCAGACCGAAGGCGGATCCCACCCAGGCCAGGACCCCGACCTGCGCGGCACGGTCGGTCAGCGCAGCCTCCAGGTCGCCGGACACCTGCAGCATGTCGCCGGAGCCGGCTTCCACATCTGCAGCGGCGGCGTTCACCTCGAACACGCGGGAAGACGTATCCAGCACACCCTCCACCGCTTCGCTGAAGGCAATAAACAAGGTACCGATCTCGTCGAGCATCGCCTGGGTTTCGGCATCATCCACGGCCTCGATGCCCAGCGGCGCGAAGCCTTCGATCAGCCCGTCCAGCACCCGCCCGAACAGGGTGGCGTCCCGCTCAAAACGCTCGATCGCGGTCGCGGCGCGGGCACCGCCCTGCAGCACCTCGTTCAGACTGTTGCCGATCCGCTGGATCAGCATGGTCTGGCGTGCCGCCACATAGATCTGATCGGGGTCCTCGCCGATCTCCGACATGCGCCGCACCACGCTGTCGGACAGCCGGGCCAGCTCGGGGGAGAACTCGTTCACGGCTTCGGAGAATTCAGTGACCTCCTCGATGGCATCACGCCCATGGAGGATCGTATTCACGTTGCCGCGATAACCACTCCACTCGCCCTGAACCTGTTCCAGGTCGGCTTGCAGGTCGTCCGGCAGAGGCCCAAGGCCCTCGCGACCGCCGCGGAGTACATCGACATTGTGGTCGAAGGCATCGCGCAGTTCGGCGAGGTCGCCAAAGGCCTGTTCGGAACCCGCCGCAGCTTCCAGCGAAGCGGTGGCCAGCCGCTGGGACAGAAGACGCATGTCGTTCGCCAGCGCGATCCGGTCTCGATACTGGCTCTGCTGGTATTCGTGCGAGACGACGGCGCCACCCGTGGCCAGCAGGGCCAGAACCACCAGCCCTCCCAGCAGGAGGTTACGCGTACGACGACTTGGTCCCATAAGACGTTAACTCCCTTAACAGTAATGCCGCCCCCGTCAGGAGACGGCCGCCTGCTGTTGGTCTTCGGCGGGTTCCGCGATGTCCAGACCGGAAAACCGCCCGGTATCATTCAGTAGCCGATTGAGGTCCACCACGGGGTGAAGCCGGTGCCCCAGATCGAACCCCCCCGTAACAAACGGACGCGCCGCCTCGGGCACATCCACTTCCAGTCGCCTCTGATGCGGTGCGCAACTGCGCATGCCCTCCACCCGACTCACCAGCAGTCCGGCCATGCCCTGCCCCTGCGGGGCCACGACAATGCGCTGGCGCGAGCTGTCCCCGCTGATGGGCTCCCCCAGCAGCAGTCGCCCCAGATCGAACACCGGCAGCACCAGACCGCGCAGGTTCCCCACGCCCAGCACCATGGGATCGGCCAGAGGGACGTGGGTCAGGGACAGGGGATCGGTCACCTCCGAGATCGCTTCCATGTCCGCGAGAAAACGGAACTCGCCCACGGCCAGAAGCACGCCGCGCCAGCCGGATGAAGAATCGCGCTGATACTCCCGGTTCACCCGCCGGCTCTCGCGATCCAGGCTCGCGAGCAGCGCAAACGGAGTGGAAGTATCGACCTTCATGCCGAGAGGTATTTCTCGATCGTCTGCAGCAGGGTGTCCTCGGTGACCGGCTTGGTGATGTAGTCCCGCGCCCCCTGGCGCATGGCCCAGACGCGGTCGGTCGCCTGATCCTTGGTACTGACCACCACCACGGGAACATTGGCGGTCTCTTCCTGCTTGGAGAGCTCTCGCGTGGCCTGAAAGCCGTTCAGACCGGGCATCACGACGTCCATCAGGACCAGGTCGGGCACCTGGGCCCGCGCGGTCTCGACACCTTCCTCCCCGCTGGCCGCCGTGGATACCGAATACCCGTTCTTCTCGAGCATCGTGCGCAGGACATGGATCTCGGTCGGGGAGTCGTCAATGATCAGGATACGGGCCATGGCGTTATTCTTTCCTGGGTTGGTGCGCGCGATTTACTCGCGATGAATTCATTCCGGGGCACCCTGGTGCGCGTACTTGCGCATCGCGTCCAGGAGATCGTCCCGGGTGAAGGGCTTGGTGAGATAGTCCTCCGACCCCACGACGCGCCCCTTGGCCTTGTCGAACACGCTGTCCTTGCTCGACAGCATGATGACGGGGGTCTCCCTGAACTGCTTGTTGTTCTTGATCAGGGCGCAGGTCTGATACCCGTCCAGACGGGGCATCATGACGTCGATGAAGATGATGTCGGGGCGGGAATCCGCCACCCTCGAGAGGGCCTCGAAGCCGTCCACGGCGGTTTCCACCGCGGCACCGTGCTTCTGCAGCAAGGATTCGGCGGTGCGCCGGATCGTCTTGCTGTCGTCGATCACCATGACCTTCACTCCCTGAAACTCGGTGGCCGAGTCGGCTTCCGCTGGCGCGTCAGACACCTTATCCCCCCTAAGGCTATATGCAGGACCGAATCTAACGAAGTCCCGCGGGATACACAAACATCGAGCGGTAATATTGCCCCGCGTGGCATAATCGTCTGACACGGATCACGAAAAGGCCCGTTATCGTGCCCCAGAAGATCGCCATCATCATGGACCCCGTCACGGGGATCAAGCCGGCCAAGGATACGACCTTCGCCATGATGCTCGCCGCACGGGCCCGGGATCACGCCGTGGACTATCTCGAAATGAACGATCTGTGGGTCGAAAACGGCCGCGCCATGGGCCGCAGCCGGCCAATCGAGGTTCGGGACCGTTCCGAAGCCTTCCACGAACTGGGCACGGAAACCACCGGCCCGCTGGATCGCTTCGATGTCATTCTGATGCGCAAGGACCCGCCGGCGGACGCCGAATACGTCTACTCCACCTACACGCTCGAGCTCGCGGAACATGCGGGGGTTTGCGTATCGAACCGGCCGCAGGGGCTGCGCGACATCAACGAGAAGGCGTTCACGGCGCTGTTCCCGGACTGCACCCCGCCGACGCTGATCACCCGCGACCGCGCCCGTATCCGCGCATTCCTCGAGCAGCACGGCGATATCGTGGTCAAACCGATGGACGGCATGGGCGGGAGTTCGATCTTTCGCGTCCGCGAGGGCGATCCGAACACCTCGGTGATCCTCGAGACCATGACCCGGTTCGATCGGCGCACGGTCATCGCGCAGCGCTTTCTGCCGGAGTTCACGGCCGGCGACAAGCGCATCATCATGATCCACGGCGAACCCTTCGAGCATGCCCTGGCACGGATTCCGGCACCCGGTGAATCGCGCGCCAACCTGGCGGCCGGGGGACGGGGAGAAGCCGTGCCACTGACCGCGCGCGACCGCGAGATCTGCGAACGCGTCGGGCCGGAGCTGCGACGGCGCGGCATCCACTTCGCCGGACTGGACGTCATCGGGGAATCCCTGACCGAGATCAACGTCACCTCCCCGACCGGCGTCCGCGAGCTGGATGCAGCCTGCGATGCGGACCTCGCCGGCCGCTACATCGATTTCGTGACGGGGGAAACCGCATGAATCCGCGCCGCACCTTGTTTTTTCCCGTCCTCGCAGCACTGACCGCGATGCTGCTGGTGGCCTGCGAACGCACGCCGGAAACCGAGCACCTGCAGTTCCGGGCCTTCGGCACCCTGGTCGAGGTCGCGGTCGCCCCGGCCGGGGAATATGACCTCGCCGAGATCGAACGCGAGCTGCAGGCGGAGCTCGACATCCTGCATGCCTCCTGGCACGCCTGGGAAGAAGGTTCGCTCGGGCGCACCAACCAGCTGCTGCCGCTGCAACGCGAATTCAGCGCCCCGCCGTCGGTGCTGCCGCTGATCGAGCAGGGCCGCGCGGTGGAGGAGGCCACCGACGGGCTGTTCAATCCCGCCATGGGACAACTGGTCGCCGCCTGGGGCTTTCACCGGGACGAGCCCGCCGGCCCGCCCCCGGATGCCGACACACTGGCCGAGCTGCTGGAGGACCCGCCGTCGATGGGAGACATCGAACGCAACGGGGTCCGCCTGACCGGACACCACCCGGACCTGCAGCTGGACTTCGGCGGACTGGCCAAGGGCGCCGCCGTGGAGCGCGCGCGTGACCTGCTGGCCGATCTGGGCGTGGAGGCGGCCATCGTCAACGCCGGCGGCGACCTGATGACGCTGGGCCGGCCCGCCGGCCGCGACTGGCGCATCGGTATCCGCCACCCGGACGGGGGCACCCTCGGCGGCATCAAACTGGGCGGAGGCGTGGGCCTGTTCACCTCCGGGGACTATGAGCGCGGTTACGAACACGAGGGCGAACGCATCCACCACGTGATCGACCCGCGAACCGGCCGCCCGACCGAGGGCGTGCGCTCCGCGACCGTGCTGCATGGTGACGGCGGCCTGGCCGATGCGGCCGCCACCACCCTGATGATCGCCGGTCCCGAACACTGGCCGGAATACGCCGCCCGGCTCGGGATTGACCACGCCCTGGTGGTCCTGGCGGACGGCCGCATCGAGGCCACACCGGCGATGGCCGCGCGCGTCGAGCTCGGGGAGCCCCACCCCGAGCCGGAGGTCCGCGAACGGCCGGAGGCCGGCTCCACACCGTGAGGATTCCGGGCCTGCGCTGGGGGGACGCGGTCATCGCCGCAACCGGGGCCGGACTGGTCGTGACCGCCTTCATCCTCGCCTGGAACCCCGACGCGGGGAGCGAGGGCCGCAGCCTGGTCATTACCCAGGCCGGCGAGCCCGCGCGCCGGGAGCCCCTGGAAGGCCCGCGCGAACTGCGCCTGCAAGGCCCCGCCGGGACCACCCGGGTGGACATCGAGACCGGGCGCGCCCGCTGTGCGGAATCCCCGGGCACACAGAACATCTGCGAGGGGGCCGGCTGGCTCTCCACCCGCGGCGACATGGCCATCAGCCTGCCCAACCGCCTGACCCTCCGGGTAGAGGGCGCCGAACCCGCCTGGGACAGCATCCACTACTGACCGTGAACGCCGACCGCTCCGCCTCCCGCCGCGATCAGCAGATCGCTGCCCTCGCCGCCATCGCGATCGGCATTCAGATCCTCGAGGCCGCGATCCCCGGTCCCATCCCGGGGGTCAAGCCGGGCCTGGCGAATATCGTGACCCTCGTCACACTGCTCACCCTCGGCTGGCGCGCCGCAGTCGCCGTCACCCTGCTGCGGGTGGTCGGCAGCAGCCTGCTGCTGGGCACCCTGCTCAGCCCCGCCTTCTGGCTGTCGCTGACCGGCGCCCTGGCCGCGCTGGCCGCACTGGCCCTGCTGGCACCCTTCGCCCCGCGGCATGTCGGCGCCACGGGGCTGGCCATCGCGGCCGCCATGGCGCATGTCACCGGGCAGTTCCTGCTCGCATGGCTGGTGATCATCCCGCACCCGGGCCTGCCACTGCTCCTGCCACCCCTGTGGCTGACCGCGCTGATCGCCGGCGCCACCACCGGTATACTGACCGCCCACGTACTTTCCGATCCCCGGATCCAGCGCCATATCCGCCATGCCCGCCCCCCAGGACCAGCCTGAGCGCCCGGTGCCGACGCCCCCGTCGGAACACGCCGCCGCGCGTCCGAACCATCTCGCCACGATGGTCTTCCTGGCCGTGCTGGCCCACGGGCTCGTGATCCTGGGCATCGGCTTCACCGTGGAGCTGCCCGACCCCAGCCCGCGCGAGCCGCTGGACATTACCCGGGTTGCGGATCCCGAGGCCGCCGCGCCGCCCCCCGAGGAAGTCGAGCGCATCGCCGAAATCGACCAGGAGGCGAGCGCCGAAGACCCCGAAGACCAGGAAGCCACCGCTCCCGAGGCCGCAGACGAAGGCACCGGCGAACCCGGCCCCGAAGGCGTGGAGGCCCCGCTGCCGGAACCCGGTCCGCTGGTGGCGCAACCGTCGCCCCCCGAACCCGAACCGCAGCCGGAGATGCCCGAAGCCGAGGAATCGCCGGAACCGGCCCCGCCCGAGGTCGCCGAACCGGAACCGATCGAGACCCCCGAGGCCGAGCCGCGCCCGGATGCCGCCACCCTGATGAACCGCGGACTGGAGAGCGCCCGCGCGGCCCCGGCGGAGGAACGCCAGAGCTTCGCCGCACGCGGCCAGCGCACCCGCTATCTCGACAGCCTGTCGGCGCGCAGCGCACCGGAGGCGGCCTATCTCCAAGCCTGGATCGACAAGGTGGAACGCGTCGGCAACCTCAACTACCCGGACGAGGCCCGGCGTCAGGGGCTTTCCGGCAGCCTGGTCCTGTCCGTGCGCCTGAACCCCGAAGGTGAACTGATCGATATCCAGGTCGCCCGCAGCTCCGGCGAACCCGTGCTCGACGAGGCCGCCATCCGCATCGTGGAACTGGGCGCCCCCTACGCCCCGTTCACCGAGGCCATGCGCGAGGAATACGACGAACTGGTCATCACCCGCACCTGGGCCTTCCGCCGCGACGAAGTCCGGCAGGTGCGCTGAGACCCCTGCCGCCTCAGCGCTCCCTGAGACTCTCGCGGGCCGCCCGCAGCAGCGGCGTCAGGAAATACTCGATGATGCGCCGCTTGCCGATTTTCACCTCCACGGTGGCCATCATGCCGGGGGAAATGCGCACGGGCTCGTCCTGCACGAGGACCGTGTCCCGATCCAGGCGGACCCGCACCACGTAGACCAGCCCCTGTTGTTCGTCCTGGACCGCATCCTGCGAGACCTCGAGCACCTCGCCCTCGACCGTGCCGTAGCGGGTGTAAGGAAAGGTCTGCAGCTTCACCTCGGCCGTCTGGGCCGGCCGCACGAAGCCGATGTCCTTGTTGGGGAGGGTCGCCTCCACCATCACCTCGGCATCCTCGAGTTACTGTCGAAAGTGG
>NZ_MUZR01000056.1 GCF_001995255.1 Thioalkalivibrio halophilus | reverse complement strand
GGGCCCTGGCATGACCCGCAGCACGGGCCCGGAGGAAACCGAAGCCTTACTGCAGCAGCCCCAGCACGTTCTGCGGAACCGCATTCGCCTGCGACAGCACCGTGGTCCCCGCCTGCTGGAGCACCTGCGCCCGCGAAAGTTCGGCGGTCTCTGCCGCGAAGTCCGCATCCCGGATCCGCGAGCGCGCATCCGACAGGTTCTCCGAACCGATCTCCAGGTTCGCGATGGTGCTCTCGAAACGTGTCTGCACCGCACCCAGCTCCGCACGCAGCGAGTTGACCTTGGTCAAGGCGCCGTCGAAAGCACCGATGGACTGGGTCGCCGTCTCACGAGTCACCACGTCGACATCGTTCAGGGTGACGTCTGCGCCGCCATCATTATCGAAAAGTGCTACCGGAGCTTCGTCAACGTCCACATTGCCATCCGTCACATCCAGATTCTCGGTGCCCAGACGCGAGGTGATCGCGATCGTGGTGGTACCGTCGTTCTTGACCCTCAGCGCGGCTTCCAGATCGGCATCCGCGACGTCTTTGGCATTTTCGTCGCCGGCGGAAGCGGCCTCCGTGATGGCTGCATTGATCATGCGGACCGCATCCTCAAGAGTTGCGGCAGGCTCGACCTCCTCGCCCGGAGCATCATCACCCGATAGCTGGACCTGAATGTCGTCGAAATCGTTACTGCTGATGGTAATGTCTTCGAATGGCCCGCTGAATCCATCCACCTCATCGATCTGGGCGATCTGTTCCTGCGTCAGGCCACCGGAACCAACCACCTCGGTGGTCCCCAGCTCGGAGGTCCGGGCATCCACCCCGTCCACGGCAATGGTCTGCCCCTGGTTCGCGCCCACCTGGAAGAACAGGTCCTCCACCGTGCCATCCAGGATCCGACCACCGTTGAACTCCGCGGAGTTGGCCACTCGGCTCACTTCCTCCATCAGCTGCTGGACCTCGTCATTGATTGCCTGACGATCCGAGGCCGAATTGGTGTCGTTCGCCGACTGCACGGCCAGCTGCCGCGCCCGCTGCAGTGCATCACCAATGGTGTCCAGCGCACCCTCGGCCGTCTGTGCGAACGAGATGCCGTCATTCGAGTTGCGCACCGCCTGGTTGAGGCCGTTGATCTGCGTGGTGAACCGCTCCGAGATCGCGAGACCGGCCGCGTCATCCTTTGCGCTGTTGATGCGCAGGCCGGACGACAGGCGCTCCAGCGACTGGGCGAGATCGCCCTGGGTCTGGTTTAGATTGCGCTGGGCATTCAGCGAAAGAACGTTGGTGTTGATGACCTGAGACATGTTTGCTTCCTCCGGAACTTGAGTGCCGGTCGGGCCGGCTGAGGCAATCCCTGGGCGGCCTCATGCCGCCTTCGATTCCCTTAACGACCGTTCCTGCAAGGGCTTTAGGGAAGCGGACGATTTTTATCCCGGATGAAGGGGATGGAGGCGCCCGATCGGGCAATGCCGCCGGCGGCCTGCTGCTGGCCCACGCCCAGCTCGTCTCAATGAACCATTTCCCGTTCCTCGGCCGTCGCCTGCACGAAGCGGAAAAGCAGGCGCGACCCATGCTGTTCGACGCCTGAACGGAACGGAGCGCAGGATCGGCCAGGGGGCTGGCCTCCTACGGTTGAACCCGTGCCCCCCGGCAAGAGGCCGGCCCTCCGGCCGATCGGGCCCGGGGGATGGCCGCTGTAATCGGCCAGAGGCTGGCCGCCTGCGAGGCCCCTACGCGGTGAGGGTCAGGGCCATCACCACCAGGGCCACGGCCTCGACGGTCTCGAGGGTGGCGCCGGCGGGATCGCCGGTGAAGCCGCCGAGCCAGCGGCGGAAGAACGCGGCCAGGGCGGCCACGGTGGCGCCGGCGGCGATCAGGGCGATGATGGCGCCGGGCAGGCCGCCGGCCACGCCGAGGATGACCACGGCGATGGCGGTGGCCACCAGCACCCCGGCGGCGGCCCGTTCGGGCAGGTTCGCCGCCATGTCGGCGCCCAGGCCGGCGGGATTGAGGTAATCGGCGAGGCGGAACAGCAGCACCAGCGCGGCGCGGCCGAGGACCACGGCGATCACCAGCGCCAGCCATTGGGCGGCGGCCACCAGCGGCACCAGTGCGGCGAATTTGACCAGCAGCACCAGCATCACGGTGGCCACCGCGATCGGGCCGGAGGTCGGGTCCTTCATGATGGTGCGGGCGCGTTCGGGGTCGCCGTGACTGCCCACGCGGGCATCCACCGTGTCGGCCAGCCCGTCCAGATGCAGCGCGCCGGTGATCGCCACCCAGCCGGCCAGTACCAGCGCGGCGAGCAACAGCGGTTCGGCGCCCGGCAGCAGGGCCAGCAGCATGCCGCCGGCGGCCAGCAGCAGGCCCAGCACCAGCCCCACCAGCGGGTAGAACAGCAGCGAGCGACCGGCGTCTTCCGGGCGCGGGGCCTCCGGCAGCAGGCGCGCCGGCAGCGGCACCCGGGTGAGGAACACCAGCGCCAGCCACAGCGGGGCGAGCGTGGCCGGCCGGCTCATGCCTGCACCCGCGCGGGATCGACCCAGTGCAGCACCGCCAGTGGGGCCTCGATGCTCAGCAGTTCGGCCAGCGGGATGCCCTCGAAGTGCGCACGCAGCACGCGGATGACCCCGCCGTGGGTGACCACCAGCGTGCGCGCGGTGCCGGGGGTGGCCACGCTCTCGCGCCAGCCGGCCAGCACGCGCTCGCGGAACGCACCCAGCGCCTCGCCTTGCGGCGGCGGGCAGCCTTCCGGATCCTGCCAGAAGCGGCCCAGCGCGTCGGCCTCGGTCTCCATCAGCGCGGCGGCGCTGCGGCCCTCCCAGGTGCCGAAGTGCAGCTCGCGCAGGCGCGGCTCCACCACCAGCGGCACCTCCCAGCGCTCGGCCCAGGCCGAGGCCGGCCCCTGACAGCGCTGCAGCGGCGAGGTCACGATGCGGTCCCAGGCCGGTTCGCCGGAGTCCAGACCGGGTGGGCGCCGGCGTGCCAGTTCACCCTCCATCGCCGCCTGGCCGCGCGCGGTCAGCGGCACGTCGCTGCCGGCGCCGCAGAAACCCTCGCCGGTGGTCTCGCCGTGACGCAGCAGCCCGACCCGCGCCCCGTCGCCGGCGGACGCCCCCGTACTCACGCGCCCGCTCCGGACTCGTCGTCCGCCACCCCGGCCTCGTCGAAGGTCGCCATGCCGGCGTGCAGCTCGCAGGCCATGCGCAGCAGCGGCACCGCGGTCGCCGCGCCGCTGCCCTCGCCCAGGCGCATGCCCAGATCCAGCAGCGGCTGCGCACCCAGCGCCTCCAGCACACGGTCGTGGCCGGGCTCGGCGGAGCGGTGGGCGTAGAAGAACCAGTCCCCGGCCCCCGGGCACAGCCGCGTCGCCACCAGTGCCGCGGTGCTGGCGATGAAGCCGTCCACCAGCACCGGCTGGCCGATCTGCGCGCTGGCCAGGAACGCACCGGTCAACCCGGCGATCTCGAAGCCGCCGACCCGGCGCAGCCACTCCAGCGCCGAATCGCCGGCCTCGGCGTGCAGGGCCAGCGCGCGTTCGATCACCTCGGCCTTGTGCCGCACCCCGGCCGGGTCCAGCCCGGTCCCCGGGCCCGCCAGCGCGTCCGGCGACGCCCCCAGCAGGCCGCAGGCCACGGCCGCCGCGGCGGTGGTGTTCCCGATGCCCATCTCCCCGCCGATGAACAGCCCCCCGCCGCCCTGGCGCGCCCGTTCGGCCGCCTGGCGCCCGGTGTTCAGCGCACGCTCCAGCTGCGCCGGGGTCATCGCCGGCTCGCGCGCGAAGTTGGCAGTGCCCGGGCCCAGGCCGGCGCGGATCACGCCCTCGGGCTCGGGACCGCCGGGCAGCGTGCCCAGGTCGATGATCTCCAGTCCCGCGTCCAGGCTGCGCGCGAGCACCGTGATCGCCGCCCCGCCGGCGGCGAAGTTGGCGACCATCTGCGCGGTCACCGCCTGCGGAAAACGCGAGATGCCTTCGGCGACCACGCCATGGTCGCCGGCGAACACGGTGATCCACGGGTGCGGCGGGTGCGGGCACTCGCGGCCCTGCAGCGCGGCCAGGCGCTCGGCCAGGGTCTCCAGGCGGCCCAGCGAGCCCGGCGGCTTGGTCAGCCGTTCCTGTCGGGCGCGGGCACGCGCGGCCGCCCCGGCATCCAGCGGCGCGGCGGGGACATTCAGCCAGTCACAGTCTTCGGTCACGCGCGTTCCTCGCAGGTCGATGCGGTCATCAGGCGTTCACTATCGGGCCCTTGAGCACGTGCGGCAGGCCGGCGACGGTCAGCACCACGCGGTCGAGATCGGCGGCCAGGCGCTGGTGCAGCGCACCGGCCTCGTCGGCGAAGCGCCGCGACAGCGCATCCAGCGGCACGACCCCCAGCCCGGTCTCGTTGCTCACCGCGATGATGCTACCCGGCAGGGTCGGCAGCGTGGCGATCAGCGCCTCGCGCTCGCGCTCGATGTGCGCCTCGTCCTCGGTGCACAGCAACTGGGTGAGCCACAGGGTCAGGCAGTCGATCAGCAGGCAGCGATCCGGCGCCGCGGCCTCCCGCAGCCGGGCGGCCAGATCGTCGCCGGCCTCGACCAGCTCCCAGCCGGCCGGACGGCGGCGGCGGTGCTGTTCCACCCGCCGCAGCATCTCGTCGTCGTCGGCGCGCGCGGTGGCCACGTAGGTCACCGGCTGACCGGAACCCAGCGCCAGCTGTTCCGCCATGCGGCTCTTGCCCGAACGCACGCCGCCCAGTATCAGGGTTCTCATGACCGGGCGCCCCCTTGTTGCACGTGCAGCAGGTCCAGCAGTCGGTCGATGTCCATGTGTTCCTCCAGTGCGTCGGCCAGACGCTCCAGGCTCGTCTCGCGCAGCGCGTCCAGATCCACGGCGGCGCCGTCCGCCTCCAGACCGGCCCAGGCCAGCAGTGCCCCGGCGGCGGCCGGCTCGTCGAACACCCCGTGCACGTAGGTGCCGGCCACTGCGTCGTCCGTCGAACGCGCGCCGTCCGGCCCCGCGGCCAGTTGCAGCACCGGGCGTTCGCAGTCCGCCCCGGCGGTGTGCCCGGCGTGGATCTCGTAGCCGCGCACCGGCGCCGCCCGCTCCATCACGCCCTCGCCGGTCACCTGCCGCAGCTGCTTGGCCGGGCGTAGCGTGGTCTCCACGTCCAGCAGGCCCAGCCCGACTGATGAACCCGGGGTGCCCTCGACGCCTTCCGGGTCGTGCACCGCGCGCCCCAGCATCTGGTAGCCGCCGCAGATCCCCAGCACCCGGCCACCGTAGCGCAGGTGGCGCATCAGTTCGCGTTCGAAGCCCTGTTCGCGCAGCCAGGCCAGGTCGTCGCGCACCGCCTTGGACCCCGGCAGGAGCACCAGATCCGCCGGCTGCAGCCGCTCCCCCGGCCCGGCGAAGCGCAGGGACACCCCCGGGTGCAGGCGCAGCGGGTCGAAATCCGTATGGTTGGAGATCCGCGGCAGCGCCGGCACCACCACCCGCAGGGCCTCGCCCTCGCCGCTCGCCCACGCGTCACTCGCCGGGGCCGCCTCGCGCAGCAGCGCGTCCTCGGCATCCAGCTGCAGCCCGGACAGATACGGCAGCACGCCCAGCACCGGCTTGCCGGTCTCGGCCTCCAGCCAGTCCAGCCCGGACTGCAGCAGCGCCGGATCGCCACGAAAGCGGTTGATCACGAAGCCGACCACCCGCGCCCGTTCGCTTTCCGCCAGCAGCACCAGCGTACCCACCAGATGCGCGAACACCCCGCCGCGGTCGATGTCGGCGACCAGGATCACCGGGCAGTCCACCGCCTCGGCGAACCCCATGTTGGCGATGTCACCCGCGCGCAGGTTGATCTCCGCCGGCGAGCCGGCCCCTTCCACCAGCACCGCGGCATATTGCGCCGCCAGACGCCGGTGCGCCGCCAGCACCGCCTCGCGCGCCACCGGCTTGTAGTCATGGTAGGCGCGCGCGTCCAGCTCCTCCACCGCGCGGCCGTTGACGATCACCTGCGCGCCGCGATCGCTGGAGGGCTTGAGCAGCACCGGGTTGAAGTCGGTATGCGGCTGCAGCCCGCAGGCCGCGGCCTGCAGGGCCTGGGCCCGCCCGATCTCGCCGCCCTGCGCGGTCACCGCGCTGTTGAGCGCCATGTTCTGCGGCTTGAACGGCGCCACCGCGATCCCGCGCCGGCGCAGCACGCGCCCCAGCCCGGCCACCAGCACGCTCTTGCCGGCATCCGAGGTGGTGCCCTGGACCATCAGCGTGCCGCCGGTATCAGTCATCACTCAGCTCCGTAAGCGCGGCCTCCAGGCGCCACCAGCCCGCCTCGTCACCGGGCAGCCCGAAGCGCAGGCTGGCCGGCTCCTCGAAGCGCCGCACCAGGATCGCCGCGCGCGCCAGCCGGTCCTGGATCTCTTCGGCACGTTCGCTGCGCACCCACTGGAACAGCGCGGTACCGCCATCCGGGGCGAGTCCGTGCGCGCGCAGCAGGGCCGCCAGGCGTTCGCCCTCGCCCGCCAGCTGCATGCGCCGCGCCGACTGCCAGCCATGATCCGCCAGCGCCCCGGCCGCGACCTGCCGCGACGGCCCGGGCACGCTCCACGGCCCCAGACGCGCGCTCAGCGCCCGGCGCAGCGCTTCCGGCGCGAACACGAACCCGACCCGGGCCCCGGCCAGGCCGAAGAACTTGCCCAGCGAGCGCAGCACCACCAGCCCGTCACGCGGACCCTCCGGCACCAGGCTCAACTGCGGCCCGCTGTCGACGAAGGCCTCGTCCACCACCAGCCAGCCGCCGCGCCGCGCCAGCCGGGCGTGCCACTCCCGCAGCTGCGCGGGCTCGAAGCGCGTGCCGGTGGGGTTGTTGGGGTGGATCAGCACCAGCACGTCGAGCGCGTCCAGCACGGCCTCGATGGCGCCGGCCTCGGGCTCCACGGCCTGCACGGCGTGGCCGCAGGCGCTCCAGGCGCGCGCGTGTTCGTTGTAACCCGGGTGCAGCACGCCGACCCGGGCCTGCTCGCGGCCGGCGCCCTCACCCCACAGCGCCGGCAGGGCCTGGATCGCGGCCTGGGACCCGGGCAGCGGCAGCAGGGCGTCGCTGCCATAATACGCGGCGGCCGCCGCCTCCAGCCCGTCGTCGGCCTCCGGCAGCCGCGTCCAGGCCTGCGGCGGCAACGGCGGCACCGGCCAGCCCCGCGGGTTGATGCCGGTGGACAGGTCCAGCCAGTCCTCGACCGGATGCCCCCAGCGCCGGGCCGCCGCGCGCACGCCTCCGCCATGACGCGACTCCGGGGGCGCGCCGTCCCGGGATCCGGACCGGGCGTCAGGCGAAGACAATGAACGACACCCCGATCACGATTACCGCCATCCACAGCGCCAGCGCCCGGTCCACCAGCCCCATCGCCCGGCGGATGCGCGCGGCCCCGGACGCGGCGACATCTTCCGATGCGGTCTCCGGAGCGATATCCGGGGCCACGTCCGGGACCGGCTCGGGCCCCAGCGACGGCCGCCACTCGCGCCGGCCGTGGTAATACGCATAGCCGCCCAGACGCACGCCCAGCGCGCCCGCGCCGGCGGCCATCACCGGCCCGGCGTTGGGGCTCTTCCACGCGGCGGCCTGTTCGCGCCAGCAGCGCAGCGCGCTGCCCATACGCCCGGCGGCGGCATAGGCCAGCGCGGTCAGGCGCGCCGGGATGTAGTTGAGCACGTCGTCCAGCCGCGCGGCGGCCCAGCCGAAGCGGCGGTGGCGCGGCGTGCGATAGCCCCACATCGCGTCCAGGGTGTTCACCAGCCGATAGGCCACCACCCCCGGCGCGCCGGCCACCAGAAACCAGAACACCGTGGCGAACAGGGCGTCGTTGCCATTCTCCAGCACCGATTCCACGGTCGCGCGGCTGACACCGTCGGCATCCATCTCGTCGGTCGCGCGTGACACCAGCATTCCCGTCCCGGCGCGCGCGCCGTCCAGGTCGTCCTGCTCCAGCGACACCGCCACCCGCTCGGCGTGCTCGTCCAGCGAGCGCCAGCCAAGTGCCAGCACCAGCACCAGCAGGCTCACGATCCAGCCCCACGCGAGGCTGGCCGCCCAGGCCGCCAGCACCACCCAGGGCAGCACCAGCACCGTCAGCAACAGGGTCCCGCGCAGCCGGCTGTCCGCGTGGAAGCGCCGTTCCAGCCCCTGGGCAAGACGGCCGAAGCCCGCCAGCGGATGGAAGCGCCGCGGATCACCGAACAGCCGGTCCAGGGTCAGGGCGCCCAGCAGGACGAGAAAGGCGGTCATGAGACACTCTCATTCCGGGAACCGTCCCCGGAGTCGGCCTGCGGGCCGGACACCGGCTTCGAACCCGCCTGGCCCCAGCGGTCCTCGAACACCAGCTCCTCCAGCGGACGCCGGGTATCCCAGCCCTCGGTCTCCAGCATCGGCTCGTCGTAGAACGCCTCCACCTCGCCCAGGCACAGGATCGCGATCGGGTGCGCCCCCTCCGGCATCTCCAGGGTGCGCGCCAGCCATTCCGGTTCGAACAGCGACACCCAGCCCATGCCCAGCCCCTCGGCGCGCGCCGCCAGCCACAGGTTCTGGATCGCGCAGGCAGCCGAACACAGGTCCATCTCCGGCAGGGTGCGCCGGCCCAGCACGTAGCGTTCGCGCCCGTCGGTCAGCGCGACCACCAGGATCTCCCCGGCGTCGCGGATGCCCTCCAGCTTCAGCCGCTGAACCTCGGCACCGCGCTCGCCGCAGGCCTCGGCGGTGCGCTCGTGTTCGGCGGCCACATGGCCGTGGATAGTTTCACGCAGCGCCGGATCGGCCACCCTTACGAAGCGCCACGGCTGCATGTAGCCGACGCTGGGGGCGCGATGCGCAGCCTCCAGCAGGCGCCCCAGCACCTCCGCGTCCACCACGGTGCCGGCACGGAAATGCCGCATGTCGCGGCGCTCGTTGATCGCGCGATAGACCGCGGCGGCTTCTTCCGGCGGAAAACCCGACTCCGGGGCGGCCGGGAAAGGGCTGGAAGGTACGGCGGATGACGGGGTGTTGCGGGACATGCGAAGACGTCTCCCGGCAGCGGGCGAGATGGGTGCAAGGGTGTCGCGAGGATCCGGCGCATGGCCGGACGGGAAGGCAGGATGATACGCGTTCGCACCCGCCCTCTCCAGTTGACCCACGTTATTGCGGGGCCGACGATCCCGCCCATTGCGAAGAGCGGGGGCCTGCAGCGGAATACCGGGTGGTCCTGTTATAGTATTCCGCCTTTCCGGGAACCCCCGGGCATTCAGGAACCTGTGCGCATGTCTTATCGTTCGAACCTGTTGCCGGCCCTGCTCGCGGCGAGTGCCCTGCTGCTGAGCCCGGCCGGCCACGCCGCCGACAACGACTCCATTTCCGTGATCGACGACACGGATCGGGAAGTCCGGCTGGACGCCCCGGCCGAGCGGATCGTGAGCCTGGCCCCGCACATCACCGAGGTGCTGTTCGCGATTGGCGCCGGCGACCGCGTGATCGGGGCCACCGACCACAGCGATTACCCCGAACCGGCCGCGGACATCCCCCGGGTCGGGGGCTACACCAGTCTCGACCTGGAACGCATCCTCGCCAAGGAACCCGACCTGGTGGTGGCCTGGGACAGCGGCAACTCGCGCTCGCACATCGAGCGCCTGCGCGAACTGGGCCTGACCGTCTACGTCTCCGAGCCGCGCGGCTTCGACGGCGTGGCTTCCAGCATGGAGCGCATGGCCGAACTGGCCGGCACCGCGGAACAGGGTCGCGCCGAGGCGGAACGCTTTCTCGACGAGATCGAGGCGCTGCGTCAGAAATACGCGGATCGCGACCCGGTCCCGCTGTTCTATCAGGTCTGGGACCAGCCACTGATGACGGTAAACAACGAACACCTGATCGCCGAGGCCATCGAGGTGTGCGGCGGCGAGAACGTGTTCGGCCACCTCGACCGCCTGGTACCGCGCATGGACCGTGAAGCGGTGATCCACGCCGACCCCGAGGTCATCATCGGTGGCGGCATGGGCGAGGACAACCCCGCCTGGGTCGAGGCCTGGCGCGAATGGGACAACATGCTCGCGGTGCGCCGCGACAACCTGTTCTTCCTGCCGCCGTCGCTGCTGCAGCGCCACACCCCGCGCATCGCCGAGGGCACCGCCATGATGTGCGAGGAACTGCAGACCGCCCGCGACCGGCGCCCCGACTCGCCGTAACCAGGCGTGACCCGCTCCTTCCTGCTTGCCGCGGGCGTGCTGCTGCCCGCCTCGCTGTTGTCGCTGGTCGTGGCCCTGGCCTGGGGCAGCGTGGCCATCCCGCTCGGCGAGCTCCCGCGGGTGCTCACCGGCGAGGCCTCGGCGCTGCACGCCACGCTGATCACCGAACTGCGCCTGCCACGCGCGCTGGCCGCGTTCGCCGCGGGCGGGCTGCTGGGCGTCGCCGGCGCGCTGATGCAGGTGCTGCTGCGCAACCCGCTGGCCGACCCCTACGTGCTGGGCCTCTCCGGCGGCGCCTCGGTGGGCGCTCTGCTGGCCATGCTCGCCGGGCTGTCGATGTTCTCGGTATCCGCCGCGGCCTTTGCCGGGGCCATGCTCTCCACACTCATCGTGTTCGGCCTGGCGCATGGCACCGGATCCTGGACCGCCACCCGCCTGCTGCTGACCGGCGTGGTGGTGGCCGCCGGCTGGGGCGCGCTGATCAGCTTCCTGCTGGCGGTCAGCCCCACCGCGGAACTGCCGGGCATGCTCTACTGGCTGATGGGTGACGTCTCGCATGCCCGCCATCCGGGCCCGGCCTGGGGCGTGCTGGTGTTCGTGGTGCTGGCGGCCATGCCGCTGGGCCGCACCCTCAACGTCCTCGCGCGCGGCCCCATGCAGGCCGCCGCGCTGGGCGTGTCGGTGCGCCCGGTCGAATGGTCGATCTACATCGCCGCGTCGCTGATCACCGCCACCGCGGTCACCCAGGTGGGCGCGGTGGGCTTCGTCGGGCTGATCGTGCCGCACATGCTGCGTCTGGTGTTCGGCAACGACCAGCGGGTGATCCTGCCCGCCTCGGCGCTGGCCGGCGGCATCCTGCTGACCCTGGCGGATACCCTGGCGCGCACCATCATCGCCCCGGAGCAGCTGCCGGTGGGCGTGATCACCGCAATGCTGGGCGTGCCGGTGTTCCTGTTCCTGCTGTACCGGAGCCGCTGAGATGAGCCGCGCCGACGCACATGCCGATGCCCTCAGCGTGCACGAGGCCCCCACCGCCGACACCCTGCTCGCCACCCGTGACCTGGTGATCGACATCCCCGAACGCGCGGACTCCTCGCCGCTGCACCTGACCGTGAACCCCGGCCAGTGCTGGGGCATTCTCGGGCCCAATGGCGCCGGCAAGAGCACGCTGCTGCACACCCTCGCCCGCCTGCGCCCCCCGCGCGCCGGCGGGATCGAACTGACCGGGCAGCCCCTGGGCAGCCTGTCGCGGCCGGATCTGGCACGGCGCCTGGGTCTGGTGTTCCAGAACCACCATGACGGCTTCCCTGCCACCGTCCTCGAAACCGCGCTGATCGGCCGCCACCCGTACCTGCGCCCCTGGGACATCGAGACCCGCGAGGACGTGGACGCCGCGCGTGCCGCGCTGGCCACCGTGGACCTCGACGGCATGGAGGGCCGGCAGGTGGACACCCTGTCTGGCGGCGAGCGCCAGCGACTGGCACTGGCCACCGTGCTGACCCAGGACCCGCAGGTTCTGCTACTGGACGAACCCACCAGCCAGCTCGACCTGCACCATCAGGTCAGCGTGCTGCAGCGCGTGCGCGAAATCGCCGGCGGTGAACGCCGCGCCGCAGTGATGGCCCTGCATGACGTCAATCTGGCCGCCCGCTTCTGCGACCACCTCCTGCTGATGTTCCCCGACGGCGGCGCCTGCTGGGGCCCCACCCGCAGCATGCTGGTGCCCGCCGCGCTGGAACGCCTGTACAACCAGGCCCTGAGCGTGGGCGAGGTGGACGGCCACCCGGTATTCCTGCCCCGAGTGGAGTAGCCCATGGAGTTTCATCGCATCCTCGAAGGCACGACCGATCCTGACAGCCTGCAGCGACGCCTGACGGTGCCCGCCCTGCCAACAGCCTGCGAACTGATCGACAACCTGGTCGAAGACCGGGGGACCGACCAGGGCGTCATCTATTGCCTGTGGGGCGAGTTCCGCGTGAACCGCGAGCTTATCCACGGCGGCGTGCGCTTCAGCCTGCCGGACTGCCCCAACGGCGTGGCCTGGACCCTGACCACCGGGCACCCGCCGGACGAGTCCGCCGTCGTACTGCATCTGACCATGCATCGGCGCGAACACGAGCCCGACTTCATCGAGAGCCTGGAGGCCTTCGCCGACGCGTGGCAGCTCCCCTGACCGGCAACAACGCGCCGGATCGGACCATGCAATTTTCTTTTCGTTTTGCGGTCGGTATGGTGCAGACTCGACGCGAAGGAGAACGCCATGAACCCCACGCCACCGGACAGCATCCGCCACTCGCACCCGACGCAGGACGGCGCGGGCGTGAAGATCCGCCGCATCCATGACTTCGGCGGCGGCCTCGACCCGTTCCTGATGCTGGACGAGCTGAAGACCGCCCCCGGCGACGAAGACGTGGGCGGCTTTCCCGACCATCCGCATCGCGGTTTCGAGACCTTCACCTATCTGGTGCGCGGCGGCGTCAGCCATCGCGATTCCATGGGCAACGAAGGACAGGTGCAGGCCGGCGGCGCGCAATGGATGAGCGCCGGCCGCGGCGTGATCCACTCCGAGACCCTGCATCCCGATCCGGAAGGGCTGCACGGCTTTCAGCTGTGGGTGAACCTTCCGGCCGCGCGCAAGATGGAGCCCCCGCGCTATCGCGACGTCGGCACCGACGCCATGCGCCACCTGCCGGAGGAAGACGCCCCGCTGGACTTCAAGGCCGTGGCCGGCTCCTGGCAGACCAGCGCCGGCGACACCGAGGGCCCGCTCGGCCAGATCGGCGAAGGCGCGGGCATGGCGGATCTGAGCCTGCCGGCCGGCTATCGCCTGTCACTGGCCGTGCAGCTGGACGAGCGCGTGCTGGGCTACGTCTTCGAGGGCGCGCTCACCGGCCTGAACACCGGCGAACTGGGCGTCTGGCACGGCCACACCATGATCCACCTGATCGCCCGTCAGGACAGCCGCGTCCTGCTGTTCAAGGGCCGCCCGCTGGCCGAACCCATCGCCCACTACGGCCCGTTCGTGATGAACAGCGACGCCGAGATCCAGCAGGCCATCTCCGACTACCAGTCCGGCCGCCTCGCCGCCCGCCCCGCCAGCATCGACTGACAGGGGGTACGAAACCCGGACGCCCCGCCAACCCCGTCGGGGTCACGCGTACATCAACCGCCCACGAGGCTCCGGCACCGGACGCCCCAGCTCGCGGGCGGTCTCGATCCACTCCTCGATGACACGCCGGGCATTGCTGACGGCCTGCTCGTAGGTTTCGCCATCGGCCATGCAGCCCGGGAGTTCCGGAACCTCGACGATGAAGGACTGATCGTCCTCGCTCCAGTAAATGACCAGCTCGTATCTAATCGACATCCGATTCTCCCAGACGGTACTGCACCACAATACTCCGCACCTGTTTGACCTGATAGGGCTTGGCCTTGCTCCCCTTCGGCTGCAGATTCAGGATCTCGTCCACTCCATCCCGCGTAAAGAGGTGATGGCTGCCCCTGATCCGTTCCTCGAACCCCAGGCGTTTCAACAATCGACACAGGGCCGCGAACTCGATATCCGCATCGGATGATCCGGCCAGTATCCTGGACAACAGCTTCGAATATTTTCCCATCGATTCACATCCTTGTTGGCTTCGGGGACATCTCGGCGTCGCGTTCCCAGTTCAGCAGCGGCGCACGGCTTCCTTCCAGCCGATCGCCTGATCGAGCAAGGGCAGCGCCCGGACCCGATAATCCCCCATCGGTGCCAGGGGGTCGCGCGTTTCGGGGGCCGCCTCGAGCGTCACAAGACCGAAGAAGCAAGCGAAACGTTCGATGGAACGCAGCGACCAGGCCTTTTTTGCCTGGCGCTCCGCATACGTCGCGGGATCCCGGTCCCAGTATGACGGTTGCTCGTTCACCTCGCTCTCGGCCATGGGGAAGGCGTTGAGGAATTGCACTTCGTACCAGCTCACCGGTCGGGGTTCGTGGCCGTGCACATGGAGCAGGTAAAGCGTGAAGAGGAAACTCATCTGCACGATCGGAAGTTCGGGATAGCCGTCGCGGTAGGCCCAGTTGAATTCCTGGCAGTAAACCCGCAGCAGTCGCGTAAACAGCCCGGCCCAGTCACCGGTATCGAACTGCTTCTCCACCGCGCGCACCAGCTTGAGGCGGCCACGGTACTTGCGGGTAAAACGGCCGATGTCGGCGACGACCCGAAGGGCATGCAGCTCGTCCAGGTCCTCCTCGTTGCGAATCGTACCGGGATAGAAGGAGCGCCGGTAGGCAAAACCGCTCTCGTCCAGGGCCTCCCGGGCCTCGCTCACGATGGCGCGGGGCAGATTGCCCTTGGGTGTGAGCTTGATCCCGTTGCCCCGACACGCCTCGGCAATCACCTCCAGTAGCCGGAAGGCGGGAGAATCGGGCCGTTCCCGGAGCCCGTCGCCGAAGGTGACCAGCTCCGGCGAATCGAAGGGGTGGTAGAGCAATCGATGCATCTGATCGCTGTTGAGGCCATGGAAGTCATCGATGCCCTCAGCCTCGAACGCCGCTACTTCCTCCGCAATAATCTGCTCCACTGCTTCCCGGATGGGAGCCTGGCCCGTGTTCATCATCTGCTCCACCGCCCGACGGATGTCGTCGACGGGCGGAATTCCGGAGCCGTTCCCATTGTGACCGGACTTTCCCATGCCGATCCCCCGTGTATCGCGTGTATATCAGGTCTGATAGTGGCAGCCAGGATCGAGCATCCATCCGGTTCATCTCAATCGGGTGCAACGTCAATAACCCCACTCTTCATGTGCCAGCGGGGTCTCGTTGAGCGCGTCCTTTCGCAGGCGCCAGTCCGGCATGTATTGATCCATCAGGGCCCGGAAGCGCTCCGTGTGGTGACGTTCCAGCAAGTGCACCATTTCGTGCACGAGAATGTATTCCAAACAGCCAGGCGGTTTCTTGGCGAGCTCCAGGTTCAGCCAGACGCGCCGCGCCTCGATATTGCAACTCCCCCAGCGGGTCTTCATTCGCTTGATGCGGCAATCAGAAACCACCACACCCACAACCGGCTCCCAGGCGGCGAGAAGTTCGGGAATGCGGGCTTTGAGTTGGCGCCGGTACCAACGGTCGAGCGTCTGCTGCCGAGCTGCCCGGTCGGCACCCGGTCGGACTTGCAGCTCGAGGGTGCTGTTGTTGACCACGCGCACGCGCGGATTGCCCGATCGTTCCACCACATCCAGGCGGTAGCGCCTGCCCCCGAAATGGTGGCTTTCACCGGTGACCATCTCCCGGGCGGACTCACGTACCTGGCGCGCAAAGGCCTGCTGCTGGCGGCGAATCCAGCCCAGGCGTGAGACAATGGCCAGCCGCACGGCTTCGTCATCCAGGTGTGCCGGCGCGGCGACCCGGACTTTGCCATCGGGTGGATAGACGCCCACATGCAGGTTCCTGATCGCCTTACGGCGAATCTCCACCGAAATGCCACTCACCTCGATATGACGGCGCTCAGTAGTCATTCTGGTTCTTCACCAGCTCGAGAACGGTATCCACGTCGGGAATCTCGGTCTCCCGTACCTGCGCCTCCAGCACCGACGCAATAGCGTTTCTTACCTCGCGCTCTTTGAACTTGTTGCCACGCCAGTCAGCTTTCCTTACAGCTCGAATCTTCTCGTCAAGCCGAAGGGTCAGCGCCGCATCGTGACCCAGATTATCGTATAGGGCCTGTTGAGATGGAGTATCGACTCCGGTGGGATAACCGATCCCCTTATCCTTCCGGGCCGCCTGCCGCGTCAGTTCCACGATGCGGCGCAGATACTCCTTGTACTCCAGCGCCTCCTGACGCCGCTGCTCGATCAGGGCATCCAGCAGTTCGGACATCCTCTCGTAGTACTTCGGGTTGACGGCCATCTCGTCGATGATCAGCCGGCGCACATTGTTCTCGATAGTCTCGGCCATGGCCTCTCGGTCGCCGGAGATCGATGAAGGGAGACTATCGACTGCTTCCTCTCCACGTTCGACCACCAGTTCCACCAGTGTCATATCGTCGAAGGCCGAGAGCTTCTCGCTCTCATCCGCGCGGATGTAGCTGTCCAGCAGATGGCGCATGGCCGGCTCGTACACCTTCATGTCGATGTAGTCGCCGCTGGCCAGCTTCACCTCCTCCCGCACCTTCTCGTAGTGCTCCACCTCCGCCTTGATCGTGGCGGCCTCGGTCTCGCTGTAGCCGGCCTGTGGCATCTCGTTGGCCAGATCGGCGTAGGCGCGCAGAAAGGCGCCGACATGCTTGTACAGGGCCAGCCGCTTCGGCTCGTTTTCCTTCTGCACCTCGGGCATGTCGCTGGAGCCGACGAAATAGCGCCGGTAGGCGGGACTGTCCTTGGGCGGCTCCACCGCCTCGCATAGCGCCTTGACCGCTTCGCGGGTCTCTTCCAAGCGTTCCCGCGCCTTGTCCAGTCGGTCCTCCAGCAGCCCTTCGACGTCGTCCGCGTCGAAGGCATCGAAGGCCCCGCCCGTGTAGTCCTGGATCGACTGCTCCAGGGACTTGAACAGGTCCTTGTAGTCGACGATGTAGCCGACTTCCTTGTCCTCGGTGTGCAGGCGATTGACCCGGCAGATGGCCTGGAACAGGCCGTGGTCGCGCATCTGCTTGTCGATGTAGAGATAGGTGGCCGGTGGGGCGTCGAAGCCGGTGAGCAGCTTGTCGACCACGATCAGCAGCTTCATCTGGCCGGGCTCGTCGATGAAACGCTTCTTCACCTCCTGCTCGAAGGTCTCCACCTTGTTCACGGCCGTGTCCTCCGGCTCGTTGAAGTGCTCGGCCAGCATGCGCCGGTAGATCGCATACTGGTGCAGCTTCTCGGTCTCGCCTTCGCCGGTCGCCTCACCCTTGATATCGGCGGTGGACGGCACATAGGAGGTGACGATGGCGCACTTGCCCTTCAGTTCGGTCTTCTCGAACATCTCGAACAGCCGGCAGGCCGAATAGATGCTGCCGGCCACCAGCATGGCGTTGCCGTGGCCACTCATCAGCCGGTCGCGGGTGGCCATGTCCCAGAGGATGTCGGAGACGATTTTCTCCAGCCGGTCCCGTGAGCTAAGCACCTTCTGCAGCGTGCCCCAGCGCTTCTTGAGCTGGGCGCGGGCATAGTCGTTCAGGCCCTGGGTCTTGAGCTCGAACCACTGGTCAATCTTGGCCTGCGAGGTGACATGCTGGTCGATGTCCCGCGCCTCGTAGCGCAGATCCAGCACCACGCCGTCCTGCACCGCCTCGTCGAACTTGTAGCTGTGGATGTAGGGGCCGAAGACTTCGATGCTCTTGCGCTTGTCCTTCTTCAGCAGCGGCGTGCCGGTGAAGCCGATCAGCAGGGCCTCGGGCAGCAGGGCCTTCATGGCCTCATGCAGCTTGCCGGACTGGGTGCGGTGGCACTCGTCCACGAACACGAACAGATTGCCCCTGGCCCGAAAGCCTTTCGGCAGGTGGCTACGCATGTCCTGGATGAAGGCATCGACGTCGTCTTCCTCCGAGGCGCCGAACTTGTGGACCAGCGAGGCGATGAGCCACTCGTCACTGCGGTTGAGCACATCGATCAGGTCGGCGCCGCTCCGGGTGCGGTGGATCTGCTCGTCCACCCCCTTGAAGACCTTCTCGATCTGCTCGTCCAGCTCGGTGCGGTCGGTGATCACCAGCACCCGGGCGTCATCGACGTTCTCGCGGATCCACTTCGCCAGCCACACCATGGTCAGCGACTTGCCGCTGCCCTGGGTGTGCCAGATGATGCCACCCTGGCGCTGTCGCACATGGTCCTGCGCGGCACGCACACCGAAGAACTGGTTGTGGCGGCAGGTCTTCTTGGTGCCGGCATCGAAGACCATGAAGTCGTGGGCAATCTCCAGCAGCCGTTCCTTGCGGCAGAGCTGGTGCAGCCCCCGCGCCAGGGGATCGTCGATGTCGGATGGCTCCTTCCATTCCATCCAGAACTTCTCGGGCGTCTCGATCACCCCGTAGCGCAGGCCCTCGCTGGGGTTGCCGGCCATCACCAGTTGCGCGGTGGCGAAAAACGACTGGATAAATTCGGGTTTCTGGTTGTCCAGGCTCTGGCGGATGCCCTCGGCCACCGCCACGGTGGAGCGCTTGAGCTCCAGAACGCCCAGGGCGATGCCATTGACGTACATCACCACGTCCGGGCGCTTGGTGTTGGCCCCGGCTACCGTGACCTCCTCGGCCACGGCGAAGTCGTTGTTCTCTGGATTGGCCCAGTCGATCAGCCAGACGGTGACCGTCTGCTCCTGCACCGATGGCTTGACGTGTACTCCGTAACGCAGCTTCTCGTAGACGGCGCGGTTGGCGTCATAGAGGGTCTTGCTACCGGCAATCGCCGCGGCCTGGTCCAGATCGCGCAGGGCGCGATTGATCACGCGCTCCTCATGGCCCTGCCGCGCCAGCCAGTCGCGCAGCAGGTCTTCCTCGATATTGCGGTTGCCGGCCCGGTCCTTCCAGTCGCCCAGGTAGCGATAGCCCAGCTCGTCCTGGAAGACGCGCAGCACCTGCTGCTGGGTGAGGTGTTCGCGTTGGCCGACTTGACTCATTTCCGGCTCCCGCCATCGCCGTCACCGTCCGGCCCCGGCTCGCGTACAGCGGATGGCGAGCCCGCTGAATACCCGATCAAGAAATAGAACGCCGAAATGCAGACGCAACCTGTTGTTTTGACGTCACTCATGTCACTCGATGGTCTCCGCCGCCCTGCTGGAATGAAAACCCAATCAAGAAATCACGCCCAGATGGGGACATAGCCGGCCCGGGGATGCTCAGGATCTGCGGGCTTGATCAGCCCGGCCTCCAACGCGTGCTTGATCACGCCGGAGGCCTGAGAGGCATTCCTGCTGTCGATCCCGAACCGTTCACACAGGGTCGCGTTCCTCATCCGTTCCCCGCCAGTCAGGAACTTCAGTACCGCGTGCTGATAGCAGGCGCGAATCCGCTCCTCCTGGGTCATGTTGGCGAAAGAGCGCGGCGCATAGAGGATCACTTGCATGGAGTTGTCGTCTCCACGGAACCACGGTGGTGGCAGTTGGTACAGTTCCACCTCGGCAACCACCTTGTCCAGTCCGCTGCCTTGCTCCTCGCAAAACCTCATCCGCCGCATCAACGATGCCAGTGCCTCATTGCGTGAGCGCGGGGGCAGATCAATCATCCGGTCCGGCTGTATCAGCGGACGACCGGGGTTCGTGATTTCCATCCTGTCTTCGAAGATCTCGATCTGTGGCCCGGCACCGGTGATGGTCATATCCTGATGAATCAGAGCGTTCGCCACCAGCTCGCGCACGGCGAGCTCGGGGAACACAGGTCGGACCTCGCGCAAGGCGCGACCGATGTGTTCATTGTGGGGCACGATATCGTTGATGTAGCCCACCAACCCCTCGAAACCACAGGCGTACCCCTTGGCGCCATCCAACCGATGGCTGACCTTCGCGGCCCGATTTCGGCCATCGTAGACAACCAATCGAACCGCCTTGCGTGACAGAGAGGCGTCAAACCGATCCAGATCCGTCGCGAACAGAATGGCGCCAAGATTCGTGATGTTCCACCGCTGCCCGAC
>NZ_MUZR01000055.1 GCF_001995255.1 Thioalkalivibrio halophilus | reverse complement strand
CCAGAGCCAGAGCCAGAGCCCGTCGATGCGGCCTCCCACCCGGCGGAAGACGAGATTGATCCGGAGTTCGGCGAGGTCTTCATCGAGGAGGCCCATGACATTCTCGAGCAGGCGTTCCATACCCTGGCGGCCTGGCGCGAGGCCGGCGGCCGGCCCGGACCGGACCAGGAAGCCTTCCAGCGCGAGGTGCACACCCTCAAGGGAAGCGCCCGGATGGCGGGCTTCACGGTGGTGGGCGCGATTGCCCACGCTCTGGAAACCACCCTGGGGATAGAGACCGAAGCGGGCCAGGACCCTCGTCCGTCGTTCTTCGACGCGGCGGAGAAGGCCCTGGTGGAGGTGCAGGGCCTGGTCGAGCGCGGCGTCGGACCGTGGCAGACGGATGAAAACGAAAGCCGGGAACTGGCGGTCCTGAGGCACTGGACGCTGGAAGAAGAAGCCGAAGGTGACGGCGCGGAGGAGACCGGGGAGGAGACCGCCGAAGCCGAGCCGAGCGAGGCGCCGGCGGGCGGGGAGGCCGCAACCCGGGCCGCAGATGCCGAAACGGGTAGCCGCAAGCTGCAGGACCAGGTGCGGATGGACGCGGAGGTCCTCGACAGCCTGGTGAACAATGCCGGCGAACTGGCGACGTTCCATCGGCGTTTCGAGCAAACGGTCGGACGGGTCGAGAATCAGATCGAGGAACTGGACCGGACCATCACGCGGGTGCGCGAACAGCTGCGCAAGCTCGAGATCGAAACCGAAGCGCAGGTGCTGTTCCGGGTGGAGCAGGAAACCGGCGAGGAGCAGGTGGATTTCGATCCGCTGGAGATGGATCGCTACTCCGGGATTCAGCAACTTTCGCGCGCGCTGGCGGAGAGTGTGAGCGACCTCGACAGCCTGAAGCAGGAGGTGGACGACGAGCTCCGGACCGCCGGCGGCGTGCTGGTGCAGGAAAAACGCGTGGGTACCGAGCTGCAGGACCAGTTGATGCGGCAGCGCATGGTCCGGTTCGCGCGCATGGCGCCACGCCTGCGGCGCGTGGTGCGCGCGGCGGCCGACGACATGCAGCGCGAGGTCCGGGTGGATTTCGTCGGCCAGGATTCCGAGCTCGACCGTGCCCTGCTGGAGCGCCTGGTGGCCCCGCTGGAACACTTGCTGCGCAATGCGGTGGCGCACGGCATCGAAACGCCCGACGAACGGGAAGAACGTGGAAAGCCGCGGGAAGGCCACATCACGGTAAGCCTGGAGCAGGCCGGCAGCGAGATCCGGATGGAGGTTGCCGATGATGGTGGCGGCATCGATGCCGAGGTCGTGCGGGCCAAGGCCATCGACCGCGGAGTCATCACGCCGGAGGCGGAACTGAGTGACAATCAGGCCCTGCAGCTGATCCTGCAGTCCGGATTCTCGACCGCCGCCTCGGTGAACCATGTGGCCGGGCGCGGTGTGGGCATGGATGTGGTCAACGCGGAGGTCAAGCAGCTCGGCGGAACGCTGGACATCGATTCCATCCCGGGTTCCGGATCGCGGTTTACTTTGCGGCTCCCGTTCACGCTGGCGATCAGCCAGTCGTTATTGGTGCAGGTTGGGGAGGAGACCTTTGCGGTTCCGATGGCCTCGGTCGAGGGCGTGGTACGCGCGCGGCGCGAGGAGATCGACGACTCCGGCGCGGCACCGACCTACAGCTATGTGGGCCAGGAATACGCCCTGCATTCACTGGGCGAGATCCTTTGCATCGAGACCCAGGCCGGGGTTCACCCATTGCCGGAGGAGCCTTTCCCGCTGCTGCTGGTACGTGCGGACGAGCAGAAGGTCGCGCTGCGCGTGGATGGCCTGGCGGGCAGCCAGGAGGTGGTGGTCAAGTCGGTCGGTCCGGTGCTGAGCCGGATCCCCGGTGTGGCCGGGGCCACGCTGCAGGGTGACGGCTCGGTGATGCTGATCCTGGATCTGAGCATGCTTATGCGGTTCGCAACCGTGGCGACCGCCGCCGAGGCCGAGGCCGTCGAGCCCGAAAGCGCCGCGACGCGCATCATGGTGGTCGACGACTCGATCACCATTCGCAAGGTGACCGCGCGTTTGTTGACCCGCAGGGGCTACGAGGTAGTGACCGCGCGCGACGGCCTCGATGCGGTGACGCTCCTGGACGAGCGCCGGCCGCATCTGATCCTGCTGGACGTGGAGATGCCGCGTATGGACGGGTTCGAATTCGCTGCCCACGTGCGGGAGCATCCGGAATTTCACGCGGTGCCCATCATCATGATCACCTCGCGCAGCGGTTCCAAGCACCGCGAGCGAGCCATGCGGCTGGGTGTGAACGGTTATCTCGGCAAGCCGTACCTCGAGAACGACCTGCTCAGCGAGATCGAGCATCAGCTGGAGGGCACTCCGGCATGAGGCCTGCCGGGCGCGGAGGAGAACGATGAGCGAGAGCGAAGGTCGCGTTGAAGCAGTGATCGTGCAGCTGGAGGCGGGCTCCATCCTGCTGCCGCGCAGCGCCCTGCTGGAGGTCACCACCCGGCCGGGTTCGAGCCTGGAGGAAGACGAGCTTTCGGCCGAACGGCCATGGCTTGCGGCCCCCCTGATCTGGAACGAACTGCAGATTCCGGTGATCAACGTGAATCATCTGCTGGATCCGGCGCGCGACACCGGCGAGGATCATCGCCGGTTCACCCGTCTTCTCGTCCTGCAGGGCGCGGACGAGCCGGAGTCGCTCCCGTACTACGCGCTGGAGGTCAGGGGGACACCGCACCCGGTGCGTGTCACGCCGCAGAACATCTTCGCTCTGGAAGGGGTGGAGACCACACCCTGGTCGTGGCGGGTCAAGGCATCGGGCGTGACCACGCACCTGCTGCGCCTGGATACCGTCGAGGCCCGGCTCCGGGAGCTTCCCGGTACGGGCATGACCGCCCGCTCGTCCGGGACTTCGGAAACACGCCCGGCTCCGGCAGACTGAGGCTACTCGCCGGGTGGCTCCAGGTCACCGAAGCGCCATTGCACCAGCGTCAGAATCGCGATGGCGGCCGTCTCGGTGCGCAGCGTTCGCGGGCCGGTGCGTACAGGGTGGAACCCGTGGTCGCGAGCGAGGGTGCGCTCGGCATCGGTCAGGCCGCCTTCCGGGCCCACGAAGACGCTGGCGTTCTCCGTCGCCACGGACTGGCGGGATTCCACGATCCGCGACAGTGGCGCGCCGGTTTCATCCGCGAGCAATGCGAGGCTGGCGGTGGAACCGGGACCGTCCCGTCGCAGCACTGCGTCCGGCTGGCCGACGGACTCCAGCACCGGCAGTTCGTTCCGTCCGCACTGCTCCGCAGCCGCCGCAATGACGCCCTGCCAGTGACTCTGGCGGCGGTCCAGGCCCTTGTGACCACCAGCCGAGCGGCTGCGCTCGCACAGAACCGGCCGGATACGCGAAACGCCCAGTTCCACGGCCTTCTGCAGCGCAAGATCCATGTGATCGCCACGCGCGATGCCCTGGAGAAGGGTGATCGGGAAGCGCGGGGTGGTCGGTTCGGTGGCGCGTTCCCCCAGATGAAAAACGCCCGCCCGGCGACCGGCGGTCTCCAGGCGGGCGTCGAATTCATTGCCGCGGCCGTCAAACAGACGGCACGCGGCGCCGTCCTTCAGCCGGAGAACCCGGGTGGCGTAATGCAGTCGATCCTCCGGGGCCGGCAAACGCAGCCCCGCCGCCAGATCGGCGTTCTCGATCAGCAGACGGGGGCAGCGCATGGTCAGCGACGGCTGTCGAGGTCCAGGTCCTTCCAGATCTGTTCGGTCGGGCCGGCCTGGTTCATCGAATAGAAGTGGATGCCGGGGGCGCCCTTTTCCAGCAGATCGTCGGTCAGGCGGGTGGCCTGCTCGATGCCGAACTTGCGGATCGAGTCCTTGTCGTCGCCATACGCCTCCATCCGCTTGCGGATGTAGCGCGGGATCTCGGCACCGCACATCTCGGAGAAGCGCACGATCTGGGTGTAGTTGGTGATCGGCATGATTCCCGGAATGATCGGGATGGTGATCCCCATCGCTTGCACCCGTTCCATGAACGCGACATAGGCGTCCACGTTGTAGAAATACTGGGTGATGGCGGTGTCGGCGCCGGCATCCACCTTGGTCTTGAAGTTGTCCAGATCCTTCTCGGCGCTGGGGGCCTGCGGATGGAACTCCGGATAGGCCGCCACCTCGATCTTGAACTGGTTACCGAATTCGGCACGCACGAACTCCACCAGCTCCGATGCGTAGCGGAAATCGCCACCGGAATGCCTGGTACCGGACGGCAGGTCGCCACGCAGGGCCACGATGCGGTCCACACCAATGTCCCGATAGGCGTTCAGCAGGTCGCGCAGTTCGTCCTTGGTGGACGAAATGCAGGAGACGTGCGGGGCCGCCGGGATGCCGTCGTTGTTGATGATGTCCTTGACCGTCTCGAGAGTGCGGTCGCGGGTCGAACCGCCGGCGCCGAAGGTCACCGAGTAGAACTCGGGCTTGAGGGCGCCCAGACGTTTGCGGGCCTTGGCCAGACGTTCGGCGCCGGCCTCGTCCTTGGGCGGGAAGAATTCAACGCTGAAGACGCGTTCCTGATTGCTCATTGCTTGTCCTCCAGACAAAAAGAAGGCGGACCGCACGAGTATGCGGCCCGCCCGGGCTGTCACACAGTCAGTTGACTAATGTGAGGCTGGCCGATCAGTAGCGGTAGTGTTCCGGCTTGAACGGACCATCCACCGACATGCCCAGGTACTTGGCCTGGTCGTCGGTCAGGCGCGTCAGGTTCGCGCCCAGCTTCTTCAGGTGCAGGTTCGCGACCTTCTCGTCCAGATGCTTCGGCAGGATGTAGACCTGCTTGTCGTACTCCGAGCCCTTGTTCCAGAGCTCGATCTGCGCCAGCGTCTGGTTGGTGAACGAGTTGGACATCACGAAGGACGGGTGGCCCGTGCCGCAGCCCAGGTTCACCAGACGGCCTTCGGCCAGCATCAGGATGCGGTTGCCGTTCGGAAGGATGATGTGGTCAACCTGCGGCTTGATGTTGTCCCACTCGTACTTGCGCATCGAGGCGACGTCGATCTCGGAGTCGAAGTGGCCGATGTTGCAGACGATGGCCTGATCCTTCATCCGGGTCATGTGATCTTCGGTGATCACGTCCTTGTTGCCCGTGGCGGTGATGAAGATGTCGGCCTTGTCGGCGGCTTCGTCCATGGTCACGACGCGGAAGCCTTCCATCGCGGCCTGCAGGGCGCAGATCGGGTCGATTTCGGTGACCCACACGGTGGAGCCGAGACCACGCAGCGACTGGGCGGCACCCTTGCCGACGTCACCGTAGCCGGCGACCACGGAGATCTTGCCCGCGATCATCACGTCGGTGGCGCGCTTGATGGAGTCCACGGTGGACTCGCGGCAGCCGTACAGGTTGTCGAACTTGGACTTGGTGACCGAGTCGTTGACGTTGATGGCGGGGAAGGCCAGCTCGCCGGTCTTCGCCATCTGGTACAGACGGTGCACGCCGGTGGTGGTCTCTTCGGTCACGCCGTGGATCCTGGACAGCATGTCCGAGTACCAGGTGGGCTGCTCGGCCAGGCGTTCCTTGATCTTGGCGAACAGGGCCACTTCCTCTTCGTGCTCGGGGTTTTCCAGCACGGAGGGGTCTTTCTCGGCCTTGGCGCCGATGTGCAGCAGCAGGGTCGCGTCGCCACCGTCGTCCAGGATCATGTTGGCACCGCCGTCGAATTCGAAGATGCGGTGGCAGTAGTCCCAGTACTCTTCCAGGGTCTCACCCTTCACGGCGAAGACCGGCGTGCCGTTGTCGGCGATGGCCGCGGCAGCGTGGTCCTGCGTGGAGTAGATGTTGCAGGAGGCCCAGCGGACCTCGGCACCCAGCGCTTCCAGGGTCTGGATCAGCACGGCGGTCTGGATGGTCATGTGCAGGGAGCCGGCGATCTTGGCGCCCTTCAGCGGCTGGGAGGCCGCGTACTCTTCGCGAGTCTGCATCAGACCGGGCATTTCGGTCTCGGCGATCGCGATTTCCTTGCGGCCGAACTCGGCCTGGTTGATGTCCTTGACGACGTAATCGCCGGTTTTCTTGGCATCCATCACAGCATTCATGGTGTTACTTCTCCGTTGGTCTGGATGAGCGCCGTGTACTTCAGGGAACATCCGGCTGAGCCTGACGGTGGAACCGCTGCAGCGCTCCTCAGCCGGATGGGTGTTTCGCTTACGTAATATGGACTCTCTTAGAGTCCGGCGGCCTTCTTGAGTTCCTCGGCCTTGTCGGTGCGCTCCCAGGGGAGGTCGACGTCTTCGCGGCCGAAGTGCCCGTAGGCGGCGGTCGCCTTGTAGATCGGACGCAGCAGATCCATCATCTGGACCAGGCCCCACGGACGCAGGTCGAAGATGTCACGGACCAGCGTCTCGATGCGACGGTCGTCGATCTTGCCGGTGCCGAAGGTGTCGATGGTGATCGAGGTCGGGTCGGCCACGCCGATGGCGTAGGAGACCTGGATCTCGCACTTGTCGGCCAGGCCGGCGGCGACGACGTTCTTGGCCACGTAGCGGCCGGCGTAAGCAGCGGAGCGGTCCACCTTGGACGGGTCCTTGCCGGAGAACGCACCGCCACCGTGGCGGGCCATGCCGCCGTAGGTGTCGACGATGATCTTGCGACCGGTCAGACCGGCGTCGCCCACCGGGCCGCCGATTTCGAACTTGCCGGTCGGGTTGATGTGGATCTGGTCATCGGAGACCTGGCTGAGCCACTCGGCCGGCAGGACCTTCTTGAAGATCTCTTCATAGATGGCTTCCTGCAGGTCCTTCTGGGAGATCTCCGGGCTGTGCTGAGTGGACAGCACGACCGCGTCCAGGCCGGCCGGCTTGCCGTCTTCATAGCGCAGGGAGACCTGGCTCTTGGCGTCCGGGCGCAGCCACGGCAGTTTGCCGCTCTTCATCAGCTCGGACTGGATGCGCACCATCTTGTGGGCGTAGAAGATCGGGGCGGGCATCAGGGTATCGGTTTCGCGCGCGGCGTAGCCGAACATCAGGCCCTGGTCACCGGCGCCCTGGGTGGCGCGGTCGGAGACGTCGCGGTCCACGCCCATGGCGATGTCCTGGGACTGCTCGCCCAGCACGTTCAGCACGGCGCAGGTGTTGCCGTCGAAGCCCTTGTGGGAATCGTCGTAGCCGATCTCGCAGACGGTCTCGCGCACCAGGCGCTCGTAATCGATCTGCGCGCCGGTGGTGATCTCGCCCAGCAGCATCACCATGCCGGTCTTGGTGGCGGTTTCACACGCGATGCGGGCGTGCGGATCCTGCTCGATGATGGCGTCGACGATGGTGTCGGAGACCAGGTCGGCCATCTTGTCGGGGTGACCCGCAGAGACCGATTCCGAGGTGAAGATGTAGTTGGACATTAAGCGTTCCTTTTCTGTCGTTTCGATTTAGTTTTGCGCAAAACGACCGCTAGTGTAACGCGACTCGCCGGGAATTTCTAAGCCCCCCCCCGGGTGAAGCCTTCGTGAAGGCCTCCCGCCCAATGCCGTGTGACGGCCGCCGAAGCGCGCGAGGGCGCGACTTGCCCCGCTGCTTGAAAGTGGCCAAAATGCTCCGCCGTTGCTGGGGTTGTGCGGCCTCGTCCGTCCCATGTCCGGTCCGCCCGGCGCGCCTTGATGCTGCAGCGCCGGAGCCGTCAGACCGGTTCCCGCCCCGGCCAGAATCTTTCATCACTTGAGCAGGAGACCCGCATGCCCACCCGTAGAGAGCTTGCCAATGCCATCCGCGCCCTTTCCATGGACGCGGTCCAGAAGGCCAATTCCGGTCACCCGGGGGCCCCGATGGGGATGGCGGACATCGCCGAGGTGCTGTGGAACGACTACATGCAGCACAACCCGGCGAACCCGGACTGGGCCGACCGCGACCGTTTCGTGATGTCCAACGGGCACGGCTCGATGCTGGTGTACTCGCTGCTGCATCTGACCGGCTACGACCTGCCGATGGACGAGCTCAAGCAGTTCCGTCAGCTGCATTCGCAGACCCCCGGCCATCCGGAGTACGGCTACACCGCCGGGGTCGAGACCACCACCGGCCCGCTGGGCCAGGGTGTCTCCAATGCCGTGGGTATGGCGCTGGCCGAGAAGATGATGGCCGCGCATTTCAACCAGCCCGGGCACGAGATTGTCGACCACAACACCTATGTGTTCCTCGGTGACGGCTGCCTGATGGAAGGCGTCTCGCACGAGGCCTGCGCGCTGGCCGGCACCCTGGGCCTGGGCAAGCTGGTCGCGTTCTGGGATGACAACGGCATCTCCATCGACGGCGAGGTCGAAGGCTGGTTCACCGACGACACCCCGTCCCGTTTCGAGGCCTATGGCTGGCACGTGGTGCGCGACGTGGACGGCCATGACGCCGATGCGGTCAAGGCCGCGATCGAGCAGGCCCGCAAGGAAACCGGCAAGCCGACCCTGGTCTGCTGCCGCACCGTGATCGGCTTCGGTTCCCCGAACAAGTCCGGCAAGGAAGAGTGCCATGGCGCCGCGCTGGGCGACGACGAAGTCGCGCTGACCCGCAAGGAACTGGGCTGGGAACACGGCCCGTTCGAGATCCCGGACGACATCTACGCCGGCTGGAACGCGAAGGACAAGGGGGCCAGGGCCGAAGCCGAATGGAACGAGCGTTTCGCCGCCTACAAGCAGGCGCATCCGGAGCTGGCGGCCGAGTTCGAGCGTCGCATGGCCGGTGATCTGCCCGCCGACTGGAGCGAGAAGGCCAATGCCTTCATCAAGCAGACCGTAGAGAAGGCCGAGAAGGTCGCCTCGCGCAAGGCGTCGCAGGCCACCATCGGTGGCTACGCCCCGGCCCTGCCGGAACTGCTGGGCGGCTCCGCCGACCTGGCCGGCTCCAACCTGACCATGTACAGCGGCTCGAAGGGCGTCAGCAAGGAAGACGCCGCGGGCAACTACGTGTACTACGGCGTGCGCGAGTTCGGCATGGCCGCGATCATGAACGGGATCGCGCTGCACGGCGGGTTCATCCCGTACGGCGGGACCTTCCTGATCTTCTCGGACTATGCGCGTAACGGCATCCGCATGTCCGCGCTGATGAAGCAGCGCGTGATGTACGTGCTGACGCATGATTCCATCGGCCTTGGCGAGGACGGCCCGACCCACCAGCCGATCGAGCAGACCCCGAGCCTGCGCCTGATCCCCAACCTGAACGTGTGGCGCCCCTGTGACGCGGTCGAGACGGCTGTCGCCTGGAAGGCCGGCATCGAGCGCACCGACGGCCCGTCCGCGTTCATCCTGTCGCGCCAGGGCCTGCCGCACATGGAGCGCGACGGCGAACAGCTCGCCAACATCGCGCGCGGTGGCTACGTGCTGAAGGACTGCGACGGCACCCCGGATCTGATCTTCATCGCGACCGGTTCCGAGGTCGAGCTGGCCGTGCAGGCGGCCGAGACGCTGGCCGGCGAGGGCAAGAAGGCGCGCGTCGTGTCCATGCCCTGCGTGGAACTGTTCGAACAGCAGGATCCGGCCTACCGCGAATCCGTGCTGCCGTCCGCCGTGCGCAAGCGCGTGGCCGTGGAGGCCGGCGCCACCGCGGGCTGGTACAAGTTCACCGGCATGGACGGCGCGGTGTTCGGCATGGACTGCTTCGGCGAATCCGCCCCGGGCGGTGCGCTGTTCGATTACTTCGGCTTCAAGCCGGAGAATGTCGCGCAGATCGCCCGCGACGTGCTGAACGGCTGAGCCCCGACGATTTTCAATAAGAGCTGAAAAGAGGAGACTCCCATGGCTATCAAGGTTGGTATCAACGGTTTCGGCCGCATCGGGCGCATGGCCTTCCGCGCCATCGCCCAGGACTTCCCCAACCTGCAGGTGGTCGGCATCAATGACCTGCTGGATCCGGAATACCTGGCCTACATGCTGCGCTACGATTCGGTCCACGGCCGCTTCGAAGGCGACATCAGCGTCGAGGGCAATGACCTGGTCGTGAACGGCAACCGCATCCGCCTGACCGCGGAGAAGGATCCGTCCGCCCTGAAGTGGGGCGACATCGGCGCCGACGTGGTGATCGAGTCCACCGGCCTGTTCCTGACCGCCGACACCGCGCAGAAGCACCTGGACGCCGGGGCGAAGAAGGTCGTGATGTCCGCCCCGTCCAAGGACGACACCCCGATGTTCGTCTACGGCGTCAACCACGGCGACTACAGCGGCCAGAACATGGTCTCCGCCGCTTCCTGCACCACCAACGCCCTGGCGCCGGTGGCCAAGGTCCTGCACGACAACTGGGGCATCAAGCGCGGCCTGATGACCACCGTGCACGCCGCCACCGCCACGCAGAAGACCGTCGACGGCCCGTCCATGAAGGACTGGCGCGGCGGCCGCGGCATCCTGGAGAACATCATCCCGTCCTCCACCGGTGCCGCCAAGGCCGTGGGCAAGGTGCTGACCGAGCTGAACGGCAAGCTGACCGGCATGGCCTTCCGCGTGCCGACCTCCGACGTCTCGGTGGTGGACCTGACCGCCGAGCTCAACGGCGAAGCCGACTACAAGGCCGTCTGCGAGGCCATGAAGAAGGCCTCCGAGGGCGAGCTGAAGGGCGTGCTGGGCTACACCGAAGACCTGGTGGTCTCCACCGACTTCCGCGGCTACACCGCCCCGTCGGTGTTCGATGCCGGCGCCGGCATCCAGCTGGACCCGACGTTCGTGAAAGTCGTGGCCTGGTACGACAACGAGTACGGCTACACCTGCAACATGCTTCGCATGGTGGAGCACGTCGCCCAATAAGACCTGCGGGGAGTCCGCCGGGGCGCGTGCCGCTCCCGGCGGCATCCCGCCAGAGTCTTGGGCGCAGCCTCCCCGCCAGGGGGGCTGCACCGAAGACTTTATTCGTTCCAACCTTTTCCGCGAGGTATTCCATGTCCGTCACCAAGATGACCGATCTCGATCTGCAGGGTCGCCGCGTGCTCGTGCGCCAGGACCTGAACGTCCCCGTCAAGGACGGCAAGGTCACGTCCGATGCGCGTATCCGCGCGAGTCTCGAGACCGTGCAGAAGGCCCTGGAAGGCGGCGCCGGCGTGATGCTGATGTCGCACCTGGGCCGGCCCACCGAGGGCGAATTCTCCGAGGAGGATTCCCTGGCCCCGGTCGCCGAGCACATGGGGCAGCTTCTCGGCCGCGAAGTGCGTCTGGTGCGGGATTATCTCGACGGGGTGGAGATCCAGCCCGGCGAGGTGGTGATGCTGGAAAACGTCCGTTTCAACAAGGGCGAGAAGAAGGATGACGAGGCGCTGGCGAAGAAGTACGCCGCGCTGTGCGACGTCTACGTGATGGACGCCTTCGGTACCGCTCACCGCGCCCAGGCCTCCACCCACGGGGCCGGCAAGTTCGCGCCGCAGGCCTGCGCCGGTCCGCTGCTGGCCCGCGAACTGGAAGCCCTGAGCAAGGCGCTGGACAACCCGAAGCGCCCGCTGGTCGCAATCGTCGGCGGGTCCAAGGTCTCGACCAAGCTGACCGTGCTGGAGTCGCTGTCCAAGGTCGTGGACCAGCTGATCGTGGGTGGCGGCATCGCCAACACCTTCATTGCGGCGCAGGGCCATGATGTCGGCAACTCGCTGTACGAGGCCGATCTGGTCGACGAATCGAAGCGGCTGATGGAAGCCGCGCGCGCCAAGGGCGGCGAGATCCCGGTGCCGACCGACGTCACCGTGGGCAAGGAGTTTTCCGACAGCACGCCGGCGGAGACCAAAGCGGTGGACGCGATCGGCGCCGACGACATGATCTTCGATGTGGGTCCGGACACCGCCTCCACCTACGCACAAGCCCTGCGTAATGCCGGCACCATCGTGTGGAACGGCCCGGTGGGCGTGTTCGAGTTCGATCAGTTCGCCGCGGGCACCCGGGCCCTGGGCGAGGCGATCGCGGAAAGCGATGCGTTCTCCATTGCCGGCGGCGGCGACACACTGGCGGCAATCGACAAATACGATCTCTCCGAGCGCATCAGCTACATCTCCACCGGCGGCGGTGCCTTCCTCGAGTTCCTGGAAGGCAAGACGCTGCCGGCCGTGGCGATGCTCGAGGAGCGGGCGAAGGGCTGAACGGCCTTGAATGCTACGTCATCCAACATCGGAGAGCCCCGCGTGAGACGCACCAAGATCGTAGCCACCCTTGGCCCCGCGACCGACAGCGACGAAGCCATGGATGCCATCATCCAGGCCGGCGTCGATGTCGTGCGCGTCAACTTCTCGCACGGGGATCCGGATGACCACCGTGCCCGCGTGCAGCGACTGCGCGCGGCCGCCGAGCGCGCCCATCGCGTGGTCGGTGTCCTGGGCGATCTTCAGGGGCCCAAGATCCGCATCGAGCGCTTCGCCACTGGCAAGGTGCACCTGGAAGAAGGCGCACCGTTCGCGCTGGACGCGGGTCTGGGCCGCGACGACGGTGACGACACCCAGGTCGGCCTGACCTACACCGACCTGCCGAAGGACGTGCGCCCGGATGACATCCTGCTGCTGGATGACGGTCGCATCGTGCTCAAGGTGACCGCGGTCGCGGCCAGCCGGGTCGAAACCGAGGTCGTGGTCGGCGGCGAGCTGTCCAACAACAAGGGCATCAATCGCCAGGGGGGAGGCCTGTCCGCCCCGGCGATCACCGACAAGGACCGCGAGGACATCCGCCTGGCGGCCGAGCTGGAGGTGGACTACCTGGCCGTGTCCTTTCCGCGCTCGGCGCAGGACATCCACCTTGCCCGCGGCCTGTTGAAGGAGGCCGGCTGGGAGGCCGGGATCTGCGCCAAGATCGAGCGTTCCGAGGCCCTGGACGTGATCGACGAGATCATCTCGGCGACCGAGGTGATCATGATCGCGCGCGGGGATCTCGGCGTGGAGATCGGCGATGCCGAATTGCCCGGGGTGCAGAAGACCCTGATCTCGCGGGCGCGCGCCCTCAACCGTCTGGTCATCACCGCGACCCAGATGATGGAGACCATGATCCAGAATCCGATCCCCACGCGGGCGGAGGTCTTCGACGTGGCCAACGCGGTGCTGGACGGGACCGACGCGGTGATGCTGTCGGGCGAGACCGCCACCGGACGCTATCCCGGACGGGTGGTCTCCAGCATGGACCGGATCTGCGAAGCCGCCGAGCGCCAGCGTGCCGCGCGGCAGTCCGACCACCGAATGGACTCGACCTTCGGTCGGGTGGACGAGGCGATCGCGATGGCCACCATGTATACCGCCAACCACCTGGACGTGCAGGCAATCGCGGCCCTCACGGAGTCCGGCGCCACCGCGCTGTGGATGTCGCGGATCAGTTCCGGGATCCCGATCTACGCGCTGACCCGGCGCATGGACACCAGCCGGCGCATGAGCCTGTACCGCGGTGTTTACCCGGTGTATGTCGACTCGCTGCCGGAGAGCCATGAGAGCCTGAACCGCGAAGCGGTCAACTTGCTCAAGGCCGAGGGGGTCGTGCAGGATGGCCAGCTGGTCATAATCACCAAGGGCGACCTGCAGGGTGCCCATGGCGGCACCAACGCAATGAAAATCGTCCGGGCCGGCGAAGTCGCCTGACGGCGACCGTCACCCGGACGTCCAGTTCCCAACCTGAAGTGCGAATCCCGTAAGGAGGAACCATGGCACTGATCTCGCTTCGCCAGCTGCTGGACCATGCCGCCGAGCATGGCTACGGCATGCCGGCCTACAACGCCAACAACATGGAACAGATCCATTCGATCATGGAGGCCGCGAAGGAAGTGGACTCCCCCGTGATCATTCAGGCGTCCGCCGGTGCGCGGAAGTACGCCGGGGAGCCCTTCCTGCGCCGCATGATCGAAGCGGCCGCCGAGCAGTATCCGGACATCCCGATCGCGCTGCACCAGGACCACGGCTCCGAGCCGGCGGTGTGCCTGCGTTCCATCCAGTCGGGCTTCACCTCGGTGATGATGGACGGCTCCCTGATGCCCGACATGAAGACCCCGTCGACCTACGACTACAACGTCGACGTGACCGCCAAGGTCGCCGAGATGGCCCATTCCGGCGGTGTGTCCGTGGAAGGCGAGCTGGGCTGCCTGGGCTCCCTGGAAACCGGCCAGGCCGGGGAGGAAGACGGTTCCGGCGCCGAAGGCACGCTGTCCCACGACCAGCTGCTGACCGACCCGGACGAGGCCGCGGACTTCGTCAAGAAGACCAAGTGCGACGCCCTGGCCATCGCCATCGGCACCTCGCACGGCGCCTACAAGTTCACCCGTCCGCCGACCGGTGACATCCTGGCCATCGAGCGGGTCAAGGAGATCCACGCCCGCATCCCGGACACCCACCTGGTGATGCACGGCTCCTCCTCGGTACCGGAAGAATGGCTGAAGATCATCAACCAGTACGGCGGTGACATGGGCGAGACCTATGGTGTCCCGGTCAAGGAGATCCAGGAAGGCATCAAGCACGGCGTGCGCAAGGTCAACATCGACACCGACCTGCGCATGGCCTCCACCGGCGCGGTGCGCAAGTTCCTGGCCGAGAACCCGAAGGAATTCGACCCGCGCAAGTTCCTGAAGGCCTCGACCGCCGGCATGAAGGACGTCTGCAAGCAGCGCTTCGAAGCCTTCGGCTGCGCCGGGATGGCGTCCAAGATCAAGCCGATGTCGCTGGACGACATGGTCGCCCGCTACAACAACGGCGATCTGGATCCGAAGATCAACTGATCTCGCGATCCGCGCACGGATGCACGAAAAAGGGGGCTTCGGCCCCCTTTTTTTGTGCGATCATTGCCACCCTGTTCCGAACAACGGCCCCTCCCCGGAGGTCCCGATGCGTCATTTCGCAGTCCTGCTCCTCGCCCTTGCCCTGATCCTTTCCCTGGCGCCGCCGGCCAGCGCCAATCCGTTCGCGCGGGACGTCGATCCGCAGGACATCGTCGACCGCGCCAAGGACACCCTCACCCGCATGGCCGGGCACCCCGACTACCCCGCACTGCGTGCCGACCTGCGGGAAGCGCATGCGGTGGTGATCTTCCCGCGCGTGATCCGTGGGGGGTTCTTCATTGGCGGATCCGGCGGGCTGGGCGTGGCCCTGGCCTGGGACGAAGACGAGGGCGACTACAGTCCAGTGGGTTTCTATTCTCTGGGATCCGTCAGCTTCGGCGTGCAGATCGGCGGGGACGCCGCCGAGGTGGTGATGGTCGCACGGCGGCCCGATGCCCGCGATTCGCTGTTCGCCTCGTCCATGCGCCTGGGAGGTGATGCCGAAGTCGCCGCGGGCCCGGTGGGCGCCGGGCGCAGCGCTTCCGTCAATGCGGATTTCATTTCTTACGCGCGGGCGCGCGGGGCGTATCTGGGCATGAGTTTCGAAGGCTCGCGCCTGACCGTCCGCGAAGACTTCAACGAGGCCTACTACCGCGAGGATCTGCGTCCGGTGCACATCCTCGAGAGCCGTCGCGTGGATCACCCCGGCACCCAGGCCTTGCGGGATGCCCTGCTCGAGCTCCGCCGCGACGAAGCCGACGAGGCCCCGGCGCGGGGCGGTGAGGATCAGCGGCCGGAGGCCGATCCGGCCGAAGGCGGAATCAGGCCCGATGCGATGGAGGTCGAGACCCTCTGACCGGCGCGGTCCGAGGTAATCCCCTCGGCCAGTTCGATCACCGGCGCGTGCGTGCGCCGTTGCAGGGCGGATGCGTTGTCCAGTTGTGGATCGGTGTCGGGCCGCCGCCGGTTGAGCACGATCCCCGCCAGTGCGAGTCCGCGCCGCTCCAGGGCCTCCAGCGTCAGCAGGCAGGTGTTCAGCGTCCCGAGGCGGTCTTCCGCCACCAGCAGCACCGGCAGGCCGAGCGCCACGGCCAGGTCGGCGTTCAGCGCTTCTTCGGCCAGCGGCGAATAGAAGCCGCCGGCGCCTTCCACCAGCAGCGGCCCTTGCGCTCCTTTTCGTTGTGCCTCGCAGGCGTCGACCAGTTCCGCGAGGTACAGCGGGTGGCCGGCGTTGCGCGCCGCCTGGTCCGGGGCGAGGGCATCGGGGAATCGCCAGGGGGTCACCCGTGCCACTGCCGCCGGGGGCAGCCCCGCGGCGGCGGTCAGGGCCACGCCGTCGGCGGGATACAGGCCGTCCGGCCCTGTCTCGCAGCCGGATTCCGCCGGCTTGCACGGGACGGGCCTCAGCCCCGCCGCGCACCAGGCCCGCAGCAGCGCGCAGCCAACGAAGGTCTTGCCCACGCCGGTGTCGGTGGCGCTGACGAACAGGCCCGCGGGATTCATGGCCGGTCGAGCGGCGACCCGGTCAGGCGTTCCAGCGCCTCGCGATAGCGCGCCGCCGTCTGCTCGGCGATCTCCGCGGGCAGCGCCGGCCCCGGGGCCGTCTTGTCCCAGTCCAGGGTTTCGAGATAGTCGCGCACGTACTGCTTGTCGAACGACGCGGGGCTGCGGCCCGGCGTATATTCGTCCGCCGGCCAGAAGCGCGAGGAGTCGGGTGTCAGGACCTCGTCGATCAGATGCAGGCGGCCTTCGCGGTCGAGCCCGAATTCGAATTTGGTGTCGGCGATGATGATTCCGCGCGCGGCGGCGTGCTCGCGCGCCAGGTTGTAGATCGCGATGCTGGCGTCACGCACCTCGCGCGCGCGCTCCTCGCCAATGGCAGCGGCGACATGGTCGAAGTCGACGTTCTCGTCATGATCCCCGACCGCCGCCTTGGTGCTGGGCGTGAACAATGGCTCCGGCAGTGCCCCGGCCAGCTCCAGGCCCGGTGGCAGCGGGAGACCGCAGACCGCACCCGTCGCCTGATAGTCCTTCCAGCCGGAGCCGATCAGGTAGCCGCGCACCACCGCTTCCACCGGCAGGGCCTCCAGTCGCCGCACCACCAGGCTGCGCCCCTCGAGCGGCGCGCGCACCCCGGGGTCCGGCACCACCTCGGCCAGCGGTATATCGGTCAGCTGATTGGGGATGCCCAGCTCGCGCTCGATGCGCCGCATCCAGTACACGGTGATCGCGGTCAACACCCGTCCCTTGTCCGGCACCGGCGTAGGCAGGATCACGTCGAATGCCGACAGCCGGTCGGTGGTCACCATCAGCCAGTGGTCGTCGTCCACCCGGTACAGGTCGCGCACCTTGCCGCGGTGGACGCATTCCAGGTCGGGGATGTCACTTTCGAGCAGGGTATCGTTCATCCCGCCATTGTAGCGGTTCGGCCCGTCCGGGGAATCCTCCGGTCGGCGCGTGGGCGTCAAGTCTTGTCCGCGCCGGGCCGGGCGGCTATCGTTGCTCGGATGAATATCACGGGAACGACAACGCCGCCCCGCGTAGGGGTGGTCATGGGGAGCACCTCGGACTGGGGCACCATGGAGCGCGCGGCCGAGTTGCTGGCGCGTCTGGAAATCCCCCACGAGACCCGCGTGGTGTCCGCGCATCGCACGCCGGACCTGCTGTTCGAGTACGCCGAACAGGCGCGTGAGCGGGGGCTGTCCGCGATCATCGCCGGGGCCGGCGGCGCCGCGCATCTGCCGGGCATGCTGGCCGCGAAGACGCCGGTGCCGGTGCTCGGCGTGCCCGTGGCCTCGCGTCACCTGCAGGGCGAGGACTCGCTGCTGTCCATCGTGCAGATGCCGCGCGGGATCCCGGTGGCCACCTTCGCCATCGGCGAATCGGGGGCCGCCAATGCCGCGCTGTTCGCGGCCGCGATGCTGGCCACCGGCGACCCCGATCTCGCGGCCCGGCTGGATGCCTTCCGCGCCGAACAGCGCGACGCCGTCCTCGGCCAGACCCTGCCGCCGGACCCGGCGTGAACCGGTCATGATTGCTCCGCCCGCCACCCTCGGTCTGCTGGGCGGCGGCCAGCTGGGCCGTTATTTCGTGCTGGCCGCGCGCCGTTCGGGCTATGCCGTGATGGTGATGGATCCGGACCCGCGCAGCCCGGCCGGAGCGGTCGCGGATTGGCACCGCGTCGCCGCATTCGACGATCACGCAGCGCTGGATCAGCTGGCCGATGCCTGCGCGGTGGTCACCGCCGAGTTCGAGAACATTCCCGCCGAATCGCTGGAACGGGTCGCGGCGCGTGGCTGCCTGCGGCCGGGGGTGCGGGCGCTGACGATTGCCCAGGATCGCCTGGAGGAGAAGCGCTTTCTGGGCGAGGCGGGCATCGCGGTTGCGCCATGGCAGCCGGTGCCTGCCGGCGCGGATCCGCAGGTGGCGATCGCCGATAATGCGGCGCCGCGCTTTCCCGCGGTGCTCAAGACCACCCGTCTGGGCTACGACGGCAAGGGTCAGGTCCGCCTCGACCGCGCGGATGCGCTGGCCGCGGCCTATGCCGAGCTGGGCGGGGTGGACTGCGTGCTGGAGGAACAGGTGGATCTGGCGCGCGAGGTTTCGGTCATCGTGGCGCGGTCGCCGGACGGAACCACCGAAGTGTTCCCTGTCGCGGAGAATACGCATCGCGGAGGCATCCTGCATCTGACCCGCGTCCCCGCACGGCTGCCTGCCGATCTGGCGAAGCAGGCGGAAGACCTGGCGCGACGCGTGGCGTCGCATCTGGATTATTGCGGGGTGCTGGCGGTGGAGTTCTTCGTGACCGCCGGCGGCGAGCTGCTGGTCAACGAGATCGCCCCGCGGCCCCACAATTCCGGCCATTACACCCTGGATGCCTGCAGCGTGTCACAGTTCGAGCAGCAGCTGCGCGCGGTCTGTGGCCTGGCGCTGGCCCCGGCCCGGGCGACGGCCCCGGTGGCCATGGTCAACCTGCTGGGCGACCTGTGGCCGGCGGCCACCGCGCCGGACTGGACCGGCGTGCTCGGCGAGGCGCGGGCCCGGCTGCATCTGTACGGCAAGGCCGAGGCCCGTCCGGGGCGCAAGATGGGGCATGTAAACGTGGTCGGCCTGCCGGACGAGGACGACGCCGACGCAGTGGCCGACGTCGCCGAATCCCTGTGGCGGGGCCTCGCCGGAGAACCATCGCAATGAGCCGGAACCATTTTCCCGATGCCGCCGCGCGGCGCGCGCGTCAGGCCGAACTGAAACAGGACCTCGAGATCGAGGAGACCCTGGAAGGCGTGCCGCTCCGCCTGCGGACCACCTGGGGCCTGTTCTCGCCGCGGCGGATCGACGACGGGACCCGGCTGTTGCTGCGGCACGCCGAGATCGCCTCCGGTGATCGCTGCCTCGATCTCGGCTGCGGCTACGGCCCGATCGGCCTGGTGATGGCGCACAAGGCCGAGCCCGGGGCCTGCACCCTGGTGGACACCAACTTCATGGCGGTGGAATACGCCCGCGCGAATGCCGAGCGTAACGGGCTGGCCAACGTCGAATGCGTGCTGAGCAACGGCTTCTCGCATATCCGCGACCGTCGCTTCGATGTCGTCGCCTCCAATCTCCCGGCCAAGGTCGGGCGCGAGCTGCTCTATACCTGGCTGCTGGATGCGCACGAGCAGATGAACCCCGGAGGGCGGTTGTATGTCGTGACCATTACCGGGCTGCGACGCTTCATCGAGAAGGGGTTTCGCGAGGTGTTCGGCAATTACGACAAGCTCAAGCAGGGGCGCGACTACACCGTCGCCCTGGCGCGCCGCGAGGAGGACTGACCCGTGGCCGAGGGTGCGGCCGATCTGCCCGTCGCGCTCCAGGTGCTGGTGGCCCTCCTGACCGGGGCGGGGCTGGTCGTGATGCTGCGTCGCATGCCCTGGGAGGCCTTTTTCTTTCCCGGACGTGCGCAGCTGTTCGTCGGAGCATTCATCGCGCTGCTGGTCATCTGGACCCTGCGCGCGCAGACCGTGGACGGTCTGGCCCTCCACCTGATGGGCATGACCGCGGTGACCCTGGTGTTCGGCTGGCAGCTGGCGATCCTGCTGGCGTTTCTGGTGGTGGGCGTGCTCGGACTGTTCGGCGTGCTGCCGATGTCGACCGTGCCCCTGACCGTGCTGCTGGCCGGCATTCTGCCGGTGGCGGTGACCTGGGGGCTGCTGCGCCTGACCGAAACCCGCCTGCCGCCGCACATGTTCATCTATCTCTACGGGGTGGCCTTCCTCGGAGGGGCGCTGTCGGCGGTGGTCGCGGTGCTGGGTACCGCGGCAGTGTACGGCCTGTTCACCGAACTGGCCTGGCACGAGGTCTATCGCGACTACGTGCGCTATCTCCCCCTGCTGATCCTGCCCGAGTCGGTGGTCAACGGCATCGTGGTCACGGCCCTGGTGGTCCTGCGCCCGGGCTGGCTGGCCACCTGGTCGGACGAGCGCTATCTCCACGGACGCTGACCTGCCCCCGACCGAATCAGTGTTTCCTTAATGAACCGTTCAGGAAGTGCCTGCTAATGTTCCTTCCACGCAGCGGCTGAGACCCTGTGCACAAAACCCGAAGGATCCAGCAGGAGACAACAACAATGAAGAATGTATTCGCGCTGATGACCGGGGCCGGTCTGGCCCTCGCCTTTACCTTCCCGGCGCAGGCGGCCGACATCAAGGCCGGGCAGTCCATGTATCAGGCCGTGTGTGCCAGCTGCCACCAGGCCGACGGACGTGGTCAGGCGATCTTCCCGGCCCTGAAGGGCCGGGACGCCGCCTACGTGACGGACAAGCTCGAACGCTACCGCGCCGGCGAACAAGTGGGAGACAATACCGCACTGATGCGCCCCCACGCGCAGTCGCTGAGCGACGAGGACATCGCCAACGTGGCGGCCTTTATCGACACCGAGTTCGCCGAGTAAGGCACGCGTTACCTTCCCGGGGCGGTTCCCGCCGGCCCCGCGGCGCGGTCCCGGTTTTTTTGCCCGGGGCCGCGCCTTCGGGTAAAGTTTTGCGGTTCAGAAGAACCGGCCCGTGTCCGGTTTCCTTCCCGATGCAACTTTCACGAGGCACCGCATGGCACAACCCGACCTGATTGCTCCGTCCATCCTGTCCGCCGATTTCGCCCGGCTGGGCGAGGAAGTCGAGAACGTCCTCAACTCGGGCGCCGACATCGTCCACTTCGACGTGATGGACAACCATTATGTCCCCAACCTGACCATCGGCCCGCTGGTCTGCGAAGCCCTGCGCAAGCACGGCATCCAGGCGCCGATCGACGTGCACCTGATGGTCAAGCCGGTGGATCGCATCATCCCGGATTTCGCCCAGGCCGGTGCCAGCTACATCACCTTCCATCCGGAGGCCTCCGACCACATCGACCGCACCCTGCAGCTGATCAAGAGCGAGGGCTGCAAGGCCGGGCTGGTGTTCAATCCGGCGACCCCGCTGTCGCATCTGGATTACGTGATGGACAAGGTCGACATGATCCTGCTGATGTCGGTGAACCCCGGTTTCGGCGGGCAGAAGTTCATCCCCGGCACGCTGGACAAGCTGCGCGAGGCGCGCCAGCGCATCGACGCCTCCGGCCGTGACATCCGCCTGGAGATCGACGGCGGCGTGAAGGCCGACAACATCCGCGAGGTGAAGGCGGCCGGCGCGGACACCTTCGTCGCCGGCTCGGCGATCTTCGGCGCGGGCGAGGATTCCGATCCGAACCGCTACGACAGCATCCTCAAGAAGATGCGTGACGAACTGGCCGGCGCCTGAGGGTCCCGTGAGCCTGAAACGTCCCGCCATGATCCTGATCGACCTGGACGGCACGCTGATCGACAGCGTGCCCGATCTGGCCTGGAGCGTGGACGCGATGATGCGCGAGCTCGGCCTGCCCGAGCGCGGTGAGGCCGCGGTGCGCAACTGGGTGGGCAACGGCGTCGAGCGGCTGGTGCAGCGTGCGCTGGTCAACGATCTCGACGGCGAGCCCGACCCCGAGCTGTACCAGCGGGCCCTGCCGGTGTTCATGCGGATCTACCAGGAGAACACCGCCGGGCGCAGCCCGCTGTATCCCGGCGTGCGCGAGGGCCTGGACCGTCTGCAGGCCGAGGGCTACCGCCTGGGCTGTGTGACCAACAAGGCGGGCTGCTTCACCCGCCCGTTGCTGGCGGAGAAGGGCATCCTCGACGACTTCGAGATCGTGGTCGCCGGCGACGACCTGGAGAAGAAAAAACCGGACCCGGAGCCCCTGTGGCATGCCGCACGCGAGCTGGGCGTGAAGCCGGAGGATTCCCTGATGGTCGGGGATTCGAAGAGCGACGTGAAGGCGGCGCGCGCGGCGGGTTTCCAGATCGTCTGCATGACCTACGGCTACAATCACGGGGACGACATCCGCGACCAGAATCCGGACGCGGTGCTGGACCGTCTGGACGAGCTCCCTGCGCGACTGCCGGCACGGGCGGCATGAGGCCGGTCATGGACGCCTGCTTCCCCGCAACCGGACGATGGCGCGACGGCCTCTGAACCGCCGTCCTTCATCCGACCCGTTGCCAGGAAATGTCCGCCATGACGCCCGAACAGTTCGACGAGCTGGCCCGCGAAGGCCACAACCGCATCCCGCTGGTGCGCGAGGTCCTGGCCGACCTCGAGACCCCGCTGTCGATCTTCCTCAAGCTGGCCAACCGGCCGTATTCGTATCTGTTCGAATCGGTGCAGGGCGGCGAGCGCTGGGGGCGCTATTCGTTCGTGGGCCTGCCGGCCCGCACCCTGGTGCGGGTGCACGGCCACGAGATCACGGTGGAGACCGACGGCGAGGTGGTCGAACGCGAGACCGTGGCCGACCCGCTGGCCTGGATCGAGGCCTATCAGGCGCGTTTCCGTGTCGCTGATCTGCCGGGCCTGCCGCGCTTCACCGGCGGGCTGGTCGGCTACTTCGGTTTCGAGACCGTCCGCCTGATCGAGCCGCGCCTGGACGGCCCGGACAAGCCCGACGAACTGGGCCTGCCGGACATCCTGCTGCTGGTCTCCGAGGAAGTCGTGGTCTACGACAACCTGTCCAGTCGCGCGTATCTGGTCGTGCACGCCGATGCGTCCCGGCCGGACGGGCAGGCGGTGGCGTCCGAGCGCCTGGATGAACTCGAGACCCGTCTGGGCGAACCGCTGGTTCCGCCGGACGATCCGCCGCATCCGCACGCGGTGCCGGAATACGTTCCCGGGTGGTCGGCCGAGGGCTTCCAGGCCGCGGTGGAGAAGGCGCAGCAGTACATCCTCGACGGCGACGTGATGCAGGTGGTGCTGGCGCAGCGCATGAGCGTGCCGTTTTCCGCGCCGCCGCTGGATCTCTACCGCGCCCTGCGCGAACTGAACCCGTCGCCCTACATGTATTACCTGGACCTGGGCGATCACCACGTGGTCGGCGCGTCGCCGGAGATCCTGGTGCGCCTGGAGGACGAACGCGTGACCGTGCGCCCGATCGCCGGGACCCGGCCGCGCGGGCGCGATCCGGACGAGGACCGCGCGCTGGAGGCCGAACTGCTGGCCGATCCCAAGGAGCGCGCGGAACATCTGATGCTGATCGACCTGGGGCGCAACGACGCCGGCCGGGTCAGCCGTGTGGGCTCGGTCCGGGTCACCGAGACCATGGCGGTGGAGCGCTACTCGCACGTGATGCACATTGTCTCGAACGTGGAGGGTGAGCTGGCGCCCGGGCTGTCGGCGATGGACGTGCTGCGGGCGACCTTCCCCGCCGGCACGGTCAGCGGCGCGCCCAAGATCCGCGCGCTGGAGATCATCGACGAGCTGGAGCCGGTCAAGCGCGGGCCGTACTCCGGTGCGGTGGGGTATCTCTCCTGGTCCGGCAACATGGACACCGCGATCGCCATCCGCACGGCGGTGCTGCACGAAGGCGAGCTGCACATCCAGGCGGGGGCCGGGGTGGTGCACGACTCGGTGCCCGAGAACGAGTGGCAGGAAACCCTGAACAAGGGCCGTGCCGTGGTGCGCGCGGCGGAAACCGCGCTGGGCGGGCTGGGACCGCGCCGCCACCGCCGCTGATTTCGCCGCCGGCGCGGGTGGACCCCCTGTTCCCCGGGTTTCCGGGCTTCGTTCCTCGCGCCGCGCTACGCTTGTCCGCAACTCGCCGTCCAGGCTATCCGGGAGCCCGACATGATCCTGATGCTCGACAACTATGACTCCTTCACCTACAACCTCGTGCAGTATCTGGGCGAGCTGGGGGCGGAGGTGGCCGTGCATCGCAACGACCGCATCACCCCGGAGGACATCGCCACGCTGGACCCCGCTGGGATCGTCATCTCGCCGGGCCCCTGCACGCCCAACGAGGCCGGGGTATCGCTGGCGGTGATCGAGCGCTTCGCCGGCGAGATCCCGATCCTCGGGGTCTGCCTCGGGCACCAGGCCATCGGGCAGGCCTTCGGCGGATCCGTGGTGCGCGCGCGCGAGATCATGCACGGCAAGACCTCGCCGGTGCATCACACCGGTCAGGGCGTGTTCGCGGGGCTGGAGAACCCGCTGGAGGCTACCCGCTATCACTCGCTGGTGGTGGATGCCGGCTCGGTGCCGGACTGCCTCGAGGTCACCGCGTGGACGGAACACGCCGACGGCACGCGTGACGAGATCATGGGACTGCGTCACCGTGAACTGGACGTGGAAGGCGTGCAGTTCCACCCGGAGTCCATCCTCACCCGTCAGGGCCACGAGCTGCTGGGCAACTTCCTGCGCCGCCTGCCACAGCCGGCGTGAACCGCGCCGATCGCCGACTCCGGCTGCGCTATGCGCTGCTGGTGGCGCCGCTGGTGATGCTGGCGCCGTTCTCACTGGATACCTATCTGCCGTCGTTTCCGGCGATGGCGGAATCCCTGGCGGTGGACTCCGCGGCCATGCAGGCCACTCTGTCCGCCTACCTGGTGGCGTTTGCCCTGTCCACGCTGGTCACCGGTCCGCTGTCGGACGCCTTCGGGCGCCGTCCGGTGGTGCTGTGGGCGCTGTTCGCCTATCTGCTGATCTCCGCGCTGCTGGTGGTGGCCACCGCCTACTGGCAGGTGGTGACCCTGCGCATCCTGCAGGGCCTGGCGGCGGCCACCGGGGTGGTGGTCGGACGGGCGCTGGTGCGCGACCGTTTCGACCCCACCGATGCGCGCCGGGTCTTTGCCCTGGTGACCATGGTGTTCTCCATCGGGCCGGCCGCCGCACCCATCATCGGGGGCTGGCTGCAGGCCGCCTTTGGCTGGCGCTCGGTGTTCGCCTTCCTCGCGCTGTACGGCGGCGTACTGCTGCTGGCGGCGCGGGCGTTCCTGCCGGAGACGCTGCCGCCGGTCGGGCGGGTGCGCAGCCGGCCGCCGGCGATCGTGCAGGGCTATCTCCGGACCCTGCGCAACCCGCGATTCCTGCGGCCGGTGGGGGTGCACGCGGCGATGTTCGGGGCGATGTTCATCTTCATCGCGGCCTCGCCCACGCTGATCTACGAGCATCTGGGCGGGGACGAACGCGATTTCTGGTGGCTGTTCCTGCCGCTGGTGGCCGGGCTGCTGCTGGGGGCGTTCGTGGCCGGGCGCACGGCCGCGCGCCTGACGCCGCAGGCGGCCGTGAGCATCGGGCTGGGTCTGAGCGGAACGGCCCTGGTGCTGATCGGCGGCGGTGCCTGGCTGGACGGGCCGGTGGTGTCGATCACCGGGCCGTTCGCGCTGTACAGTTTCGCCCTGGCCACGGCCATGCCGTCGCTGACCCTGCTGGCGCTGGACTGCTACCCCGGGGCACGCGGCATGGCCTCGGCCATGCAGGCTTTCGTGCAGCTGGGCATCAGTGCATTGCTGACGCTGTTCCTGGTCGACCATCTGGATGATGATCCGCGCCACCTGGTGGCGGGAGCTCTGGTGGTGTGGTCGGTCGGGGCGCTGATCTGGTGGCTGGGCGGCGGTCCGCGCGACGTGCCGCGCGCCCCGGCGGCCGTTCGACCTGCGTAAAGCCGCGCGTTTCCCTAAACTGTGCCCCCGTTGATCCCTGACCGCCCAGCAGCCGGAGAACGAACGTGACCCTGCCCCAAGCCATTGCGAAGCTGGTTGAACGCCAGGACCTGGACGCCGACGAGATGACCGCCGTGATGCGCGCGGTGATGGGCGGCGAGGCCACCGATGCCCAGATCGGCGGCCTGCTGGTCGCCCTGCGGATGAAGGGCGAGACCATCGACGAGATCCGCGCCGCCGCCGGGGTGATGCGGGAACTGGCGACGCGGGTGGACGTCCCGCGCGCCGGCCTGGTGGATACCTGCGGGACCGGTGGCGATGCCTCCGGGACCTTCAACATCTCCACCGCCTCGGCACTGGTGGCCGCGGCCGCCGGGGTGCGGGTGGCCAAGCACGGCAACCGGTCGGTGTCCTCGCGTTCGGGCTCCGCCGATGTGCTGGAAACCCTGGGCGTAAACCTGGAGCTGGGCCCCGACGCGGTGGCCACCTGCATCCGGGAGGTCGGGGTCGGCTTCCTGTTCGCCCCGGCTCATCACGGGGCGATGCGCCATGCGATCGGGCCGCGCCGGGAGCTCGGCGTGCGCACGCTGTTCAACGTGCTGGGGCCGCTGACCAATCCGGCCGGTGCGCCCAACCAGGTGCTGGGGGTGTTCTCCGCGGACTGGCTGCGACCGCTGGCGGAGGCCCTGAAGGGCCTGGGTTCCGAACACGTGATGGTGGTGAACGCCGAGGACGGGCTGGACGAGATCAGCATCGGCGCGCCGACCCGGGTGGCGGAACTGCGCGACGGCGAGATTACGGAATATACCCTGCGGCCGGAGGATGTCGGCCTGACCACGGCCGCCCTGGACACCGTGCGGGTCGCCGACGTGGCGGCCTCGGCGGCCATGCTGCGCGACGTGCTGGCGGGTACGCCGGGACCCGCGCGCGACATCGTCCTGCTCAATGCCGGCGCGGCGATCTTCGTGGGCGGCGGAGCGCCCAGCCTGGAGGCGGGCGTACGCCGGGCCGCCGAGGTGATCGACAGCGGCGCCGCCCGCGAACGACTGGAACAGCTGCAGGCCGTCTCCACGCGGCTGGCACAAAAGGAGAGTTGAAACATGAGTGACGATACCCCCGATATCCTCGAGCGGATCCTCGAACGCAAGCGTGAGGAACTGATCGAGCGCTCCGATGTGCAGCCCTTGCGCGAACTGCGTGGCTGGCTGACGTCGGCGGAGGAGCCGCGCGGTTTTCGCGCCGCGCTGCAGGCGGACATCGACGCCGGGCGCGCCGCGGTGATCGCCGAGATCAAGAAGGCCAGCCCCAGCAAGGGGCAGATCAGCCCGAACTTCAACCCGGATGCGTTTGCCCGCTCGTATGCCGAGCACGGGGCCACCTGCCTGTCGGTGCTGACGGACGTGAGCTTCTTCAAGGGCCGCGACGGAGACCTGCGTGCGGCGCACGTGGCCTGCGACCTGCCGATTCTGCGCAAGGACTTCGTGATCGACCTGTATCAGGTCTACGAGGCGCGGGTGCTGGGGGCCGATGCGGTGCTGCTGATTGCGGCGGTGCTGGATGACACCAACCTGGGCGAACTGATCTTTCTCACCCGCGAGCTGGGCATGGATCCGCTGGTGGAGGTGCACGACGCCGAGGAGCTGGAGCGCGCGGTGCGCCTGGGCGCGGACCTGATCGGCATCAACAACCGCGACCTGCGCAGTTTCGAGACGCGTCTGGAGACCACCCTGGAGCTGCTCGACCGGCTGCCGGAGGACGTGCTGCTGGTGACCGAGAGCGGTATCCACAGCGTCGAGGACGTGCAGCGGATGCGCGATGCGGGCGTGAATGCGTTCCTCGTGGGCGAGGCCTTCATGCGCGAGGAGGATCCGGGCGCGGCCCTCGGGCGGCTGTTCCGCGGCGAGGGCTGAGCCGGGGCCGCGGGATCAGCGCGTGCCGTAGACCACGATGGTCTTGCCGTGCGCGCTGATCAGGCCGCGTTCTTCCAGTTCCTTGAGCACGCGGCCGGCCATCTCGCGCGAGCAGCCAACGATGCGCGCCAGTTCCTGGCGGGTGATGCGCAGCTGCATGCCGTCGGGGTGGGTCATCGCGTCGGGCTGCTGAGCGAGGTCGAGCAGGGTGTGCGCGATGCGGCCGGTGACATCGACGAAGGCGAGGTCCATGACCTTGCGCGAGGTCTGGCGCAGCCGGGCCGCGATCTGTCGGGTCAGCAGCATCAGGATCTCGGGGTCGCGCATCGCCAGCTCGCGGAAGCGGGTGTAGGGGATCTCCGCGGTGTCGGTGTCCTCGCGGGTGACGACCGTGGCGCTGCGCGGATCATCCTCGAACAGCCCGAGCTCGCCGAAGAATTCGCCCCGGTTGAGATAGGCCAGCACCAGTTCGTGGCCGTTGTTCTCGCCCAGGACAGAGACCGAGCCGCCGAGTACGTAGTACAGCGTGTCCGGTACCGTGCCCGCCTGGATCACGGTGGTCCGGCGCGGATAGTGGCGGCGCTGGCAGTGTTCCAGCAGGCGTTCCATCGCCGGAGAATGGTTGGGCATGGCTGTTTGGGCTGGGGAAGGCTTGCTCATGATTACCGGTTCGATCGGGAGAACACGTTAAAGTGTAGTCCACGAGAGTGTAATGCACCCGGCGGGTGGTTCGGTGACGATTCTGCTTCGACGGGTTCACAAAAACATCGGGCAGGACGGGACATGCAAGTACGAGTGAAATGGCTGGACGGCGTGGCTTTCGTCGGCGAGACGGACAGCGGCCACGCGGTGGTGATGGACGGCGCGCCGGACGCCGGCGGACGCAACCTGGGGGCGCGTCCGATGGAGATGCTGCTGCTGGGGCTGGGCGGCTGCACCAGTTTCGACGTGGTGGCGATGCTGAAGAAGTCGCGGCAGGATGTGCTCGACTGTCAGGTGGACATCGACGGCACCCGCGCCGACGAGGTGCCGAAGGTCTTCACCGACATCCATGTGCATTTCCGGGTGTACGGGAACGATCTGTCGGAAAAGCACGTCGCACGGGCGGTACAGCTCTCCGCCGAGAAATACTGTTCGGCGTCGATGATGCTGGGGGCGTCGGCCCGCGTGACCCATGATTTCGAGATCGTGGAAGGGCCGGCTCCGCGCTGAGCCGCTGGCGGGTGCAAGCCGTTGACTCGCCGCGTGATGTCTCTACAATTCGCCGCTCCTTACGGCCCGGGCAAGAGGGTACGCCATGTCGCGTCACAAGAAGCAGATCAAGCTCCACGGCTTCAACAACCTGACCAAGAGCCTGAGCTTCAATATCTATGACATCTGCTATGCGTCGGGCGATCGTCATCGCGACGAGTACATCGCCTACATCGACGAGGCCTACAACGCCCAGCGTCTGACGCAGATCCTGACGGACGTGGCGCACCTGATCGGTGCCAACATCCTCGACATCTCGCGCCAGGACTACGACCCGCAGGGCGCGTCGGTGACCATGCTGATCTCCGAGGAGCCGGTGGCCACCGAGCAGATCGGTTACACCGAGGGTCCGGGACCGCTGCCGGAGACCGTGGTCGGTCACCTCGACAAGAGCCACATCACCGTGCATACCTATCCGGAGGCCCATCCGGAGGGCGGGATCGCGACCTTCCGCGCGGATATCGACGTGTCCACCTGCGGGCGCATTTCACCGCTGCGCGCGCTGAACTACCTGATCCACAGCTTCGAGTCGGACATCGTGATCATGGACTACCGGGTGCGGGGGTTCACCCGGGACGTGCGCGGCAAGAAGCACTTCATCGATCACAAGATCAACTCCATCCAGGACTTCCTGTCGCGCGACACCAAGGACAAGTACCAGATGGTGGACGTGAACGTGTACCAGGAGTACCTGTTCCACACCAAGATGGTGCTGAAGGACTTCGATCTGGACAATTACCTGTTCGGCCTGGGCAAGGACGACTACTCGGCGAAGGAAGCCAAGCGCATCGCCAAGCTGCTCAAGCACGAGATGATGGAGATCTTCTACGGCAAGAACATGAGCCGCGGAAGCTGACGCGCCGCGGGGGTGCCCGGCCCGGGGAAACCGGGCTCAGATCCGGTAGGCGGTGTGCGTCATGATCTTCGAGGTCAGTGGCATCAGCACGCTGCGCACCGGCCACGGCAGGGTCCGGCCCCCCATCGCCATGGCCTTTGCCCCGTGTTCCACCTCTTCCTGCTTCATCTGCTCGAGGATGCGTGCCGACACCGTGTCGGACGGCGGCAGGCGGTCCAGGTGCCGGTCCAGGTGCTGCTCCACCTGGCGCTCGGTCTCGTCGACAAACCCCAGGCTGTAGCGGTCCCCGGACAGTCCGGCCAGCGCACCCACGCCCAGCGAACTCACGTACCAGAAGGGCGTCAGCAGGCTGGTGTGCATGCCCATTTCGTGGACCCGCCGCGCGCACCAGTGCAGGTGGTCGCCTTCCTCGCGCGCCGCCTGATCCAGCTGCGCGCGGATCGCCGGGGTACGGGCGGTGAGCATCTGCCCCTGATAGAGCCCCTGGGCGGCCACCTCGCCGGCATGGTTGACCCGCATCAGGCGCCCGGTTTCCTGACGGTCATGGTCGTCCAGCATCGGACCGGGTTCGTCGCCACCGGGCGACGGGCGGCCGGTGGAGCGGGCATGCCCGGAGACGACCTTGACGAGGGCGTCGGCCTGGGTGATCAGATGATCCAGCGGGGAGAGTCGGCGCATGGCGGGCGCTCGGGTATGGGCTTTGTCTCAGGTTACCGCGAGGCGCCCCGCAAGGAAACGGGCCGGGGAGAGCAGCGGCGGGTCTTCAGGCGATTGCGGCTGCAGCGCGCGCAGATGCACCCGGCAGCCCACGTTGCCGGAGACGATGCAGTCAGGAGCCTCCGTGCCCAGGGCCTGCAGGGTTTGCTGCCCCAGGGCATCGGCCTGTTCCGGCCAGGCGAGCATCGCGGTGCCACCCGCGCCACAGCAGTTGGGGAGGGACGGGGTCCCGGTGAGGGTCACGCCGGGCAGGCCGCGCAGCAGCGTCGGCAGGATCTCGCCCTCGCGGGTGACGTTCCGCTGGGTGCAGGGGCGATGCAGGGCGACGCGCACCGGGTCCTCGCGCCAGCCGTCACGGGGCGGCCCGTGTTCCTCCAGGTGTCGGGCGACGAAACGCGTGAGGCTGGTCGCGCGGGCGCCGGGGAAGCTGTCGGCGGCCTCGCGCAGGGTCGCCTCGCAGCCGCTGTCGAGGACGATCACCGGCGGGCCATCCTCGGCCGCACCGAAGGCTTCCCGATTGTGCCGCTCCAGTTCCGTGGCCGCCGCGGGGCGTCCGGCGTGTCGGTCCAGGGCGCCGCAGCAGGTCGGGGAGGAGGGGATGCCCACCTTCAGACCCAGCGCATGCAGGACGGTCAGGGCCGCTTCCAGGTCGGGCCCGGTGAAGAAGGCGTCCATGCAGCCGGTGAACAGCAGCACGTCGACCGCGTCGGGCGGGCCGTCGGCGCGCAGCCGGGGAGGCGGGGCGAGGCTGGGGCGCGCATGTTCCAGGGCCCGGCGCACGGTGGCGTCCAGTCCCGGGAGCCCGGCGCGCGGCAGGCGTGCGGCGGCCCGGGCCCCGAGGCCGGCGAGTCGCCGCAGCCGGGGCGATCCCAGCAGGCGGTCGTGCAGCATGCGCGGCATGGGCAGCGGGGCGCCCTCCGGCTCGTCCGATTCCTGAAGGAGGATTTCGCGGGTGCGATCCATCAGGGCACCGAAGGGGACTCCGGCCGGGCACACGGCCTCGCAGGAGCGGCAGCCGAGACAGCCTTCCAGATGGCTGCGCAGGCGGGGTGACTGCGGATCGAGCTCGCCGCGGGCCAGGCCCTGCATCAGGGTCAGGCGACCTCGCGGGGAGTCGCCTTCCTGCCGGTGCAGTTCGTAGGTGGGGCAGTGGGGCAGGCACAGACCGCAGTGCACGCACTGATCCACCGCCGAAAGCCCCGTGTACTTCGGGGGTAGGTCGGAGCTCCCCAGCGGCTTTGCCAGGGTCCCGGGCCCGTTTGCTGACCCGGAGGGTCCCATGTTGTCGCGTGTACCGCGTTCTGCCGCCGTACTGTTGTCTTCCGTCATGCTTGTCAGCATACCAGTCTCGCAGGCTCAGGCCCGGGATGCGGAGGGATGGGAAACCGACACCATCAGTGAGGTCAGCCTGGTCTGGCGTTTTCGCTGAACCGGCAGGACACAGTATGATGAAGCGGATTTGATCCGGGAGCATCGCATGGGCTACTACCAGCGGCATATCTTCTTCTGTACCAATTGCCGGGAAGACGGCAACTGCTGCGAGGATCACGGGGCGACCGAGATGCGCGGCTATGCCAAGGATCGGGCCAAGGCGATGGGGATCCACGGCAAGGGGCAGGTGCGGGTGAATACCGCCGGCTGTCTGGATCGCTGCAACGAAGGCCCGGTTGCGGTCGTCTACCCGGAAGGCGTCTGGTACACCTACCAGGACGAACGCGACATCGACGAAATCCTGGAAGAACACCTCAAGAACGGCCGTGTGGTCGAGCGCCTGCAGATCTGAACCCCACCAGGCGTCGCGCTGGCTTGACTTTGTGTGCCGGCCTCCGGAGAATTCGCATCCCGCGTGGCTACGTAGCTCAGCTGGTTAGAGCACATCACTCATAATGATGGGGTCCCCTGTTCGAATCAGGGCGTAGCCACCACCAATTCAAGGGGTTGCCTCGGCAACCCCTTTCTCGTTTGGGCACCGTGCCCACCTCGTGCCCACGCCGTGTCCATTCGGTGCCCAGGGCTTTGCTGAAGGTCTCCCACCGTTTCGTGCAGCCGCGCCATCGTGCGTGGCCACCGCCGAGATAACTCCCCTTCCGTCAGGACCTGTTCCGCGCTTCGGTGCCGGGAACGTGGTCACTGTGTTTCGCCATCCCCTTCCGGGGTGTATTCGAAGAGTTCGCCCACCGAGCAGTTGAACAGCTCGCAAAGCTTGTCCATGGCGTCGATCTCGATGCGAACGGCTTCCTCCTTGTAGAGGAGGGAAACCGTATTGCGATGTAGCCCGGTGGCGCGGGCGACATCCATGATCTTCATTTTCCGCTTTCCCATAAGGGTCGACAGGTGACATCGGATCATCGTGGGCGACCTTTTTTCATTCTGAATGACATTCTGCCTTGACAGTCGTCATTCTGGGTTCTAAATTGTCATTCAGAAGGGCATAAACCCACCCTGCGAGGACAAACTTCACCCAGAAAGTCGCTTTGGAGGCTATATGAGCTACACCTACCTGTCTACTTGTTGGGTAACGGATGATTCTATACCGCACGAGAAGGCACCCCTGTTTCGTGCACGAGAGTGGCTGAGTATCGTGTGCGACGGCTCCACGCAGGACGGATAGCATGGCGAGGACGATCCATTCGAACGCGCGCACCACGCCTCAGATCCGGCGAGAGCTGCAGGAGGCGCCGCCGGGCGTGAGCGACCCCGAGCTGGCCCGGCGCTACGGCATTACCCGCATGACCGTGCGCAAGTGGCGCTACCGCCGGGAGGTGGAAGATCGGTCGCATTGCCCCAAGCGGCTGCACACGACCCTGACGCCGGAGCAGGAGGCGATCGTGGTCCAGGTCCGGGAAGTGGCCCTGCTGTCGCTGGATGACCTGCTGATCGTGGCGCGTGAGTTCCTGAACCCGGATCTCAGCCGGGCGGCGCTGGCGCGCTGCCTGCGCCGGCACGGCGTGGGCGACCTGCGGGCCCTGCAGCGGGAACGCGACGGGGAACCCGAGGAACCGGCGCACAAGCCGTTCAAGGACTACGTGCCGGGCTTTGTGCATGTGGACGTGAAGTACCTGCCGCAGATGGCGGATCAGGCCTCGCGGGGCTACCTGTTCGTGGCCATCGACCGGGCCAGCCGTTGGGTCTATCTGGAGGTGCGGCGCACCAAGAGCGCCGAGGCCGCGCGCGGCTTCCTGAAGAAGCTTCTCGAGAAAGCGCCGTTCCATATCACCCACCTCGTCACCGACAACGGCAAGGAGTTCACCGACCGCTTTGCGGCGACCGGGGAGCGGGAGCCGACGGGGCATCACCCCTTCGACCGGCTGTGCGTCGAACACGGGATCGAGCATCGCCTGATCCGGCCCAAGCGGCCCCAGACCAACGGCATGGTCGAACGCTTCAACGGGCGCATCGCCGATCTGCTGCGGACCCGCCACTTCGACTCCGGCCAGCACCTGGACGAGGCGCTGCGGCACTACCAGCGGCTGTACAACCATCACATCGGCCAGAAGGCGCTGGGCCATCGGACCCCGGTGGAAACCCTCAAGGCCTGGCAGCATGAACGCCCCCGATTCGTTTCGAAAATGGGTATATGACCAGGCGAGACCTGACAATTAGCTTCCGGGACAGTAGAAGATAGCTGACGGCCCACTGCGGGACGTGGCGGTACAAACTGCGTTATTCGCTACGTACCAACTCAGAGAAAACCTGATTTCCTTCCCGCGACACCGTCTTTCGAAGCGCTCTCGCGTTCCAGCGCCTCGACGAGCGATTCCGGTTCGAAACGATGACCGAGGTTGCAGGCACGCCGGAACAGCACCGCAAAATCGCCGGGGGCCAGGTTCTCCAGTCGCCCGAGCCTTTGTCGCAAGCAACGCGCCTCGGCGGAGTCTGGCATGCCAAGGGCAAGCCCTGCCAAGAGGTTCAAAAACAGACTCCAGCGCCGGTCGGCATTCGGATATTGCAGTTCGATTTTGGCGTCGAAGCGCCGCATTACGGCCGCATCGAGTCGATCGAACGCGTTCGTTGCGCATACGAAAATGCCCTGGAACTCTTCCATGCGCGTCAGGAGTTCGTTGGTCTGGGTGACTTCCCAACGATGTCGAGCACCGTCCCGATCGGTGAGAAAGCTGTCGGCCTCGTCGAGGAACAACACTGCGTTCGATTCCCTCGCCTGCTCGAACATCTCGGCGATGTTGGCCTCGGTCTGTCCGAGAAACTGGGCCAGCAGGTCGGATGCGCGCTTCAGGATCAACGGGGCATCAAGTTCCTGCGCCAATGCGCGGACGAGCTCGGTCTTTCCGGTTCCCGGTGGGCCATAAAGCAGGAGACGCCCGCGGCCACTGCGCTGAAGACCCGCGAACAACTCCTCCAAGTCAGTGCTGGACTCGAGGGCCTCGCGCTTCCACGGGAGCGTTTCCTCTGACGCCTTAGGCAAGGCCGAAAATCCCTGCACACCGAGGTGTTGGTCGATCTGCTCTCGGAGGAATGACTCCGTCATCGCCACATCCGAACCCGAGTCCACCATGCCGCCCAGAGTCGCCACCTGACGCATGATCGCTGGAGTGACGGCGCGATGGTGTGCAAGGGAGTCTTCGAATCCCGCCGATACCGGGACCCCTTCGAAACAACGCCGCACCATTTCGCGCCGCGTCGTGGGGCCCGGGGATCGAAACTCCCGGACGTAGGTGAAGCGGCGCAGATATGCGGCATCCATCTGGTTGGTCGAATTGGCGACCCAAATACTGGGTACCACACCGGCTTCCAATCGCGAGTTGATCCATGCCTTGCCGACTCTGACACCCCCACGCGACCAGGCCGGGAGCCCCTGGTCGGCGGACGCTGAGAAAACATCGTCCATGTCATCGAACAGCAGCAACACGTTGCCTTGCTTTCCGTAGAGGTTCTGAGCCAGGGACCAGCGGCGAAGCCGCTGCAGGGGAGCAATCGGTTCGCCATTCGGTTCGCAATGCGCCACTTCCACCAATGACGCGCCGAGCTCTTGAGCCAGGAGCCGCACAAACTCGGTCTTGCCTGTTCCAGGCCCTCCATAGAGAAGGATGTTGACCGCCTTGCCGCCCTGCTGCTGGCTCTCCCGGATGATCCGGACCAACCGGTGCATTTCCTTTTCCAGGTGGGGGATGTCGCTCACCGCGATTTCCGGCGCCGGTGCGGGTGTGTAGAACCAACGCAGCAGGTCCTCGACCTCCGACACCTCTTTCGACAACTCTTCGGCCATCCGGCCGCGAAGCTCGAGCTGCAACTCGTTTGCCCGTCCGAGCCCGGGGCCAACGGAGGACACCAAGCCGGTTTCCCAGATGCGGCCCCTCTCATCCAATGCCTCCCGGACATCCCGGGTCGGAACGTCGAGCAAACGCCCCAGAATGTAAAAGCTGCGGCCCGAACGCCGATCGAGATACACGTCGAGCGCTTCGTACAGATCACTACTGAGATGGATCAGCGCAATCGCGCCCAACACCCGTTCTTCAACCGCCTCAAGGCCGACTCGTCTGCTCAGCCTCGCCAGGTTGGTCCGCATGGGTTCGGGAAAATCGTCGGATACACCGTGGTCCAGAAGCTCCCGAATGCGGCTCTCGATTGTCGACTCTTCCTCTGTGCCCAACGCATCCGAAGGCCCTTCGCCTTCCAGCCCACACGCGGTCCGCACAGATGGAGGGAGGTCAGACCACGACACATTTGCATGGGTCTTCAGGTCATCCAGGATGCGCAGACACCACAGTCGAATGAGCAGTTCCATCTCCGCCATATCGTCGTTGTGCCTCCGGTCGATCCGAGTTACTCCGCCCACGTCGGTCTCCTGTCGGGATGCAATGCAATCATCAACCCAACAGACGACGATTTCTGACGCGCGCGGGAATCGCCTTGGTAGCTCGCTACAAACAGACGACCAATTCGGGCCCGCAGCGGCGGTTACGTTGCGCCAGCACAAAGCGCCATCAACAAGCGTCAGGATCTGGGGGAACCTTTGGCCCAAGAAGAAACGGAACGAGACGAACAGCCCAACGAGCAGGAACTGCAGATGCGTCGGGAGAACATGCAGCGCCGCATGGACAACGAGGCCGCCGCCGGATTCGACCTCCTGGATGAACCCGACACCAACGAAAGGGCGAAAGGCGCCCGGAAGTAACGCGCGATCAGAGGGTGCAACGTTGGGCGGCTCATGCCAAGCGCGGGTGGTACGCTCGGCCCATGGCATTGCTGAAGGTTGGCGAAAAGGACCGCGACGGGCGCCAGAAGCGCATCGAGCACACCGGGCGCTATCTGCGGGCAAGTCGTACCGGCGGGCTGTCGCTGCGCGCGCAGACGCGGGCCGCCGGCATCAACCTGACCGGCAACACCAACCACGGCGTACGGGTGTCCACGCGCCTGGCGAAAAACACTCAGGTCGCCTTCCAGAACGGTCGCTTCATCCTGCGCGGACGCTATGGCTCGGATGCGGCCAAGTTCAACCTGTCGAAATCGGGTGTCACGGTCTCCACCAAAACCCCGATCGGCTCGTTCAACTGGATCCGGCCAGGGCGCTCGTCGGCCAAGATCGCGGGGGTTCAACTGCGGGGGCACAACGCAGCGGCTATCCAGGGGGTGTCGGGTACCGGCTGTTTGTATACATGT
>NZ_MUZR01000054.1 GCF_001995255.1 Thioalkalivibrio halophilus | reverse complement strand
CGGGGTGGCGGCTGAGCTCCTGGTAGTCCGCGCTGCTGTCAGTCAGGGCAGGTTCCGTGTTGGCCATGCGCGCCTCCGGGGCGGTGTCGGGACGGATGTCAGGCCGCCGCTTCCTGCGGCGGGGTCTCATCCTTGCGCAGGGTCAGGATCTCGTAGCCGTCGTCGGTCACCAGCAGGGTGTGCTCCCACTGGGCCGAGGGGCTGCGGTCCTTGGTGACCGCGGTCCAGCCGTCGGCCAGCACTTTGGTGTGGCGCTTGCCCGCGTTGACCATGGGTTCGATGGTGAAGCACATGCCGGCTTCCAGCACCATGCCGGTACCGGGCTTGCCGTAGTGCAGCACCTGCGGGTCCTCGTGGAAGCCGCGTCCGATGCCGTGGCCGCAGAACTCGCGCACCACCGAGCAGCGCTGCTTTTCGGCGTAGGTCTGGATGGCGTGGCCGATGTCGCCCAGGGTCGCGCCGGGGCGCACCTGCTGGATGCCCAGGTACATCCCGGTGCGGGCGACGTCGATCACCCGCTGCGCCTGGATGCTCGGCTTGCCGACCGTGAACATGCGGCTGGTGTCGCCGTGGAACCCGTCCTTGATCACCGTGACGTCGATGTTGACGATGTCGCCGTTCTTGAGTGTGCGATCCCCGGGGATCCCGTGGCAGACCACGTGGTTGACCGAGGTGCACACGGACTTGGGGAACCCCCGGTAATTCAGTGGCGCGGGGGTCGCCTCCTGCTCGTTGACGATATAGTCATGGCAGATCCGGTCGAGCTCGCCGGTGGTGACGCCGGGGGCGACATGGGGCTCGATCATCTCCAGCACTTCGGCGGCCAGACGGCCCGCCACGCGCATGTACTCGATTTCTTCCGGGGTCTTGATGGTGACGGACATGGGGTCTCCGGACGCGGCATGACGGGCCGCGCGTGCTTGGTTCGAATAAGCGTTCTATGCTATAAAGCGCGCGCTTCGCTGGCAATTCAGCGGAGACTCGCAACCTTAATCCACACACGTATCGACACGGTCTGTCGGGTGCTGGTTCGCACAAGCGGATCGGTTTCAGGCCGGGATGCGTGGAGGCCCAACCCGTACAACAGGAGAACACTCATGTCCCTCGTGACCATGCGTCAGATGCTGGAGGCCGGCGTCCACTTCGGCCACCAGACCCGTTACTGGCATCCCAAGATGGCGCCGTACATCTTTGGCGAGCGCAACAAGATTCACATCATCAACCTGGAGAAGACCCTGCCGATGTTCAACGACGCGTTGAACTTTCTTGGCAAGGTTGCGGCCGATGGTGGCCAGATCCTGTTCGTCGGTACCAAGCGCTCCGCCCGCGATGTGGTCGCCGAAGAAGCCCGCCGCGCCGGCATGCCGCACGTGACCCACCGCTGGCTGGGCGGGATGCTGACCAACTTCAGCACCGTGAAGCAGTCGATCAAGCGTCTCAAGGATCTCGAGACCATGGACACCGACGGCTCCTTCGACGTGCTGAACAAGCGCGAGGCGCTGTCCCGCCGCCGCGAGAAGGACAAGCTGGACCGCGGTCTGGGCGGCATCAAGGACATGAACCGCATGCCGGATGCCATGTTCGTGATCGACGTCGGCTACGAGCGCATCGCGGTCAACGAGGCGAAGAAGCGTGGTATCCCGGTGGTCGCCGTGGTCGATTCGAACAACCCGCCGGACGGCGTGGACTACGTGATCCCGGGCAACGATGACGCGATGCGCGCGATCCAGCTGTACGTTGCCGCGATCGCCGACACCATCGTCGAGGCCAAGGGCACGATGACCACTGCCGCCGGCGAAGAGGCGTTCGGCCAGGCCGAAACGGCCGAAGGTGCCGAGGCTTCGGCCGCCGACCAGGCTTGATGAAACCGGCCGGCCGCGATCCGCGCGGCCGGCTCCGCAAGAATTCTTCAGGAGTTGATTCCGATGGCAATCAGTGCTGCCCAGGTTAAGGAACTGCGCGAACGTACCGGCGCAGGCATGATGGAATGCAAGAAGGCCCTCACCGAGGTGGACGGTGATCTCGAGGCCGCCGTGGAAGCCATGCGCAAGTCGGGCATGGCCAAGGCCGACAAGAAGGCCGACCGCGTGGCGGCCGAAGGTCGCGTGGAGATCGTCAGCGAGGGCAACCGCGCGGTGATCGTGGAGGTCAACTGCGAGACCGACTTCGTCGGCAACGACGACAACTTCCGTGCGTTCGCCACGCGCTGCGCGCAGACCGCGCTGAACACCGAGGCCACCGACGTGGATGGCCTGATGAACGAAGAAGTCGAGGGCGAGAAGCTGGAAGAGCATCGCACCCAGCTGGTGGCCAAGGTCGGCGAGAACGTGCAGGTCCGCCGTTTCGAGCGCCTCAACGCCGAGGGTTCGCTGGGCGCCTACCAGCATGGCGCGCGCATCGGCGTGCTGGTGGCCCTGGACAAGGCCGACGACGAGCTGGCGAAGCACATCGCCATGCACATCGCGGCCCAGCAGCCGGTGTGCGTGGACGAGGACGAAGTCCCGACCGAGATGCTCGACAAGGAACGCGCAATGTTCAAGGCCCAGGCCGAGGAATCCGGCAAGCCGGAGAACATCATCGAAAAGATGATCGAAGGCCGCATCCGCAAGTACCTCGGCGAGATCACCCTGGTGGGTCAGGCGTTCGTGATGAACCCGGACCAGACCGTGGGCGATCTGCTCAAGGAGAAGGGCGCGAAGGTCACCGGCTTCGTGCGTTACGAAGTGGGCGAGGGTATCGAGAAGAAGAGCGAGAACTTCGCCGAGGAAGTGATGGCGCAGGCCCGCGGGGCCTGAGCCGGCCGGGCCGGATCCTGCGGGGTCCGGCCTGCCCGTAACAAGCAGCATTTCAGGATTAAGACCACTCCGACCCCGTCAGCCAGCCCGAGAAAAGGAACCCGATGAGCCAGGACACGCAGCCCGCCTACCGACGCATCCTGCTGAAGCTGAGCGGGGAGGCCCTGCTGGGGGAACATCATTACGGTGTCGATCCGGCGGTGCTGTCGCAGGTGGCCGAAGAGGTCTGCGAACTCTCGCGGCGCGGGGTCGAGGTGGGTATCGTCATCGGGGGCGGCAATATTTTTCGTGGCGCCGGGCTGGCCGAAGGCGGCGTGGACCGGGTGACCGGCGACCACATGGGCATGCTGGCCACGGTGATCAATGCCCTGGCCCTTCAGGACGCGATCGAGCGGGCCGGGCGCTTCTGCCGGGTGATGTCGGCCATCCGCATCAACCAGGTCTGCGAGGATTACATCCGCCGGCGCGCGGTGCGGCACCTTGAAAAGGGCCGGGTGGTGGTGTTTGCCGCCGGCACCGGGAACCCGTTCTTCACCACCGATTCCGCGGCCAGTCTGCGGGCGATCGAGATCAATGCCGATCTGATGATCAAGGCCACCAAGGTGGACGGAGTGTACGATGCGGATCCGTTCACACAGACGGACGCACGGCGTTTCGACAGGCTCACCTACGACGATGCGCTGGAGCGGCGTCTGGGGGTGATGGACACTACCGCGCTGGTGATGTGCCGCGACAACGAGCTGCCGATACGAGTCATGAACATGTTTGCGAAGGGGGACCTGCAGCGCCTGGTGATGGGCGAGTCGGTGGGAACCCTGGTCGAGGGGTCCAGGCAATGACAGATGCGACGATCAAGGATGCGCGCGAGCGCATGGACAAGACGCTGGAATCTCTGCGCTCGGAGCTGGGCAAGATCCGCACCGGGCGCGCGCACCCCAGCCTTCTGGATCACGTGCACGTGGAGTATTACGGCACCGAGGTGCCGATCAACCAGGTGGCCAACGTGAATGCCGAGGATGCCCGCACGCTGGCGGTGCAGCCCTACGAGAAGGACATGATCGGCAAGATCGAAAAGGCCATCATGACCTCCGATCTGGGGCTCAACCCGTCGTCCCAGGGGATGGTGATCCGCGTGCCGCTGCCGGCGCTGACCGAGGAACGGCGGCGCGAGCTGGTCAAGGTGGTCAAGTCGGAGGCCGAAGGGGCGCGCGTGGCCGTGCGCAACATCCGGCGTGACGCCAACAATACCTTCAAGCAGCAGGTGAAGGACAAGGCGATCTCCGAGGACGACGAAAAGCGCGCCCAGGACGAGATCCAGAAGCTGACGGATGATCACATCGCGCGCATCGACAAGATGCTCGCCGACAAGGAAAACGAGCTGATGGAGGTCTGACGGCCTCCGATCATGCCGGATCCGCACCCGAACATGAGTGCCGAAGCCGTGCTGCCCGCCCATGTGGCGGTGATCATGGACGGTAATGGCCGCTGGGCCGAGGCGCGGGGTGAGCCGCGGGCTGCCGGGCACCGCGAAGGTCTCGGCGCCACGCGCGAGGCCGTGCGTTATTTTGGTGAACAGGGGATCACCGCACTGACCCTGTTTGCGTTCAGCAGTGAAAACTGGCGCCGCCCGCGGGAAGAAGTGGAGGCCCTGTTCGAGCTTTTTGTCTCCGCCATCGAGGGCGAACTCCCGGAACTGCTGGAGCGCGGCGTGAAACTGCGCTTCATCGGCGAGCGCGCGCGTTTCCCCGAGGAGCTGCAGCAACGCATGCAGGAAGCCGAGCGCCGGACCGCTGATAACCGGGGGCTGGAACTGGTGATTGCGCTGGGATACGGCGGGCGCTGGGACATGCAGCAGGCGGCGCTGCGCTGGGCGCGCGAGCAGGGTGATGCCGCACGCAGCGACGACGAGGCCGGTCTGGAACGCTACCTCAGTACCGCAGGCCTGCCCGACGTGGATCTGCTGATCCGTACCGGCGGCGAGCAGCGGATCAGCAATTTTCTGCTGTGGCAGGCGGCCTACGCGGAACTGCTGTTCATCGACACCCTGTGGCCGGACATGACCCGTGAGGATTTCGCCGCCGCGCTGGAATGGTATGCCGGCCGTCAGCGCCGTTTCGGGGGCGTTCCGGGGACGCAGGGCGAGACGGTGGATGCTTAAGCAGCGCGTGATCACGGCCAGTGCGCTGGGACTTCCGGCGCTGGCGCTGATTGCCTGGGGCCCGGCGTGGGCGGTGCTGATCCTGGTCGCCGCGACCCTGGGCCTGGCGGCCTGGGAGTGGGGCGTTCTGGCGCGGCTTCGGGGTGCCGCAATGCTGGTGCCCTGGACCGTGCTGGCGGTGGCCGGGATCGCACTGCCGACGCTGGCCGGCAGTGCGCACCTGGAGCTGACGGGGGTGATCCTCGGGGTGGCGCTGTGGGCGGCAGCGGCTTTTGCACTGCCGTTCTATCACGCGGATACCGCGTCGGAGTCGCTCTGGCGACCCTTACTGCGCGTCAGTGGCCTGTTGATGGTCATGGCGGCAGGGGTCGCCATTCTCGCGCTGCACCGAATCGAGCCGCTGCTGGTGGTCTATCTGATCGTGATGATCGGGCTGGCGGATACCGGGGCCTATTTCGCGGGTCGGCGCTTCGGACGTACTGCGATGGCGCCCGAGATCAGTCCCGGGAAGACCCGCGAGGGCCTGATGGGGGGCATGGGCCTGGTATTCGTGTTCGCGGTGATCGTGGCCGTGGCCGCCGACCTGGATCCGATGGAGGCCCTCCCGTTCGTGCTGCTGTCCATGGTGACGGGGCTGATCTCCGTGGTGGGCGATCTGTTCGAAAGCATTCTCAAGCGCCGGGCCGGGGCCAAGGACAGCGGTTCCTTGCTGCCGGGGCACGGCGGTATTCTGGATCGCGTGGACAGCCATCTTGCGGCCGCGCCAGTGCTGGCGGGCGGGTTGTACTGGCTGCAGCTGTGGCCGGTGCCCGCCACCTGAACGTGCCAGGGCATAACGCCCCGACCTCCGGGAGCATTCCATGAACAAGCAACAGATCACCATCCTTGGCTCCACCGGTTCCATCGGACTCAGCACCCTGGACGTGGTGGCGCGGCAGCCGGAACGCTTCTCGGTCTACGCGCTGACCGCATATCGCAATGTCGAGCGGATGGAGGCGCAATGCCTGCAGTATCGCCCGCGAGTGGCGGTGATGGGGGAACCGGAGGCGGCGGAGAGCCTGCGCGACCGACTGGCCGCGGCCGGCTGCGAGACCAAGGTGCGGGGCGGTATGGAGGCACTGGTCGAGGTCTGTCGCGCGCCCGAGGTGGATGCGGTGATGGCGGCGATCGTCGGTGCCGCGGGCCTGCTGCCGACCCTGGCGGCGGCGGAGCACGGCAAGCGGGTGCTGCTGGCCAACAAGGAAGCGCTGGTGATGTCGGGTGCGCTGCTGATGGATGCGGTCGGGCGCTCGGGGGCGCGGCTGCTGCCGATCGATTCGGAACACAACGCGATCTTCCAGTGCCTGCCCAATGGCTACACCTGCGCCGACCCGGTAAGCCCGCACGGGGCCAGCCGGATCTGGCTGACGGCCTCCGGCGGGCCGTTTCGCGAGCGCTCGCTGGAGACCTTTGGCGAGATCACCCCGGACGAGGCCTGCGCTCACCCGAACTGGGACATGGGCCGCAAGATCTCGGTCGACTCGGCCACGATGATGAACAAGGGGCTGGAGCTGGTCGAGGCCTGCTGGCTGTTCGCGGTGCCGCCGTCGAGTATCCAGGTGGTGCTGCATCCGCAGAGTATCGTGCACTCGATGGTGGCGTATGAAGACGGTTCGGTGCTGGCGCAGATGGGCAACCCCGACATGCGCACGCCGATCGCCCATGCGCTGGCCTGGCCGGAACGCATGTCCTCCGGTGTACAGGCACTGGACCTGCTCAGCATGGGGGCGCTGGAATTCTCCGAGCCCTGCGAGACCCGTTATCCGGCCCTGCGCCTGGCGCAGCGCGCGCTGGAGAAGGGCGGCACGGCCACCGCGGTGCTGAACGCCGCCAACGAGGTCGCGGTGGATGCCTTCCTCGCGGGCGAGCTGGCCTTTGACGCGATCCCGGCCCTGATCGAGGCGACCCTGGAGGGGGTGGAGGCGGAACCCGCGGGCACGCTGGAAGTCGTACTGGGTGCCGACGCGCGGGCGAGAGCGCACGCGCGGGACTGGCTGGACATGCGGAGGCGTGAAGCGGTGTGACGGGATTTCTGACCAGTCTGCTGGCCTTTGTCGTGGCGATCGGGGTGCTCGTCACGGTGCACGAGTACGGCCATTTTCTGGCGGCCCGCCTGATGGGGGTGAAGGTCCTGCGTTTTTCCGTGGGCTTCGGACGGCCGTTGTGGTCGCGGCGTTTCGGAAGTGATCGGACCGAATTCGCGATCGCCTCCATCCCCCTGGGCGGCTATGTGAAGATGCTCGACGGTCGCGAGGGCGAGGTGCCGCCGGGCGAGGAACACCGGGCGTTCGATCGCCAGGGACTGGGGGCGAGGACCTTCGTCGTGTCCGCCGGCCCTGCGGCGAACTTCCTGCTGGCGATCGCGGTGTTCGCGGTGATGTTCATGATCGGCGTGGGTGGCGTGCGCCCGGTGGTGGGCGAGATCACCCCGGGATCGCCGGCCGCGGAAGCGGGCCTGGAGCGCGGCGAGGAGATCGTGCGCATTGCCGGGCGCGAGGTCGGGGACTGGGAACAGGCCAATCTGCGGCTGCTTGACCACGCGGTGCGTGGTGATACGGTGCCGCTGGTGGTTCGCGATGCCGACGGCCGCGAGGTCGAACGCCGTCTGGATCTGTCGGCCCGCGCGGAGCTTCTGGGCGAGGGCCAGTTCCTTGATCGCCTGGGCGTGGCGCCGTTCCGGCCGCAGCTGGGGGCCGTGATCGGCCAGGTCGAATCCGGCTCGCCGGCCGATCGCGCCGGGCTGCAGACCGGGGACCGGGTGGTCGCGATGAACGGCGACAGCGTCGCCGGCTGGAATGCCTGGGTCGAGCGGATCCGGGCCAGCGCCGGGAGCGAGCTGTCCGTCACGCTGGAACGTGACGGGACGCGGCGACAGGTGACGCTGACCCCCGAGCCGGTGGAGGCCGAAGAGGGTACCATCGGGCGGATCGGGGCCGGCGTGGATCCGGATCAGCCGGCGATGCGCGAGCTGAGCGTGATCGTGCGCCAGGGGCCGGTGGAAGCCATCGGCTCCGGTGCGGTGCGGACCTGGGAGGTCACGACCCTGACCCTCGGGATCCTCTGGCGCATGGTGACCGGCGAGGCCTCGGTCAAAAATATCAGCGGACCGGTTACCATAGCCGAGTTTGCCGGCACGTCCGCGGTCATCGGGATATCTGCCTTCCTCGGGTTTCTCGGGATCGTCAGCGTGTCGCTGGGGATTATCAATCTGCTGCCCATACCGATGCTCGACGGCGGGCACCTGCTGTACTACGCGGCGGAAGCCGTGAAGGGCAGCCCGGTGTCGGAAAAGACCCAGATCGTGGGCCAGCAGATCGGGTTGCTGATGATCGCGGCATTGATGATCCTCGCCTTCTACAACGACTTGACACGGTTGTTCGGCTGACCGGAAACGGTACCGGACGCCCTCCACTTGGCGGACAGCATGGCGCGACAAAGCTTGAAAGGATGGGCCCTGCTCGGCCTGGTGACCCTCGCGGGGCCGGCCTGGGGGCAGGCCTATCAGATCGAGGACATCGAGATCGAAGGGCTGGAACGTATTACCGCGGGGACGGCCCTGAGCTATCTTCCGGTGGAGGTGGGGGACACCTTCGACGACAGCCAGACGCCGGAAGTGATCCGCGAGCTGTTCCGCACCGGCTTCTTCGACGACGTGGAGCTCGCCCGCCGCGGCGACGTGCTGGTGGTGATCGTTTCCGAACGGCCGGCGATCAACGAGATCCGCTTCTCCGGGAACAACGACATCCCCGACGAGGCGCTGGAGGAGGCGCTGGAATCGGTGGGCCTGCGCAGCGGGCGGGTGTTCAACCGTACCCTGCTGGAGCGCATCGAGAACGAGATCCGCGAACAGTATTTCGCCCGCGGACGCTACAACGTGCGGATCGACGTCGACATCGTCGATCTTGCGCGCAACCGGGTGGATGTCGACATCGACATTACGGAAGGGCCGCAGGCGAAGATCCGTGGCGTGAACCTGGTCGGCAACCAGGCGTTCGATGACGGTGACCTCAAGGGTGATTTCGAATCGGGGGTCCCGCGCTGGTGGCAGTTCTTCTCCAGCCGCGACGACTATTCCCGGGAGAAGCTCTCCGGCGACCTCGAGACCCTGCGCTCGCACTACCTGGATTCCGGCTTTCTCGAGTTCGACGTGGATTCCACCCAGGTCACGCTGTCGCCCAATCGCGAAGACCTGTTCATTACCATCAACGTGGACGAGGGCGAGCCCTACACCCTGACGGGGACCTCGCTGGCCGGTGACTTCGTGATTCCGGAGGAGGAACTGGAGAGCCTGATCGAGGTGGATCTGGGCGCGCCGTTCTCGCGCAGCCAGGTCACCGAGTCGGCGGAGCGCATGGCGGAACGCCTGGAGCGCGAGGGTTATGCCTTTGCCAACGTCAATCCGGTGCCGGATGTCGACGAGGACAACCGCGAAGTCACGGTGACGTTCTTCGTGGACCCCGGCCCCCGGGTGTACGTACGGCGGATCAACATCTCCGGCAACGAGAACACCCAGGAGAGCGTCTACCGCCGCGAGCTGCGGCAGATGGAGTCGTCCTGGTACAACGGGGCGCTGATCGAGCGCTCGCGGATCCGCCTGCAGCGCCTGCCGTTCGTTGCCAGCGCGAACGTGGAGACGCGGCGGGTGCCGGGCTCGGACGACGAGGTCGATCTCGACATCAGCGTGACGGAACGCCAGTCCGGCGCGCTGTCGATCGGCGCCGGGTATTCGCAGAACCAGGGGCTGTTGCTGTCCGGCTCGATCTCGCAGGACAACTTCCTCGGCACCGGCAACCGGTTTTCCACGGAGATCAGTACCTCCGACGTGAACCGGGTGTTCCGCATGGACCTGACCAATCCGCATTACACGCCGGCCGGGGCCAGCCGCGGGTTCTCGGTGTTCTACCGCGAGGTGGACGCCGAAGCGGCGAACATCTCGCGCTATTCCACCGACCGCTACGGCTTCAACGTGACCTACGGGATCCCGCTGTCGGAGGTGGATCGGGTGCGCATCCGGCCGGGATTCGAGCACATCGAGGTCAATACCGTGGACCACACCGGCGGACGCACGGGTACGCCGGAGGAAATCCGTGACGAACTGGACGAGTTCGGCGACACGGCCAACCTGGTCAAGCTGGAAACCAGCTACATCCACGACACCCGCGACTCCACCACCTTCGCCAGCGAGGGCCGGCGGCACCGGATCGGGATGGAGCTGGCGATTCCCGGCAGCGATCGCGAGTTCTACAAGCTGACCTATTCCGGCGAGGAGCTGTTCCGCCTGAGCGAGCGCTTCAGCTTCTCCGTTTCCGGCGGCATCGGTTACGGCGACGGGTTCGGCAGCGACGAACTGCCGTTCTTCGAACGGTTCTTTGCCGGCGGGATCCAGTCGGTGCGCGGCTACGAGGCCAACCGTCTGGGTGACCTGCGGCCGCTGCGCAACGGGCAGCCGGCCACGCGCGACAGCAACGATGATCCCTATGGCGGGCGCCTGCGGACCACGGTGTCCGGCGAGCTGTTCTTCCCGGCCCCGTTCGCCGCGGATAACGATGCGATCCGCATGAGTACCTTCGTGGACGCCGGCAACGTGTTCAACGAGCCGGGCGATTTCGACGTGGGCGAGCTGCGCGCGGCGGCGGGACTGGCGCTGACCTGGTTCTCGCCGGTGGGGCCGCTGAGCTTCAGTGTGGCCGAGCCGCTGAACGACGAGCCCGGTGACGATACTCAGAGTTTCCAGTTCCAGCTGGGAGCGGGTTTCTGAGAGCGGCGGACACGGCAGCAACAATCACGGGGGCGGCAATGCCCCGGGAGGCGGCATGAAGGCCTGGATAACGGCCGGTATCGGGGTCGCGCTGGTGGTGGCGGGCTGGACGGCAGTGCCCGCGATTGCCGGGGCGCAGACCGTGGGGTATGTGACCATGAACCGGATCCTCGAGGATTCGCCGCAAGCGGAACAGGCGATGCGCGAGCTGGAGGAGGAATTCTCCCCGCGCGATTCCGAGCTGGTGGCCGAACGTGAGGAACTGCAGCGGCTGCGCGATCGCCTGGAGCGCGAGGGCGACATGATGGATCCGTCCGAACGGGCCGCGCTGGAACGCGAGTTCTCGGCGCGTTCGCGCGAATTCCGGCGCGCCCAGGAGAGCTTTTCCGAAGACCTCAACGTGCGTCGCAACGAGGAACTGTCGCGCCTGCAGCGGCGCATCAACGACGCGATCGCCGAGCTGGCGCGCGAGCGCGACATTGACGTGATCCTGACCGAGCGCAACGTGCTCTACGCCTCGGATCGCGTGGACATCACCGACGACGTGCTGGCCGCGATGCAGCGTGAGTGATCCGGACGGCATCGAGACCGCGGCCCTGGCGCGTCGGGTCGGGGGCGAGCTGGAGGGCGACGGTGCGCGGCGTATCCGCGGACTGGCCTCCCCGGCGCGCGAATCCGCCAGCCCGTCCGGCAATGCATCGGCGCGCACCACGAATGCCAGCTGATCCGGTGCCGCACGCGCCGGGGAGGCCAGTCC
>NZ_MUZR01000053.1 GCF_001995255.1 Thioalkalivibrio halophilus | reverse complement strand
GTGGGCGCCGGCGTCGTCTCCAAGATTATCGAGTAAAGATCCATGGCTAATCAGCGTATTCGAATTCGGCTCAAGGCCTTTGACCACCGTCTCATTGACCGGTCAGCGGCCGAAATCGTGGAAACAGCGAAGCGGACCGGGGCCCGGGTCAAGGGCCCCATTCCGCTGCCGACCAAGCGGGAGTCGTACACCGTGCTGACCTCCCCGCATGTCAACAAGGACGCGCGGGATCAGTACGAGCTGCGTACCCACAAGCGCCTGATGGACATCATGGATCCCACGGACAAGACGGTGGACGCGTTGATGAAGCTGGACCTGGCCGCAGGGGTCAATGTTCAGATTCGACTTAACTAAGCGGAAACTTTCTGTCATAATATTGGGCTTTCCGTGGCCCGGCGTTCGGCGCCGGGCCACGACTTTGGGGCGCAGGGCCGCGCCAGCGATTACGAAGGGGTTGGAAAATGGCTCTTGGACTCATTGGTCGCAAGCTTGGAATGACGCGCGTGTTCACCGAAGAGGGCGCGTCGGTGCCGGTCACGGTGCTCGAGGTGGACAATAATCGCGTGGTCCAGGTTAAGCGTGCCGACAGCGATGGCTACGACGCGGTGCAGGTCACGGCCGGCTCGCGCAAGCCGCAGCGGGTGAACCGCGCGGCGAGCGGGCACTTCGCCAGGGCCGAAGTCGAACCCGGGCGAGGGCTCTGGGAATTCCGCCTCGATGGTGAGGAGGCCGAGGGCCTGAGCCCGGGCGACGCGATGACCGTCGAACGGTTCGAAGAGGGCCAGATGGTCGACGTGACCGCGCAGAGCAAGGGCAAGGGTTTCCAGGGGACGGTCAAGCGGCACAACTTCCGTACTCAGGACGCCACCCACGGTAACTCGCTGGCCCATCGGGCGCCGGGATCAATCGGGCAGAACCAGAGCCCGGGTCGCGTGTTCAAGGGCAAGAAGATGGCGGGCCAGATGGGCGCCGAGCGAAAGACCATTCAGAATCTCAGTGTGGTCCGGGTCGATGCGGATCGCGGACTGCTGTTGGTCAAGGGTGCCGTTCCCGGTCCGTCCAGCGCGGACGTGATGATCCGGCCGGCAGTCAAGGCGAAGGGTTGATAACGATGCAGATGACAACAGCCGATACCGGGGCCAGTGTGGAGCTTTCGCCCGCCTGCTTCGAACGCGAGTTCAATGACTCGCTGGTCCACCAGGCCGTGGTGGCGCAATTGGCGGCCGCCCGTCGTGGGACCCGCGCGCAAAAGACTCGTTCGCAGGTCTCCGGAGGCGGTATCAAGCCGTTTCGGCAGAAGGGTACGGGGCGAGCGCGCGCCGGTACGATCCGTAGTCCGCTGTGGATCGGTGGCGGCAAGGTGTTTGCGGCTCGCACGCGGGATTTCTCGCAGAAGCTGAACCGGAAGATGTATCGCGCCGCGCTGGCGTCGATCCTTTCCGAGCTGGTGCGGCAAGAACGGCTGAAGATCGTTTCCAGCTTCAGCGTGGATAGCGGCAAGACGCGTGATGGCGTCGCCGCGCTGCGCCAGCTCGGGATGGAGTCCGGTCTCGTCGTCCTCGATGCCGAGGATGAGCGGACCGACCGGGCATTGAGGAACGTGCCGCGCGTGGATGTGGCGACCCTGGGCGAGATCGGTCCGGCCAATCTCGTCGGAGCCGAAACCGTGGTGATGACCGAAGCGACCGTGCGCCGGATCGAGGAGTGGTTGGCATGAATGGCCGTCTGATGCAGGTAATCCAGGGCCCGGTGGTGTCGGAAAAAGCGACGATGGCCGGGGAGGTCGGGCAATACGTGTTCAAGGTGCTGCCCGATGCAAGCAAGGCCGAGGTGAAGGCTGCCGTCGAGCAGCTCTTCGAGGTGCGCGTGGAAGGCGTGCGCACGCTGCGGCAGCAGGGCAAGACCAAGCGGTTCGGTCGCCAGTTCGGGCGGCGGAATCACTGGAAAAAGGCCTATGTGTCGCTGGCCCCGGGCGAAAGCATTGACATGGGTGAAGGGGAGCAGCTCTGATCATGGCTATTATCAAGACCAACCCCACGTCGGCCGGTCGCCGGCACACGGTGCAGATTCGCGGAGACGGTCTGCATCGAGGCGAACCATATCCGGGCCTCGTCGAGAAGAAGCAGCGGACCGGCGGGCGCAACAACACCGGCCGCATCACTTCGCGGCATATCGGCGGTGGGCACAAGCAGCGCTACCGCACGGTCGACTTCAAGCGGACGAAGGATAATATTCCGGCTCGCGTCGAGCGGCTGGAATACGATCCGAACCGCAGTGCTCATCTGGCGCTTCTGCTGTATCGCGATGGCGAACGTCGGTATATCATTGCGCCGCGCGGGCTGAAAGTCGGGGACACCGTTTCGAGCGGCTCGCAGGCGCCGATCCGGCCCGGCAATGCCATGGCGCTGCGGTCCATCCCGGTGGGCACCACGGTGCACGGCATCGAGCTGAAGCCTGGCAAGGGCGCGCAGCTAGTGCGCTCGGCCGGTGGCAGCGCGCAGGTGGTGGCCCGTGAAGGGCAGCTGGCAACGGTCCGGCTCGCGTCCGGAGAGATGCGCCGCATTCAGTCCGAGTGCCGTGCCGTGGTCGGCGAAGTCGGACACTCCGAGCATTCCCTGCGCAAGTTTGGCAAGGCCGGCGCACGCCGCTGGCAGGGCAAGCGCCCGACGGTCCGCGGTACGGCGATGAACCCGGTCGACCATCCGCATGGGGGCGGTGAAGGCCGCAACTTCGGTCGCCATCCGGTGACCCCGTGGGGGCGCCCGACCAAGGGATTCAAGACCCGTAACAACAAACGTACCGACCGCATGATTGTGCGTCGGCGCAAGAAGTAACGGAGCACGAGCATGCCGCGTTCACTGAAGAAAGGCCCGTTCGTTGACCATCACCTGCGCCAGAAGGTGGAAGTGGCGGCGGAAAAGAACGACCGTCGTCCGATCAAGACCTGGTCCCGGCGTTCGATGATCATTCCGCAGATGGTGGGTCTCACCATCGCGGTGCATAACGGGCGGCAGCATGTCCCGGTGCTCATCAACGAGAACATGGTTGGCCACAAGTTGGGCGAATTCGCCGCGACCCGGACCTTCAAGGGTCACATCGCCAACAAGAAATCGCGCTGAGGACGGTTTGATGGAAACGATCGCAAAACTCCGGTTCGCGCGGATGTCGCCGCAAAAAGCGCGGCTGATTGCTGACCAGGTTCGCGGCATGCCGGTAGAAAAGGCGCTGAACGAACTTGCGTTCAGCCGCAAGAAACCGGCGGCCATCGTCAAGAAGGTGCTGGAATCGGCCATCGCGAACGCCGAAAACAACGACGGGGCCGACATCGACGAACTGCGCGTGTCGCGGATCCAGGTCGACGAAGGCCCGGTGCTGAAGCGCATGCAGGCCCGCGCGAAGGGCCGCGGCAACCGTATTCTTAAGCGCACGAGCCACGTGATCGTGGGTGTCAGCGAGAAGGGGGCGAAGTAAGCATGGGTAACAAGGTACATCCGACCGGCATTCGCCTCGGCATCTCGCGCCCGTGGTCCGCCACCTGGTATGCGGACGGCGAGGACTTCGGCGCTACGCTGAACAACGACATCCAGCTGCGGGAATTCCTCCTGAAACGGCTGAGCCACGCGTCCGTGAGCCGCGTGATCATCGAGCGCCCCGCTAAGGCAGCGCACATCACGATTCAGACGGCACGTCCGGGTATCGTGATTGGCAAGAAGGGCGAAGACATCGAGAAGCTGCGCCGGGAAGTGGCGCGCGAGACGGGTCTGGACCAGGGTTCGGTCAAGATCAATATCGAGGAGGTCCGCAAGCCCGAAATCGAGGCCCAGCTGGTGGCCGAGGGCATCGCCCAGCAGCTGGAGCGCCGCATCATGTTCCGTCGGGCGATGAAGCGGGCGGTGGGCAACGCGGTGCGCCTGGGCGCCGAAGGCATCAAGGTGCATGTTTCGGGTCGCCTGAATGGCGCCGAAATCGCCCGGTCCGAGTGGTATCGGGAGGGTCGTGTTCCGCTGCATACGCTTCGTGCGGATATTGACTACGGATTCGCAGAGGCGCGAACGACTTACGGAATCATCGGCGTGAAGGTCTGGATCTTCAAGGGTGAGGTCTTCAGCCTGGAGCCCACCGAAGGCCGCCGCGCCGCGGCCAACGCGAGCTAGGACATAAGCCATGTTGCAGCCAAAAAGAACCAAGTTCAGGAAGCAGTTCAAGGGGCGCAACCGCGGTATGGCGTCCGTGGGGGCCAAGGTGAGCTTCGGCGAGTACGGGCTCCAGGCGGTCGAGCGCGGTCGCGTGAACGCCCGGCAGATCGAAGCCGCACGGCGGGCGATGGTCCGTCACATCAAGCGCGGCGGAAAGATCTGGATTCGGGTGTTCCCCGATGTGCCCGTCACCAGTAAGCCTCTCGAAGTCCGCATGGGCAAGGGCAAGGGCGGTGTCGAGTACTGGGTATGCAAGGTCCAGCCGGGCCGCATGCTTTACGAAATGGAAGGGGTCAACGAGGACGTCGCGCGCGAGGCGTTTCGGCTCGCCGCTGCGAAGCTCCCCGTGAAGACCGTGTTTACGCGTCGGCAGGTGATGTGATGAAAACGTCCGAACTCAGGAACAAGTCCGATCAGGAACTCGGGGGCGAACTCGAGGCCCTGTACAAGGAACAGTTCGGTCTGCGCATGCAGCAGGCCGTCGGGCAGCTTTCGCGTCCCGACCGCATGAAAACCGTGCGGCGCGACATCGCCCGGATCAAGACGCTGATGAACGAACGCAGAACGGCGGGTTAACGAAGATGAACCAGGAAACGACGAAAACCCAGCGCTCCGTTGTGGGTCGCGTGGTCAGCGACAAGATGGACAAGACCCGCACGGTCGTGGTTGAACGGCGCGTTCGGCACCCGCTGTATGGCAAGTTCATTCGCCGCTCGACGAAGCTCCGCGTCCATGACGAGGAAAACGTGTCGAAGGAAGGCGATCGCGTACGGGTTCGGGAGTGCCGGCCCATGTCGAAACAGAAGCGCTTTGCCCTGATCGAAGTGGTCGGGCGCGACGCGCTGTGAACCGGATCCCGGGAGAACATCCATGATTCAGATGCAGACCGTCCTTGAAGCCGCCGATAACTCCGGCGCGCGCCGCATGCAGTGCATCAAGGTCCTGGGCGGATCCCATCGGCGATACGCGCGGATCGGGGACGTCATCAAGGTGTCCGTCAAGGACGCCATTCCCCGGGGCAAGGTCAAGAAAGGCGACGTGTACAATGCCGTGGTCGTGCGTACCGCCTCCGGCGTCCGTCGCTCCGATGGATCGGTGATCCGGTTTGACCGTAACGCTGCGGTGCTGCTGAACAGCCAGTACCAGCCGGTCGGGACCCGCATCTTTGGCCCGGTGACCCGTGAACTGCGTGGAGAGAATTACATGAAGATCATTTCTCTCGCGCCGGAAGTGCTTTGAGGACGTCATGAAAAAGATTCGCAAGGGTGACGATGTCGTCGTGATCGCCGGTAAGGACAAGGGCCGGCGTGGCACGGTGATCAAGGTGCAGGACGACCAGGTCCTGGTGCAGAACATCAACATGGCGAAGAAACACCAGAAACCGAATCCGCAGCAGGGCGTCAGCGGCGGCATCATCGAGAAGGAGATGCCGATGCATATTTCGAACGTTATGCTGTACAACCCGGCAACCGCCAAGGGTGACCGGGTCGGAATTCGGACGCTGGAAGATGGCCGAAAGGTTCGGGTGTATCGCTCGAACGACGAGGTCGTGGACGCTTAACTGCAGGAATATCGGTTTATGGAACGCTTGAAAGAAGATTACGAGTCCAGGATCAAGCCGGCCCTGCAGGAGCAGTTCGGTTACGGCAACGTCATGGAGATCCCGCAGGTCACCAAGGTCACCCTGAACATGGGGCTTGGAGATGCGGTCGCTGACAAGAAGATCATCGAGCATGCGATGGGCGACATGACGGCGATCGCGGGGCAGAAGCCGGTCGTGACCCGGGCGCGCAAATCCATCGCCGGATTCAAGATTCGCGACGGATATCCGATCGGTTGCAAGGTGACGTTGCGGCGCCGCCAGATGTACGAGTTTCTGGATCGTCTGATCAATATCGCGCTGCCTCGTGTACGCGATTTCCGCGGCTTCAGTCCGAAGGCGTTTGACGGCCGCGGCAATTACACCCTCGGGGTGAAGGAACAGATCATCTTTCCGGAGATCGATTACGACCGCGTCGATCGCCTCCGGGGGATGGACATTACGATTACGACCAGCGCCAAGACGGACGCGGAAGCCCGGGCTCTCCTGGAGGCCTTCAACTTCCCCTTCCGGCAGTAAAGAGGTAAGAGGAATGGCCAAGGTATCGATGGTCCAGCGTGAGCGTAAGCGTGAGCGCCTGGCGAAGAAGCACGCCGAGAAACGGCAGGAACTCAAGGCGATTCTCGTCGACGAGAACCGGTCCGGCGAAGAGCGTCTGGAGGCGATGAACAAGCTGCAGAAGCTGCCGCGTGACTCCAGTCCCGTGCGGCAGAAGAATCGCTGTGCCGTGACCGGTCGGCCGAAGGGTTACTATCGCCGGTTTGGCCTGGGCCGAAACAAGCTTCGCGAGTACGCCATGAAGGGCGAGATTCCGGGGCTGCGCAAGGCGAGCTGGTAAGGAGAAACCGCCATGATGACCGATCCGATCGCCGACATGCTCACCCGGCTGCGCAATGCACAGCGCGCCGACAAGGAGCAGGTGTCGATCCCGTATAGCAAGAACAAGGAAGCGATTCTCCGTGTTTTCGCGGACGAGGGCTTCATCGCCGATTACCGTTCGGAAGGCGAAGGTGCTCGCAAGGTGTTGATCGCCACCCTGAAATATTTTCAGGGCCAGCCGGTGATCGAGACCGTTCAGCGCATCTCGCGGCCGGGGCTGCGGATTTACCGCGGCAAAAACGAGCTGCCCCGCATCAATGCCGGTCTGGGTGTGGCCGTGATCTCCACGCCGCGCGGCGTGATGAGCGATCGCGCCGCACGCGAGATCGGTCAGGGCGGCGAAGTGCTCTGCAAGATCTACTGAGGACGATTCGATGTCTCGCATTGCAAATCTGCCGCTGGAGCTGCCCAACGGGGTGTCTCTCGATCAGCAGGGCGACCGCATCACGGTCAAGGGGCCCAAGGGGGAGATCTCCCTCTCCGTCCCCGAGACCGTGCTGGTCTCCGTCGAGGACAATACCGTGAGCGTGCAGCCCAGCGAGAAGGCGAAGACCTACGCGATGGCCGGAACCATTCGGTCGTTGCTCGGCAATCATGTCCATGGCGTGAGCCAGGGCTTCGAAATCGTGCTGGAACTGGTCGGGGTTGGATACCGGGCACAGGTTCAGGGCAAGAACCTGAATCTGACGCTCGGGTTTTCTCATCCCATCGATTTCACGATTCCGGAGGGCGTGACCGTCGAGGCCCGTTCGCCCACCGAAATCGCCGTGCAGGGGCATGATCGTCAGAGCGTCGGCCAGGTGGCCGCCGATATCCGCGCGCTGCGTCCCCCGGAGCCCTACAAGGGCAAGGGCGTGAAGTACAAGGACGAGCGTATCCAGCGCAAAGAAGCCAAGAAGAAGTAGGTAGGCACCAGTGGACAAGAAACAGGCCAGAATCAAGCGGGCACGTCGGGCGCGGTACAAGATTCGCGAGCAGGGCGTTCACCGTCTCTGTATCCATCGCACGCCGCGGCACATGTATGCACAGCTCATCGCCCCCAGCGGCGACAATGTGGTGGCCGCGGCCTCCACGGTCGAGAAGGACCTGCGCGAGGCAGGAACCTACACCGGGAATGCGGACGCGGCCGCGCGCGTGGGTCAGAAGATTGCCGAGCGTGCGCGCCAGGCGGGTATCCAGGAAGTCGCATTCGACCGTTCCGGATTCCGCTTCCATGGTCGGGTGAAAGCCCTGGCCGATGCTGCCCGCGAGGGCGGGCTCCAGTTCTAGCAGACGGACCCAGCGGAGATAACAATGGCACGTAATGATGTAAGTGAAGCCACCGATGGGCTCCAGGAAAAGCTGATCGGCGTCAACCGTGTAGCCAAGGTCGTCAAGGGCGGCCGGCAGTTCCGGTTCGCCGCCCTGACGGTAGTCGGCGATGGCGAAGGCCGCGTGGGCTTCGGGTATGGCAAGGCGCGCGAGGTTCCGCAGGCGATTCAGAAGGCGATGCAGCAGGCGCGCCTCGAAATGCGGGATGTGGCGTTGCAGGAGGGCACGTTGCACTACGCCGTGAACGGCCGCCACGGGGCGGCGAAGGTCTACATGCAGCCGGCGTCCGAAGGTACCGGAATCATCGCCGGCGGCGCGATGCGCGCGGTCCTGGAGGTCGCGGGCGTCAAGAACGTTCTGGCGAAATGTGTCGGATCCCGCAACCCCATCAATGTGGTGCAGGCGACGATCAACGGACTGGCCATGGTGAACTCGCCCGAACTGATCGCGGCGAAGCGCGGCAAGTCGGTCGAAGACGTGAAGAGCTGATCATGAGCAAACTCAAAGTGAAACTCGTGCGCAGTCCGGCGAATCGAATCCGCAGCCACAAGGCGACGGTTCGGGGTCTCGGTCTGCGCCGGATGCACAGCACCTCGGTGATCGAGGCGACGCCCGAGAATCTGGGGATGGTGCGCAAGGTGCGCTATCTCCTGGACGTAGAGGAAGTCTGAAATGCGACTGAATGAGATTGCGAGCCCGCAGGGCGCCCGGAAGGCCGGGAAACGGGTCGGTCGCGGCATCGGCTCCGGCCTGGGAAAGACCGGCGGACGTGGCCACAAGGGGCAGAAATCTCGCTCCGGCGGTTTCACCAAGACCGGCTTTGAGGGTGGCCAGATGCCGTTGCAGCGTCGGCTGCCCAAGGTCGGCTTCCGCTCGCGCCGGCAGGCCGAAACGGCCGAAGTGCGCCTGAACGAACTGAACCGCGTTGGCGGCGAGGTCAGTCTGGAGACGCTGAAGCAGGCGGGTGTCATCCCGGCCGAGGCGCGTGCAGCGAAGATCTTCGCCTCGGGCGAGGTGTCCGGTGCGGTCACCGTCCGTGGTGTCCGGGTCTCCAGGGGTGCGCGCGCGGCGATCGAGGCCGCGGGCGGCAGCGTCGAGGTCTGACAATGGCGCGCGGACCGGCAGCCCGAGCGGGTGGTGGAGGCGGACTGACCGGCTTCACCGAGTTGCGCAAACGCCTGCTGTTCGTGCTGGGCGCGCTGGTGGTCTATCGGATCGGGACGTTCATTCCGGTGCCGGGCATCAATCCGGTCGCGGTTCAGCAGTTCTTTGAACAGCAAAGCGGCACCATCCTGGACATGTTCAACATGTTCTCCGGCGGTGCGCTGGAGCGTCTGTCGGTCTTTGCGCTGGGAGTGATGCCGTATATCTCGGCGGCCATCATCATGCAGCTTCTGGCTGCGGTGGTGCCGTCTCTGCAGCAATTGAAAAAGGAAGGGGAAGCCGGCCGCCGGAAGATCACACAGTACACGCGGTATGGCACCGTGGTGCTGGCTCTGTTTCAGAGTATCGGGATCGGTATCGCGCTGAACGGGCAGACCATCCAGGGCATGCCGATGGCGTTGAATCCGGGTCCGATCTTCATCTTCACCGTGGTGGTGTCGCTGGTCACGGGAACGCTGTTCCTCATGTGGCTCGGTGAACAGATCACGGAACGGGGCATTGGTAACGGCATTTCGATCATCATCTTCGCCGGAATCGTGGCGGGTCTGCCGAACGCGATTGGCGGAACGCTGGAACTGGCGCGGACAGGCGAGCTGGCTGCCGCCTTTGTGGTGATCCTGCTGATCCTGGCGCTGGCGGTTACGGCCTTCGTGGTCTTCGTGGAGCGCGGCCAGCGGCGAATTACGATCAACTACGCCAAACGGCAGGTGGGTCGCAAGATGGTCGGTGGGCAGTCGTCCCACCTTCCGTTGAAGCTGAACATGGCCGGGGTGATCCCACCGATCTTCGCGTCGAGCATCATCCTCTTCCCGTCGACACTGGGACAGTGGTTCGGGCAGGCCGAGGGGATGGACTGGCTGCGGGAGATCTCGACCACGCTGGCGCCCGGGCAACCGTTGTACGTGGGCTTTTATGCCGCCGCGATCATATTTTTCTGCTTCTTCTATACCGCGCTGGTATTCAATTCGCGGGATACGGCGGAGAACCTGAAAAAACAGGGTGCGTTCATTCCCGGGATCCGTCCCGGTGTGCAGACGGAGCGCTACATCGACGGTGTGATGACCCGGCTGACAGCAGTGGGTGCGGTGTACATCACCGCGGTGTGTCTGCTGCCCGAGTTCCTCATCCTGTACTGGAACGTGCCGTTCTACTTTGGCGGGACGTCGCTGCTGATCATCGTGATCGTGGTCATGGACTTCATGGCGCAGCTGCAGTCGCACCTGGTATCGCACCAGTATGAAGGCCTGATGAAGAAGGCGAATCTCAAGGGTTTCGGCGGGACCGGGATCCGCTAGCACAGGAGAAGTAAAATGAAGGTACGCGCATCCGTTAAGCCGATTTGCCGCAACTGCAAGGTGGTGCGTCGCAACGGGACCGTTCGTGTGATCTGTACGGAAGCCCGTCACAAGCAGCGCCAGGGCTGAGCTTGGCCGCTGACCGAAACGCTGATACTATAGTCGGCTTTGCCGAATCTTGATGGAGAAGTTGGATGGCTCGCGTCGCTGGAATCAATATTCCTGATCAGAAGCATACGGTGATCGCACTGACGTCGATCTATGGCATTGGTCCCACGCGTGCCCGGCATATCTGCGATTCCGCCGGGGTGCGTCCGGAGATGAAGGTGAGGGATCTCACCGATGCCGAGGTGGATGCGCTGCGGGCCGAGGTCGACAAGTTCCCGGTGGAAGGGGACCTGCGGCGCGAGATCAGCATGAACATCAAGCGACTGATGGATCTCGGTTGCTACCGGGGCGTACGCCATCGTCGCGGCCTTCCGCTGCGCGGGCAGCAGACGCAGACCAACGCGCGCACCCGCAAGGGCCCGCGGCGTCCGATTCGCAAGTAACACGACTGGGAATACAGGTTAATGGCACAAGCGCAGACCCGGACCAAGAAAAAGGTCCGCAAGAACATCGCCGAGGGCGTCGCGCATGTCTACGCGACGTTCAACAACACGATCATCACCATCACCGATCGCCAGGGCAACGCCATCAGCTGGGCGACGTCCGGCGGGTCCGGCTTTCGCGGCTCGCGCAAGTCGACGCCCTTCGCCGCGCAGGTGGCGGCCGAGCGCGCCGGCAATGCAGCGGCGGAGCACGGGGTGAAGAACCTGGACGTCGAGGTCCGCGGCCCGGGGCCGGGGCGCGAGTCGGCGGTGCGTGCGCTGAATAACGCGGGTTTCAAGATCACGAACATCAGTGACGTGACACCAATCCCGCACAATGGTTGCCGGCCGCCCAAGAAGCGGCGCGTCTGAGGCTGGAGTCGAATTATGGGTCGTTATATTGGACCGAAGTGCAAACTGAGTCGTCGCGAGGGTGCCGATCTCGGTCTGAAGAGCCGGGCGCGCGCACTCGAGACGAAGTGCAAGCTGGATCAGCCGCCGGGTCAGCATGGCGAACGCCGTACGCGGCTTTCGGACTATGCGGTACAGCTGCGCGAGAAGCAGAAGCTGCGCCGGACGTACGGTGTACAGGAAAAGCAGTTTCGTAATTATTACCACAAGGCTGCGCAACGGAAGGGTTCGACCGGGGAGAATCTCCTGAAGCTCCTCGAAGGCCGTCTGGATAACGTGGTCTATCGCATGGGCTTCGGCTCGACGCGCTCCGAAGCGCGCCAGCTCGTGGCGCATCGCGCGATTCTGGTCAATGGCCGGGTTGTGAACGTGGCGGCCTATCAGGTTCAGCCGGCGGATGTGGTGAGTGTTCGCGAGAAGGCCCGCAAGCAGGTTCGGATCCAGGATTCCATGACCCTGGCCGAACAAAGCGGCCTGCCCGAGTGGGTGGAGGTCGACAGCAGCAAGTTCGAGGGCACCTTCAAGGCGGTGCCGGATCGTGCGGATCTGCCGGCCGACATCAACGAGTCGCTCGTCGTCGAGCTTTATTCGAAGTAACCGCCAGCGGGCATTTCGCCGGGAGCATCAATGCAAGCCAACGAACTGGTCAACAAACAGCAGATCGAGGTCGAGTCCGAGGCGCGGAATCAGTCGCGCGTGGCGCTCGAGCCGCTGGAGCGGGGATTCGGGCACACGCTCGGCAATGCGCTGCGGCGGGTGCTGCTGTCTTCGATCCCGGGTGCGGCGATCGTCGAAGCCCGCATCGAGGGCGTGCTGCACGAGTACACGACCATTGAGGGTGTGCAGGAAGACGTCGTGGACATCCTGCTCAACCTGAAGGGCGTGGCGCTGCGCATGCATGCGCGGGATGAGTCGACGCTCACGCTGAAGAAAAAGGGTCCGTGTACGGTGACCGCTGCGGACATCCAGGTGGACCATGACGTCGAAGTGGTCAATCCGGAGCACGTGATCGCCACGATCAACAAGGACGTTGAACTGGACATGACGCTGACGGCGCGCACGGGGGAAGGCTACGAGCCGGTCACCGCCCGCCAGAGCGGCGGCGAGACGGACGAAACCGGGATTGGTCGTCTGCAGCTGGACGCGACGTTCAGCCCGATTCGTCGTGTGGCGTATCGGGTGGAAAGCGCCCGTCTGGCCCAACGTACGGACATGGATCGGCTGGTGCTGGAGCTGGAAACGAACGGAGCAATTGCTCCGGACGATGCCGTTCGGCAGGCTGCGACCATCCTGCAGGGGCAACTGGCGCCGTTCGTCGATCTGCAGGAAGAGGCCGCCGAAACCGCGACCGGTGGTGCCAGTGCCGTGGATCCGGTGCTGCTGCGTCCGGTGGACGAGCTTGAGCTTACCGTGCGCTCGGCGAACTGCCTGAAGGCCGAGAACCTGTACTACATCGGTGATCTGGTCCAGCGTACGGAAGTGGAGCTGCTGCGTGCCCCGAATCTCGGCAAGAAGTCGCTGACCGAGATCAAGGACACGCTTGCGACCCACGGGCTTTCCCTGGGTATGCGGCTGGAAAACTGGCCGCCGCCGGGTTTGCGGGACGAGAACGAGTAATCAGTGGGCGTCACACGCCAATAGCATTCAGAGGATAGTCCAATGCGTCATCGTCATTCCGGCCGGCAGCTCGGCCGCAACAGTTCGCACCGCAAGGCCACCATGAAGGCGCTGACGAATGCGCTCATTCGGCACGAGCTGATCAAGACCACACTGCCCAAGGCGAAGGAGCTTCGCCGGGTAGCCGAGCCGTTGATCACCCTGTCGAAGAATGACAACGTGCATGCACGGCGCGAGGCGTTCTCCCGGCTGCGGGACAAGGAAACCGTAGGCAAGCTGTTTTCCCAGCTTGGTCCGCGTTATCAGGAACGTCCGGGTGGGTATCTTCGCATCCTCAAGTGCGGCTTCCGCGCGGGGGACAACGCGCCGATGGCCTACGTGGAGCTGGTGGACCGTCCGATGCCTGACGAGGAAGAGGCGGCCTGACGCCAGGTCGGTTGCCGCTGTGAGATGAGGCCGCCCTTCGGGGCGGCCTTTTTCGTTTGGGGATCGTGGTCTGGCCCGTGGGGTAACAGTGCGGGCGGGTCGAGTTTGCGCCGGGCGCGTCAGGCAGAGGCATTCTCGCTGGCGGGCCAGGGGGTGAGCATCGGGCCGAGGAAGTGGCCGGTATGGCTGGCGGGGGTGGCCGCGACGGTTTCGGGTGTTCCGGCGACGATCAGCTGCCCGCCCCCGCTGCCGCCCTCGGGTCCGATGTCGACCAGCCAGTCGGCCGTCTTGATGACGTCCAGGTTGTGTTCGATGACCACGATGGTGTTGCCGTGGTCGCGCAGACGATGCAGGACGCGAAGCAGCTGGGCGATATCCTCGAAGTGGAGACCCGTAGTCGGTTCGTCGAGGATGTAGAGGGTCTTGCCGGTGTCGCGTTTGGACAGTTCGCGGGCGAGCTTGATGCGCTGGGCTTCGCCGCCGGAGAGGGTGGTGGCGTTCTGCCCGAGCTGGATGTAGGAAAGCCCGACCTCCATCAGCATTTCGAGCTTGCGATGGATGACGGGTACCGGCTGGAAGAAGTCCAGCGCCTCTTCGACGGTCATCTCGAGGACCTCGTGGATGTTCTTTCCCTTGTAACGAACCTCGAGGGTCTCGCGGTTGTAGCGCTGGCCGCGGCACACGTCGCAGGGCACGTAGACGTCCGGGAGGAAGTGCATCTCGACCTTGATGACGCCATCACCCTGGCAGGCCTCGCAGCGCCCGCCGCGCACGTTGAAGGAAAAGCGGCCGGGCTTGTAGCCGCGTGAGCGGGCCTCAGCGGTGGCGGCGAACAGCTCCCGGATGGGGGTGAACAGGCCGGTGTAGGTCGCGGGGTTGGATCTTGGCGTGCGGCCGATCGGGCTCTGGTCGATGTCGACCACCTTGTCGATCCGCTCGAGCCCTTCGATGCGGTCGTGGTCGGCGACCGGATGCCGCGCGTTGTGCAGGGTGTTGGCGGCGGCGGGATACAGGGTGGCGTTGACCAGGGTGGACTTGCCGGAGCCGGAGACACCGGTCACGCAGGTGAACAGCCCCAGTGGGAATTCAAAGTCGCCGCCGCGCAGATTGTTGCCGCGCGCACCGCGAACCCGGAGTGTATGGTCCGGATCGGCGGCGTGGCGCTGGTCGGGGATCGCGATACTGCGCCGCCCCGAGAGGTAGGCGCCGGTCAGGGAGCCTTCGCTGGCGGCGATCTCGGCCGGTGTGCCCGCGGCCACGACTTCACCGCCATGGCGGCCGGCCCCGGGTCCGATGTCGAGGACATGATCGGCTTCGCGGATGGCGTCCTCGTCATGTTCCACCACGATGACCGTGTTGCCGAGGTCGCGCAGGCTGGCCAGGGTGTTGAGCAGGCGCGCGTTGTCCCGCTGGTGCAGGCCGATGGAGGGTTCGTCGAGGATGTACATCACGCCGACCAGTGCCGAGCCGATCTGTGACGCCAGGCGGATGCGCTGGGCCTCGCCGCCGGAGAGGGTTTCGGCGGAACGGTCCAGCGTCAGGTAGTCCAGGCCCACATCCACCAGGAAACCGAGCCGCGCGGCGATCTCGCGGACGATCTTTTCCGCGATGCGTGCGAAACGCCCCGGCAGCTCGAGGTCGTCGAAGAAGGCCTGGGCGCCGGCGACGCTCATGTGCGTGATCTCCGGCAGGGTGTGGCCCTTGACGAACACGTTGCGAGCGGCGGCATTGAGACGGGTGCCATGGCAGGAGGGGCAGGGCTGCTCGTTGAGATAGCGCCCCAGTTCCTCGCGCACGGCTGCCGAATCGGTCTCACGATAACGGCGTTCGAGGTTGGGGATGATGCCCTCGAAGACCCGGTGGTCGGTGCGCAGGCGCCCGTTCGCGGCCGGGGTGCTCAGGGGGATCTCCTCGGTGCCGGAGCCGTGCAGGATCACGGCCCGGACCTCCGCCGGCAGGTCCTTCCACGGCGTCTCCACATCGAAGCCGTAGTGGCGTGCCAGGCTGTTCAGGAGGCTGAAGTACCAGGCGTTGCGGCGATCCCACCCCCTTACCGCGCCCCCGGCCAGGCTGACCTCGGGCTGGGCGACCACACGCTCGGGGTCGAAATACTGGTGCACGCCCAGGCCATCACAGGTGGGGCAGGCACCGGCGGGATTGTTGAAGGAGAACAGGCGCGGTTCCAGTTCGCGCAGCGCATAGCCGCACACCGGGCAGGCGAAGCGGGCCGAGAAGGTCATCGGCTCGCGTTCCGGCTCGTCCATCCAGGCGACCAGCGCCAGGCCGTCGGCCA
>NZ_MUZR01000052.1:299-2634 GCF_001995255.1 Thioalkalivibrio halophilus | reverse complement strand
GCCTCCGGCCGGCCTGCGCCCGGCTTTCCACCCAGCGCAGGCCGGCCGGAGGCCGTATCATCCACGTCCTCCACCCGGCCAAGCTCCGGATCCCGGTCGCGACGATCAGCCACCGTCACGCTCCAGGCGCCGCAGCCGTTGGGCTTCGTCACTGTCGGGGTAATCCTCGCGCAGGCGGTCGGCACAGGCGCTCGCGTTGCGATCCCGTCCCAGCGCCGTCTCCGACTGATAGCAAAGCAGCAGCGTCTCGGCGTTCTCGATGCCGCGACCGCTCAGCCGCTGCAGGAAGGCGCGCGTCTGCATCGGCTGGCCCGCCTGATAACTGACCGACGCCAGCTCGAGGAGCGCGCGCGGATTCTCCGGGCTGCGTTCCAGTGCATCCCGAAGGCGCTGCTCGGCACGCTCGTATTCACCCGCATCGGCGTAACAGGACCCCGAATTCAGGAGCGCAACATCGCGCCGGTCGTAATCCACGTTGTTGATCGCCTTGTCGAACAGCTCCTGGGCCCGCTCGAACTCGCCCTGGCGGCAGAGCATTGCGCCGGTGCTCACCTGGATGTGGGGATCGTCCGGGTCCTGCGCCAGCGCCACCTCGTAGTGCTCGACCGCCTCGTCGACCGCCCCCCGGCGTTCATACACCGTCGCCATCCCCAGATTGGCCATCGGATGCCGATGGTCGAACTCCAGCGCCCGCTTCAGGCTGCGTTCGGCCTGTTCCATTTCGCCTTCACGCAGGTAGCCGATGCCGAGCTCCGCATTGATATCCGCCGCTTCTTCGCCATCGCGACCCGTTTGCCGGTCCATCCCGGCACAACCCTGCAGCAATGCCACCACAACCAGCATTGCGGCCGCCTTCCCCTGCCAGCCACCGCGCATCATCACGATGCCCTCCGTTCGGTTCCCGGGATCTCCGCATGCAGACGGATCATGCGCATCCCGCGATTGGTACGGTCCTCCACCTGACCGACGAGCTGACCGCAGGCGGCGTCGATGTCATCGCCGCGCGTGCGCCGCACGGTGGTCACATAGCCGGCCTTCTGCAGCAGACGTTCAAAACGTTCGATGTCCGCCTCGGAGGGCCGGTCGAACGGCGCGCCCGGGAACGGATTGAACGGGATAAGATTGAGCTTGCACGGCAGCTCGCGCAGCAGCGCCGCGAGCTCGCGCGCATGCTCCGGCCGGTCATTGACCCCGGCCAGCAGCACGTATTCCACGGTAACCCCGCTGTGCGACCCCGTTGCTTCCACATACCGTCGGCAGGCGTCGATCAGCGGGGCAATCGGGTATTTCCGGTTGATCGGCACCAGCCGGTCCCGCAGCTCGTCATTGGGGGCATGCAGGCTCAGAGCCAGGGCGACATCGGTGTGCCCGGCCAGGCGGTCCAGCGCCGGCACCAGGCCCGAGGTGGACACCGTCACCCGCCGGCGGCTGAGGCCATAGGCATTGTCGTCGGTCATCAGCTGCAACGCCGGGACCACCGCATCGAAATTGGCCAGCGGTTCGCCCATGCCCATCATGACCACGTTGGTCACGGCGCGCGGACGCCCTTCGGGCGCCGGGAGGCGCTGCATGGCCAGCCACACCTGACCGATGATCTCGGCGCTGGTCAGATTGCGGTTGAACCCCTGCTGCGCGGTGGAGCAGAAGGTGCAGTCGAGGGCGCAGCCCACCTGAGAGGACACGCACAGCGTGCCGCGACCACTGTCGGGAATGTAAACGGTCTCGATGGCGTTGCCATCGGGGAGACGCAGCACCCATTTGACGGTGCCGTCGTCGGAGGTCTTTTCCAGCGCGACCTCGGGCGGCCGAATCTCCGCCTCACGCGCCAGTCGCTCGCGCAGCTTGCGCGAGACGTTGGTCATTGCGTCGAAGTCCGTGACCCCGTGCTGATGCATCCACTTCGCGACCTGGGTGGCGCGAAAGCTCGGCTCCCCCCATTCCCCGAACAGCTCCGAGAGCTGATCGCGGCTGTAACCCAGCAGGTTGACGGGGACGTGGTTGGGCAAGGACATTCTTACGACCGATTGGAGCGGATGCCACAGTGTACTTCGCCCGGGCACCGCATGCCTACAGGGCGACCCCCATCGGCAGGAGGCCGGCCCTCCGGCCGATCGGGCGCCAGGGGAACATCCTGTGCCCGGTCGGGCAACGCCGGGTCGGCCAGGGGGCTGGCCTCCTACGGGTCGAACCCTGCCCCGGCAGGAGGCCAACCCTCCGGCCGATTGTGCGTCCGGCGCACCTCCTGTGCCAGGTCGGGCCACGCCGGGTCGGCCAGGGGGCTGACCTCCTGCGGGTCGAACCCTGCCCCGGCAGGAGGCCGACCCTCCGGCCGATT
>NZ_MUZR01000052.1:0-194 GCF_001995255.1 Thioalkalivibrio halophilus | reverse complement strand
CGCGCCCACGATCTTCAGGCCGGCCTTCTCGAAGCGGCTGTAGATCTCGCCGATCACGTTCTTGGAGACGGCGTCGGGCTTGATGATGGAAAGGGTACGTTCTTCGGCCATGGGGCGGCTCTCCTGTAGGGGCAATGATTCGAGTCGGGTCGCCACCCGCTCCCGCAAACGCGAAACCCGCCATATGGCGGGGT
>NZ_MUZR01000051.1:35000-70770 GCF_001995255.1 Thioalkalivibrio halophilus | reverse complement strand
CTTCATGCTCGCCTCCAGTTCCACGGCGCGCCAGTCGAGGAAACTGGAGGCGAGCATGAAGAACACCAGCAGGATGAAAACGACGTCGATCAACGGCGTCAGGCTGATCAGGTTGCGCCGGCGCGGACGACCGGTGTCCAGCGTCGGCTGTTCCGCCGGGTCACCGGTCATTGGCTGGCGGGCTCCGCATCCGCGGCCTTCTCGCGCGGGGCCGGGGTCATCAGCTGGCCGGTGAACAGCCGCGTGACCGCGTCATCCATGCGATGCGCCACCCGCTCGACCCGGGTCTCCAGCCAGTTCAGTGCGGCCACCACCGGAATGGCCACGGCCAGTCCCACGGCGGTAGTGAGCAACGCTTCCCAGATCCCGCCGGAAAGCACGGCGGGATCCACCTGACTGCCTGCCTCTTCCAGCGCCTGAAAGGCCCTGATCATGCCCATCACCGTGCCCAGCAGGCCCAGCAGTGGCGCCAGCGCGCCGATCACTTCCAGCGGCCGCAGACCCTGGCGCAGGGACTGGATGGTCGCGTTGCCATAACGCACGACCTCTTCCCGCACCATGGCCTCGGGGGCACCGGCACGCAGTCCGCGGATGCCGCGCGCCACCGCGCGGGCCGCCGGGTTGGGCGTGGCTTCGGCATGCCGAATGGCGGCCTCCGGGTCCCCGCCGTGGAACAACTCCAGGGCCTGTTCGGCCGGACGCACGTCGGTCACCCGCAGCTGCCAGAGCTGCCAGAGCTTTACCAGTACGAACGCCAGTGCCACCACCGACGCCACCAGCAGGATGGCCACCACGGGCCCGCCCGCGTCCAGAAACCCGGCGAAGCGCTTGCCCGCCAGGGACTCGATCAATGCATTCATGCTGGATCCCGAATTCGTTGCCTGAAGGGGCGCGCGGGGCGCACCGGACCAGGGAGTTCCCTAGGTGGCCGCGCAGGCCCCCGCTGCCGTGGTCCCGGCCGTCACCGGAATGCCCGCGAAGCCCCCGGCCGGAGCGTGTCCGGCCACCGGGTCGCCCGCGCAATCCGCGCAGTCGCGCAGGATCCCCCGGGCCCGCCGCGCGCACTTGCCGCAATCACCGCACACACCCAGCTGTTCGCGCAGATCACGCATACGGACGCGGGAATCACTTTGCGCCACCAGCTCCCGAATCTGGCGTTCGCGCACGGCATTGCAGACACATACAATCATCTTTGACGGCTCCGGCCCCTGGCAATGGGTGGATGAGGCGACATTACCGCTAATGAGAATGCTTTTCAACACTATTCTTTTCAGGTGTGTCGGCCCCACCCGTTGCCGGGTCCATTGATCAGCATCTTCTTATAGATTAGTTTCGAATTTCCGTCCCCGGGCCGCCCCGGACCCGCGGACCCCGCCTCGTCACGGAAGGATTTCGATGCCCACCGACGCCCCCGACTCCGGCCTTCCACGCCCCGGCCCCTGGCTGCAGGCGCGCATGCGTCCGCACCGCCACTGGCTGCTGGGCGCCACCGCCGCCGGGCTGGGCGCCACCCTCGCCACCGTGGCCCTGGCCGGCCTGATCGCCTGGGCGGTCCACATGGCGCTGTTCGCACCGGAACGCCTGCCACTGGGCATGGTGCTTGCGGGCGCGGCGGTGGCGGCGGTGCTGCGCTATGCCCTGCAGGCCCTGCGCGATGGCGCCGGCCATCGTCTGGCGGATGCGGTCAAGCGTGAACTGCGCGAGGAACTGCTGGACGCGGCCCGGCGCGACGGCCCCGTCCATCTGGCGCACCGCGCCCCTTCAGGGGCCTGGGTCGATCACTACCTGCGGCGGGTGGAAGATCTGACCGGCCACTACGCGCGCTACCTGCCCGGCACCCGCATGGTGATCCTGACCCCGCTGGTGCTGCTGCTGACGGTCGCCTGGCTGGACTGGCTCGCCGCCGGCCTGCTGCTGCTCTCGGCGCCGCTGATCCCCGCCTTCATGGCCCTGGTCGGCATGGGCGCCGAACAGATCCACCGCAGCCAGCAGGACGAGGAGAACCGCCTGGCCGGGCATTTCCTCGACCGCCTGCGCAGCCTCGACTTCCTGCGCCGCGCGCGCGCCACGCAGGCAGCCCGCGAGGCGGTGGTGGCCGCCAGCGACGAACACCGCCGCCTGACCATGCGCGTGCTGCAGGTCGCGTTCCTGTCGTCGGCGATCATGGAATTCTTCAGCGCGGTCGCGATCGGCCTGCTGGCCATCTATATCGGTTTCGGCCTGTTCGGGGCCATCGATTACGGCCCGGCCGGCAGCCTGACCCTGTTCACCGGACTGTTCATCCTGGTGCTGGCGCCCGAATACTTCCTGCCCCTGCGCCAGTTCGCGCAGAGCTATCACGATCGGGCCGCCGCCCTGGCCGCGGCCGAGTCCCTGGCGCCGCTGTTGCAGCCGGCCGGTGGCCCCGCCTCCGCCCCGGCCGGGGCGCCGGACAGCCCGCGCACGGCGATACACCTGGCCGGAGTGCAGGTGCAGTATCCGGATACCGCCCAACCGACCCTGCACGACATCGACCTGCAGATCGGTCGCGGGGAACACCTGGCGGTGACCGGCCCCAGCGGCTCCGGCAAGTCCACCCTGCTGGCGCTGCTGGCCGGCTTCCTGCGACCGGCCGGCGGCGAGATCCGCGTGGCCGACGACCTGCAGCGGTTCGTGTGGCTCGGTCAGGACGCCCACCTGTTCCATGGCAGCCTGCGGGACAATCTGCAATTGGCCAGCGCCGAACCGGTAAGCGACGCGGCGATGCACGACGCCCTCGCCCGCGCCGGGCTGCCGGTGGATGACCCGCAGCTGCCGGACGGGCTGGATACCGCCATCGGCGAAGGCAACACCGGGATCTCCGGGGGACAGGCCCAGCGCATCGCGATGGCCCGCGGGATCCTCGCCAGGCATCCGCTGTGGCTGCTGGACGAACCCACCAGCGCGCTCGACGAAGCCACCGAGGCCGCCCTGCTGGACACCCTGTTCGCCCTGGCCGCCGAGCACGACATCACCCTGGTCATCGCGGCCCACCGCGAGGCCGTTAGGGAACGTGCCAGCCGGGTGGTCCGGCTGGCCGAAGGCCGCGTGGAGAGCCTGGCATGACGGACCGCGAATACCTGCAACGCCTGTTCGCCTCGCGCCTCGGCTGGAGCCTGCTGGCCTGGCTGCTGCTGGCGGTGACCTGGGTCAGCGGCATCGTGCTGCTCGCCCTGTCGGGCTGGTTCATCACCGCCACGGCGCTGGCCGGGGCCGGCATGCTGGCCACCCTGGACATCTACTCGCCCTCCGGCGGGATTCGTGCGGCGGCGGTACTGCGCACCGTGGCCCGCTATTTCGAGCGCGTGACCGGACACGAAGCGGTCCTGCGCATCCTCGCCGACCTGCGCGCGACCACCTTCCGCCAGCTGGCGCGCTGGCCGGCGCGAAGCCTGGCGAGTCTGCGCAGCGGCGACCTGCAGGCCCGCCTGACCAGCGACATCGACACCCTGGACGCCATCCCGTTGCGGGTGGTGGGACCGATGGTCGGGGCCCTGCTGGCGCTGGTCAGCGCCGTGGCGATCGCCCTGTGGCTGGCCCCGCCGCAGGCGGCGTTGCTACTGCTGGTCGCCGCCGCGATCACCCTGATCACGGCAGCGATCGCCGCGACCGCCGGCCAGCGCCGCGGCCGCCGGCTGGTGCGGGAAGAGTCCAATGAACGCGTGGCCCTGCTGGACTACTTCGGCGGGCTGCCGGAGCTCACCGCCTTCGGCCGCCTGGAGGAGCACCGGGCGGCCCTGGCCCGCCGGGCCCGCGAGGGTGCCGCGCGGCGCCTGACCCAGGAACGCGCGGGGGTGCTGGGCGAACAGGGCGTGCAGCTGGTGGTGATGCTGACCACCCTCGCCATGCTGGGCTACGCGCTGCATGCCTACGCCGAGGGGCTGATCTCCGGGCCGGTCGCCGTGCTGCTCACCCTGATGACCCTGGGCCTCAACGAGGCGCTGGGCAGCCTGCCCGGCGCCTGGTGGCGCCTCGGCGAGAGCCTGGAAGCGGCCCGGCGCCTGCGCGAGACCGAGGCCGGAGCCGAGGCTCCGGAGCCCGCCGGGGCAGAACCGGTCGACCTGCCCCCCGGCCCGCTGGAGGCGCGTGGCCTGAGCGTCGGCTTCCGCGCCGACCGCCCGCTGGCAGGCCCGCTGGACATCCGGCCCGAGCCCGGGTACCCGCTGGTGGTTCACGGGATCAGCGGGCGCGGCAAGACTGCCCTGCTGGAGACCCTGGCCGGCGAGCTGACGCCGACCGGCGGCGAACTGCTGTGGGGCGAGCGGGACCTGACCACGCTGGACCCCGATACCCGCCACCGGGTAATCGGCTACCTGCCCCAGCGCGTGCGCCTGCTAGACGACAGCCTGGCCGCCAACCTGCGACTGGGGCAGCCGGAACTTTCCGCTGACCGGCTGTGGGCCGTGCTGGATCAGGTGCGGATCGCGCCGCTGCTGCAGCGCATGGGCTACAGCCTGGACTATCCGCTGGGCGAGGATGCCGGCAATCTTTCCGGCGGACAGGCACGCCGGGTGGCGCTGGCCTGGCTGCTGCTGCAGGACCGGCCGGTCGCCCTGCTGGACGAGCCCTTCGCGGGACTGGACGAAGCCACCGAGGCGGCGATCCTGGAGCGCATCGGGCCCTGGCTGGAGGCGCGTCAGACGGTCATCGTGACCCACGCACCCCGGCGCATGCCGGCGCACTGGCCACGGCTGGCGCTCTAGGGAAGCGGGAGAAGGAAGAAAGTCCCGGCGGCCGCGGGGCTGCGACCGCCGGGGGATCCGGACCGGACGGGGGCCGGCCCGGCAGGCAGGATCAGTGCTCGTGACCGCCCGGCCCGTGGGCGTGGCCATGCTCCAGCTCTTCGGCGGAGGGTTCGCGCACCTCCACCACCTCGACGTCGAAATTGAGCGTCTGGCCGGCCAGCGGATGGTTTCCATCCACCGTGGCGGTGTCGCCCTCGACGTTGGTGACCGTCACGGTCAGGGGGCCGTTTTCGGTCTGAGCCTGGAACTGCATGCCCGGCTCGATCGAGTCGACGCCCTGGAAGGCCTCCATCGGGACTTCCTGCACCATGGCGTCGATCTTTTCGCCATAACCTTCTTCCGGCGGCACGGTGGCCTGGACCTTGTCGCCGGCGGCCTTGCCTTCCAGCTCGCGTTCCAGACCGGGCACGATCTGGCCATTACCGTGCATATAGGCCAGCGGCTCGCGGCCTTCGGAGCTGTCGATGGTCTCGCCATCGTTGTTGGTGAGCTTGTAGTGGATGGACACTACGGAATTCTGCGCGACTTGCATGGACACTGCTCTCTTGAAATGTGGCCCGACAGGGTAACCCGACCAGCCCCCTCGCGTCACAGTCCCCGCTGACAGTGGCCGAATCCGCTCCGGGGCACACCAACGAAAACGCCGGGCACTGGGCCCGGCGCATGCACTGACCGTCCGCGACGGAACGGGGGTCAGCCGGCCTGCAGCAAGAACCGGTTGAGCCGGTGGACAAAACCCGACGGGTCCTCCAGCTGCCCGCCCTCGGCCAGCAGCGACTGCTCGAACAGCAGCGAGGCGAGGTCGTTGAAGTCGTCGCCTTCCGCCGTCTTCAGCCGTTCGACCAGCGGATGCTGCGCGTTGACCTCCAGCACCGGCTTCGAGGAGAAGGTCTCCTGTCCGGCCTGCTTCAGCAGCTCCTGCAGATACAGCGCCATCTCGTGCTCGCCGAGGACGATGCAGGCCGGCGAGTCCACCAGCCGCTTCGACGGGCGCACGGAGTCGACCCGGTCACCCAGTGCGCTCTGGATGCGCTCGGGCAGGTCGCCCAGTTCGTCGTCCTTCCGGTCCTCGGTGTTGTCCGCGTCGTCGGAATCCTGCTCGCCGATGATGTTGTCCAGATCGAGATCGCCCTTGGCGACGTTCTTGATCGGCGTACCGTCGAACTCGCGCAGGTTGGACAGCAGCCACTCGTCCACCCGGTCGGACAGCAGCAGCACCTCGATGCCGTGCTTGCGGAACACCTCCAGGTGCGGGCTGTTGCGCGCGGCGGCGGCGTTGTCGGCGCTGATCACGTAGATCGCGTCCTGCCCTTCCTTCATGCGTGCCTTGTAGTCGGCGAAAGAAACGTTCTGCGTGTCATCGTCGTTGTACGTGCTGGCAAAACGCAGCAGGCCCGCGATCTGCTGCTGGTTGGCGAAGTCCTCGCCGGGGCCTTCCTTGAGTACGCGACCGAAGTTGTCCCAGATCCCGGCGTATTTCTCCGGCTCGTTCTTCGCGATGTTCTCCAGCAGGCCGAGGATCTTCTTCACCGACCCCGAGCGGATGGAATCCACCAGGCGGTTGTCCTGCAGGATCTCGCGCGAGACGTTCAGCGGCAGGTCGGACGAATCCACCACCCCGCGCACGAAGCGCAGGTAGTTCGGCAGGAGCTTCTCCGCGTCGTCCATGATGAACACGCGCTTCACGTACAGCTTCACCCCGTGGCGTGCGTCGCGATCCCACAGGTCGAACGGCGCCCGGCCGGGGATGTAGAACAGCGTGGTGTATTCCTGGCGGCCTTCCACGTGGTTGTGGGTCCAGGCCACCGGGTCCTCGAAGTCGTGCGCGATGTGCTTGTAGAACTCGCGGTATTCCTCGTCGGAGATCTCGCTCTTCGGCCGCGTCCACAGTGCACTGGCACGGTTGACGGTCTCCCACTCGTCCGTGGGATTGCCTTCGTCGTCCTGCTTGCGCATGCGGATCGGGAAGGCCACGTGGTCCGAGTAGCGCCCGATCACGTGGCGCAGGCGCATCGGCTCGAGGAACTCGTCGGCGTCTTCCTTCAGGGTCAGGGTAATCTCGGTGCCCGGTTCCGCGCGCTCGCAGTCTGACAGGGTGTACTCGCCATCGCCCTTCGACTCCCAGCGCGTGCCGGCCTCGACCCCGGTACCCGCGCGCCGGGTCTCCACGCGCACGTGGTCGGCCACGATGAACGAGGAATAGAACCCGACCCCGAACTGCCCGATCAGCTGGGCATCCTTCTGCTGGTCGCCGGTCAGCTTCTCGAGGAAGGCCCGGGTACCCGAATGGGCGATGGTCCCGATCTGCCGGATCACCTCGTCGCGCGACATGCCGATGCCGTTGTCGTGCACGGTCACGGTGCGGGCGTCCTTGTCCACGTCCACGTCGATGTGCAGCTCGGCCGGCTGCGGGATCGCATCGGGGTTCGCGGTCGCCTCGAAGCGCAGCTTGTCGCAGGCATCCGCGCCGTTGGAGATCAGCTCGCGCAGGAAGATCTCGCGGTTGGAATACAGCGAGTGGATCATCAGCTGCAGCAGCTGGCTGACCTCGGTCTCGAACTGGCGGGTTTCCGCCTCGGCGGCTTGCTCGGTCCGGGTTTCGGTCATGGGGTTACGACTCCGTGATGGGTTCGGATGGGTTCAGTTACTGGTAACACGCCGGAGTCTGGGGTCGCCGCGACCTTCTTCAAGCCCCTCGGCGCGATAAAGCGCCCCCTCGCCCTCCGAGTCGAGGCAGCCCAGCACCGCAGGCAGCGTTGCGGCCAGTTCTTCTTCCAGCTGCCACGGCGGACGCAGCACCAGCATGCCGGATCCCGCGAGCCCGGTATGCGCCCCGCGCTCCACGCCAGGATCATCACGCAGACGCAGTTCGCTGCGCAGCCAGGGGGTGCTGCGGGTGCACAGCCGTTCGACCAGGGCATGATCCGGACGTCCCGCCAGCACCGGATACCAGACCAGCACCATCCCGGTGTTCCAGCGCTCCAGGATGATCTCCGCCATCTCCGCGATTTCACGGTATTCGGCCGGGCGTTCGTACGAGGGGTCCAGCAGGGCGAACCCGCGCCGCGGCTGCGGCGGGAACAGCCCTCGGGCGGCCTCGCGCGCATCGCGCCGGTGCACATGGCAGCGCGCATCCCCGGCGAACGCGCCCTGCAGGCGTTCGTGGGCCTCGGGGTGCATCTCGGACGCCACCAGTCGGTCATTCTCGCGCAGAGACGCGCGGATAAGCGCCGGTGATCCCGGATACCCGTCGGTCCCGGCCACCTGCTGCACGGTCTCCAGAAACCCGGTCACCGCCTCCGGCAGCGCGGCTTCGCAGGCACAGGCGCGCAGGCGCTCGATGCCGAGCGCCGCCTCGCCGGTCTTGCGCGCCCGCTCGCCGTCCAGGTCATAAACTCCGGCCCCGGCATGCAGATCCAGCGCCACGAACGGCTTGATCCGCCGCTGCAATGCCGCGAGCACCGCACGCAACACCAGATGCTTGTGGATATCGGCGAAATTGCCGGCGTGGTAGTCGTGCTGATAGCTGAGCATGGTTCGCTCCCTTACGCCCCGGCCATAAAAAAACCACCGCGGCGGACCACGGTGGCTGGACTTCCTTGCGGCCGGCTCCGGGTCACGGAGCACGGCGCCCGCTACGGGTGCAGTTTACTGGTTCACCGGGGACTCCGGGTCCAGCAGATAGGCCATGATGTGGCTGATCTCCCGCTCGCTCAGCAGTTCGTTGGCACCGAACCGGGGCATCTCCGTACAGGGGAAATACTGGTGCGGATTCGAGATCACCTCATGCGCATACCGCAGCGACGCCTCGTCGGTACCCCGGCCGCTCCCGTACCCGGCCAGGCTCGGCCCGATCGTACCGTAGATCGGCTCGTTCGGATCCATCTGATGACACGCATAGCAGTTGCCCCCGGGGGTACGCGTGGAATGGTCGTCATTGCGATGACCCACGCGGAAACCGTAGCCCGAACGGGCCAGCTCCGCGCCCCGCTCCCAGTCACCCAGACGCGGTCCCCCGGGGGGAGCCTCGTAGCTTTCCCGGGCGAGGGTAATCACCTCCTGCACCTGATCGCCCGAAAGCTCCCCTCCGACCACGGAACACGCACGCTGCAGGTCATCCTGCTCCATGCGCCCGCGGGCCGAACCACCTTCCTGAACGGGCTGATCCAGTCGATAGCTGTCCGATTCGAACACGATGTGTTCAACGAGTTCGTCCGTTTCCATCGCGGCGATATCAGTTTCGCCCTCGTCGGCGTCGCCGAAGAACTGACACCCGGTGGTGAATAACGCTGCCGACACGGCAAGCGGCAACCCCCAACGTACGCTTTGGCCTGGCATCCCTGATGTCTCCCCGATTCCGTTTCGCCCTCGAACCCGCGACCGCAGCCACGCCGGCGGCACCGGCAGAGTGCACTGCGGCGCCCGGTTGACCCCGGCTCGCGGGTGCGATGGTGAATAATGTCTGGTCCCGTGGCGAATGCCCCGGGAGGGGGCCGCCGCGAGGAACGCGGCGGCCCGGGTCACGATCCGCCGAACGGATCGTCATGCAGCCTTGCGGCCGCCCCGGATCAGTTGTTGACCGGGGACTCCGGATCCAGCATGTAAGCCATGATATGGCTGATCTGCTCCTCGCTCAGCAGCCCCTGGAAGCGGGGCATTTCCGCACACGGGAAGTACTGATGCGGATTGTTGATCACCTGGTGGACGTACTCGCGAATCGCCTGGCTGTCGCCACGGGTGGCGCCGTAATTCACCAGGCTCGGCCCGATGGTGCCCTGAGCGGGACCGTCCTCGTCGAAAACGTGGCAGTTGACACAGTTGCCGCCGGCTTCCCGGGTCGAATGATCATCGATGCGGTGACCGATCCGATAGCCGTAGCCGGAGAACGCGAGTTCTTCGCCGCGCTGCCAGTCGCCCAGTTCGATGTCGCCCTCGGGAGCCTCGTACTGCTCACGAGCCAGGGCCACCACGCGGCCGGCGGTCTCGCCGTCCGGATCACCCTCGATCGAGCAGGCCGCCTGGATCTCGTCCTGGGTCATGCGCTCTTCCATGGTGCCGCCTTCCTGCGGGACCTGGTCATAACGGAAGCTGTCCGACTCGAAGATCATGTATTCGGCCAGCTCATCCGCGCTCATGGCGGTGATGTCAACATCGTCCGACTTGTTGCCCTCGGCCACGGCGCAGCCCGTTGCCAGCGCGATGGTTGCAAAGGCGGCCACACCGGCCGCAACAGTATTTTTCTTGAACATGCTTGCTGTCTCCTATTGCGTCCGGGGTTACCGCTTGAGGTCGGGCAGGATCGCCGGCTCGCCACGCGCCGCGTCATTCCAGAAGGCGATGAGCGCGGTGTTGGCCATCGAGTCCGGCTTGATGGCGGCATGACGCATCTGCCACACGCAACCACGGATGCGGTGGTTCTGACTGCGGACGTTGTCGTGCCCGGCACGCTGGGCCGGCCAGGAGACCGCCTTGGTCCATTCCTGCGAATTGCGCATCTGCGGCAGGACCGAGGCGCGGATGCGCTTGCCGGACTGACCGTGACAGGCAGCGCAGTTAAAGTCCTGGGCTCCGCCGCGACGGAAGAACAGCTTCTCGCCGGCGGCGATCAGAGCCTGTTCCTCGGGATGATCGTTCTGCGGCTGCCATTCCATGCCGGAGGACTGCATGGCGATATAGGTGGTCAGCTGCATGATGTCGGAACCGCTGCCATGACGCTGGGCGACGGCGGCATCATCCTCGTCGAACCCCTGGATCTCCTTCATGCAGTGCACCAGACGCTGCTCGAAGTCCATGACCTTGCCGACGTCCTCGAAATAACGCGGCAGTTCAACGTAGGCACCGTCCAGCACGCCCGGCCCCTTGCCGAAATCGCAGGACTCGAGCGACGCATTGTTGGGGCCGCGCTCCTGGTAGAACAGCTCCTCGCCGTCATCGGCGACCCACAGGGCCGGGTTGTCCGGCATCATCATGATGTTCATCTCACTCTGATGCAGATAGGCCGAATCGGGATTGGCCTCGAGCAGATTATTCAGGACATCCGCCGGGTCCTGCCATTCGCCGGCCTGGGCAGCGCCCCCGACCGCCATTGCTACGGGCAAGGCGAGCAATGCTTTCTTGAACATGGAAACCTCCATCACACGGTTTTATTCGATGGGCCCGGGTCTCCGTCGCCCGAACCTACGCTGCAGAGTGCGGAATACGTGAACACCGTGTCAACAAACAAACGCTATATTAGCGTTTCCTAACAGTCTGTTTTTCAAGGGTTCTTGCAGTCCGGCACCGACAGGCAGACGCCCCGGCGAAAGGATCTATTCCCCTTTTGGCAAAAAGTTCCCGTTGATTTCGGTTTTCCGGTCAGCTTCGTGTCGCAGGAGGGCCTGTTTGGCGCCGACCAGGGGGCCCGCGACCTGGCCGGCGTATCCCCCCGCGGATCCGCGATCGGGGGCGGCACCGGCCGGCAGGACACGATGACAGGGGATCAGCAGCGGCCAGGGATTGGCACGACAGGCCTGGCCCACGGCCCGCGGCGAGGAGCCGATGGCGCGGGCGATCTGGCCGTAGGTTCGGGTTTCTCCGACGGGGATGCGGGTCAGCGCGTGCCAGACCCGGCGCTGATGCGCGGTACCGGGCGGGAGGCAATCGGGCGCGACCCAGACAAGCGGATCGCGGCAATAGGACTCGGGCGCGAAGGGCAGGCGCAGCGGGACGGAAACCCGCGTCTCATGGCCTTCCCAGCCGAGCAGGAGGAGGGAGTCTTCGGGGTCGCAGGCATACACAAAGGCCAGCGATGCACCCGGGAGGATGCAGCGCCGGCCTTGCATGCGCTCGCGCGGGGGTCCGCGGGACCAACCGCGGCCCGGAGGTCAGCCGCGGCCTTTGGCCCGGGCGCGCACGTCTTCCTTGATGCGCGCGGCCTTGCCGGTACGATCGCGCAGGTAGTACAGCTTGGCACGACGGACCTTGCCGCGACGCTTGACCTGAATCTCGGCGATCTGCGGGCTGTGGGTCTGGAAGGTGCGCTCCACTCCGTTGCCGTAGGAGGTCTTGCGCAGGGTGAACGCGGAGTTCAGCCCGCGGTTGCGCTTGCCGATCACTACGCCCTCGAAGGCCTGCAGGCGCTCGCGCTCTCCTTCGCGCACCTTGACCTGCACCACCACGGTATCGCCCGGGCCGAAATCCGGGACATCGGATTTCATCTGCTCGGCTTCCAGTTGCTGAATGACGTTATTCATTGCTCGACCTCAATCATCGCTCTCGGAGCGGACGCCACCCAGTCGGTGACGCTCGCGGTATTCGTCCAGCAGGGCCTGATCCGTGCCCCCCAGTTCGAGCCGGGCCAGCAGATCCGGCCTGCGGCTCCATGTACGCCCCAGCGCCTCACGGCGGCGCCAGCGGCGGATCGCGCCGTGGTCGCCTCCAAGGAGGACGCCGGGGACGCGGTGTCCGTTCAGTTCCTCCGGCCGGGTGTAGTGCGGACAGTCCAGCAGGCCCTCGCTGAAGGAATCCTGTTCGGCGGAGTCCGCATGCCCCAGCACCCCGGGCCGGAGGCGGGCGCAGGCATCGATGATCGCCATGGCACCCAGTTCACCGCCGGAGAGCACGTAGTCCCCCAGCGAGATTTCTTCGTCGACTTCGGCTTCGATAAAGCGTTCGTCGATCCCTTCGTAGCGCCCGCAAACCAGTGCGACACGCGGGCGCCGTGTCAGGGCCCCCACGCGCTCCTGGTCCAGCGGCCGCCCCTGTGGCGTCAGAGCCACCACGTGCAGCGGTTCATCACCATCGGCCCGGGCGGCGTCCAGCGCCCCCTTCAGCGGGGGCACCTGCATGACCATGCCGGGGCCACCGCCATAGGGCCGGTCGTCCACCGCCTGGTGCACCCCGCTGGCCCAGTCCCGCGGATTCCAGGTCCGCAGGTCCAGCTGCCCGGCCTCCACGGCCCGGCGCGGGATGCCCCACTGCGTCACGGATGCGACCAGCTCCGGGAACAGGGTGATGACGTCGAAGCGCATCGCCGCGTCAGTATTCCGGATCCCAGTCCACCCGGATCCGCCCACCCTCGAGATCGACCTCGAGAATGTACGGACCCTGCACCCAGGGGATCAGCCGCTCGCGTTCACCGCTCACGACCATCACGTCATTGGCGCCGGTCTCCATGAAACCGGTGACCGTCCCCAGCGGCGTGCCGTCGCCATGTTCAACGGACAGGCCCTGCAGGTCGGCCCAGTAGTACTCGCCTTCTTCCGCCGGGGGCAGCCACTCGCGCTCGATCGCCAGCTCGGCCCCCATCAGTCCGTAGGCGGCGTCGCGATCGGCCACCCCGGCGAACCTGATGACCACGCCGGGGCCGTGCGCGCGGCCGCTTTCAATCTCCACCAGCCGCCATCCCTCGGCCTGCTTCATCCACAGGCGGGGGAAACCGGTGATGGCGTCACGCGGCTCGGTCTCGGAAAAGATCCGGACCCAGCCCCTGACGCCGTAGACCCCGGAGACGCGTCCGACGCGGATGCGCTCACCCGCCTCGCTCACCTGCGTCTCCCGGAAGTCAGGCCGCCGCAGCCTGCTGCTTGCGGTACCCCTTGACCAGGTGTTCCACGCGCTCGGACATGCCGGCGCCGTGGCTCAGCCAGTAATCGACCCGCTCGAGGTCGATCTTCAGCGGGATTTCCTGACCGCGGGCAACCGGATTGTGAAAACCGACGCGCTCGATGTAGCCGCTGTCGCGGCGGGCGCGGGAGTCGGTCACCACGATCGAGTAGAAGGGGCGCTTCTTGGCGCCGCGGCGTGACAGACGAATTGTAAGCATGAAGTCTTGAACCCCGTGAAGTTCGGTTTCGCGAGAAAACGCGCGATTATAACGAATTGCAGCGCCAAGACAAGGCCGAAGCCCCGTCGTCAGCGTTTCGGCAGGCCCCCTCCGGGGCCTCCAGGGCCGCCCATGCCGCCCATTTGTCCTCCAAGGGCCCGCATCATCTTCGATGCGCCGCCCTTGGAAAATTTCTTCATCGCCTTGCTCATCTGGGTGTGCTGCTTGAGCAGGCGGTTGACGTCCTGGATCTGGCAGCCGGAGCCCGCGGCGATGCGGCGCTTGCGCGACCCCTTGATGATGTCCGGGTGGCGGCGTTCCTCGTCGGTCATCGAGGAGATCACGGCCTGCATGCGCCGGATCTCCTTGTCGCCGGCCTGATTCTTGATCGCCTCCTGCATCTTGCCGCCGCCGGGCAGCTTTTCCAGCATGCTGCCCATGCCGCCCATCTTCTCCATCTGGGCCAGCTGTTCGCGCAGGTCGTTGAGGTCGAAGCCGCGCCCCTTCTTCAGCTTGCGCGTGAGCTTTTCGGCCTTGTCCTGATCCACCTGGCGCGAGGCCTCCTCGACCAGGGAGACCACGTCGCCCTTGCCGAGGATACGGGACGCGATACGTTCCGGATGGAAGGGTTCGAGCCCGTCGGGGCGCTCGCCGGTGCCGATGAACTTGATCGGCACCCCGGTGATCTGCCGCACCGACAGGGCGGCACCCCCGCGGGCATCGCCGTCGGCCTTGGTCAGCACCACGCCGGTCAGCGGCAGGGCATCACCAAACGCGCGCGCGGTGTTGGCCGCGTCCTGCCCGGTCATGGAGTCGACCACGAACAGGGTCTCCACCGGTTCGACCGCTGCGTGCAGGCTCTGCACCTCGGCCATCATGTCCTCGTCGACGTGCAGGCGCCCGGCGGTGTCCACCAGCAGTACGTCGACCCCTTCGCGGCGGGCCCGCTGCACCGCGTCGGTGGCGATGTCGTCGGGCTTCTGCGAGGTGTCGCTGGGGTAGAAGGTCACCTCGACCTGGCCGGCCAGGGTCTCCAGCTGCTGGATCGCGGCGGGGCGGTAGACGTCGCAGCTGACCACGGCCACGCGTTTCTTGTCGCGCTCGCGCAGGAGCTTCGCCAGCTTGCCGATACTGGTGGTCTTGCCCGCACCCTGCAGGCCGGCCACCAGCACCACCGCCGGCGGCTGCGCGGCCAGATTGAGGGAGGCGTTCTCGCCACCCATGGTCGCGACCAGCTCGTCGTGCACGACCTTGATCAGGGCCTGCCCCGGCGTCAGGCTGCCGATGACCTCCTTGCCCAGCGCCTTTTCCTTGACGTCCTTCACGAACTCGCGCACCACCGGCAACGCGACGTCGGCCTCGAGCAGGGCCATACGCACTTCGCGCAGGGCCTCCTGGATGTTGTCCTCGGTCAGGCGCGCCTGACCCTTCAGGCGCTTCATCGTGTCCTGGAGGCGACTGGAAAGGCCGTCGAACATGGGACGTGTCTCCTGCGGATGAAATCGGCGGGGAGCGGCCCGCATCGAATCCGACATTATACCCGTGACCGGGGGTCTCCTGCAGCGCGCGGTAACGAAGTGCAATCGCGGGCGCGACAAGAGATAATCCGCGCATGATCACGATCGCCGGAACCATCGCCGTTTTTCTGTACCTGATCGCGCTGGGCTACCTGGCCCTGGGCATACGCGACCGACCGCTGGCCGCCGGGCAGCCACGCGGACCGCTGGCAGTGTGGCTGCTGGCGCTGATCGCCCACGTGGTGGCGCTGGTGCCGGCGGTTGTCACCGGCACGGGCTGGAACCTGTGCCTGGGCAATGCGCTGTCGGCGTCGATGTGGCTGGTGGCGGCCCTGCTGTGGGTCACCGCCCTGCGTCACCCGCTGGCCAGTCTCGGGATGGTGGTCCTGCCACTGACCCTGCTGGCCGCGCTGACCGCGCTGCTGTGCGACGGCGACGCCCGCTACGCGACCTCGGCCGGCATCGCGGTGCACGTACTGTTTTCCGCCCTGGGCTGGGCTTTTCTTGCACTATCCACCGCGCAGGCTGCGGTGATGACCGCCCAGCACCGCGCCCTGCACGATCACCACACGCGCGGGATCGTGCGCTACCTGCCGCCGCTGTTCTCCATGGAGCTGTGGCTGTTCCGCATGATCTTCATCGGCTGGCTGTTCCTCGGGCTCAGCCTGATCTCGGGCTTCATCTTCGTCGACGACCTGTTCGCCCAGGACCTGGTGCACAAGTCGGTGCTGTCGATCCTGGCCTGGCTCATCTTCTCGGTGCTGCTGCTGGGGCGCTGGCGGCTGGGCTGGCGCGGGTCGCGCGCGCTGGCCTGGACCACCGGCGGCTTCGTCGCGCTGGTGCTGGCCTACTTCGGCACCAAGCTGGTGCTGGAGGTCATCCTCGGGCGCGTCTGAGCCCCTGCCCCGGCGCTTGACAGCCTCGCGGGGCTTGCCTGAAATGGAGCCAGCCCACCCCTGACCGCAGGTCGCCCCGTTGCAAGAAATCCCGCTGTCCGTCCTGTTCGGCGCGCTGGTCGTGCTGTTCCTGCTGTCGGCCTTCTTCTCCGGGTCGGAGACGGCACTGATGGCGCTGAACCGCTACCGCATGCGGCATCGCGCCCAGACCGGGCACCGCGGGGCGGCGGATGCCGCACACCTTCTGGAACAACCGGACCGGCTGATCGGGCTGATCCTGCTGGGCAACAACTTCGTCAACATCCTGATCGCCCAGATCGCCACCATCATCGGCTGGCGGCTGTTCGGCGACACCGGGGTGGCCATCGCCACCGGCATACTGACCCTGACCCTGCTGATCTTCGCCGAGACCGCGCCCAAGACCCTGGCGGCCCTGCACAGCGAGCGGGTCGCCTACCCCGCGGCACGAATCTACCGCATCCTGATGCGGGTGCTGTGGCCGGTGGTATGGCTCATCAACCTGCTGGCCAACAATTTCCTGCGGCTGTTCGGGGTGCCGGTGGATGCCCGCCAGCGCTCGGCCCTCAATGCGGACGAGCTGCGCAGCGTGGTCTCCGAGGCGGGCTCGCTGATCCCTCCGAACCACCGCCGCATGCTGCTCAACCTGCTGGATCTGGAGCGGGCCACGGTCGAGGACATCATGATCCCGCGTAACGAGATCGTGGTGCTGGACCTGACCGAGCCGTGGAACGAGGTCCTGGATCAGCTGCTGCACGGCAGTTTCACACGGCTGCCGGTGGTGGAGGGCGAGCTGGACCGAGTGCTGGGCTTTCTTCACCTGCGCGACGTCCTGCCGCTGATCGAGCGTGACGAATTCGGCCCCGAGGCGCTGCGCCAGGTGGTGACGGCACCCTGTTTCATTCCCGAAGGGACGCCGCTGAACCGCCAGCTGATCAACTTCCAGCAGCAGCGTCGACGGATCGGGCTGGTAGTGGATGAATATGGTGACATCCAGGGCCTGATCACCCTGGAGGACCTGCTGGAGGACATCGTCGGCGAATTCACCACCGACTCGCCAACCATGAGCGACGATATCCTGTTCCAGGAAGACGGCGCGGCGATGGTCGACGGCGGCATCCACCTGCGCGAGCTCAACCGGCTGCTGGCCCTGGATCTGCCACTGGACGGCCCGCGCACCCTCAGCGGCCTGATCGTGGAGCACCTGGAGAGCATCCCGGAAGCCCCGGTCAGCGTGCGCATCAACGGCGTGGTGATGGACATCGTACAGATCAAGAACAACACCATCCGCACCGTGCGCATCCCGCCCGAACACCACAGCCCGACCACCCCGGAAGACTGACATGGCCCGCAGCAAGACTCAGTACATCTGCCGCGCCTGCGGCGCGACCTCGCCCAAATGGGCCGGCCAGTGCGGGGAATGCGGCGCCTGGAACACCCTCGAGGAGGCCGCGCCGGTCGCCTCCGCCGGGCCGCGCGGCGGCGGCTATGCCGGCGAGAGCGCACGCATCACCCGGCTGGGCGAGGTCGAGACGGGCGAGCTGCCGCGCACCTCCACCGGGATCTCCGAACTCGACCGCGCGCTGGGCGGCGGCCTGGTCACCGGCTCGGTGATCCTGATCGGGGGCGATCCCGGCATCGGCAAGTCGACCCTGCTGCTGCAGACCCTGGCCGCCCTGCCGGCGGAGCAGACCCTGTATGTGACCGGCGAGGAGTCGGCCCAGCAGGTGAGCATGCGCGGGCAGCGCCTGGGGCTGGAAGTGGACGGCCTGCGCCTGCTGACCGAGACACAGGTCGAAAACATCATTGCCACCTGCGAAAGCGAACGCCCCGGGGTGCTGGTGATCGACTCGATCCAGACCCTGTTCACCGCGGCCTCGCAGTCGGCCCCGGGCTCGGTCAGCCAGGTGCGCGATGCCGCCGCGGCGCTGGTGCGGCTCGCCAAGCAGCGCGGCATCACCGTGATCCTGGTCGGCCACGTGACCAAGGACGGGCAGCTGGCCGGCCCGCGCATCCTCGAACACATGGTCGACACCGTGCTGTACTTCGAGGGCGATCCGGACGGGCGCTACCGCATGCTGCGGGCGGTCAAGAACCGCTTCGGCGCGGTCAACGAGCTGGGCGTGTTCGCGATGCTGGAGACCGGCCTCAAACCGGTCTCCAACCCCTCGGCGATCTTCCTGTCACGCCACGAGAACCCGGTGCCCGGCAGCGTAGTGATGGTCACCCGCGAAGGTACGCGCCCGCTGCTGGTGGAGGTCCAGGCCCTGGTCGCCGAGAGCCACGCCTCGCAGCCGCGACGCATCACCGTGGGCCTGGAGCAGAACCGCCTGACCATGCTGCTGGCGGTGCTGCACCGCCATGGCGGCGTCGCCCTGTTCGACCAGGACGTGTTCATCAACGTGGTCGGCGGCGTACGCGTGACCGAAACCGCCGCCGACCTGCCGATGCTGGCCGCCGCACTCTCCAGCCTGCGGGACCGGCCCCTGCCGCAGGAACTGCTGGCCTTCGGCGAGGTGGGCCTGGCAGGCGAGATCCGCCCGGTCCCCAACGGCGAGGAACGCCTGCGCGAGGCCGCCAAGCACGGCTACACCCGCGCCATCGCCCCCGCCGCCAACGCCCCGCGCAAGCCAATCAAGGGCATGGAGGTAGTCGCCGTCTCACGCCTGGGCGAGGTCCTCGACGCGCTGTAGTCGAGCCCGGGCCGCCTCCCGTGCAGTGCCTACCCCCGGCCCCACCGCTGGTGGATCTTGTGGCGCCGCAAGCCTCCCACCCCTTCCACCTTCGCCCGATCATGTGCCTGATGTGTGCAGCGATGTCGGTTCATGAGCCGCTAACGCCCGCCATCACCGGTGACAAAACCAGAGCGAAGCGGAGGTTTTGGCATCCGGTGCATGGCCTGGTTAGCTATCGATCCTCGTGCAAGCGACCTTCCACATATTTATGAAGGATGCTGGCAACAAGTGTTTGGTAGGGAATACCTTCCGCCAGGGCTTTCTTCTGGAGCCCCCGAAGATCCTTGGAAGAAAGCCTGATGTTAATACGGGCATCTTTTTTGAACATGGCCTCGGCGTATTGTTGATGCCGCAGTTTCCTGTCTTCACTGTCTGGCGACCTCTGCAGCTCTCCTGCATCGAATGCATCCAGAACTTCCTGCTCTTCTTTATCCAGCCTACTCATTTTGGACCTCCCAAATAGGTTTTGGTCGCTTTCCGGCTCGGGATGATCGTTTTCAGAAAAACCTCATCCTCTGACTCCACAAAGGGCACCAAATACGCATACCCCTCAATCTCAATCACATGAATTTGTTGCCCCGGATATCGCTCCTGATTCGAATGCTCGAACGTATCCAAGATGCCTCCAACCGAGATATGCAAAACCACATCCTCGAAAGAGACGTTCCTTTCTGCTTGGAGAAGCTTGTTCTTCTCTGGGTTCCATGTGATAGGTTTCATAGGTCAAAGTTTAGCACACTATGTGCTTTTTGTACTCACTAGCTAACGCAAAGCTAACCGGCGCGAGGTACGAGCGTCCGGTTGAGCGTTTTGTTAAGGGCGCTCCGAAAGCGAAAACGACACCCTGTAGTACCGGACATCAACATGATCAATCATTTCTAGCGCATAGCTAAGTCTCTGATCTTCCTCGCAGCAAATTACAAGCCCTCGTATCCTCTGGCCTTCTTGCGCAAGGTTCTTTTTGACCCATCCCATGTAGCGCATGATTTGCCCTACCACCTGATCCGAAGGGCGTCCCTTTTTGAGCTCAATAACCACCAGAGAGTTGCTGCGGCGGTCTTCCGCAAGAATATCAATCGAACCAATGTCCGTGGTGTACTGCTGCCCAGTATTACCGTCCTCGTCTACATATACCTGGAGCTCACCCTTAAATATTCCTGAAAAATTGGAGACGATAAATTCCTCGAGGTACTTTTCCAGAACAAACTCTGCTTGATTCTCGTAAGTCTCTCCCTCCTCGCTCTTGGCGAGTTCGAGCCCCGACCCCTCGACGAGATTCTGGAATTGAGTTTCATCAATTTCTGCCAGAGTAGGCATGGGAAACACTACTGCACCAAAGTCTTTGTTTCTGGGTTCTTGGTGCCATGTCACAGGAAGGAAAAGCCGGTGATCTACATCAGGGTTTTTCCCAGTCTCGTAGAATGCTTTCTCTCGGACTGTGCCTACGGCTGCGAGCATCTTTCTTCCACGCCGGGCTATAACGACATCGCCCGACTCTATCTCGTTGCAAAATGACCACACCATATTAGTGATCAAGCCTTTGGTCTGCTGCGGCTTCTCAGGGTAGTGGTCGGCCACGACCTCTGCCAGCTCGCCTCGACTCATGCCGGAAACATCACCGAACTGAGACCAACCAATTGAGATGACTTCATTTTCGACATCAAAGCGCCACACCTTCTCGAAGAAGTCAGCTGGTTGAGAATCTATGGGGGCAATCACCCAATAACGTGGCATCTGATCTCCTTTGTCTGGTATGGGCCCTTAACGCCGAAGCTAAGCGGCAGGCCCGCCGGAGGCGGGGCTGTCCGCTTGAGCGTCTTGTTGGGTGACAATCCCGCGAGAGCTAAGGAATGCACGCAGCTCATAGAACTGGCGAAAGCAAAGCTCAGTGACATCAGTAAGCTTGCCCTCATGCTCGATATAGTGTTTGGCGCCCATACGCACTACGACACCCTTTGAAGCAGCTCGCTCTTCTTGGATTAAACGTGGCGTTTTGCGGAGGTCGAAGTTAACCGCGTTACCCGGTGGCGGAATGTAGCCAGAATGATCAATGCCGACATGCTTCTCGTGAATGGTGATGTTGCGAACACCCTGGCCACCTAGTAGCGCCGAGCGGGTGGCCTTGTATGCCTTGACTGCCTCAACACCCGCAATTGGCTTTGCCTGCTCAAGAGCTGAATAAAGAGAGTTGAGGACAGCACTGAGCAAGTAGGAGACTTCCATCGCTGGCGTTGCACCGCTCGTAAGCGGGCGCTTTCTATTTTCTAGAGCATCCAATAGCTCCAGAAAAAAGCTGGCTTCAGCGAGTTTGTCGGCACTGCTCATCTTGTCACCCAACAGCAGATTAGACAGAATCTGTAATATTGGTGATATACAGAGTCTGTATATCACCTGATCCTCGCGGCACCGCCCCTTCCTCTGGTGGCTTCTGCTCCGACAGTTTAGCCATGGTGGGATCATGGCTAAACCGTGAGGTGAGCTCATGGCGACAGGGATCCGTGCCGGAAGGGGGCGCTGATTGCGGGAAGGACACCGGGAGGCGCGTTTTTTCAAGGGGTTAAGGTAAAGTGGGCTCACCGGTAATCGGTGCGGACGGAACGGTTGATCACTCGGTTCCCCGGGCCTCGTCTGGCGGGACTCGTGGCGGAGGGCATTGCCGGTCACCTCACCATGGAGGGGCAGATATTGTCGATGCAAGGTCGGCAGCCCGTCAGACGGTCGATGCTATACGGATTCTGTATAACATCGTGAAGCCAGAACGGACGGCAGCGCCCCACCGGTCAGCGCAACGGCGGGAGGCCCGGGTAAATCCCTGAAACCCCGGGGCGAGCCGGAACCTGCCGGACCGCGGATCCACGTGGCCTGCACACAAAAAAGGCGCCCGGAGGCGCCTTTTTCACTGCTGCGTGCGGGAATCCGCGCGTCAGTTCACGGCGTCGAGATCCGCCGCCAGCGATTCGCGCATGCCCTCGGGCACGGCGTCCACGCGGTGGTTGTAGTTCTCGTGCTCCACGCCGGCGGCGATGGCCGCGCCGGACTTGACCGCCGACACCATCGCCGGCGTCAGCTCGAAGCGCAGGAAGTGCACCGACGAGGTCTTGTCTTCGGTCTCGCGGTCGAGGTCTTCATTGGCGATCGGGTAGACCTTGTCGTGGCCTTCCACCTGCACCCAGGTCGCACGCTCGATGCCGATCAGCTTCGACAGCTGCACCTTGCGCTCGTCCGCGTCGGGGAATTCGACCATCATGGTCGCCTTCCAGTTGGAGCCGTCCGGGATCAGCGGGTTGTAGGCACCCAGTTCGTCCTCGATGCCCTCGCGGTCGAAGATCTTCTCGACCCGCAGCATCTCCTGGACCTGGTACTGCATGGTCATGCGGTCTTCGAAGTGCAGGGTGACCGCAGGACCGATCTGCAGCACGCGGTGGCGCTTGTGCTCCATCACGTCGCGGCGGAATTTGGGCCGTACCTCGGAATACTGTTCCAGGGAATACAGGTCGTCACGGCTGAGCTTGTCCACGTTTTCCTCCGTTACCATGTTCTCACCTCCTCGAGCACCGGGAGCCACATCACCCGCGCGGGGGGCATCAGTGGTCGTGATGCTGGCTTTTGTCGGTGTAGTCCTTGTCGGACCAGAGATTGTCTTTGAGTTCGCGATCGAACACCGGGTTCCGGCGCCGGATCCATTCCAGCACCATCGCGGCATGTTCGATCTCCTCGTCGCGGTTGTGCGCGAGGATCGCCTTCAGTTCGTCGTCCTTGCAGGCGTCGATGCGCTGCTGATACCAGTCCACCGCCTCGAGCTCTTCCATCAGCGAGGAAATGGCGCGGTGCATCTCGCGCGATTCGTCGCTCAGTTCCGCAACGGGTTCGTGATAGCTGTCGCTGGCCATGAAGACTCCCCTCCTTAGTGTCGTTACAGGCCGTAGGCCTGGCGCAGCAGGGTCAGCGGGTGCTCGGGTGCCTTGTCCTCGCCCTTGCCCTGCAGTCCGTTCTCGATCATGTGTCCGGCCATCGGGCAGTCACTGGAGAAGTGGTCCGCCTCGGCCTTCTGCACCCGGTTCACCACGGGCCGGCAGATCTTGCTGGCCGTCTCGTAGAATTCGCTCTTCACGCCATAGGTACCGTCATGCCCGGAACAGCGCTCGACGGTCTCGATCTCGGTGTCCGGCACCAGCTTGAGCAGATCGCGGGTCTTCAGGCCCATGTTCTGCACGCGCAGATGGCAGGCGGCGTGATAGGCGATCTTGCCCAGCTTTTCCGGGAAGTCGGTGTTCAGCTTGCCGTCCTTGTGGCGCTCCATCAGGTACTCGAACGGGTCGAAGATGCGATCGCGTACCGTGGCCACGTCCTGCTCGTCGGGGAACATCAGCGGCAGTTCCTGCTTGTACATCAGCACGCAGGACGGGACCGGGGCGACGATGTCGTAGCCCTGGTCGATCATCTTCTTCATCGCGGGGATGTTCGCGTCCTTGGAGGCCTCCACGGACTCCAGATCGCCCAGCTCGAGCTTGGGCATGCCGCAGCACTGCTCCTTCTCGACCAGCGTGACCTCGATGCCGTTGTGTTCGAAGACCTTGACCAGATCCTCGACCAGGTGCGGCTCGTTGTAGTTGCCGTAGCAGGTGGCATACAGCGCGACCCGGCCCTGAGTGGTGCCGGCCGGCTCCGGGTTGCTCACCCCGCCGGCCACCTTCGCCACGCGCGAACGGCCCTTGTTCGAGTGATACTCGGGCACCGGGGCGTCCGGGTGCACACCGACGGTCTTGTCCAGCAGCTTGCGCACCGTTGCGTTCTTGTTGGCCGCGTTGACCGCGCCGGCCACCACCGGAATGCCCGCCAGCTTGCCCACCGTGTCGGTACTGGAGAGCAGTTTGTGCGAGGTCTTCGCACCCTCGTTCTGGAACCGGAATGCCTTGGCCCGCAGCATCAGGTGCGGGAAATCCACGTTCCACTCGTGCGGCGGGACGTAGGGGCACTTGGTCAGGTAGCACAGGTCGCACAGGTAGCAGTGATCCACCACCTGCCAGAAATCTTTCTTGTCGACCCCGTCGACTTCCATGGTCTCGGATTCGTCGACCAGATCGAACAGCGTGGGGAATGAATGACACAGACTGACGCAGCGCCGGCAGCCGTGGCAGATGTCGAAGACGCGCTCGAGCTCGCTGAACAACGATTCCTCGTTGTAGAACTCGGGGTTCTTCCAGTCCAGTGGATGGCGGGTCGGGGCTTCGAGACTGCCTTCACGTTGATGGGTCGGCGCAGACATTCATCCCTCCGGATGTTCTGATTGTTCTGTTCTTGCAGACAAGACGGGGCCGGCTGAACCGGCCCCGCTGCGGGACACGAGCCGCGACGATCAGTCGTCCAGCTGGTCCAGCGCCTTCTGGAAGCGGTTGGCGTGGGACCGCTCCGCCTTGGCCAGGGTTTCGAACCAGTCGGCGACTTCGTCGAAGCCCTCGTCACGCGCGGTCTTGGCCATGCCCGGGTACATGTCGGTGTACTCGTGGGTCTCGCCGGCGACCGCCGTCTTCAGGTTCGCGTCGGTGGAACCGAACTCCAGGCCGGTGGCCGGATCGCCGCAGCTCTCGAGATACTCGAGGTGGCCGTGGGCGTGGCCGGTTTCACCTTCGGCGGTGGAACGGAACACGGTGGCGACGTCGTTGTAGCCTTCCACGTCCGCCTTGGAAGCGAAGTACAGATAGCGACGGTTCGCCATCGATTCGCCGGCAAAGGCTTCCTTCAGGGCTTCTTCGGTCTTGCTGCCTTTCAGATCCATGATGTCTCTCCTTCTTCGTATGGGTTCTACACAGACACAACGAGCGAGTGTCGCATCGAGTGCAGAGGGTGATTTAGACTCTGTCTAAACCGTAGCGCAAATGTATGCCCTGCCCCCGGCCCTGTCAACCTGCCCCCGTGCTTTTCACGCACGCGCGGATCCGGTACTTTGGCCGTTTTTGCAGCCGACAATCGCCATGTCCGACGAGACTCCCGATCCCGCACCCGGAACCCCGGCCGACTTCGAAGCCAGCCTGGAGGCCCTGGAGACCCTGGTGGCCCGCATGGAGTCGGGCGAGCTGGGTCTGGAACAGTCGCTGGAAGAGTTCCAGCAGGGCATGCAGCTGGTCGATCGCTGCCAGCGGGCCCTCGACGAGGCCCAGCGGCGCATGGAAGCCCTGACCACCGAAACCTCCGGCAACCCGGAAGCCGCCAGCGGGACCCCGCCCGCGACGGATGACGATGACCCGGTGCCCTTCTGATCCGGACCCGCGGACGCCCGACGTGACAGCCACCACCTCGCCCGAACAGGCCATCCCCGCGTATCAGGAACGCATCGAGGGGGTCCTGGACCGAGCCCTCGATCCGGCCGGCGCGCCCGACGCCCGGCTGATCGAGGCAATGCGCTATGCCACGCTCTCCGGCGGCAAGCGCCTGCGCCCGCTGCTGGTGTATGCCACCGGCGAGGCCCTGGGGGCCCCGCAGGACGCGCTGGATGCCGCAGCCGCGGCGGTGGAGATGATCCACGTCTACTCGCTCATCCACGACGACCTTCCGGCGATGGATGACGACGATCTGCGGCGCGGGCGCCCGACCTGTCATCGGGCCTACGACGAAGCCACCGCGATCCTCGCCGGCGACGCCCTGCAGGCGCAGGCCTTTGTCACGCTGTCGAGCGGGACGGCGGCACTGCCGGCCGGGCGCGCCCCAGTCATGCTGCAGGAACTGGCCCGCGCCGCCGGCCTGCAGGGCATGGCCGGGGGCCAGGCCATCGATCTGGGAGCCTGCGGCGGGCGCCTGGACCTGCCGGGTCTGGAGGGCATGCACCGGCTGAAAACCGGCGCCCTGATCCGCGCCTCGGTTCGCCTGGGCGGGCTGGCCGGCGGCGCCGACGACGCCCTGCTGACGCGCCTGACCGACTACGCCGAATGTATCGGCCTGGCCTTCCAGATCCGCGACGACATCCTGGACGTCGAGGGCGACCCGGAGACCCTGGGCAAGGCCTGCGGAGCGGATGCGCGCCTGGACAAGTCGACCTTCCCCGCGCTGATGGGCCTGGAAGCCTCGCGCGAACGCGCGGTGGCGCTGGTCGACCAGGCACTCGAGGCGCTGCAACCCCTGGATGCGGAGGCCGATTTGCTTCGCCATCTCGCGCGTTACATTGTCGACCGCATCCACTGAGCCGGTGCCCTCCGCGATGCAAGCCACCCCCCTCCTCGATGCCATCGAGTGGCCATCCGATCTGCGCGCCCGACCGGGCGCCGAACTGCCGGAGATTGCCCGGGAGCTGCGCACCTTTCTGATCGACAGTGTCTCGCGCACCGGCGGACATCTGGCCGCCAACCTCGGGACGGTGGAACTGGCGATCGCCCTGCACTACGCCTTTGATACCCCGGACGACCGGATCGTCTGGGACGTGGGGCACCAGGCCTATGCGCACAAGATCCTGACCGGACGGCGCGAGGCCATGGCGACCCTGCGCCAGCACGGCGGACTGGCGGGCTTCCCCAAGCGCGCGGAGAGCGAATACGACGCCTTCGGCGCCGGGCATTCCAGCACCTCCATCAGCGCCGCCGCGGGCATGGCCCTGGCCGCCCGCCACGCAGGCCTCGACCGGCGCCACGTGGCGGTGATCGGCGACGGCGCGATGACCGCCGGGATGGCCTTCGAGGCGCTCAACCACATCGGCGAGCTGGACTGCAACCTGCTGGTCATCCTCAACGACAACGACATGTCCATCTCGCCCAACGTGGGCGCGATGAACCAGTACTTCACCCGGCTGCTGTCGGGGCGCCTGTACAGTTCGATGCGCGAGGGCTCCAAGCGCATGCTGGAGTTCGTGCCGCCGATGAAGGCGTTCGCCCAGCGCGCCGAGGAGCACATGAAGGGCATGCTGGTGCCCGGCACGCTGTTCGAAGAGCTCGGTTTTCGCTACTTCGGCCCGGTCGACGGTCACGATGTCAGCGGTCTGGCCGGCATCCTCAAGAACCTGCGCGGCGGGCACGGACCGCAGCTGCTGCACGTCGTCACCCGCAAGGGCCAGGGCTATGCCCCGGCCGAAGAGGACCCCTGCCGCTATCACGGTGTGTCCAAGTTCGAACCGGAGAACGGTCTCGCCCCCTCCGGTCCGAAGGCACCGACCTACACCGACGTCTTCAGCCAGTGGCTGTGCGACCAGGCGGCGGCCGACGAGCGCCTGCTGGGCATCACCCCGGCGATGCGCGAGGGTTCGGGCCTGGTCGCCTTCTCCGAACAGTACCCGCAGCGCTACTTCGACGTCGGCATCGCCGAGCAGCACGCAGTGACCCTGGCGGCCGGCATGGCCTGCGAGGGCCAGCACCCGGTGGTCGCGATCTACTCGACCTTCCTGCAGCGGGCCATGGACCAGGTCATCCATGATGTCGCCCTGCAGGATCTGCCGGTGCTGTTCGCCATCGACCGGGCCGGCATCGTCGGCGCCGACGGCCCCACCCATGCCGGTACCTTCGACATCGCCCTGCTGCGCAGCGTACCCAACCTTCTGCTGATGGCCCCGGCCGACGAGGCCGAATGCCGCCGCATGCTGGCGACCGGCTTTGCCTGGAACGGTCCGGCCGCGGTGCGCTATCCGCGCGGCAGCGGCCCGGGCACGGATCCGGGCGACCGTCTGGATCCGCTGCCGGTGGGCGAGGCCGAGATCCGTCGCGAGGCGGGCGCGGCCGGTGCGGGGGAACGCATCGCCATCCTGTCCTTCGGCGCCCTGCTGGATACGGCGCTGGAGGCCGGCGAAGCCCTGGATGCGACGGTCGTCAACATGCGCTTCGTCAAGCCGCTGGACACCGCCTGCCTGGCCCGCCTGGCGGCGGAACACGACCGCCTGGTGACGCTGGAGGATCATGCCCGCGCCGGCGGCGCCGGCAGCGCGGTCCTGGAGTGGCTGTCGGCGGAGGGGCTCGACATCCCCTGCCAGACCCTCGGCATCCCCGACCGCTTCACCGAACACGGGCCGCGCGAGACCATCCTCGCCGAATGCGGTCTCGATACCGCCGGCGTGCTGGCAGCGATTCGCCACGCGGCCGGGCAGGAGAATTGCGCCGCACCGGGCGGCCGGCTAGGCTTTGCAGGCTGACAGCCATCTCCCGGCCCGCCGGCCGACCGCTTCCGGAATCCGAACATGAGTGCCCGCTATACCCTGCGCGTCCTGACCGACTTCGCCTCCGCGCACACCCTGCGCGATTATCCGGGGCAGTGCGCGAACATGCACGGCCACAACTGGAAGGTGGAAGCCGAGGTCGAGGCCGAAACCCTGGACGACACCGGGATGGCGGTGGATTTCAAGGTGGTCAAGAATGCCGCGCGCGAGATCGCGGGGCAGCTGGATCATCGCTACCTCAACGACGTGCCGCCGTTCGACACCGTCAATCCCACCGCGGAGAACATCGCCCGCTGGTTCTTCCGCGAGTTGGCGGAACGCCTGAACCGCCCCGGGCTGCGCGTCAGCAGCCTGACCCTGTGGGAGACCGACCGCGCCTGCGTGCGCTACAGCGAGGACGGCTAGCCAGACACCGCACTCGCTCCACCAACCCCTGCGCCACCTACAGGTTGTTGGAAGCGTAATCCGCCAGCCGCGAACGCTCGCCGCGGGTGAGCGTGATGTGCCCGCTGTGCGTCCATTCACGGAAGCGGTCCACCACGTAGGTCAGCCCCGAGGTGGTCTCGGTGAGATACGGGGTATCGATCTGCGCGATGTTGCCGAGCGCGACGATCTTGGTCCCCGGCCCGGCACGGGTGATCAGCGTCTTCATCTGCTTGCTGGTGAGGTTCTGCGCCTCGTCCAGGATGATGTAGCGGCTGAGGAAGGTACGCCCGCGCATGAAGTTGAGCGAGCGAATCTTGATGCGGCTGGTGAGGATGTCCCCGCTGGCCGCCCGGCCCCATTCCCCGGCCCCTTCGGTGTTGCCGCCGAGGACCTCGAGATTGTCCATCAGGGCCCCCATCCAGGGGGTCATCTTCTCCTCTTCGGTACCCGGCAGGAAGCCGATGTCCTCGCCCACCGGCACCGTCACCCGGGTCATGATGATTTCCTTGTAGGTCCCGTCCTCGAGCGTCTGCGCCAGGCCGGCCGCCAGGGTCAGCAGGGTCTTGCCCGTCCCCGCCGCTCCCACCAGCGAGACGAAATCGACCTCCGGATCCATCAGCAGGTTCAGCGCCAGGTTCTGCTCGCGGTTGCGGGCATTGATGCCCCAGACGGTGTGCCGGGGATTCATGTAGTCGTCCACCAGCTCGATCACGGCGCTCTCGGCCGGCCGATCCACCTCCAGCACGATGGCACTCAGGGGCTGCTCGCCCTCGCGATAGACGAACTGGTTGGGATGCCATTCCGCAACCAGCGGCCCCTTCACCCGGTAATAGGTCCGGCCGGCCTCCTGCCAGGAATCCATCGCCGCGCCGTGGGTGTCCCAGAAGTCCCCGGGCAGCTCCTGCATCCCCGAGTACAACAGAGAAACGTCATCCAGCACCTGGTCGTTGTGATAATCCTCCGCATGCAGGCCGATCACCGCAGCCTTGATGCGCAGGTTGATGTCCTTGGACACCAGGGTCACCCGGACATCCGGGAGCTCCTCTTCCAGCGCCCGTGCGGTGCTGAGGATATCGTTGTCGGCCGAAGAGCCCGGCAGCGACTCGGGCAAATGCGAATTCAGGCTGCGGGTCTGGAAAAACAGCCGGCCATGGCCGCCGAGATCGGAGTCCTCCAGCGACGTCGCGGTCAGCGAAAGCCCGGCGACAATCGCCTCGTGGGTAGCCCCGGTCATCAGCTCGTCGATGAACCGGCTCACCTGACGCACGTTGCGCGCCACCTCGGAGACCCCCTTCTTGCCCCGGTCCAGCTCTTCCAGGACCACCATCGGCAGGAAGATGTCGTGCTCCTTGAAACGGAACAGCGCGGTGGGGTCGTGCATCAGGACATTGGTGTCCAGCACGAACAGATGGCGGCCGGGTTCGCGGTCTTCGATCATCGGGCCTCCGGGGCGCACGGGCGGGACACGAAAGCGCGCCGCACGTCAGGCCGCATGCTCGCGCACCGCGGCGAGCACCTCGTCCACGTGGCCGGGGACCTTCACCTTGCGCCATTCCCGGCGCAGCACGCCGTCCGCGTCGATCAGGAACGTGGAGCGCTCCACTCCCCGCACCTGCTTGCCGTACATGTTTTTCATGCCAATGACGTCGAAGGCCTCGCACAGGCGCTCGTCCGCATCGCTGAGCAGGTCGAACGGCAGCTCCTGCTTGCTGCGGAAATTCTCGTGGCTCTTCACGCTGTCGCGCGAGCACCCGAGGATCACCGCCCCCGCTGCCTCGAAATCGGCCAGGCGCTCGGCGAAGTCCCGGCTTTCGTTGGTGCATCCCGGGGTGTTGTCCTTGGGATAGAAATAAAGCACTACGATACGCCCGCGGAAATCCTCCAGCGCCAGCTCCTGGTCGCCGGTGGCCGGCAGGCGGATATCGGCAGGTACGGGCTGATCGATCGCAACCGTCATTCTCGTGTCTCCGGTCGGGGACGGGGCGGCATTCAGGCCTTGATCGGCTCCAGCACCCCGTCGAGATTGAGTTCGTCGCAGAAGTCCATGAATTCGCCCCGCAGCGTCGCCAGATGCTGCGCGGCCGGGATGTCGATCACGATGTTCGCCGCGAACATGCGGGCGCCTGTCTGCTGCGCCGTGTAGACGCGACTTTGTACATCCCGCAGGTTGACGCCCCGCGTGGCGAAGAAGTTCGCCAGGCCGTGCAGCAGCCCCGGGGCATCCAGGGCGATGACGTCCACGGCATAGGCCATGGCGGCCTCTCCGGCCTCCTCCAGCGGCCCGCGACGCGCGGTCACCACCAGCCCGCTCTCGCGTTCCAGACGTTCCAGCCGCCCTTCCAGGGTCGCCAGGGTCTTCCAGTTTCCGCTGGCGGTCACCGCCATGCAGGCGTAGCCGGAAAGCACCACCATGCGACTGGCTTCCAGATTGCAACCGGATTCGGCAACGTGCTGGGTCACCTGAGTCACCAGGCCCGGCCGGTCCGGCCCCAGCAGGCTCAGCACCAGCTCGGTGTGCGTACCGGCCCCGACGACCTCAGCCACGGGCCCGGCCTCCTGCGACCGGCGAGCAGGATGGCGAACAGCAATGGCGCATCGCGTGGATCATGATGCCGGAACATATCACCTCCCCGGGTACAGGCCAACGCGGCGCTTTCTTGAATGCCCTGTCAGTCCCCCGTTAGACTGCACCATTACTTGTCCTGGAGGGGGCGATGTTTCAAGGCAGCATGGTCGCGCTCGCGACCCCGATGCACGCCGATGGCAGCCTGGACTGGCCAGCGCTGGATCGGCTGCTGGAATTCCATGTCGAGTCGGGTACCGACGCCATCGTCGCCGTGGGCACCACCGGCGAATCGGCCACCCTCGATTTCGACGAACACTGCGAGGCCATCGCGCACGTCGTGCGCACCATCGATGGCCGGCTCCCGGTCATTGCCGGAACCGGAGCCAACTCCACCCGCGAGGCCATCGCCCTGACCCGGTGCGCGAAGGAAGCCGGTGCCGATGCCTGCCTGCTGGTCGCCCCCTACTACAACAAGCCCACCCAGGAAGGCCTGTATCTTCATCACAAGGCCATCGCCGAGGCGGTGGACATCCCGCAGATCCTGTACAACGTGCCCGGTCGGACGGCGGTCGACATCCTGCCCGAAACGGTCGAACGCCTTGCCGCGGTGCCCAACATCGTGGGCATCAAGGAAGCCACCGGAAGCAACGAGCGCACCGCCGAACTGGTCGAACGTGTCGGCAGCCGCCTGGACCTGTTCAGCGGCGAGGATGCCAACGGACTTGCCTTCATGCTGGCCGGTGGCCACGGCGTCATCTCGGTCACGGCGAACGTCGCGCCGCGTCTGATGTCGGAGATGTGCCGAGCGGTACGCGAAGGCGATGCCGAACGAGCCCGCGAGATCAACCGCCAGCTGGACGGGCTGCACTCGGCCCTGTTCCTGGAAGCCAACCCGATCCCGGTCAAATGGGCGCTGCAGCAGATGGGCATGATGGAAGAAGGCATCCGCCTCCCGCTGACACCGCTTTCGGCTCCGTTTCACGCCCCGGTTCTGGACGCCATGCGCCAGGCCGGCATCGAGGTATGAACCGTTCATGACCCGTTTTTCGTCCTTTTCCGCTCGTACTACCGTACGCGCTTACCTGCCCGCGGCGCTGCCGCTGGCCGTCGCCCTTGCCCTGGGTACCGCCGGCTGCGCCGGTACCGATGACGGTGGCCCTGTTTATCAGGAATCCCGTCAGGCCCCTGACCTCGAGGTTCCGCCCGAGCTCAGCGCCCCCGACAGCCGCGACGGCTACCGCGTCCCCGACGCGCCGGGAGAACGCGTCAGCGCCCGCGAGATGCAGCAGCCCGATACCCGACAGACCGGCACACCGGGTGGAACGGGCGCCCTGGCGCCGCGCGCCGGCGAGGTCCAGGTCCTGCCCGAAGACAGCGACGTACAGATCTGGCGTGACGGCGATACGCGCTGGCTGACGGTCGATACCGCCCCGGACGCCCTGTGGAATCGTCTGGCCGCGTTCTGGGACAGCCAGAACCTGCCGCTGGAACGCAACGAGCCGGAAGTCGGCATCATGGAAACCCAGTGGGCCGAAGACCGCGCCGGTATCCCGTTCAGCGGCAGCCGCGGCTTCATCGCCCGGACCATTGGCGGTCTCTACGACTCGAACACCCGTGACCGGTACCGCCTGCGCGTGGAACGCGAGGAAGACGGTCGCACCGCGGTCTACATCACCCATCGGGGGGCCGAAGAACAGCCCGTGGGCGAAGAACGCTTCCTCTGGGTTTCCCGCCCCTCCGATCCGGAGCTGGAGGCGGAAATGCTCAATCGCCTGCGCCTGTTCCTGCTCACCGGCGACCCCGGCGAAGGCGGTCAGCGCGCCGACGAATCGGAGGTCCAGCGGGTGCCGGGCGCACGCATCGAGAATGTCGGCGACGAACTGGTTCTTCGCTTTGACAGCGACGCGGACCAGGTATGGCGGCACCTCGGCACGCGCCTCGACCGTTCCGGCCTCCTCGTCGACGAACGCGACCGCCGCAGCGGGGTGCACGAAGTCACCTATCGCCCGGACAGCGCCGACGAAGACGAAGGTGGCTTCTTCAGCCGCCTGTTCGGTCGCGGTGACCGCCGCGCAGACACGCGCTACCGGATCGAACTCTCCGCGGACAACGGCCAGTCCCTCCTGCGTGCACGGGACATCGACGGCGAACCGCTGGACGAGGACGACACCCGGTTCCTCCTCGAAAAGATCGAGGAAGGCTTTCGCCGCTGACCGCCGAGCACCGGCACTGTCGGCATGCTGCGATACTGTTCTCTTGGAAGCGGAAGCGGCGGAAACGCACTGGTCGTGCGGGCCCGCCATACCTGCATCATGATCGACTGCGGCTTCTCCGCGCAGGAGGCCGAACGTCGGCTCGCGCGCGCCGGCCTGCAGCCCGACCAGCTCAACGCACTCCTGATCACGCACGAGCACGGTGACCATATCGGTGCCGCCGGCGCGTTCTCCCGACGCCACGGAATCCCCGTATACGCTTCCCACGGCACCATCCGTGCCGCCCGTGACAATCGCTTCCCCAGCACCCTGGAAATCACCAGCGACTCGCCGATCGAGATCCGCGACCTGCGGGTGATTCCGTTCACCGTCCCGCATGACTCGCGGGAACCCACGCAGTTCACGTTGTCCGATGGCGACCGCGAGCTGGCACTAATGACCGATGCCGGCCATGTCACGCCCCACATGGTCGAGATCGCCGCCCGGGCCGACGGCCTCCTGCTCGAATGCAACCACGAGCCGGATATGCTCCAGGCCGGCCCGTACCCCGAGCGTCTCAAGGAGCGCATTCGCGGAGGATGGGGCCACCTCCCCAACCACGCGGCGCGTGACCTGCTCCGGCGGGCCGACAACCGAAAGCTGCGCTCCCTGATCGGGATGCACCTGTCCAGCGACAACAACCATCCCGACCACGCCCGGAAAGCGCTTGCAGAGGGCGTCGGCGCGGCCGCAGCCGAAATGGAACTCGCCACCCAGGAAGAAGGGTTCAGCTGGCGCGAGCTCTAGGGAGCCGCAGCCCGCTGGCTGCCGAGGGCTACTTGCGCGATTCGCGGAGGAAATACAGCCCGCCAAGGATCATCACTACGCCCACCACCGTCGCGAACCACCCACCAAACCCGCCATCCTCACGGGGAGCGATCGGCGAGAAATGGACCTGCTGCCCCAGCAGCGCATACGCCCCCACGGCAATAAGCACCAGGCCCACGATCACCAGCCCACCATCCGTCCGCTTGTTCGCCACCGCATACCTCCCGCCGGCCGTCCGGCGTCTCACCACCACAAAAACAGGCACAAAAAAAGCCCGACCCCTCGCAAGAGGAATCGGGCTTTCGGTGTAAATGCCTGGCGGTGACCTACTCTCACGAGGGGAGGCCCCTAACTACCATCGGCGCAGAGCAGTTTCACTTCCGAGTTCGGGATGGGATCGGGTGGTTCCTGCTCGCTATAGCCGCCAGGCAAACTGGCTGGACAGCGCTCACTGTCCAAATTCGGAATGCAACTAGGTGATGTGTCAGAAGAGACCAACAACCATTTGGGTGTTATATGGTCAAGCCGCACGGGCAATTAGTACTGGTTAGCTTCACGCGTTACCGCGCTTCCACACCCAGCCTATCAACGTTGTCGTCTTCAACGGCCCTTCAGGGAGCTCGAAGCTCCAGGGAGATCTCATCTCCAGGTGGGTTTCCCGCTTAGATGCTTTCAGCGGTTATCCCTTCCGCACTTAGCTACCCGGCAATGCCACTGGCGTGACAACCGGAACACCAGAGGTGCGTCCATCCCGGTCCTCTCGTACTAGGGACAGATCCTGTCAAATCTCCGACGCCCACGGCAGATAGGGACCGAACTGTCTCACGACGTTCTAAACCCAGCTCGCGTACCACTTTAAATGGCGAACAGCCATACCCTTGGGACCTGCTTCAGCCCCAGGATGTGATGAGCCGACATCGAGGTGCCAAACACTGCCGTCGATATGGACTCTTGGGCAGTATCAGCCTGTTATCCCCGGAGTACCTTTTATCCGTTGAGCGATGGCCCTTCCATACAGAACCACCGGATCACTAAGACCTGCTTTCGCACCTGCTCGACGTGTCTGTCTCGCAGTCAAGCACCCTTATGCCTTTGCACTCGTCGCGCGATTTCCGACCGCGCTGAGGGTACCTTCGCACTCCTCCGTTACTCTTTGGGAGGAGACCGCCCCAGTCAAACTACCCACCACACACGGTCCTCGACCCGGATAACGGGCCTGAGTTAGAACTCCAAACTTGCAAGGGTGGTATTTCAAGGATGGCTCCACCGAGACTGGCGTCCCGGTTTCAAAGCCTCCCACCTATCCTACACAAACAAGCTCAAAGTTCAGTGTGAAGCTGTAGTAAAGGTTCACGGGGTCTTTCCGTCTGGCCGCGGGTACACAGCATCTTCACTGCGATTTCAATTTCACTGAGTCTCGGGTGGAGACAGCGCCGCCATCGTTACGCCATTCGTGCAGGTCGGAACTTACCCGACAAGGAATTTCGCTACCTTAGGACCGTTATAGTTACGGCCGCCGTTTACCGGGGCTTCGATCAAGGGCTTCGCCGAAGCTAACCCCATCAATTAACCTTCCGGCACCGGGCAGGCGTCACACCCTATACGTCCTCTTTCGAGTTAGCAGAGTGCTGTGTTTTTAGTAAACAGTCGCAGCGGCCTGGTCTCTGCGACCTCGAACAGCTCGGGGAGCGAGTCCCGTCACCATCCGAGGCGTACCTTCTCCCGAAGTTACGGTACCATTTTGCCTAGTTCCTTCACCCGAGTTTCCTCAAGCGCCTTGGGATTCTCACCCTGCCCACCTGTGTCGGTTTGGAGTACGGTCTCACGTTAACTGAAGCTTAGAGGCTTTTCCTGGAAGCAGGGCATCAGTGACTTCGCTCCCTTGGGAGCTCGTCATCA
>NZ_MUZR01000051.1:0-30000 GCF_001995255.1 Thioalkalivibrio halophilus | reverse complement strand
AGGTCCTGAAGCTGACGCAGTTTGTTGATCAGGACCGTGTGGCCGAGATGCAGATCCGGCGCGGTGGGATCGAACCCGGCCTTGATCCGCAGGGGACGGCCGAGGCGCAGCTTTTCGCGCAGCTCGTCTTCGCGGAGAATCTCGTCGGCGCCGCGGCGGAAGACGGCGAGCTGTTGTTCGATATCCATCGATGCCTCTCGTGTCACGATTGTTGCCCCGCCCGAGCGCGGGCACGGAAAAGCCGCAAGGATACCCCGGCGGCCGCATCGGCGCGAAGGACCCAGGAGACACGATATTGGCGTACTACATCGGATTGATGTCGGGCACCAGCCGCGACGGGATCGACGCGGTCCTCACTGCCATCGGGGATGGCCGCGACGCGCGGGTGATCGCACATCACCACCGCGCGTATCCGGCCAGTCTCGCGATGGATCTGGCCGCGGCAGTGGAGCAGTCGGAGCTGAGCGCGGTGACCGCGGGCACCCTGGATGCGCGGGTCGGCGAGCAGTTCGCGCGCGCGGCCACGGAGCTGCTCCGGGCGGAGGGGCTGAGCCCGGGCGATGTCCGCGGGATCGGCAGCCATGGCCAGACGCTCCATCACGCCCCCGATGCGGAACCGGCGTTTTCATGGCAGATCGGTGACCCGTTCCGGATTGCCGAGCGAACCGGCGTGGATACGGTGGCGATGTTCCGTCAGCGGGACATCGCCGCCGGCGGAGAAGGTGCACCGCTGGCCTGCGGGTTCCACGCGGCCCGCTTCGCGCAGCCGGGTCATGACCGGGCGGTGGTGAACATCGGCGGTATCAGCAACGTGACCCGGCTGCCGCCTGACGGCGAGGTCAGCGGCCACGACTGCGGCCCCGGCAACACCCTGCTGGATCACTGGGTGCGGCACCACCGGGGCTGCGAATATGACGCGGACGGGGCATGGGCGCGCACCGGGCAGGTGCACCCGGAACTGCTGCAGACCCTGCTGGCGGACCCCTACTTCCAGCGCCCGCCGCCCAAGAGCACCGGGCCCGAACATTTTTCTCCCGCCTGGCTCGCCGCCCGGGGCGGGCCAACGCTGGTCGCCGCGAACCCGGCGGACGTGCAGGCAACCCTGGCCGAGCTGACGGCACACGCGATCGCCCGGGAACTCGTGCGACCGGGCAACGCACCGGAAGACGTACTGATCTGCGGAGGGGGCGCGCGTAACGGCTTTCTGCTGGAACGGCTGGCGATCGCCCTGCCGCAGACCCGGATCGAACTCACCGATGCCAGCGGCATTCCGGCCGAACAGGTCGAAGGCGCCGCTTTTGCATGGCTGGCGTTCCGGACCCTGCATCATCAGAGCGGAAACCTGCCGGCGGTCACCGGGGCCCGCGGACCCCGCATCCTCGGGTGCGTGATCCCCGGGGGGTAAAAGAGCATGAAAAAGGCCCGGTCCGTTGCCGGGCCGGGCCTGTAGTGCGCCGATCTGGCCGCCGGATCAGACCGAGAAGCTGGAACCGCAGCCGCAGGTGGTGGTCGCGTTGGGGTTGCGGATCACGAACTGGGCGCCTTCGAGGCCTTCGGTGTAGTCAATCTCGGCGCCGGCCAGGTACTGGAAGCTCATCGGATCGATCAGCAGGGTCACCCCGCCGTTCTCGACCACGGTGTCGCCGTCACCGATGGTCTCGTCGAAGGTGAAGCCGTACTGGAAACCGGAGCAGCCGCCACCGCTGACGAAGACGCGGAGCTTGAGATTGTCGTTGTTCTCCTCCTCGATCAGCCCCTTCACCTTGCTTGCGGCGGCATCGGTAAACACCAGCGGGCTGGGGATGTCCATGTCATCCGTCTCGGCCTGCGCGTTGGACGTCATCGTGTCGGACATGCGGTGTCTCCTGTGATCATTTGATTGCCAAGCTATGAAGTCTGACCGCCGGAGTCAAGAATCGTTACGCGCGGTAAGCGTGTCGTCGGCCAGGGCGGTCAATGGCGTCTCGCCTTCCAGTGCGGCATCCGCATCCCGACGCCGCAGCTGTCCATCCACCGAGGCGCCCTCCGCCATCTGCAGCACGCTGTAATAAAGATTTCCCTCCAGCCGCGCCTTCTCGCCCAGCTCAACGTGCTCTCCGGCATGGACATCGCCGCGCACGCTGCCGTTCAGTACCAGATGCGGCACCGCGACCTGCCCTTCGATCTGGCCCTTCTCGTCGACCACCAGCACCGCGGAGCCGTCGGTCGAAGCCCGCACGTCTCCGACGATCCGGCCTTCAAGATGCAGCCCGCCGCTGAATTCCAGGTCGCCGTGGATCGCGGTATTCTCGCCGATCAGTGTGTCGACCCGACGGGCCCGTTGCCTGCGCTTGCGTCCCATCATTCACTCGCCCTCCGGGCCGCAGCCCATCCTCTTGTTTCTTCGATCCGGTCCGGCCCGTCCTCTTCGGACTCCACTCTAATGGACAGCCGTTGCGGGCCGAAACCCTCCGGCAGCACCAGGCGCACCCGGACCGTGCGCAGGAATCGCAGATCAAAGCTGCGTCCGGACTGCAGGTCCGGCCCCAGGTCGTCCGCCCCCTGACTCACCCGCTCCCCGTCGCGCTCGCCTTCCAGCTCCAGGTCCCAGATCAGCGGGACCTCTCCGCGCAGACCGGCGCGGTGCACCTGGAAAATCAGTTCGTATTCACCCTCGATGCCGGTCTCATGCACCGCGATATTGCGCAGGCCGATGCGATCGCCTCCGGCATCGTCCGCCAGCCGCTGGTAGAACGCCAGCTCTTCGCGCAGCACCAGCAGTTCGGCTTCGCGGGCTTCGGCATCCCGCCGGCAGGCCGCGAGTTCCGCCTCGGCCACCTCACGGTGCCGCGCGCTGCGCAGCCGCTCGCGCACGGCCGCGTCACGCTCCTGCGCAAGTTCCTGCAAGGCCGTTTGCAGCTCGACCAGACGCGCGTCCCGCTCACGGGTCACCTCCGTCGACTGCGGAACTCCGGCGTTCAACCACCACCATACGCCCGCCGCACCCACCATCATCAGCACGAGAACGGGCGCCACCGCGCGGCGCAGGGGGTGCCCCCGCAACCGTCGCGGGGCGGGAACCCGCGGACGCCGTCGCCATCGCATGGATCAGGGGAAGGCCGGAACCAGTTCCAGCCCCTCCGTTTCCGGGCGTCCCAGCATCAGATTCATGTTCTGCACGGCCTGCCCTGCCGCACCCTTGACCAGGTTGTCGATGGCCGAAATCACCATGCGGCGGCCACTGTGCGGCGGCGTGGCCAGGGCCAGACGACACTGGTTGGTCCCCCGCACCGACGCGGTTTCCGGATGCGACCCCGACGGCATGACATCAACGAAAGGCTCGCCGGCGTAGCGTTCCCGGAACAGCGCCTCCCAGTCGCCGTCATCCAGCGGACGCAGATAGAGGGTGGCCAGGATCCCGCGCGTCATCGGCACCAGGTGCGGCTGGAAGATCAGCCCCACGTCCGCGCCGGCCACCTCCGCCAGCGTCTGGTGGATCTCCGGCCAGTGCCGGTGTCCGCCGCTGGCGTAGGCGCGGAAATTCTCCTGCACCTCGGCGAACAGCCCGCCGATACGCGCCTGCCGGCCCGCTCCGCTGACCCCGCTCTTGGCATCCGCGATGATGTCGGACACATCCACCAGGTTGTTCTCGAGCAAGGGCAGAAGGGCCAGCGTCACCGCGGTGGGGTAGCAGCCCGGCACGGCGATCAGACGCGCCTCGGAGATGGGTCCGCGGTGAAGTTCGGGCAGGCCGTACACCGCCTCGCCCAGGTATTCCGGCGCCCCGTGCGGCTGGCCGTACCAACGGCTCCACAACTCGGGATCACGGATGCGGAAATCCGCCGACAGGTCGATCACGCGTACGCCGCGCGCGAGCAGATCGCCGGCCATCGCATGGGCCACCCCGTGCGGCGTGGCGAAGAACACCACATCGCACTCCGCCAGCAGCTCCGGCTCCGGGGCCCGGAAGACCGCATCCAGCACCCCGCGCAGACTGGGGAACAGATCGGCGACCGGGGTGCCGTCCTCGCCGCGCGAGGTCACCGCGTGCAGCTCCACCGCCGGATGCCCGGCGAGGATGCGCAACAGTTCGACGCCGGCGTAGCCGGTGGCCCCGACCACCCCGAGACGGGTGGGCTTGTTGTTGGTTACGGAAGTCATGCTGCGGCATGATACCGGCTCGCGGCCCGCGGCGGAACGCGGTACGCATTTTCGAGGTCAGTAACAACGCCTCCTTGACGAGTCACGGGAACCGGAAACATGAGCAAGCTCAAACTGGACCGCAAGGCCGCGATCGGCGGCGTCTTTATCATCCTTGTGCTGATCGCGGTCGGCGCGGCGTGGATCACCACCGGCGATGGCGTGCGCGAAGCCCCCGGCTTCGCCGCCACCAACCTGGAAGGCGAGGCGGTGTCACTCGACGACTATGACGGCCGCCCGGTCCTGATCTCTTTCTGGGCCACCGACTGCCCGGAATGCATCCGCGAGATCCCCACCCTCAATGAACTGCACGCCGATTTCCGCGACCGCGGGTTCGATATCGTGGCCATCGCCATGGCGCACGACCGCGAAAGCCGGGTACGCTCGATGAGCGAGGATCGCGAGATCGCCTACACCGTCATTCACGACGAGAATGGCGATCTGGCGAGCACCTGGGGCGGGGTTCGCCTGACACCGACCACGTTCCTGGTATCGCCCCGCGGCCGCATCGTCTATCAGAAGCTTGGGGAACCCGATTTCGACCAGATCCGCGATCATCTGGAGCGCTGGCTCTCCTGAGCCGGTACCCAGCACCGGACACCCGGCCCGTAACGCCGCTGCGGGCGCAACAAGGACGCCATCATGCACGACGCCTACTCCTGGTTCCTCAGCCTTCATCTGATCTTCATGGTCACCTGGTTCGCGGGGCTGTTCTATCTGCCGCGGCTTTTCGTGTACCACGCAATGACCGAGGACGCGCCCGGCAACGAGCGCTTCAAGGTCATGGAGCGCAAGCTGTTCTACGGGATCATGACCCCGGGCGGGGTCATCACGGTGATCTTCGGCGGCATTATGCTGGCGCTGGTGCCGGTGCACCTGGAGCAGCCATGGATGCACTTCAAGCTGACGCTGATCGCGGCGCTGATCGCCTACCACCTGTGGTGCGGCAAGCTGGTGGCAGATTTCGCCGCGGACCGCAACACCCGCGGGCATTACTGGTATCGCTGGTTCAACGAACTGCCGGTTCCGGCGCTGGTCGGAATCGTGATCCTGGCGGTCAACCGCTCGATCACCGATGCCCTGATCGGCATCGGTGTCATCGTGCTGCTGTTCGCCGTGTCGGCCGCGGTAGCCTGGAACAGGGCCCGCCGCCGGGCCTCCGGCTGACAGCCCACCCACCGGGCCCGCGGGGAAAGACCGGGGCGCCCGCCCTCAGGTCTTGCCGGCGCGCACCAGCCCGCCCAGGCCGGCCTGCACCAGGGCGTTGTTGAGCAGTGAACGGGTCTGTTCCGGATTTTCCAGCAGCCGGCACTGGGCCAGCAGGGCCTCGGCCCGATCGGTGGAGAACGAGCGGATCACCCACTTGATACGGGGGATGGCCGACACGCTGACACTCAGGCTGTCGATCCCCATGCCCAGCAGCAGGATCACCGCGGCCGGGTCCGCCGCCATCTCGCCGCACACCGAAACCGGCTTGCCCGCGCGGTGGGCCCCCTCGGTAATACTTTCCAGCGCGTGGATACAGGCCGGATGCAGGGTGTCGTACAGATTGGCGACCCGGGCGTTGTTGCGATCCACCGCCAGCAGGTACTGCACCAGGTCATTGGTGCCCACCGACAGGAAGTCCACCCGCCGCGCGAGCGTTTCGGCCAGATAAACCGCCGCCGGCACCTCGACCATCACCCCGATCTTCGGCATCGGGATGCGATAGCCCTCGTCCAGCAGCTCTTCGCGCGCCCGGTTGAGCAGGGTCATGGCCCCCTTGAGCTCGTCCAGCGCGGAGATCATCGGGAACAGGATCTGCAGGTTGTCGTGCTCGCGGCTCGCCCGCAGCATGGCCCGCAACTGGGTCAGGAAGATCTCCGGATGGTCCAGCGAGATGCGGATGCCGCGCCAGCCGAGGAAGGGGTTGTCCTCCTGCACCGGAAAATAGGGCAGCGCCTTGTCCCCACCAATGTCCAGGGTACGCAGGGTCACCGGCATCGGGTCGAACGACGCGAGGATCTGTTCGTACAGCCGTACCTGCTCCTCCTCCCCGGGGAAACGGTCGCGGATCATGAACGGGACTTCGGTGCGGTACAGCCCGACGCCCTCGGCACCCGATTCCAGCGAGGGCTTGATGTCCGCCAGAAGCCCGGAGTTGGCCAGCACCGGCACCGGATGCCCGTCACGCGTGGCGGCCGGATCCTTCGCCAGCGCACGCAGGTCTTCGGCCAGTTCGCGTTCCTCGCGCACCAGACGTTCGAACTCCGCACGCAGCTCGGCGTTGGGGTTCACGAACAGACGGCCGCGATACCCGTCCACCAGGATCTCGCGCTCCTCCAGGCGGCCTACCGGCAGATCCGAGACCCCCATCACCGCCGGCACGTTCAGGGCCCGTGCGAGGATCGCGATATGCGAGGAGCCCGTGCCCTGCGCGGACACGATCGCGCCCAGGCGCTCGATCGGCACCTCGGCCAGATGCGACGCGGTCAGGTCGTCACCCACCAGGATCCCGCCCTCGGGAAATTCGTCCTGGCTCCGATCCGCCGGCAGCAGATGCGACAGGACGCGGCGACCGAGGTCACGCACGTCCGCCGCGCGTTCGCGCAGGTACGGGTCCTCCATGTCCTCGAACACCCGCACGCTCTCGCGCACGGTGTCACGCAGCGCCGCCGGGGCCCACTGCCCCGCCGAGATCCGCCCCTCGGTCTTGTGCACCAGCGAATCCGACCCCAGCAGCATCAGATAGGCGTCGAACAGCACCTGCTCGTCCGGTCCCAGGGCCTCGCCCATGCGCTGCTTGAGATCCTCGATTTCCTCGCGGGTATCGCTGACCGCCTGGCGGAAATGCGCGAGCTCCGTATCCGGACCCGCGCCCTCGCGATCGGGTATGGAGTCGAGATCCGCCAGGCGATAGGCCACCACTGCACGCCCGATGGCCACCCCGGGGGAACCGGCAATACCGGTCGCCTCCACGTTCTGGTGACCTATCAGCGGGGTCTCACTGGAGATCTCGTCGTTGAATTCGGCATAGGCGATCGCCCCGGCCAGCTGCGCGGCCAGGGTGATCAGGAAAGAAACGTGTTCGTCGTCGAACCGCCGCGCCTCGCGCTGCTGCACCACCAGCACCCCCAGCAGGCTGCGCTGGTGGATAATCGGCACGCCGAGGAAGGCAAGGAAGCGCTCTTCGCCGGTCTCCGGGAAATAGCGGAAACGGGGGTGGTCCTGGGCACTGTCGAGGTTGACCGGCTCCGCGCGTGACGCGACCAGCCCGACCAGCCCTTCCGACGGGTCCATCTCCACCTGCCCCACCGCTTCGGCATGCAGACCTTCCGAGGCCATCAGCACCAGGCGCCCGGAGCTCGGCGACTTCAGGTAGATCGAGCAGACATCGATATCCAGCGCCGCCTTCACCCGGGTCACGATGATGTGCAGCGCCTCGAAGAAGTCGGCCGCACCGTTGACCTCCTGCACCACCCGGCGCAGGACCTCGAGCATGGAAGGCGGATTGGCGGGGGCGTTCAACGCGACACCGCGGGAGAGTTGCAGGACCGGGGTGCCGCGTCGTCGTCGCGCTGCAGCTCGGGGAACATCAGCGGCACCAGTTCGCACAGCGCCCGGCGGTAGACATTGCGCTTGAAGTGCACCACTTCACGTGCCGGACGCCAATAGTCAATCCAGCACCAGGAATCGAACTCCGGCGTGTCCATCGCATTCAGCATTACATTGCTCTCCTCGCCCGTCATGCGCAGCAGGAACCAGCGCTGCTTCTGGCCCACGCACACCGGGTTGCGACGCCGGCGGATCATGCGCTCCGGCAGCCGGTAACGCAGCCAGCGGCGGGTGCTCCCCAGCAGTTCCACGTGTTCCGGAAGCAGCCCGGTCTCTTCGCGCAGCTCACGGAACAGGGCCTCTTCCGGGGTCTCGTCGGTGCGAATGCCGCCCTGCGGAAACTGCCAGGCGTCCTGCCCCGCGCGCTTGCCCCAGAACAACTGCCGCTCCCGGTTGCACAGGATGATGCCTACATTGGGACGAAATCCATCGCAATCAATCACTTGCCGCAACCAGACGCTTCTCTATTACCCGCATTGTTCCACACCCCCCGCAATGCGGCAAAGACCCGCGGAAGGCATGCGGGTGCACATTGTTTTAAACTCGCGGCATGAGGCTGCTCCTGCTGATCATCGCCATCGTTGCCATCTTTCTTGCCGTGCGCACCCTGGTGCGCTCGAGCGGCGAGCGCCGCCGGGTCCGGCGCGACGACCCGCCGGAACGCGTGCGCGAGAGCGGCGCCATGGTGCGTTGCGCCCACTGCGGCGTGCATGTACCGGAAGACCAGGCCTTGTGCGAAGGCGAGCGCTGCTTCTGTTCGCGGCAACACGCCGAGGCGGACCGCCATCCCCGGGACTGACCCCGTCACCCCACCCTCGATGGTCATCGACACCGACACCCAGCGCTCCAGCCGCCTGTACGCCCTGTACCGGGTGTTTGTCGCGCTGGTCCTGCTCCTGATGGGCCTGTTCCCGGGCCTGCCGGTAGGCGTGGACCCCGCGGTCCCCGAAGTCTATCCCGCACTGGCCGGCGGCTACCTGGTGTTCTCGGTGTTCATGGCGGGGTTTGCCGAACACTGCAACCGCGAACCCGAGCGCGTCGCACAGTTCCGCCGCATGATCCTGCTGGGCGGCACCGGGGATGCCGCGGGCCTGCTCGCATTGATGGTGGTTGCCGGGGGCGTCCACACCGGCATCGGCCTGCTGCTGATCCCTGCGGTGATGGCAACGGCCCTGCTGTCGGCCGGTCGCCTGGGCCTCCCGCTGGCCGCCGCCGTGAGCGCCGGCCTTCTGGGCGCGGAAGGCCTCGCCATCCTGATCACGCTGGGCGACCTCGACAGCCTGACCCAGGCCGGACTGCTGGGGGCCGCGCTGCTGGCCGGAACCCTGCTGGCCCACCACTTCAGCCGGCGGGCCGACGAAAGCCGCGCCCAGGTCGAACAGCAGGAAGTCGATCTCGCCAGCCTGGCGGAACTCAACGCCCAGATCATCGCGCGCATGAGCGCCGGAGTGGTGGCGATCGACCCCCGGGGCTACATCCGCTCCATCAACGAGGCGGCGCGCCAGCTCCTCCCGCCCCGACCGGGGCGGCACCTGTCGTCGATCTCGCCGCGCCTGGCCCGGGCCGTGCGCGAATGGCAGGAAGAAACCGGGCCGGCCAGCCGCACCCGCCACCTGCCCGGCGACCAGGAACAGCCGGCCCTGCAGGTCCGTCTGGCCCCGCTGGGCAACCAGGGCGACCAGGGTACCCTGTTGATCCTGGAAGACGCCGCCGAACTGCGCCGCCAGGCCCAGGCAAGCAAGCTGCAGGCCCTGGGACGCCTGACCGCCAGCATCGCGCACGAGATCCGCAACCCGCTGGGCGCGATCTCCCACAGCGCCCAGCTACTGCGCGAATCGCCCGACCTTTCGGCGCCCGACCAGCGTCTGCTGGCGATCATCGACAAGCAGAGCGACCGCGTGAACAGCCTGATCGCGAACGTCCTCAGCCTGTCGCGTCGCGAATCGGGCGAACGCCAGCGGCTCAACCTGCGCGACGAACTCGAACGTTTCGCCGAGGAGTTCTGCAGTGCGCTGCAGATACCGCGGGAATCGCTGCACGTGAGCGTGGAACCCGCAGATTCGGAGGTCCTGTTCGACCCCTCGCAGCTCAACCAGGTGCTGTGGAACCTGTGCAGCAATGCCAGGGTGCACGGCGGGCACGACCGGCCCGAAAGCCCGCCCATTATCCTGCGCGGCGGCGCCGGCCAGGTCGCCCGGGTGGTCAGTCTGGACGTGCTGGACGCCGGCCCCGGCATCGACCCGGAAACCCAGAAGGAGCTGTTCGAGCCCTTCGTCTCCGGCCATTCCGGCGGCTCCGGCCTGGGCCTGTACATCTCGCGCATGCTGTGCGAAAACAACGGGGCCTCGCTGGAATACGCGCATGCACCCTCCGGGGGCTGCTTCCGCATCCTGTTTGCCCCCGACGAACAACACCAGGGATCGGCGTCATGAGCATCAAGCACGTGCTGGTTGTCGACGATGAACCCGACATCTGCGAACTGCTGGAGATCACCCTCGCGCGCATGGGCCTGGAGGCCGAAACGACCGGCGCGCTGGACCCGGCACGGCAGCTGCTGGCGCAGCGGGACTTCGACCTCTGCCTGACCGACATGCGCCTGCCGGACGGGGACGGGCTGGACCTGGTGCGTCACATCCAGACCACCCGGCCGGAGCTGCCGGTGGCGGTCATCACCGCGCACGGCAGTGTCGATACCGCGGTGCAGGCCCTCAAACTGGGCGCCTTCGACTTCGTCAGCAAGCCGGTCGACCTCAAGCAGCTGCGCGAACTGATCGACAGCGCCCTGCGCATGGAATCCGCACCGGCCACGGAGGCGGCGTGCGGCTCGACGCCGACCCGCTGCAGCGCGACCGAAGACCCCGACAGCCCGCTGCTGGGCGACTCCGAACCCATGCAGAAACTGCGCGCCACCATCCGCAAGCTGGCGCGCTCCCAGGCGCCGGTGTTCATCGCCGGAGAATCCGGTTCCGGCAAGGAACTGGTGGCGCGCGAGATCCATCGGCTGGGGCCGCGCGCCGAGCGCCCCTTCGTGCCGGTGAACTGCGGCGCGATCCCGGCGGAACTGATGGAGAGCGAGTTCTTCGGCCATCGCAAGGGCGCCTTCACCGGGGCCACCCAGGACCACCCCGGGCTGTTCCAGGCGGCCGAGGGCGGCACCCTGTTCCTGGATGAGGTCGCCGACCTGCCGCTGGCGATGCAGGTCAAGCTGCTGCGCGCGATCCAGGAGCGCGCGATCAAGCCGGTCGGCGGCTCGCGGGAGATCCCGGTGGACGTGCGCATCCTGTCGGCGACCCATCACGACCTTGAGCGCGCCGTGCGCGAAGGCCGTTTCCGCCAGGACCTCTATTACCGTCTCAACGTAATCGAACTGCGGGTCCCGCCGCTGCGCGAACGCGACGGCGACATCCCCGGCCTGGCCACCGTGATGCTGCAGCGAATCGCCGAACAATGGGGCCTGGAGGCCCGCGAACTCGCCCCGGACGCGCAGGAGCTGCTGGAGCGCCACCCCTTCCCGGGTAACGTGCGGGAGCTGGAGAACATCCTGGAGCGCGCCGCCACCCTCGCGGAGGGCGCAGCGATCCATGCCGACAACATCGATCTCCCGGCCACCGCCCCGCCCCCGGAGGACAACGGCGAGGACCGCCGCGCCGGCCCCGGCGCACACAACCCGGGCACCCCGCCCCCCGGGGTGCAGGAGCGCCGCACCCCGCCGTCGGTGCGCTACGAGGATGTGGGCCTGGATGATCACCTCGCCGACCAGGAGCGCCAGGCGATCGAGACCGCCCTGCATCAGACCGGCGGCAACCGCACCGCGGCCGCGCGGCTGCTGGGGCTCAGTTTCCGCCAGCTGCGCTACCGTCTGAAGAAACTCGGAATCGAATAGTCAGGCACGGGCGGGCGGGTCCTCCAGGTCGTTCAGCCACTGCTCCAGCTCGAACAGGGGCAGGCCGATCACGTTGCTGCAGGAACCGTCGATGCGTTCGACAAAGGCTGCACCCCGCCCCTGCAGGGCATAACCCCCCGCCTTGTCGCGCGGCTCGCCGCTGGCCCAGTAGGCCGCGATGTCGCGCGCGTCCAGCGGGCGCATCCATACCCGCGTCTCGCCGCGCCCGGTGCACACCGGGCCGTCATCGCGCAGCAGTGCCATGCCGGTAATCACCCGGTGTTCGCGGCCGGACAGCCGCTGCAGCATGGCGGCGGCCGAAGCCTCGTCCGCGGGCTTGCCCAGCGCCTCCCCGTCGATCGTCACGACCGTATCCGCCGCCAGAACCCACTGCCCCCGGCGGGCGTGGTCACGCGCTGCTTCCGCCTTGACCGCCGCGAGGCGCTCGACCAGGGCCCCGGGTTCCTCGTCGGGCGCAGCGGTCTCGTCCACATCCATCGCGGCCACCTCATGCACCACGCCGATCTGAGTCAGCAATTCGCGCCGGCGGGGGGACGCGGAGGCCAGCAGAAGCGGCAGGGCGTCGGGACGGTTGCAGGCAGCGGCGGACGACATAACGACCGGAGCGCGACTCACGCGCGATGATAGGGATGATTGTTGAGCAGCGACCAGGCGCGGTAGAGCTGCTCCGCCACCAGCACCCGCACCAGCATGTGGGGGAAGGTCAGCGGCGACAGCGACCAGGCCCACTCGGCCCGCTCGCGCACGGCGGCATCCAGGCCGTCGGCCCCGCCGATCAGCAGCGCGACGTCGCGCCCGTCGTCCTGCCAGCCGGCCAGGCGCTGCGCCAGTCCGCGGGTGTCCACCTCACGGCCGCGTTCATCCAGGGTGATGATCCGGGCACCCTCGGGCACCGCCTTGAGCAGAGCCTCGCCCTCGCGCCGCAGGCGGGTCGTGGCATCCATGGATTTCGAGCCCGCCGGGGCCGCCAGTGCGTGCAGCTGGAAACCCCATTCGCGGGGCAGCCGGTCCCGGTATTCGGCAAAGCCGGAAGCGACCCAGTCGGGCATGCGCCGGCCGATGGCGATCAGATGCAGACGCATCGCCGATAAACCGGCTCAGCCCCGCAGCCGGCGGACCCGCTGCAGGCCGGGGTCATCCTCCATGCCGCCATCGCCCCCGTCACCCTCCGCGGCCTCTTCCTCGGCCAGCCACAGCTTTTCCAGATTGTAGAAATCGCGAGTCTCGGGGAGCATCACGTGGACGATCACGTCGTTGAGGTCGACCAGGACCCATTCCTGGCCCTCCTGGCCCTCCACGCCCAGCGGCTGGATGCCACGGTGCTTGGCCTCGGTCGCCACGTTCTCGGCGGTGGACTGCACGTGGCGCCCGGAGGTCCCCGAGGCGATCACGATGAAATCGGCCAGGGTGGTCTTGCCGCGCACGTCGATGCTGCGGATGTTGCGGGCCTTCATGTCCTCGAGCGCCTCGAGGCTCAATTCCAGCAACTGTTCGCTGTTCATGGTTTCGGATGTCATGTAGTGGGGTTTCCTGCGGCGGACCGGTAAAGCCCGCGCTCCTGTATGTAGCGTTCGACCGCCCCGGGCAGCAGGAAGCGGGGGCTGGCCCCCTCGCGCAGCTGGGCCCGGATGGCGGTAGCGGAGATATCCAGCTGAGTCACCGGCTGGAAGTACACCCGGCCGGCCGGACTCGCCCGCAGCACGGCGGGATCGTCGGTGACCGCGCCCCCCGGGCCGTCGCCCAGGTCCTGCGAGGCGGGGCTTCCGGGGCGATGCGACACCGCCACGTGCGCCAGCTCGAACAGGGTCTCCCAGCGGTGCCAGGACGACAGGCCGGCAAAGGCATCCATGCCCATGATCAGCACCAGCGGCACATCGTCACCCAGCTCCCGGCGGAAGGTCAGCAGGGTGTCCACGGTGTAGGACGGCCCGGTGCGATCCAGCTCGCGCCGGTCGGCGACGAAACCCTCCACGCCGGCCACCGCGCGCTCCACCATGGCCAGGCGGTCCTCGCCCGAAGTCCCGGGGCTGGCGCGATGAGGCGGCACGTGGCAGGGCACGAAGTGCACCCGTTCCAGCCCCAGGTGCTGCTGCACCTCCAGCGCCGGGCGCAGATGACCGAAATGGATCGGATCGAAGGTCCCGCCGAGGATCCCGATCAAGCCGCCACCTTCCCGCCGCGCTCAGCCACGCACATGGCCGTCGCCAAACACGATGTATTTCAGGGTGGTCAGGCCATGCAGCCCCACCGGCCCGCGCGCGTGCAGCTTGTCGGTGGAGATCCCGATCTCCGCGCCCAGCCCGTACTCGAAGCCGTCGGCGAAGCGGGTGGAGGCATTCACCATCACCGAACTGGAATCCACCGCGCGCAGGAAGCGCCGCGCATGCCCCCAGTTTTCGGTCACGATGCTGTCGGTGTGATGTGAGCCCCAGGTATTGATGTGCTGGATCGCCGCGTCCAGGTCGTCCACCACGCGGATTGCCAGGATCGGCCCCAGGTATTCCGCGGCCCAGTCTTCTTCGCTCGCTTCGGCGACCTCCGGCCCGCTGTCGGCGAGAACCGCGCGGGTGCGGGCGCAGCCGCGCAGGCTGACCCCCAACCCGTCCAGTTCGGCGGCCACCGCCGGCAGGAAGGTCTCGGCGACATCGGCATGCACCAGCAGAGTCTCCATGGTGTTGCAGGTGCCGTAGCGATGGGTCTTGGCGTTCACCGCCACCGCCTGCGCCTTGTCCGGGTCCGCCGCGGCGTCCACGTACACGTGGCACACCCCGTCCAGATGCTTGATCACCGGGATCTGCGACTCCTGGCTGATGCGTTCGATCAGGCCCTTGCCGCCGCGTGGCACGATCACGTCCACGTACTCGGGCATGCGCAGCAGCGCCCCCACCGCGGCACGGTCGGTGGTGTCGACGATCTGTACCGCCTCGCGCGGCAGCCCCGCCGCCGCCAGCCCGGACTGGATGATGCCGGCCAGCGCGCGATTGGAATGGGCGGCCTCGGAACCGCCGCGCAGGATCGCCGCGTTACCCGACTTCAGGCACAGCGCCGCCGCGTCGATGGTCACATTGGGGCGTGATTCATAGATGATGCCGATCACCCCCAGCGGCACCCGCATCTGCCCTACCTGGATCCCGCTGGGCTGATAGGCCATGTCGGAGATCGTACCCACCGGATCCGGCAGACCCGCGACCTGCCGGCAGCCCTCGATCATGGTGTCGATGCGCGCATCGGTCAGCGCCAGACGGTCCAGCATCGCCGCGTCCAGCCCGCGGGCTCGCCCCGCCTCCAGGTCGCGCTCGTTGGCCTCGGCCAGCTCCGCGCGACGCTCGGCGATCCCCTCGGCGATGGCCTGCAGCGCCGCGTTCTTGGCACCCGGTTCGGCCTCGGCCATGTGGCGCGAGGCGGCGCGCGCAGCACGCCCCAGGGCCTCGATCCTGGCGACCATATCATCGCTGACAGCAGCGGATTCGGCGGGATTCACGGCAGCGTTCATACGATCAGACTCGTTGGAATTCGGTACGGGTTCAGCCACGGTCGGCGGGTGCTCCGCCATACGTGGACGCCAAGTCTAGCAACCCCTGCCGGGCATTGCCGTTTTCCGGAGCCCGGGTGATCCGATCCACGCTCGCGACCCCGAACGCGGCGCGGATGACGATAACCGGATCAGGCTGGCCGCACTCTCCCACAAGGCACTTTCCGCGTCGATGACTTCGCCGGATGCACCACTGCGGCAGGTTGTCCGCGGGATTGACATGCCGGCGCCCTCACTGGGGCAAGAGACAGCCCGCCCTCCCCGCAAGCCATTGTTCTACATGAACCATGAAACCCCGGGACCGAACTGGCACCGATATTGCCCGATAACAGCAGGGCGATGCCCTGCAGGTCTTTTCCTGCTCATGCGACAACCGGGAGCCACCCAAAAAAAGGCGGTGTCACCCGACCATTGACTCCGAAAAGAAGAGGTGTCCAATGAAAACATTTAACCTCGGCCTTGCGGCAACCGGATTGTGCGGTGCACTCGGTCTGGCCAGTACGGCCATGGCTTCACCGATCGATATCTCCGGCTGGGACTGTAATGGAAACTGCGGCACGTCAGCGGCGGACGGCGATATAACGCTGTCGCCGTTCGGCAACTCGGAATACGGCTGGATCTCGACCAACGACGGGAACGACATCGACGGCCTGGACGTTGGCGACGAAACCACCGGATCGACCATCACCTCGCCAGAGTTCAGCGCGGATGAGGGCGATGAACTCAACTTCTACTTCAACTACGTTTCCTCTGATGGTGGAGGTTTCACCGACTACGCGTGGGCACAGATCCTCCCGGACAGCGCGGCTCCGATTCAACTGTTCACCGCCCGCACGACGCCGGACGGTGACACCGTACCGGGTTTCGGGCTCCCGGAGCCGGATGCGGACGTGACCCTCGATCCGGAGGAAACCCCCGTGATCCCCGGGGCGCCGGAATGGTCTCCCCTGGGCGCCAACTCAGGATCCTGCTGGGATGACGGGTGCGGATACACCGACTGGATCCAGGCTTCGTACCTGTTCGAGGATACCGGCACCTACTCTCTGGAGTTCGGTGTGGTGAACTGGCAGGACACGGCTTTCCAGTCCGGCCTCGCCTTCGACGGCGCCACCATCGCGGGTACGGCCATCGGCGATGATCCGGCCCCGACCCCCGTGCCCGTGCCGGCGTCGCTGGCCCTGATGGGCCTTGGTCTGGCGGGTCTGACCCTGGTCGCGGGGTACCGGCGCCGGGACGCTGCGGTCACAGGCTAATCGCCTCCGCATGGCCCGTTCCAGGCTGCGCCGGGGCGCTGCGCCGGGTCATGCACCCTCGGGGTTGAGGACAGGGTCGGCCACGGTCAGCGGCCGGCCCGCCATACGAGCCACCAGGTCCAGCAGCCCCTGCCGGGCATCCCCGTGTTGTTCCTGCCCCTTGATCACCCGGTCCACCCGGGCAGCCAGGCGCAGGATGTCACGCGCCCGCGCCACGTCCAGGCGTCCCGCCGCCAGGCGCAGGGCCTTTTGCTGGTCGCCGAAGCTGCCCTGGAAGGCCTCGCGGTCGTTCGCCCCGGCGGCCCGGCGTTCCAGGGCCTGCACCAGCAGCCGTGCATCGCGCGCCAGCGCCCACAGGATCAGTGGCTCGGGCTGACCTTCGTCCAGCAGGCCCTCCAGCATGCGCAGGGCTCGCCCGGTCTCGCCGCGCAGCGCCGCCGCCGACAGGCCGAACAGATCGAAGCGTGCGGCATCCGCGGTGGCCTCGGCCAGGGTCTCCAGATCGACCCCCTGCACGCCGGCCAGCGCCAGTTTTTCGATCTCCTGGCGCGCGGCCAGGAGATTGCCCTCCACCCGGGCCGCCAGCAGCTGCAGCGCCTCGTCCGTGATGCGCAGCCCGTGCCGAGTCAGGCGATCACGGATCCAGCCGTCCAGCCGCTCAGGCGGCACCGGCCGCGCATGCACCACCACCGCGGCCGATTCCATCGCCTTGAACCAGGCCGCGCGGCGCATGTCGCGATCCGGGCGCGGCAATTGCAACAGCAGCACGATGTCGGGCTCCGGTGCGGCAGCGTATGCCTTCAGCCGTTCGCCGCCCTCGCGCCCGGGCTTGCCGGTAGCCAGGCGCAGGTCCACCAGCGTGCGGCTGGCGAACAGCGAGCGGTCGCGCACCGCCGCATCCAGGGCCGACCAGTCGGACTGGGCGGAGAGATCCAGCACCGTGCGCTCGTCGAAACCCTGCTCGCGGGCGGCGGCCCGGATCGCATCGGCGGCCTCGATGGTCTGCAGCGGTTCCTCGCCCAGCAGCATGTACAGCGGGGCCACGCCCTTGCGCAGGGACTGATCGATGCGTCCCGGATCGACGGCCATGTCAGTCCTCGCCCCCCCCGGTCAGGGCTCGCACCCGACGCTGCAGCAGGGCCACCAGATCGCGGTTCATGGTGGCCCGCAGGTCCTCCTCGCGCTCCGAACGGCTGAGCACGGCGGTCTCGTCATAGACGTAAGTGCGCGACGCACGCAGCGTGTCGAGGTCCGTCGCTTCACCATCGGCCGGGCGCAGCCGCACGCGCATGCTGCGCGTCAGTTCGTACTCGCTGACCCGCGCCTGATCGGAGACCGACAGCGCGCGCCGCGAATCATTCACCGAAGCGATCTCCAGGGTCACGCCACGATCATCCGGGCGCCGCTCCACGATCTCCACCCCGGAGGCACGCAGGCCACGGGCCAGCTCCTGGTAGAGCGAGTCCCGCGGCTGCAGGCCGCGGATCTCCACCGGATCCAGTTCCGACGGCCACCCCCCGGTGCCGCGCAGCTGGAACCCGCAGGCGGCCAGCGAGGCCGTCAGCACGAGCACCACCAGCAGACGCGGCAGGAACCGGGTCATTGCGGCTTGACCACGAAATTCACCAGGCGTCCGGGGACCACGATCACCTTCACGATGCCCTGCCCCTCGAGATGGCGCTGGACGTTTTCGTCCTCCCGCGCGATGCGCTCCACGCTCTCACGATCCGCACCGGCCGGGACCGCGATCTCTGCCCGGCGCTTGCCGTTGACCTGTACCGCCAGGGTCTCGCGGGCGGATTGCCGGGCGGCCTCGTCGACCTGCGGCCAGCGGGTATCGGCCACCAGCCCGTCATGGCCCAGCGCCTCCCACAGCACCTGGGTCACGTGCGGAATGATCGGAGCCAGCATGCGCACGATGCCCTCCAGCACCTCCTGGCGTACCGCGATGGCGCCCTCGGCATCCTCCGGCAGACGCCCGAGCTCGTTCAGCAGCTCCATGTTCGCCGCCACCGCGGTGTTGAAGGTCTGGCGCCGGCCGATGTCGTCGGTGACCTTGGCGATGGTGTCGTGCAGCTTGCGCCGCAGATCGCCCGCCGGCTCGGACAGGTTTTCGGGATCCAGCGGCGACGCCGCCGCACCCCCGACATGTTCGCGCACCGCGCGCCACAGGCGGCGGATGAAACGCTGCGCCCCTTCGACGCCGGAGTCCGACCATTCCAGCGACAGATCCGGCGGGGCGGCGAACATGGTGAACAACCGCGCGGTGTCGGCCCCGAAGCGCTCGATCAGCGCCTGCGGATCCACGCCGTTGTTCTTCGACTTGGACATCTTCTCCATGCCGCCAATGGTCACCGGCTGCCCGTCTTCGCGGTGGCGCGCGGCTTTCACCGAACCATCCTCGGCGCGCTCCAGTTCCACGTCGACGGGGTTGATCCAGTCCTTCCCGCCATCGCCGCGCTCGCGGTAGAAGGTCGGCGCCACCACCATGCCCTGGGTCAGCAGCCGGGTGAACGGCTCGTCGGAACCCACCAGCCCCTCGTCGCGCAGCAATTTATGGAAGAAGCGCGCATACAGCAGGTGCAGTACCGCGTGCTCGATCCCGCCGACGTACTGATCCACCGGCAGCCAGTGATCGGCGCGTTCGTCGAGCATCGCCGTGTCGTTGTCGGCGCAGGCGTAGCGCGCGAAGTACCAGCTGGATTCGAAGAAGGTATCGAAGGTATCGGTCTCGCGGCGTGCCGGCTTGCCGCATTGCGGACAGGTTGCCTCGAAGAACTCCGGCATGCGCGCCAGCGGCGAGCCCGCCCCGTCCGGGATCACCTCCTCCGGCAGGCGCACGGGCAGATCCTCTTCCGGCACCGGCACCGCACCGCAGTCGTCGCAGTGGATCACCGGGATCGGGCAGCCCCAGTAGCGCTGGCGCGAGATGCCCCAGTCGCGCAGACGGTAGTTGCGCCGGCGCCGGCCCAGTCCGGCCTGCTCCAGATGATCGGCGATCGCGGCCTTCGCGGCCTCCGAGTCCTGCCCGGTGAAATCGCCCGAGTTCACCAGCACGCCGGCTTCGGTGAACGCGGCGGCCTGCACGTCGCACTCGCCCCCGTCGGCCGGGGCGATCACCTGGCGGATCGGCAGGCCATATTGCGTCGCGAACTCGTGGTCGCGTTCGTCGTGCGCCGGTACCGCCATCACCGCGCCGGTGCCGTATTCCATCAGCACGAAGTTGGCGACCCACACCGGGACATCCTCGCCGGTCAGCGGGTGGCGGGCGGTGAAGCCCAGCGCGCGGCCCTTCTTCTCCATTGTGGCCAGGTCCGCCTCGGCCACCCCGCCCTGGCCGCATTCGGCGACGAACGCAGCCAGTTCCGCGTCATTCTGCGCCAGTTCCTGCACCCGCGGGTGCTCCGGCGCGAGCGCCATATAGCTGACGCCGAACAGGGTGTCCGGCCGGGTGGTGAACACGGTCAGCGGCTCGCCGCCGTCCACCGCGAATTCCAGCTCCACGCCCTCGGAACGCCCGATCCAGTTGCGCTGCATGGTGCGCACCTGATCCGGCCAGCCGTCCAGGTCGTCCAGGGCCTCCAGCAGCTCGTCTGCGTAGTCGGTGATACGCAGGAACCACTGCGGCATCTCGCGGCGCTCGACCACCGCGCCGGAGCGCCAGCCACGGCCCTCGATGACCTGTTCGTTGGCGAGCACGGTCTGGTCGACCGGATCCCAGTTCACGGTGGCCCGGGCACGATAAACCAGCCCCTTCTTGAGCAGACGCACGAACAGCCACTGCTCCCAGCGGTAGTAGTCGGCATCGCAGGTCGCGAATTCGCGCGACCAGTCATAGGCAAAGCCCAGGCGCTGGAGCTGGGCGCGCATCTGCTCGATGTTCTGGCGCGTCCATGTCGCCGGCGGGACATTGTTCTGCATCGCCGCATTCTCCGCCGGCAGGCCGAAGGCGTCCCAGCCCATCGGCTGCAGCACGCTCCTGCCCTGCATACGCTGGAAGCGCGCGATCACGTCGCCGATGGTGTAGTTGCGCACGTGGCCCATGTGCAGCTTGCCCGACGGGTACGGGAACATCGACAGGCAGTAGAAGGGTTCTCCCGCGGCATCTTCCCGCGCCCGGAAACAGCCGGTCTCGTCCCAGCGACGCTGGACCTCGGTCTCCACCTGCTCCGGGGAATAATGCTCCTGCATGGGCCTCACCTGTGCTGTTTGCCGCCGCGAACGAAGAACCGCGCAGAATACCAGTCACCCCGCCCCCCTTCCAGACAAGTCCCGGATCTGCCGAATGGTTCCGTCAAACGCAACCGCAAGGCGGCGCATGGCCATCTAGACTTCAGGATACATACCCTTGGCGCATCGACCGATGCGATACGAAGGAGGTGCAGCATGATCTCCCTGATCCAGCGCCGTTATCCGGACGACCTTTCCGAAATCCGGCCCCGCCACGGGTACGAGGAGGCCACGCCCGGCGTACGCCGGATCGAGGCCGGCCGCCCGCTGCGCTGGCTGGGTGCCGGCTGGCACGACCTGCGGCATGCCCCGGCCGGGCTGCTGCACGGCCTGATGGTGGCCGCGATCGGAGCCGTCATCATGGGTGTGCTCTGGTCCTGGCCGTGGGCCGGGGTCGCCGCCCTCACGGGCTTCCTTCTGGTCGGGCCCGTCCTCGCCACCGGCCTCAACGGCCTGGCCCGGAGCATCGAACGCGGCGAGACCGTCGGCCTGCGCTCGGGCTTCGGCGCGCTGGAGGCGACCGGCGGAGCCATCTGGGCCTTCGCCGCCCTGCTGGCCTCGATCTTCCTGGCCTGGACCGCCTTCGTCTGGCTGTGGATGGGGGGTCCTCAACGTCGGCCACGCCGGACTCCTGGGCCCGCTGCACGAGGCCCTTCCGGTCCTGCTGGGCAGCACCAGCGGACTGATCTCGCTGGCCGGTCTGGTCGTCGCCGGTGCCGCCCTCGCGGTCGTGGTTCTGGCGCTCTCGGTGGTCACGATCCCGACCCTGCTGGACCGCCGGACCGGACTCATGACAGCGATGGGCACCAGCCTGAAGGCCCTGCGCACCAACCCGGCCGCCACCCTCATCTGGGCCGCGCTGATCACCGTGCTGTTCACGGTCTCGGCAGCCACCGCTCTGCTGGCCCTGATCGTCGTGTTCCCCTGGCTGGGCTACGCCATGTGGCACGCCTATCGGGACCTGGTAGAAGACGCCTGAGCCACACGGGCATCCTTCCGCACGCCCGATGCCGAAGGATGCCCCGTCAGCGGAAATGCCAGCCAGATTCCGGCGCCCGCAGAGCCGCAGGCGGGTAACCGGGTGGCGCATGCCCGGACGGGTGCCCCCCTTTGCTAACGCGGTCCCGACGCTCTCGCACAATCGCTCGTGGCCCCGTTTCGGGGCATGCTCGTGCTAACGTGGCTCTCAAGGAAACACTGATCAATCCGGAGCGATGCCGATGAGCGACAAAAATAGCACTCCCGAGGGCGGGCACGAAGAGGACCATCATGAACGCGAATCGCGCCTGAGCGATGCCTACCACCGCATGCTGCACGAGGTCACCGAGGACCTCGAGAAACTGGAGCAGCGTACCGGCAAGGCCATCAACGAGGCCCTGGAGAACGCCCGGGAACGCGTGCAGAAGGCCAGCGACCTGACCCGCGAGGAGGCGCACGAGGTAATGGAGTACCTGCGGCGCGACCTGCAGGACCTGGGCGCCTACATCGACTCGCGCAGCGAGGACTGGCGCAGCTGGCTGCGCATCGACATCGGCCTGATCGAAGCCAGCATCGTCAACGCGCTCGAACGCATTGCCGACCGCACCCGGGTGGAGATCACCGAGCTGACGGCGCGTGCCCAGGTCATGGGCGAATGGCACACCGGCGAGATCACGGGGCCGGGGGAACTGATCTGCAAGAACTGCGGGCACCCGCTGCACATGGAAAAGGTCGGCCGCATTCCGCCCTGCGCGCAGTGTCACCACACGGCGTTCCGCCGCGGACCGCCGCCAGAAGAAGACGCCGGCTGAACCGCCCGGCGTCCCGGGCCCGTCGATTCAGACCGGGTCGCCGGACCGCGCCTGCCGCCGGCCCACCGCCGCACCCAGCACCACCAGCACCAGCGCCGCCAGCACCGCCGGGCCCTCGCCCATGGCCGCAGCCGGGGTGATACCGCTGCGGGGCCGGATCTCGCCGTGCACGGTAGCCGGTTCGAACAGGGGCGAGCCCTCGATCAGCCGGCCGTCCGCATCGATCAGTGCGGATACCCCGGTATTGGTCGCGCGCAGTATCGGCCGCCCGGTCTCGACCGCGCGCACCCGCGCGATCTGGAGATGCTGGGCCGGCGCCAGACTGTCGCCGAACCACGCATCATTGGATACATTCACCAGGAAGCCCGCCTCGGGCAGGGCAGCGCGGATGTGCCGGGCATAGGCCGATTCGTAGCAGATGCTTGCCCCGGCGGTGCGCCCCGCCAGCGTGATCCGTCCGTCATCCTCCCCCCGGGCCAGATCGGACATCGGGATCATCAGCAGCCGGTCGAGCCAGGCCAGCTGCTCGCGCAGCGGGATGTACTCGCCGAACGGCACCAGCTGCCGCTTGTGGTAGGCCGCCCCGCCCGGGTAGGTCAGGATCGCGTTGTGGATATCCCCGTCGCGGTGGCCGTCGAACAGCCCGGTCACCAGCTGCGCGTCCTCGCCCGGCAGGTCCGCGGCCACCTGCTCCAGCATCCCGTCGACCTCGCGGGCCAGCGCCGGGATGGCGGTTTCCGGCCACACCACCAGATCGGCCGGCCCGGCCTCCGCGGTGAGGTCGCGATAGACCTCCAATGAATGGCGGATGCCGTCCGGGGCCCACTTGCGCTCCTGATCGATGTTGCCCTGCACCAGGGTCGCGCGGACCGGATCGCCGTCCGGGTCGGTCCACTGCAGGGGCAGCAGGGCCGCAGAAACCACCACGACCCCGGCCACCAGGCCCACCCCGACCCCGCGCGAACGCCGCCCGGCGGCCAGCACCAGACCGGCAGCGATCAGCGCGACCATCAGCCCCGCCCCCAGCTCGCCGGCCAGCGGCAGCCAGGACGCCAGCGGCGTGTCCAGCGTGGCATGACCGAACAGTAGCCAGGGGAACCCGGAGAACAGCCAGGAACGTGCCAGTTCCAGCAGCACCAGCCCGCCGGCCAGGGCAAGAAGGCCCTCCATTCGGTGCAGCGGCAGAAAGCGCGCGGCCAGCGCACTCAACAATGCCGGGTACAGCGCCATCACCAGCACAAAGGCCACCGTGATCACGCTGGCCACCACCAGCGGGGCCTGGCCGAACACCAGCAGGCTGTTGAAGATCCACGACGTGCCGACGCCGAAGAAACCGAGGCCGAACAGCCAGCCGAACCAGGCCGCGCGACGCGGCCGCCCCTGCACCCGGACCAGCAGCCCGAACCACACGGCCAGCGCCAGCGGGGCAGCAGTGAACAGACTGACCGGCGCGAACGCCAGCACCGCCAGCACGCCGGCCAGCAACGCCAGCAGGCCGCCAGTCCAGCGCCCGGACAGGTCGGGCAGCGGGAGCCCTCTCATCGCGTCCCCTCGGTACCGGAATCGCCCGACTCGGCCGCCGCGACTCGTGCGGCGGGCTCGGCCAGGCGCATCTCCACCAGATGCAGCCGGCGATTGTCCGCACGCAGCACGCGGAACTGCATGCCGTCGAGGTTCAGGGTCTCGCCACGGTGCGGCACATGGGCGAAATGCGACAGCAGCAGCCCGCCCACGGTGTCGAAGGCATCCTCGTCGTAGGCCGTCTGGAAATAGGCGTTAAACTCCTCCAGCGGGGTCAGGGCCTTGATGGTGTAGCGCCCGCCGGGGTGCTGCATGATCTGGGTGAGATAGTCCTCGACGTCGTGCTCGTCCTCGATCTCGCCGACGATCTGTTCCAGCACGTCCTCGATGGTCACCAGCCCGGCGACGCCGCCGTACTCGTCGACCACGATCGCCATGTGATTGCGGCTCAGGCGGAACTCTTTCAGCAGCACGTTCAGGCGCTTGCTCTCCGGTACGAACACCGCCGGGCGCAGGATCTCCTGCATGTCGAAGGCGGTGTCGTCGGGATCGCCGAAGAAACGCAGCAGGTCCTTGGCCAGCAGGATGCCCACCACCTCGTCGCGGTGATCGCCCACTACCGGCAGGCGCGAATGGGCCGAGGCGACCACGTCAGGCAGGAATTCCGACAGCGGGGCATCGCGCCGCACCACCTCCATCTGCGCCCGCGGGATCATAATGTCGCGCACCTGCATATCGGCGACGTTGAGCACGCCCTCGAGCATGGTCAGCGCCTCGGGGTCCAGCACCTCGCGGTCCTGGGCGCCGCGCAGGGTCTCGACCAGTTCCGGGCGAGAGTGCGGCTCGCGGCGCAGCCGCTGCAGCGCCGGCTCCAGCAGACGCCGCAACAGGCCGGCCCCGCCGGTGGTGTTCGCCTCAGAGCCCATGGGCCCCTCGTGCGTCGCACCCGGGGTCCGCCCCGGCCGTCCGGTAGGGGTCCGGCAGGCCAAGACCGGCGAGGATCGCCGTTTCCAGGGCCTCCATCTCGGCCGCTTCCCCGGCGTCCTGATGATCGAAGCCCTGCAGATGCAGCATCCCGTGCACTACCATGTGGGTGTAGTGATCGTTCACCCGCTTGCCCTGCTCGCGCGCCTCGCGCTGCAGCACCGGGTCGCACAGCACGATGTCGCCGAGACAGGCCGGCCCGGCACCGGGTGGCATGATCAAGTCGTCCGGTGCCGGGAAAGACAGCACGTTGGTGGCGTAGTCGCGGCCGCGGAACGCGTGATTGAGCTCGCGCCCCTCGTCGGCATCCACGATGCGCAGGGTCACCCCGGCCGGGCCCTCCCCCCGCCAGGCGGCGCGGGCGGCGGCATGCAGGCCGCGGGCCGCCGGCACCCCGGCGCGCGGCACCGCATACTGCACCGCGACCTCAAGCGTCATGGCCGGAGTCCTCCTCGTGGAGGTCATAGGCCTGGACGATGCGCTGCACCAACGGATGGCGGACCACGTCCTCGCCACGGAAATGGTGGATGCCCACGCCCTCCACGCCTTCGAGGATGCGGATCGCGTGCTGCAGGCCGGACTTCTGCCCGCGCGGCAGGTCGACCTGGGTCACGTCGCCGTTGACCACGGCGGTCGAACCGAAGCCGATGCGGGTGAGGAACATCTTCATCTGTTCCACGGTGGTGTTCTGCGCCTCGTCGAGGATAATGAAGGACTCGTTCAGGGTGCGCCCGCGCATGTAGGCCAGCGGGGCCACTTCGATCACCTGGCGTTCCATCAGGCGCGCGGTCTGATCGAATCCCATCAGCTCATACAGGGCGTCGTACATCGGCCGCAGGTAGGGGTCGATCTTCTGCGCGAGGTCCCCGGGCAGGAACCCCAGGCGCTCGCCGGCCTCCACCGCCGGGCGCACCAGTACCAGGCGCTGCACGCGGTCCTGCTCCAGCGCGGCCACCGCCGCGGCCACCGCGAGGAAGGTCTTGCCGGTGCCTGCCGGGCCGATGCCGAAGGTCAGGTCGTTGCGCCCAATGCCGGCGATATAGCGCGACTGCCGCGGACCGCGACCACGGATCGCCGCGCGCTTGAGACGCAGCACCGGATCGGGGGTCTGGGCATCGGTATCGGTCAGCGCCTCGACGTGGGCGTCCTGCAGCGCGGTGTGCACCTGCTCCAGGGATACCGGCTCTTCCTGCGCCATGCGGTGCAGGTCGTGGATCAACGCGCCGGCGGCATCCACCGCCGCGCTGGGCCCGGTCAGATTGAAACGCGGGCCCCGGTTGTGCACCGCCACGCCCAGGCGATTCTCGATCAGGCGCAGATGTGCATCCAGCGGCCCGGACAAGCGCGCCAGGGTCTCCTGGTCGCCCGGCTCCAGGGTGAAATCCAGTCGGTTCGCCATCAGGGAATCAGGCCGTCGCGACGGCCGGCGCGGGCTCCTGCACCCGGCGTCCGCGCAGCGAATGGGCCAGGGCCTCGGTGATCTCCACCGGCACCATCTGTCCGATCAGCGCCGGGTCGGCCGGGAAGTTCACGATGCGGTTGTTGGCGGTGCGTCCGGCGAGCTCGTCCGGGTTGCGCTTCGCCGGCCCTTCGACCAGGACCGGCTCGATGCTGCCGACCATCGACTGGTTGCGCTCGCGCCCGTACTGCTCGATCAACGCCTGCAATTCCGCGAGGCGGGCCTTTTTCACCGCCATCGGCACGTCGTCCGGAAGCGAGGCTGCCGGCGTGCCCGGACGCGCGCTGTAGATAAAGCTGAAGGAAAAATCGAAGTGCAGTTCCTCGATCAGGTCCATGGTCGCCCGGTGATCGGCGTCGGTCTCGCCGGGGAAACCGACGATGAAATCCGACGACAGATCCAGGTCCGGACGCGCCTCGCGCAGGCGCCGGATCTTCGACTTGTATTCGACCACGGTGTGCCCGCGCTTCATCTGCGCCAGGATCCGGTCGGAGCCGCTCTGCACCGGCAGATGCAGGTGGCTGACCAGCTTGGGTTCGTCGGCGAAGGCCTGGATCAGGGAGTCGGAGAACTCCACCGGATGCGAGGTGGTGAAGCGGATGCGCTCGATCCCGTCCACCGCCGCCACGTAATGGATCAGCAGCGCAAGATCGGCGGTGTCGCCGTCCTCCATCGGACCACGATAGGCATTCACGTTCTGCCCCAGCAGGTTGATCTCCTTCACCCCCTGCTCGGCCAGCGCCACCACCTCGGCGATCACGTCGTCGAACGGGCGCGAGATCTCGTCGCCGCGGGTATAGGGCACCACGCAGAAGCTGCAGTACTTCGAGCAGCCCTCCATCACCGAGACGAAGGCCGTGGGGCCCTCGGCCTGCGGTTCGGGCAGGCGGTCGAACTTCTCGATCTCGGGAAACGAGATGTCGACCACCGGGGCCCGCGCCCGCTGCGCCTCGCGGATCATCTCCGGCAGGCGGTGCAGGGTCTGCGGCCCGAACACCAGATCCACGTACGGCGCGCGCTGACGCAGGGCCTCGCCCTCCTGACTCGCCACGCAGCCACCGACCCCGATCACCATCCCCGGCCGGCGCTCCTTGATCGCGCGCCAGCGGCCCAGCAGCGAGAAGACCTTCTCCTGGGCCTTCTCGCGGATCGAACAGGTGTTCAGCAGCAGAACATCGGCCTGTTCGGGATCCTCGGTACGCTCCGCACCGCCGTCCGCCTTCAGGGCGTCCAGCATGCGGTCGGAGTCGTACTCGTTCATCTGACAGCCGTGGGTCTGGATGTAGATCTTGCGGGTCATTGCGTGTCGGCCACCTCAGCTGATGTGCCTTTTAGATACCCCTCAGAACGGGACGTCATCGTCATCGAAGGAGCCGCCCGGACCGGACGACGGGGAGGACGAACCGCCCCCGAAGCCGTCGCCACCGCCACCGGGGCCCGGGTCGTAACCGCCGCCGTAGCCACCACCGGCAGCAGCGGCACCGCCGGCGCCACCGCCGCCGCGTCCACCGACCAGCTGCATGTCACTGGCGACGATCTCGGTGGTATAGCGATCCTGACCGTCCTGCCCCTGCCACTTGCGGGTCTGGATCCGGCCCTCGATGTACACCTGGGAGCCCTTGGACAGATACTGCGCGGCGATGTCGGCCAGACGACCGAACATTACGACCCGGTGCCATTCGGTGTTTTCGCGCCGTTCCCCGCTCTGCTTGTCGGTCCACTGCTCCGTGGTGGCCACGCGGAAGTTGGTGACGGTCGCCCCGCCGGGCGTTTCGCGCTTTTCGGGGTCGGCACCGAGGTTGCCGAGAATGATCGCCTTGTTGACTCCGCGGGCCATGGGAACTCCTTGTGTCGGGCACGGGTTAATCGAGCCGATAGTGTAGCAGGCGCTGACGGGCGCAACAGAACCCGCCCGCGTGACGCGGATCGCCCGCCGGAGTGCGAGCCGGTCACCGGGCCGGCCCCCGCTCCAGGCAGGTTTGCAGAGCTCCCTCCTCCTGTAGCTCCGGCCGCAGGCGCAGATAAACCGAACCCGCATCCGGTGACAGCACGACCTCCGCGACGCCGGGGCAGGCGCGCAGTTCATCCAGCAAACGCACCGGATACCCCTCCCAGACCGCGGGCACCGCAAGGGTCCGGGTAACGAGGTGCTCCGGGGTGCGTCCGCGGGCCAGCAGGAGCCACGTCATCAGCGCGGGCACGCTGGCCAGCAGCACCGCCACCGGCCCGGCGAGGCCCAGCAACGCCCCGCCCAGAGCACCACCGGCAAAGATGCCGAGGAACTGGGCGGTCGCGAAGCCACCCATCGCGGTCCCCTTGTGAGCCAGCGGCGCGGCGCGCGAAACCATCGCGGGCAGGCCTGCCTCCAGCAGATTGAAGGCGGCAAAAAAGCCGACCATCAACAGCGCGAGCACCCAGACATCGCCGCCCAGATGGAAGACCAGCCCCAGGGCTGCCTGAACAACCACCAGCAATCCGATGGCCACCAGCAGCACCCCGTGCATGCGCCGGCGGCGCTCGCCCAGAATCACCCCGGGCAGCATCAGCGCGAAACCGGTCAACAGCACTGGCAGGTAGAAGGCCCAGTGGTCGGCGGGTGCCAGCCCGGCCCCGTCGACCAGGAACGTCGGCAGCACCAGGAAGTTCGCCGCCAGGACCAGGTGCAGGATGAAGATCCCCGCATTCATCCGCGCGAGATCGGGGTCCGCCAGGACCCGGGGCAGGGCCGACCACTGCGGAACCATGTCCGGGTGCTGACGCAGCCGCCCCGGCGAGGGCACCCACACCAGGAGGATCACCAGCGCCAGCACGCCCAGTCCCGCCGCGACCAGAAAGATGCCCGAGAGCCCGATGCCCCGGTCCAGAACCGGCCCCAGCGCCATGGACACGGTGAACGTAAGGCCGATCGTCAGGCCGATCACCGCCAGTGCCCGCGTGCGCCTCTCCTCCGTCACCAGGTCTGCGGTCAGCGCCAGCACGACGGCAGCCACCGCACCGGCCCCCTGCAGCGCCCGCCCAAGGATGATCCCGTGAATGTCCTCGGCGAACCCCGCCACCAGAGAGCCCAGCACGAACAGCCCCAGCCCCGCGGCGATCAGCGGCTTGCGGCCGAGCCGGTCGGAGAGCAAGCCGAACGGAATCTGCAGGGCCGCCTGGGTCAGGCCGTAAATCCCCAGCGCCAGCCCGGCGAGCAGCGGCGTGGCACCGGGGATATCGTCAGCGTGCAGCATGAACACCGGCAGGATCAGGAACAGGCCGGCCATGCGCACTCCATAAATGGCCGCCAGCCCGGTGGTGGCTCGCAACTCGCGGGCATTCATGTGGTCAGGACTCCTGAATGGCACGCCGGTGAACGAACGCGGACGGGAGTCTACCAGAGCCCCGGGCCTCCGGCGGGCCGTGACCGGATGTTACCATGGCCGGCTGGCAGCCGCCGGCTGCCCTTCCCAACGACTCCGGAGTATCCGTCGTCCCATGATGCAGAACATCCAGATCCGCGGCGCCCGCACCCACAACCTCAAGGACCTGCATATCGAACTGCCGCGCGAGCGGCT
>NZ_MUZR01000050.1:43265-80018 GCF_001995255.1 Thioalkalivibrio halophilus | reverse complement strand
CTCGACCGTCGTGCCCGGCGGATGCGACGCTGGCATCACCTCGCCGAAGACATCGGAACCGTCCCCGGAAAGCTGCCAGGCGTTGCGCTCGCCGGGCACCGCCGAGGTCAGGGTCAGGCGCGCCACCGAGGACACCGACGGCAGCGCCTCGCCGCGGAAACCCAGGCTGTGCAGGGCCTCCAGGTCATCCATGCTGCGGATCTTGCTGGTGGCATGGCGCGACAGCGCCAGCGGCAGTTCTTCCCGCGCGATGCCACAGCCGTCGTCGGTCACCCGGATCAGGCGAGTCCCGCCCTGCTCCAGACGCACCTCGATGCGCGAGGCCCCGGCATCCAGCGCGTTTTCGACCAGCTCCTTGACCACCGAGGCCGGGCGCTCGATGACCTCGCCGGCGGCGATCTGGCTGATCAGCTGATTGGAGAGTTTCTGGATGCCCACGTCACGTCCCGGGAAAGCACTGGAGCGCAGGGTAAGGAAACACCGGCGAATGTGCACGTGCGTGCTCGCCGAATCCCGGATTCGGACCGGAAATCAGCTGCCGCGGGAGGGGACTTCCAGGACCTGACCGGTATAGATGGTGTCGCCGTTGACGCCATTGACCGCGCGCAGATCGGACAGGGAAACGCTGTATCGATCCGCGATCCCTGACAGGGTCTCGCCGGGGCGGATGATGTGCTGCTCCATGCCCCCGCCATCCGCGATCAGCGTACCCGGACGCGCATGGGTGGAGAAGTACGCCCGCAGGCCGGTCAGCAGGGCCTCGGCCAGCGACTGCTGGTAGCTGGAGCTGCGCAGGCGACGTTCGTCCTGCGGATTGGAAATGAAGCCGGACTCGACCAGGATGGACGGCACATCCGGCGAACGCAGCACGGCGAAATTGGCCCGCTCGACCTTCGGCCGACGCACCTTGCCCACCCGGTCCAGCTCGTCGATCATCCGCTCGGCCAGGGTGGAACTGGCCTCGAGGCTGCCGCTCTGGGCCAGATCCAGCAGCACGTTGCTCAGGGAATCATCACGGCCGTTCATCGGCACCCCGCCCAGGCGCATGTCGGCCTGATTCTCGCGCTCGGCAAGGAAGCGTGCGGCCTCGCTGGATGCCCCGCCCTCCGACAGCATGTACACCGAGGACCCGTTCACGCCGGGGTCCGGGAAGGCATCCGCGTGGATCGACATGAACACGTCGGCCTCCGCCTCCCGGGCGCGCTTGACGCGCTCGCGCAGGGGCAGGAAATAGTCGCCGGTGCGGATCATCACCGCCTCCATGCCCCATTCATCCTCGACCAGGTCCGCAAGCCGCTGCGACACTTCCAGCGCCACGTCCTTCTCGCGCGTGCCGTTGGGCCCGATGGCGCCGGGATCATGCCCGCCGTGGCCGGCATCGATGGCCACGATCACGTCGCGCAGATCCTCCTGCGAGCGACCGCGACGCGGTTCGCGCTCCTCCCCCGCTTCCACCCGCGTGCCCGCCGAGCCGCTGCGCGTCAGGTCCAGCACCAGCCGGTGCGGGGCGCCCTGAGCCGGCATCAGCTGGAAGCTGCGCGGGCTCACGGCCTCGCGCAGATCCAGGACCACGCGCAGATCGGAACCGTTGCGCGGCGCGTGGCGCACGCCGTCGATCACCGAACGCGGGTGATCATTGACCTCCAGGCTGGCATCGGTGCTGGCGTTCGTCAGATCCACCACCAGCCGTTCCGGCGACTGCAGGCGAAACACCTCGTACTCGGCCTCGCCCTCCATGTCGAAGACCAGACGCGTGGTTTCTCCGTCCACGGACATGCGCAGGCGCTCGACGCGCGCCCCGGCCGCCGCCGGCAGGGGCAGCGTCGCCAGACCCAGTGCACCCAGGGCGCGCAGGATCTGGCGGCGATTCGGATCGATGTCGGAACGGTGATGGCCCACGCACACACCCCGGCTGGTCAGGGACTCCACTCTTATTGTGGACAGATCCTCTAAAAAAGCAACCCGGAATGTCGCGAATTTTTAGGAAGATACCAAGGTTTCTGCGTGTGCCCTCACAACCTTCCGCGTCATTCCCCGCGCGACCCCGCGAACCATTACCCACTACATGTGGTATTCGGCAAAACCGGCCACCCCCAGATCTATTCCTGTCCCGGCGCCGCTGCCAGCGCGGCGCGAGCGGCCTCGGCGGCCGACCCTTCCAGCCACAGCCGGCGTCCGAACTCCGGCCCGTCCGGATGTTCCTCGAGGTGCATGCGCAGGTCCGGCTCCGGCAGCCAGCCGCAACCGCGCTCCGACCACTCGACCAGCCACAGCACCCCGGCCCCGTGCGCCTCGCGCACGCCGAGGTACTCCAGTTCCTCCGGATCCGCCAGACGGTAGAGATCGAAATGCAGTACTTTCCGCGAGTCCAGCTCGTACGGCTCGACCAGAGTGTAGGTCGGACTGCGCACCGTCCCCGCGTGCCCCAGGGCCCGCAGCAGACCGCGCACCCAGGTGGTCTTCCCGGCGCCCAGGTCGCCCTCCAGATAGACCGTGCGCAGCCCCGGCACCGCCGCCAGCGCGGCACCGGCCGCCTCGGTGGCGGCCGCATCCGGCAGTTCCACCGGGGCTCCGTCGAAGGCCGCCCGGTCAAAAACCATCGTCGCCCCCCGCGGCGGCCGGCAGGGCCGCGATCAGATCCCCCGCCAGCATGCCGACGGTGCCCCCCAGGCGCCGCGCCGCGACGCGCCCGGCCGCCACATGCCAGCCCGCCCCAATACGCGCGGCGCCCCGCGCGTCCAGGCCCTGTCCGCGCAACGCCGCGATCACGCCGGTGAGCGCATCGCCACAGCCGGGGGTGGCCATCCCCGGATGGCCGTCGGTGACACAGTGGTACGGCCCGTCATCGGTGTCGGCGATCAGCGTCCCCGCCCCCTTGAGCAGCACGGTGCCGCCAAACCGTACGACCAGCTCCCGCAGTCGCCCCGGTCGGTCGGCCTCCACCGCCGCGGCATCCAGGTTCAGCAGACGCCCGGCCTCGCCGGGATGCGGCGTCAGGACCCAGTCGTCGCTGCGCCGCGGGGTCTGCGCCAGCAGGTTGAGAGCATCGGCGTCCACCACCACCGGGCGGCCGGAATCGGCCGCCGCCAGCCACAGCTCACGCCCCCACGGCCCCTGATCCAGACCGGGCCCGATGGCCACCGCGTCCGCCCGCTCCAGCCAGCGCAGGAGCTCCGGGCCTTCGCTCACCCCGCGCACCATGATCTCGGGGCGGTCATTGCACACGAAGGCCGCGTGTTCGGGATGCGTCAGCAGGGTCACGCGCCCGGCCCCGGCACGCAGCGCAGCGGTCGCCGCCAGCCGCCCGGCCCCGGCGAACCCGGGAGCCCCGCCGACGATCATCACGTGGCCCGCATCACCCTTGTGGGCCCCGGGCCGCCGCCGCGGCAGACCCGCCCGCCAGTGCCCGGGACCAATGCGCCACGCCGCCGGTGCGAAGCTCTGCGCCAGCGAATGCGGGAGGTCGAGTGTGGCCACGCGGACCGTGCCCGCGTAGTCCACCGCAGCCCCCGTATGCAGCCCCGGCTTGTCGCCAATGAATGTCAGGGTGCGTGTCGCCCGCGCCGCCTGCCCGCGCAGCGCGCCATTGTCGGTATCGACCCCCGAGGGCGCATCGGCCGCCAGCACCGCCCGGTCCGCACGGTTCAGCCGCTCGATCACCTCGCCGTAGACATCGGTCAGCGGACGCTGCAGACCGATACCGAACAGCGCGTCCACCCACACATCCGCAGTGGCGGGATCGAACGTCTCCAGCGGGTGGATTTCGCCCCCGCTCTCCTCCCACAGACGCCGGGCCCGCTTCCCGTCCGACTCCTCCCGCGCCCGCGAAGACCCCGCATGCAGCACCACCTCCAGCCCGGCCGCCCGCGCGCGGCGGGCCAGCACGAAACCGTCGCCACCGTTGTTGCCGGGCCCGCAGAGCACCCCGACCCGGGACACCCCCGGCCAGCATTCCTGCAGATGCTCGAGCAGCGCCGCACCGGCCCGGTCCATCAACTCGCCCGGCGCCATCCCGGGCAGGGCCATGGCGGTGGCATCCAGCTCGCGCATGCGCGCGGTGTCGAACAACCGCTCGCCGGGCGCGGGGCTGGCCGGGGACGGGTGTGCGGGGGCATCATTCATGTCCGTTCCTCTCCTTGCTGGCCTGTCGATCGTGCCTGACCATCCCGACCCGCGCCAATGCGCCGAACTCGCCGATCGCATCCGCCAGTGGGGGCGCGAACTCGGCTTCGCGGAACTGCGCATCGGCCCCGCGCGGGTCCCCGAGGCCGATCGCCGGCACCTGGACGCCTGGCTGGAGCGCGGCTCGCATGGCGACATGCAATGGATGGCCGACCGCGCGGCGCTGCGCCACGACCCCGACGCCCTGGTTCCCGGGGTGCAGCGCATCATCAGCGTGCGCATGGATTACTTCCCGCCACGCACCCGGCGTCCGGCCGCCCAGCTGGCGGATCCCGAGGGCGCCTATGTCTCGCGCTATGCCCTGGGCCGTGACTACCACAAACTGCTGCGCAAGCGACTGACCGAACTCGGCCGCCGGATCGAGGCCGAGGCACCGCACGGCTACCGCGCCTTCACCGACAGCGCGCCGGTGCTGGAGAAGGCCCTGGCCCAGCAGGCGGGGCTCGGCTGGATCGGCAAGCACACCAACCTGCTGGCCCGCGGTACCGGCTCGTGGTTCTTCCTCGGCGAACTGTTCACCGATCTGCCGCTGCCGCTCGATCCCGGCCCGGCCGAGGACCACTGCGGGAGCTGCCGCGCCTGCCTGGACGTGTGCCCCACGCAGGCCTTCCGCGGCCCGCACGACCTCGACGCCCGGCGCTGCATCTCCTATCTCACCATCGAGCTGAAAGGCTCGATCCCGGAAGACCTGCGGCCGCTGATCGGCAACCGCATCTACGGCTGTGACGACTGCCAGCTGGTCTGCCCCTGGAACCGCTTCGCCGAGGTCGCGGCCGAACCGGACTTCATCGCCCGCCATGGCCTCGACAGCGCCTCGCTGGTCGAGCTGTTCGGCTGGGACGAGGCGAGCTTCCTCGAACACACCACCGGCATGGCGATCCGCCGCATCGGCCACGAACAATGGCTGCGCAACCTCGCCGTGGCCCTCGGCAACGGACCGGCCACCGACGCGGCGCGCGAGGCCCTGGCCGCGCGCGCCGGACACCCGTCGGCGCTGGTGCGCGAACACGTGGCCTGGGCGCGGGCACGCCTGGACGAACGGGCCGCCGGCCGGCTCGCCGAACCACCCGCCATCCCGGTGAAGGCGCTCACCCGTGCACCGGTGGACCCGGCCGCAAGGCCCGCGAGCCCCCCCGCCTCGAAAGACGGAACCGCCGGGGAGCCCGAGGACCCGACGACCGGTTCCTAGGCTCCGGCCTCCGGGCAGATCCAGACCAGGCTCGCGAGGCGCCCGGTGGTGCCGTCGCGACGATACGAGAAGAACCGGTCGGGGGCGCTGAAGGTGCATTGGCCACCGCCATGCACGACCACGCCGGCCTGCGCCAGACGATCGCGCGCCAGCGCCTCCAGGTCCGCCAGCCAGTGACCGTCCCGCGCGGCCGGGCGAAAGGCCGCGGCCATCTCCGGCTGCACCGCCAGGAACCGCTCGCGCACCTCCGCGCCCACCTCGAAGGCGTCGGGGCCGATCGCCGGCCCCAGCCAGGCGTGCCAGTCCGCCTGCGGACGGGCCTCGCGCAGCGCCGCCAGCGTGGCCTCCAGGACCCCGTCCACCAGCCCGCGCCAGCCGGCATGCGCCGCCGCCACCGCCTCCCCGCCGGTACCGGCGAACAGCACCGGCAGACAATCCGCCGTCTGCACCGCGCAGACCCGGCCCGGCCGGGTGGTCATCACCGCATCGGCCTCCACCGGCGCGTCGGCGGCGGCCAGTTCTTCCGCGCGCACCACTCGCGTGCCATGCACCTGTGCCGGCCAGTGCAGCTCGGCGCCCGGCACGCCCCGCGCGGCCACCGCCTGCGCCAGACGGCGCCGGTTCCCGGCCACTCGCTGCGGATCGTCCCCGGTATGCAGCGCGAGATTCAGACTGGCCCATACGCCCTCGCTGATCCCGCCGACGCGGGTGGTCTGCAGGGCCCCGACTGCGGGGGCAGCGGGCCAGTCGGGCGTGATCAGGGCCGTGTCCGGCAGCGTGCCAGTGGCGTTCATGCCTGCGCCTCCGCGTGGGCGGCATCCGCGCGCAATACCTCCAGCAGCGAGGCGAAGTCCGCGGGCAGCGGCGCCTCGAAGGCCTGCGGCTCGCCCGTGGCGGGATGACGGAATTCCAGGCGCGCCGCGTGCAGCGCCTGACGCCGGAATCCGTTCACCGCCTCGCGCGCCGACTCGTCCATCCCGCGCACCGGTCGTGGCCGGCCGCCGTACACCGGGTCCCCCACCAGCGGGTGACGCAGATGCGCCATGTGCACGCGGATCTGGTGCGTACGCCCGGTCTCCAGGCGTACGTTCAACAGGGTGTGGCCGCGGAAACGCTCGGCGACCCGATAATGCGTGGTCGCGAGCTTGCCCGCAGGGTTCACCGCCATGCGCTTGCGGTCCACCGGATGGCGGCCCACGGGCGCGTCCACCGTGCCGCCGGCGATCACCCGGCCGTGGACCAGCGCACGGTATTCGCGGTGCACGCTGCGTTCCTGCAGCTGACGCACCAGGGCGGTCTGCGCCTGCGCGTTGCGCGCGACCACCATCAGGCCGGTGGTGTCCTTGTCCAGCCGGTGCACGACCCCGGCGCGCGGCAGTACGCCGACCTCGGGCGCGTGGTGCAGCAGCGCGTTGACCAGGGTTCCCTGACGGTGACCGGCGGCCGGGTGCACCACCAGTCCCGCGGGCTTGTCGATCACCAGCACGTCGGCATCCTCGTACAGGATGTCCAGCTCGATGGCTTCCGGGGCATCCTCCAGCGACGGGGTCTCCGGCGGAATCAGTTCCACCGCCTCGCCACCGCGCACCGGCGTGCGCGGCCGCGGCTGCGCTCCGTCCACGCGCAGGTCACCGGCCTTCAGCCACTGCACCAGCTGGCTGCGCGAATACTCGGGAAACGCGCGCGCCAGGGCCGCATCCAGGCGCTGCCCGGCCTCTTCTTCGGGCAGGGTTGCCCGGCGTGGTTCGCTCATGCCCTCACCCTCCGGAGGCAGGCCGCGTCAATGTTCGTCAATGGTGTAGAATCCGGATTTCATCCGCGCACAACGGTTCGCAACGAGGTTTCCGTGCTCCCAGCTTCCACCCTGCCACGCCTGTTTGTCATCCTGATTGTGGCCCTGCTCATGGCCGGCTGCGAAAGCTGGCGCGCCGATCCCACGGCCGGCTGGTCGGCCAGCCAGCTCTACAGCGAGGCCAAATCCGCTCTGGACAGCGGCAACTACAGCCAGGCCGTGGAATACTACGAGCTGCTGGAGGCCCGCTATCCGTTCGGACGCTTTGCTCAGCAGGCGCAGATCGAGATCCCCTACGCGTATTACAAGGCCGGCGAACCGGAACCCGCGCTCGCCGCGGTGGACCGCTTCGAGCAGCTCAACCCGCGTCATCCGAACCTCGATTACGCCTACTACCTGCGCGGCCTGATCAACTTCAACCGCGACCAGGGCTTCCTCAGCAACGTGTTCCCGATGGATCCCACCGAGATGGACCAGGGCCCGCTGATGGACGCCTACGAGGACTTCGACCGGCTGATCCGCACCTTCCCGGACAGCCCGTACAGTGCCGATGCGCATCCACGCATGGTGTTCATCATCAACACCCTGGCCGCGAACGAGCTGCGCATTGCCGAATTCTACATGGAGCGCACCGCCTGGGTGGCCGCCGCCGAACGTGCGCGCCACGTGCTGGCGACCTACCCCAACGCCGACGTGATGCCGCAGGCGCTGTCGGTGCTGTACCACTCCTATCGCGAGCTGGGTCTGGATGACCACGCCGACGCGACCCTCAGCGTGCTGGAACTGAACGATGCCGAGGCCGCGGTGGCGGTGCGTGGCGGCGAGCACCTGTCGGTGGAAGTGGAACGTGGCGGCCTGTGGCGCGCCTTCGAGCGCCTGCCGTTCTTCAACTGAACGGCGGCGCCCCGCGACAGACGGCCCGTCAGAGGGCCTCGCTGCCCTCCTCGCCGGTGCGGATGCGCACCACGCGATCCATGTCGGAGACAAAGATCTTGCCGTCCCCGATCTTCCCGGTGCGCGACGCCTTCACGATCGCGTCGATGCAGGCATCGACCCGATCATCGTCCACCACCAGTTCCAGCTTCACCTTGGGCAGGAAGTCGACCACGTACTCGGCCCCGCGATAGAGCTCGGTGTGGCCCTTCTGCCGGCCGAAGCCCTGGACCTCGGTGGCGGTCATCCCGGCGATGCCCATCTCGGTCAGGGCCTCGCGGACGTCTTCCAGCTTGAACGGCTTGATGATCGCCTCGATCTTCTTCATGCGAATCCCCCGGTCTGCGCCCGCGTCCGCGGGCGAATCGTGTGCGGTTGAGTGTACCAGACCACCGGCCTCATTCCGGACGGTAGCCGGAGGTGATGGGATAGCGGCGATCGCGGCCGAAGGCGCGCGGACTGACCCGCACCCCGGGGGCGCCCTGACGGCGCTTGTACTCGGCCCGCAGCACCATGCGCGCGACCCGCTCCACGGTCTCGCGCTCGAAACCGCGCGCCACGATGTCCGCCACCGAGGCCTCCTCTTCCACGAAGGCCTCCAGGATCGCATCCAGCACCGGGTACGGCGGCAGGGAATCGGAATCGGCCTGCCCCGGCGCCAGCTCGGCGCTGGGCGGACGCTCGATCACCCGTGGCGGGATCACCTCGCCGCAGGTATTGCGCCAGCGCGCCAGGCGCCAGACCCACTGCTTGGAGACATCCTTCAGCGGAGCGAAGCCGCCGTTCATGTCGCCGTACAGCGTGGCATAGCCGACCGCCAGCTCGCTCTTGTTGCCGGTGGCCAGCAGCATGCGGCCGGTGCGGTTGGAAAGCCCCATCAGGACTACCCCGCGCGAGCGGGACTGCAGGTTTTCCTCGGTCACGTCGCCGGGCGTCGGCGGAACCGACGACAGCGCACTGTCGAGCCCGCCGAGAAACGCCTGCACCATCGGCTCGATCGCCACCTCGTGGTAATCCAGCCCCAGGTGTTCGGCCTGGGCGCGGGCATCCTCCACCGACATCGAGGCGGTATAGCGGTAGGGCATCATCACCGCGGTGACCCGCTCCGGGCCCAGGGCATCGGTGGCCAGGGCCGCGGTCAGCCCGGAGTCGATGCCGCCGGACAGCCCCAGGATCACACCGGGAAAACCGTTCTTGTCGACGTAGTCGCGGATGCCGGTGACCAGCGCGGCGTAGAGATCCGCGACTTCCGCATCCGCGGCGTGCGCGGAGCTGTCGGCCTCGGATACCGCCGCCGGCGCGGGCGGCAGCGGCGAGGCCGCCTCGGGGGCCACGACTACGGGCCGGGGCCGTCCGGCGTCACCGGCCTCCAGCTCGACCAGCGCCAGCCCCTCCTCCCAGGGATCCAGCAGGGCCTGCGGCGTGCCCCCGGGGCCGGGATGCAGAAAACTGCGGCCGTCGAACACCAGTTCGTCCTGGCCGCCCACCTGATTCACGTAGAGCACCGGGCACCCGGTCTCGGCGACCCGCGCGGCCACCACCGCGGAACGCTCCGCCGGCTTGCCGCGATGGAACGGCGAGGCATTGAGGTTGAGCAGCACGTCGGCCCCGGCGATGCGGGCATGCGCCGCCGGGGCCGGCTGCCAGATGTCCTCGCAGACCGTGACACCCAGGCGCCAGTCGCCCAGCTGAACCACGCAGGGCTCGTGGCCGGCGTGGAAATAGCGCACCTCGTCGAACACCGAGTAGTTGGGCAGGATGTGCTTGGCGTACGTCGCGTGGATCACGCCGTTGCGCAGCCACACTGCGGCGTTGGCCAGCCCTTCTCCGTCGCGCCGTGGCGCGCCCACCAGCAGGTCAATGCCGATACTGGCCTCCGCCAGGCGCTCCAGCGCCGCGTCCACCGCATCCAGGAACGCGGGCCGCAGCAGCAGGTCCTCGGGCGGATAGCCGGTCAGTGCCAGCTCGGGGAACATCACCAGGTGGGCGCCTTCGGCGCGTGCCTGCTCGACGAATTCGCGCATGCGCCGGGCATTCGTCTCCAGCGCCCCGACCACGGGGTTGAACTGGGCCAGGGCGATGCGTGGCGCTTGTGCGGTCATCAACGGGGGCGCCGGATCAGCGTGCGGAAGCGGTGCCCAGGGCCTGCTGCATGGCCTGACCCAGCTCGGCCGGGCTCTCCGCCACCACGGCACCGGCACCGCGCAGGGCGTCCATCTTCTGCGCGGCGGTCCCCTGCCCGCCGGCGATGATCGCCCCGGCGTGGCCCATGCGCCGTCCCGGCGGGGCCGTGGCCCCGGCGATGTAGGCGGCCACCGGCTTGTCGAATTCCTCACGGATGTAGCGCGCCGCGCGTTCCTCGGCGTCGCCACCGATCTCGCCGACCATCAGTACGCCGTCGGTCTCGGGGTCCTCGCGGAACATCCGCAGGCAGTCGACGAAATCCAGCCCCTGGATGGGATCGCCGCCGATGCCAACGCAGGTACTCTGCCCCAGCCCCAGCGCGGTGGTCTGGTGCACGGCCTCGTAGGTCAGCGTGCCCGAGCGCGAGATGATGCCGATGCGTCCGCGGCTGTGGATGTAGCCGGGCATAATCCCCACCTTGCAGGCCTCCGGGGTGATGATCCCCGGGCAGTTGGGGCCGATCAGGCGGGTGCCGGTGTCGGCCAGCATCTGCTTGACCCGAACCATGTCCTGCACCGGGATGCCCTCGGTGATGCACACCGCCAGTTCGATCCCGGCATCGGCCGCCTCGCAGATGGCATCGGCGGCGAACGGTGCCGGCACGTAGATCATGCTGACCGTGGCGCCGGTGGCCGCCACCGCATCGGCCACGGTGTCGAACACCGGGCGATCGAGATGGCTCTGCCCGCCCTTGCCCGGGGTCACCCCGCCCACCAGGCGGGTGCCGTAGGCGATGGCCTGCTCGGAATGGAAGCTGCCCTGCTTGCCGGTGAAGCCCTGGCAGATCACCCGGGTGTCGCGGTCGACCAGGATACTCATGCGGCGGCCTCCACCACGGCGCGCGCGGCCGCGTCCAGATCGGCGGCCGGGATCACGTCCAGGCCGGAATTCGCCAGAGCCTCGCGGCCCTGCTCGGCGTTGGTGCCCTCCAGACGCACCACTACCGGCACGTCCACCTGCACCTCGCGGATCGCGGCGATGATGCCCTCGGCGATCAGGTCGCAGCGCACGATGCCGCCGAAGATGTTCACCAGCACCGCCTGCACCGAGTCGTCGGACAGGATCAGCTTGAAGGCGGCGGTCACCCGCTCCACGGTGGTTCCGCCGCCCACGTCGAGGAAGTTCGCCGGTTCGCCGCCGTGGTGCTGGATCAGGTCCATGGTCGCCATCGCCAGACCGGCGCCGTTGACCATGCAGCCGATGGAGCCGTCCAGCGGGATGTAGTTGAGGTCGTGCTCGCGGGCGCGCTCCTCGGAGGGGTCGCGCTGGTTCGGATCGCGCAGCTCGACCAGCGCCGCCTGCCGGTAGGCGGCGGAGTCGTCCAGGCTCAGCTTGGCATCCAGCGCCAGCAGCTCGCCGTCCCCGGTCTGCACCAGCGGGTTGATCTCCAGCAGCTGGGCATCCGTGCGGGAGAACAGTGCATGGGTGTTGGTCGCCAGCTGGGCCACCGCCTTCGCTGCCGCGCCCTCCAGCCCCAGGGCCGCGGCGATGCGCCGACCGTGGAACGGCATGATCCCGGTCGCCGGGTGCACCGGCAGGGTCAGGATCGCCTCCGGGCGCTCGGCGGCCAGGGTCTCGATGTCCATGCCGCCCTCGGCGGAGACCACGAAGGTCAGGCACTCCCGCGAGCGATCAACCAGCAGGGCAAAGTAGAACTCGCGCGCGATGTCGGCCGCCGGTTCCAGCAGCACCCGCTCCACCGGCTGCCCCTCGGGCGCGTTCTGGTCAGTCACCAGACGCGTGCCGAGCATGCCGGCCGCCGCATCCCGCGCGGTCTCGGCACTGTCGACAAGGGTGACCCCGCCGGCCTTGCCGCGACCGCCGCTGTGCACCTGCGCCTTCACCAGCGCCCGTTCGACGCCCAGCTCGCGCCAGGCCTCCGGCGCGGCGTCCGCATGATCGACGACCCGGCCCTCGGGCACCGGGATCCCGGCGTCGCGAAACGCCGCCTTGGCCTGAAATTCGTGCAGATTCATGGCGGCGAGGATAGCGGCGCGCCACCGTGGCGACAACTGCCGCTCCCGCCGCGCGAGACCTCCGGGCGTGTCCTCGTGCGGATGGCGGACCCGCCCGACACCATCATCGGGGTTGCGGTAACCTAGGGGGCATTCACCGAAAGCGAAGCAAGGCGCCCCGACCCATGTCCGAACGAGCCTACTCCGCCTTCAACTACCTCGTTGCCGAAAAGGCTCCGCTCTACCGAGCGATCATGGCCGCCTTCGTCGAGGCCAAGGAGCACTTCACCGTCCATCTCCGCCCGGAGGACGTTCAGCAACGCGCCGGACTGGACGCCCTGGAGGAGGTCCAGAGTGCCCTGGGCCAGCTGGTCCAGTGGGGCAACCTGGAGGCCGATCCCGATACCTCACGGGTGACCAGTGTCGAGGAGTTCTACCGGGCCCGCTATCTCTACCAGCTCACCCGCGCCGGCGAGGCCGCCGAGGCCGCGCTGCGGCTCTTCGACCGCGAACTGGGCCGGCGCGGCGCGCTGCAGACGGTGGCCCTGGACGATGTGCGCCTGCGGCTGCGCTCGCTGGAGGAGCTGGCCGACCAGGATGTGCCCGACGCCAACGAGGCCCATCTGTTGCTGCGCGATCTCACCGCCGTCTTCAGCGATCTGGCGGAGAACGCCCGCGCCTTCATGAACGGGCTGTCGCGCACGCTGGAGCTGCGCGGCGACGATCAGCAGGCCCTGGTCGCCTACAAGGAGCGGCTCATCGACTACATCGAGCGCTTCATTGGTGATCTGGTCACCGCCTCGGCGGAGATCGCCGGCGCCATCCGCCGGCTCGACGACAACGCCGGTGGCGAGCGGCCCATCGCGGCGCTGCTGCGCCTGGCTGCCGAACGCGACAGTGAGGACATTGCCCCGGAGCTGGCGGGCAGTGGCGACCCCGAGATCGCCCGGCGCAGCGAGCGCGACCGTGCCCTGGCGCACTGGGAGGGCCACTGGGAAGGGCTGAAGGCGTGGTTCCTGGACCAGCCCGAGCGCCGCGCCCAGGCCAGCCTGCTGCGGGCGCAGGCCCGGCGCTCCATCTCGCAGATGCTGGAGGCCATCCAGCGGCTCAACGAGCGCCGACTGGGCCGCAGCGACCGCTCCGCCGATTTCCGTACCCTGGCCCGCTGGTTCCTGGAGTGCCCCGACGACGATCACGCCCACCGCCTGTGGCGGGCGGCCTTCGGGCTGACGCCAGCCCGCCATCTGGGCGTCGATGCCGATACCCTGGCCCACTGGCAGGAACGCCGGGTTGCGGCCAGCGTGTCGTGGTCCGAGGCGCCGCCGCTGCGCATCAGCGCCCGCCTGCGTGCCACCGGGCAGTACCAGAAACGGGGCGCCCCGCCTGGCATGCGCCGCCGTGACCAGGAGAAGGCCTGGCTGGCGCGCCAGCTCTCCGCCGAGGCCGCCGAGGCACGGGCGGCCCGCGCCAGGCTCGCCACGGGAGAGATGCTGCGTCTGTCGGAGATGGGCCACCTGGACCACGATGCCTTCGGCCTCTTTCTGCAGCTCCTGGGGGATGCGCTGGCGGCCGCCGATGCCCCTGACCAGCCCATTGCCGCGGTCAGCGGCGACGGCACCCTGGGCATCGAGATGGAGCCCCTGGGCGCGGAGACGCAGGCGGTGTTGCACACGCCGGGCGGCACCCTCAGCGGCCCCGACTACCGCATCCGCATCACCGAGCTGGAGTCCGCGCCCTGATGGCCGACGACGCCACACTCACCGATGTTCTGGAGCGCAACCGCGCCGACGAGCGCCAGCGCGCCCTGCGGGCACTGCTGCTGAATCCGCTGATGGACGCCCGGCATCCGGCCTTCGTGCTGGTCCGCCGCCATCAGACCGAGCTCCGCGACTGGCTCGCCGCCAACACCGGCTGGCAGCTCCAGGTGGAGTCGGAGTTTGCCCGGCTCCACAAGCGCCCGGCGGATTTCGGCGACCCCACCCGGCCGGCTACCACCGGCAGCGGCGCCCAGCGCGCGCCCTTCCACCGGCGGCGCTATGCGTTGCTCTGCCTGGCGCTGGCCAACCTGGAGCGGGGAGACAATCAGGTGACCCTCGGGCGGCTGGGCGAGGCACTGATCCAGGAGGCCGCCGACCCGGCGCTGGAGGCGGCCGGTCTGGACTTCGGCCTGGAGGGTCGCGACGAGCGCCGCGACCTGGTGGCGACGGTGCGGCTGCTGCTGGAGCTGGGGGTGCTGTCCCGGGTGGCCGGCAACGAGGACGATTTCGTCCGCCGGGGGCGGGACGGCGACGTCCTCTACGACATCCATCGCCGCGTCCTGGCCGCCCTGCTCGTGACCCTGCGGGGGCCGTCCCTGGTGGTGCTCGACGGTGACCCCGGTGACTTCGAGGCGCGCCTGCGCGCCATCGTCGAGCCCTTCGTCCCGGACAACCACGAGGCGCGCAACCGCGCCCTGCGTCAGGATCTGACGGCACGGCTGCTGGACGATCCGGTGGTCTACTGGGACGACCTCGACGATGCGGCGCGCCAGTACCTGGCCGGCCAGCGCGGCGCCATCACCCGGCGGATCCAGGAGGCCACCGGCCTGGTGGCGGAGGTCCGCGCCGAGGGGATCGCCATGGTCGATCCGCAGCAGTCGCTCACCGACCGGCAGATCCCCAGCGAGGGTACCGAGGGGCACGCCACCCTGCTGATCGCCGCCTATCTGGCCGGCCTGGGGGAGGTCCCGGTGACCCTGGAACACCTGGCCGAGCGTATCGCCGAATGGCGCGAGTCGTATCGTGGCTACTGGCGGCGCAACGCCCTGGAGCCCGGTGCCGAGCGCCCCCTGGCCCGGCAGGCGGTGGAGCAGCTGCGCGGTCTGCGCCTGATCCGGATCGACGACCAGGGGCGGGTATCGGCCAGGCCGGCCCTGGCGCGCTTCGCGGTGGACGAGCCGCGCACGCCGGAGGGCGCCCAGGCCGAACTGGTGCCCGGGGAGGCCGACGCATGAGCGCGACGCCCGCGATCGCACCCGCCGGCGACCTGCCGGAGCCCACCGGGGAGCGCTGGCAGCCTCTGCGCCTGGGCCTGGTCGACCTGTTCCACTACGACCACGAGGAGTTCCGTTTCCATGACGGTCGCCTGCTGCTGCGTGGCAATAACGGCACCGGCAAGTCCAAGGTCATGGCCCTGACGCTGCCCTTCCTGCTGGATGGCCAGATGAATCCGGCGCGCGTGGAGCCCGACGGCGATCCGAGCAAGCGCATGGAGTGGAACCTGCTGCTCGGCCAGGCCGGCGAGCGCCAGGGGTACACCTGGCTCGAGTTCGGCCGGATGGGCGAGGCGGGGCCGGAGTACCGGACCATCGGCTGCGGCCTCAAGGCGGTGGCGCAGCGCGGGGTACGCTCCTGGTTCTTCATCACGCCGCAACGCCCCGGAGAGTCGCTCTTCCTGGTGGAGGACGGCCGCACCCTGGGGCGTGACCGGCTCGCCCAGGCACTGGACGATGCCGGCGCCCTCTACGATCAGGCCCAGGCCTACCGCCGGGCCGTGGACGAGCAGTTCTTCCAGCTCGGGGCCGAGCGCTACGAGGCCCTCCTCGACCTGCTGCTGCAGCTCCGTCAGCCGCAACTGTCCAAGACACCCGATGAGTCCCGGCTCTCCCGTGCACTCACCGAGGCGCTGCCGCCCCTGGATCAGGGGGTGATCAACGACGTGGCCGACGCCTACCGCAGCCTCGACGCCATGGTCGAAGAGGCGAAAGCGCTGGAGCAGGCGCGGGACGCCGTCTTCGAGTTTCTGCAGCACTACCGCCGCTACGCCGCCGTGGCCGCCCGCCGTCGGGGCGCCGGGATCCGGACCGCGCACAGCGAGTACGAGGACGTCCGGGCGCAGCTGGGCCATGCCCGCGAGGAGCTGGAGCAGACCCGGGAACGCGAGGTCGAAGCCGGCGAGCGCGAGCGCGCCCTGCGCACCGAAGTGGATGCGGCCGAGCAGCGCCTGCGCACCCTGCGGGACAGCCCCGCCATGCGCTCGGCGGAGTCCTTGCACAACGCCGAGCAGGCCGCCGAGCAGCAGCGGCGCTACGCCGATCAACAGGCCGAACGCCACCGGGAGAGCGAGAGCCGGCTCCGGGAAACTGAACAGCGGCGCGACGAGCAGCGTGAGCTGGCCGAGCAGGCCCGCACCGAGCTGGAGGAGATGCTGACGCGTCTGGAGGGCTTTGCCGAGGGTGCCGGGGTTATCTCTGCCCATCGTGAGCAGATCCAGCGCCTCGGGCTCACCGCCGAGGGCGCGCCGGGCGGGGAGGCCCCGGCGGAGCCCCCGGAACGGGTGCGCGAGCGGCTGCTGGAGATCCACCGCCGACGCCAGGAGGCCGTGGCCCTGCTCGAGGAACACCACCGCGCCGTGGCGGAGGCGGAGCGCCGGCTGGCCCGTGCCCAGGGGGACTGGCAGCACCACAGCGACGAGCAGGATCGCGTCGAGCAGGCCCACCAGGCCGCCCGCCAGGCCACCGAGGAGGCCGGCGAGACATTGCAGGGGGCGTGGCGGTCGTACCTCGCCGAGCTCACCGAACTGCGTCCGGACGACGCCGAGCAGATGCTGGCGGAGCTGGCCGACTGGGCGGCCCGGGTGAATGACCGCAACCCGGCGGAGAACACCCTGGAGGCCCGCCGGCAGGCCCTGACCGCCGAACTGGCCGGCGCCCGCAGCGAGCGCGAACACCAGCGCCAGCAGGTGGACCGATCCATCGAGGCGCTGGAGACCGAGCGGGCCCGCCTGACCACCGGCGAGGAGCTGGCCCCGCCGGCACCGCACACCCGATCCGACGAACAGCGGGCGGAGCGCCCCGGGGCGCCGCTCTGGCAGCTCGTCGACTTCCGGGACGAGGTGCCCGAGGCGGAGCGGGCCGGGCTGGAGGCGGCACTGGAGGCCGCCGGGCTGCTGGACGCCTGGATCCTGCCGGAGGGCACGGCCATGGACGCCGGGGTCCGGGACACCCTGCTGACCACCGAGGCCCCCGAGCCGGCCGTGGCAGTGGATCGCTGGCTGGCCCCGGACGTCCGGCGGCCCGACGGCGACCCGCCGGTGAGTCCCGAGCGGGTGGCGGCGCTGCTGGCCCGCATCGGCGCGGGAGAGCCGGCAGAGGCCGCCGCGCCGGGGCCTGCCTGGGTCGCCGTCGACGGACGCTGGCAGCTCGGGCCCGCCCGGGGGGACTGGGACAAGGAGCGCGCGCGCTACATTGGCCACACCGCTCGCGAGGCCGCTCGACGGGCACGCCTGGAGGAGATCGACGCCGAACTCACCGAACTGGGCGCCACCCGGGAGGAGATCGACGCAGCACTGGCCGGGATCACGGAACGCAGCGACCGGCTTGACCAGGAGTGGGCTCGCCGCCCCGCCGATACCGCGCTGCGCGACGCCCACGCGTCCGAGGCCGCGGCGTTGCGTGCCGTGGAGGCCCAGACCGAACGAACCGAACAGGCCCGCCAGACCCTCGAGGCTCGCCGTCGGGAGGCGGAGCAGGTGCGCCAGGAACGCGACGAACGGGCCGCTGAACTGCACCTGCCCACCACCGAGGGCCAGCTCCAGGCCGTGCGCCAGGCCCTGTCGGAGTACGCTGACGCCTGCCGCGGGCTGCGCGACGCCCTGCGCGTCCACGGGCGTGAGGCCGAACGGCTGCGCCGGGCAGAGGAAGAGGCGCAGCGCGCCGACGAGGCGCTGCGCGTGGCGACCCGGGAGCGCGATGAGGCCGAGCGCCAGGCGCGGGACGCCGAGACCCACCGTGACACCCTCCGCGAGAGCATCGGTGCCGAGGTGGCGGCGCTGGAACGACAGCTCCACGAGGTGGAGGCCACCCTGCAGGAGCTGGCCGAGCGACGCGAGCGCCTGCAGCAGGAGCGCACGGAGCTCAGCAAGCGGATCGGTGCGCTGGAGAGCGATATCGCCAACACCGAACAGCGGCTCGAGGAGCTGGACCAGCGTCGCGAGCACGCCGTCCAGCGGCTGCGCCGGTTCGCCGAGGCCGGCCTGATGCCGGTGGCCACCGACGGCGAACTCACCGTGGACGACGACGCCTCGTGGGCCCCGGAGCCAACGGTCCAGCGTGCCCGGCGACTCGAACAGGCCCTGGCCGATGTCGACGCCGGCGACGCCGCCTGGCAGCGCCACCAGAAGGGGCTCCACGAGCACTTCACCGCCCTGCAGACCGCCCTGGGGCGACAGCCCGGCCACGACGCGCAGATCGAACAGCAGGACGATCTGCTGCTGGTGCGCGTCACCTTCCAGTCCCGCCACCACGGGCCCGACGAACTGGCCGCGGAGCTCGACCGGGAGCTGGAACGCCGTCGCGAGCTGCTCACCGCCCGGGAACGGGAACTGGTGGAGAACTACCTGATCGACGAGGTCGCCAGTCACCTCCAGCACCGGCTGGCGGCCACCGAGCGGCAGGTGCGGCAGATGAACGAAGAGCTCGCCGAACGGCCCACCAGCACCGGCATGCGTCTGCGCATCGCCTGGCAGCCGCTGGCCGAGGGAGAGACCGCCGGCGGACTGGACACCCCGGCGGGTCTGGAGGCCACCCGTGAACGACTGCTGCGCCAGAGCATGGACGCCTGGACGCCGTCGGATCGCCAGGCGGTGGGGGACTTCATCCAGTTGTGCATCCAGGAGGCGCGCCGGGAGTACGAAGGGGCGTCGCTGCCGGAGATCCTGGAGCGGGGGCTCGACTACCGCTACTGGCACCGCTTCACCGTGGAGCGCTGGCAGAGCGGCCGCTGGCGTCCGGCCTACGGGCCCGCATCCGGGGGTGAGCGGGCCCTGGTCATCACCCTGCCGTTGTTCGCCGCCGCCGCCAGCCACTACGGCAGTGCCCATCCGGCGGCGCCGCGGCTGATCATGCTCGACGAGGTCTTCGCCGGCGTGGACGACGACGCCCGCGCCAAGAGCATGGGCCTGCTGGCGCAGTTCGACCTCGACGCCCTGATGACCTCCGAACGCGAATGGGGCTGCTACCCGGAGGTGCCGGGGCTCGCCATCGCGCAGCTGGTACGGCGCGACGATGTGGACGCGGTGTTCGTCTCCCGCTGGCGCTGGGACGGCGCCCGCCGCATCCGCGAGGCCGAGCCCGGCACCCCGCTGGAGCGCCCCGAACGCGCACCGGCGCCCGATTCCGAGGAGGGACCGGAAGAGGGGGCGCTGTTCTGAGCGCCGCGGATTTCAGTGGCGGACGGTTTACGGCCTACAATTCAGGGAAAGGCAGCCGTGCACAGAGGGTGGACGCCATGGAAGCAGCGCATTACCGGGAGCACTATACGGTGGACGACTACCGCCTCTGGGAAGGCGACTGGGAGCTGATCGACGGCGTGCCACTGGCCATGGTGCCGTCGCCGGGGATCACGCACCAACGGCTGGCCGGGAAGATCTTCACCCAGCTTTCCGGGGTGCTGGACGACTGCCCGCGCTGCGAGGCGCTGTTCGAGATCGACGTGGAGTTCTCCCGCGACACCGTGGTCCGCCCCGACGTATTGGTCCTCTGCCAGCCACCGGAGGGCGAACGGCTGACCCGTGCCCCGGAGTGGATCTTCGAGATCCTCTCCCCGCACACCGCGCGGCGGGACGAAGAGGCCAAGTTCCGGCTCTACTGCGACGAGGGCGTCAGCCACTACGTCCTGGTCTACCCCGACGCCCGCAAGGCCAAGGTCTACCGTCTGGTGGACGGCGCCTACCGCAAGGTCGGCGACTTCCGCGACGAGCGCCACCGTTTCGAGCTTCCCGACTGCGCCGTCGACTTCGACTTCGAGCGGCTGTGGGACGGCAACCACGCGCCGGCGGGTTGACGGGCTCCGGGTGCCGACCCGCAATCACCAGGATCTCGACGACCTCCCCGGCCCCGACTTATCGACTTCACCGCATGGTCACAGGAGCGAGTCCGGCTTGTCCGTCAACCATGAGCGCCTCCATCGCCTGCTCGGCGGCGCCGCGCTGGAACGGCTGCGCCGGCGCCTGCGCGAGCGGATCCTGCGTGGCGGTGGCGATACCATCACCCTGACCCGGGCGAGTGGAGCGGAACGCGAGGCCGTCGAGCGCCTGCTCGGCCGTCCGCCACGCGCCGGGAACAGTCTGCGCCTGTCGCTGGCAGAGATGGAGCGGATCCTGCAGCGGGCCGAACTGGCGCCGAGCCTGCGTGAGGCCCTGGAAGTCCTTGACGGCCCCCTGCGGGATCCCGCGCGGGAACGGACCGAGCTCCAGCAGCGCTGGGTTGAGGTGGTCGCGGCTCTGCATCCGCGCGCCGCGGCGGCGGACCTGGCACAGTGGCTGGAGTCGGTGGTCGATCGAGGTCTGGTCAAACGTCTTGCCAATCGCGACCCCGCGCGCGGGCGCGAGCTGCTGGAGCGCAGCCTGATGGTGCTGGAGGAACTGCCACAGCCCGGAAGCAATCGCAGCACCCTGGCCGCCCGTTGCCTCGGTGACGCCCACGCGCTGGACGCCGGGCAGCCGGTGGCCGCCCTGGTCCGTCACGCCCTGCACCGCTACTGGCGGGGCGGTGTCGGCGACGACGACCCCGACGAGCGGACGCTGTGGGCCCACGCCGGTATCCTGATCGGTGGGGACATCACCAGCACGGTGCTGGTCCACCGCCTGCCGGCCACCGGCGACACCGCCACCGCCCGTGCCCTGGAGGCCCACAGCGCCGCGGCCGAGCCCCTCTACCTGACCCTTCGCCAGTTGCTCCGCGAGCCGCCGCAGTGGGATGTCGACGGCCGGATCGTCCACGTCTGCGAGAACCCCGCCGTGGTCTCCGAGGCCGCCGAACGCCTGGGCACCGACTGTGCGCCGCTTGTCGCCACCTGGGGGCGCCCCCGCGCCGCGGTCTGGGTGCTGCTGGAGCAGCTCCGCGACGCCGGGGCGAAGCTGCTGTTTCGCGCCGATTTCGACTGGACGGGCATCGCCATCGCCAACGCGGTCATCCAGCGCCTCGGCGCCCGGCCATGGCGAATGGACACGGCGACCCTGGAGGCCCACGCCACCCTCTCCGACCGCCCGCTGAGGGCCCGGCCCGTGGCCGCCTGCTGGGACGACACCCTGCAGGAGGCGCTGCAACACCGCGGCTGCGCCCTGCACGAGGAACAGCTGCTGGAGGCGTTGCTGGAAGACCTGCGTCGCTGAACCGGCGCACGTTCAAACCGTTGATAGCTCGCCCCAATGAGGCATATGTTCAAGCATATGCCTGCTATCGGAGGATCCTCGATGGAAACCGAACGTCGCGTCCGGCTGTTTCGCAACGGGCGCAACCAGGCACTTCGCATCCCCCGGGAGCTGGAACTGGAAGGGGATGAAGCGATCCTGCGAAAGGAAGGTGACCAGCTCGTGCTCACGCCCTTGAAACGCAAGGGACTGCTGGCCGTTCTCGCGGAGCTCGAACCGCTGGACGAACCTTCTCCGGACGTGGGCAAGGGCCTGCCTCCGGCGGACAACGTGTCCCTGTAGAACACCGTCATGGCACGCTATCTGCTCGACACCAACGTGCTCTCGGCGCTCGTGCGGGATCCACACGGCGCGGTGATGCAAAGGATTGCCCGGGAGGGGGAACAGTCTGTCTGCACCAGCATCATCGTGGCCGCCGAGCTTCGTTTCGGTGCTCGCAAGGCCGGGTCGTTGCGACTCCAGCACCAGGTGGAAGCAGTGCTTTCCGCAATGGAAATCCTGGCGTTCGACCCGCCGGCGGACCATGAATATGCCGATCTGCGCCGGCACCTGGAGCGGACCGGAGCCGTCATCGGTCCGAATGACATGCCCATCGCAGCCCACGCCCGGGCAGCGCAGCTCATCCTGGTCACCGGCAACGAACGCGAATTCCGACGCGTCCCGGACCTGCAGGTGGAAAACTGGCTGAGATCCGAATAACGTTCCGCCGCAGCCCCCGTACCGTGGGCTTCACCGGATCGGGTAGACTGCGCGGCTTCACGCATACCCGCGACGATGCCGCATGACTCTGGCCCTGTTCGATCTCGACAATACCCTGCTCGCCGGCGACAGCGATCACGCCTGGAACGAGACCCTGATCGCCCGCGGGGCGGTGGACCGCGAGTCCTTTGCCGCGGGGAACGATCGGTTCTACGAGCAGTACCTGGCCGGCACGCTGGACATCTTCGAGTTCTGCCGCTTCGCCTTCGCCCCGCTCGCGGAGCAGCCCCGCGAGCGGCTGGAGGCGTGGCGCGAGGCCTTCATGCAGGAGGTCATCGAGCCAATGATCGCGCCGGCCGCCCACGCGCTGCTGCAGAGCCATCGCGAGGCCGGGGACGAACTGGTAATCATCACCGCGACCAACCAGTTCGTGACCGGCCCGATCGCCGAGCGCCTGGGCGTGCCCCATCTGCTGGCGACCATCGCCGAAGAACGCGACGGCGGATTTACCGGGGAAGTCGCCGGCACGCCCTGCTTTCAGCACGGCAAGGTGGATCGGCTGCACGCCTTCCTCGCGCAACACCACGACGATCCCGACGCGGTCATGGCGCGGGCGACCTTTTACAGCGATTCGCGCAACGACATCCCGCTACTGGAACGGGTGGGACAGCCGGTAGCCGTGGACCCGGACCCGACCCTGGACGCCCATGCCCGGGCGCAGGACTGGAGCCGCCTCACCCTGCGGGCCGGACCGGAACCGATCGCGCTGGACTGAGGGCTCCCCCTCAGTTGGGATTGAAGACGGTGTCCAGCGCGACCAGGCGCTGCCCCCCCGGGGTCAGGGCCTGGCCGGCCTCGTTCACCGCGGCACGCCAGCCGGCCACCAGTTCGGGCAGGGCCTCGACCACCTGGCGGCGCCGCAGCCGCCCGGTGCCGGACATCGGCCACATCGGCCGGTAGTCGCAGTTGTCGGCCGCATCGCAGACCATCAAGCCCCATTCACGCCGGGTCACGTCGTGCTCGTGTTCGCGCACCACGATGCGGTAGGCGCCTTCGGCGTTCATGTCCGCCATGCCCACTCCGGGCCCGACGTGTTCCACCTGCAGTTCGGCGGCGATCGCGTTCAGCTCCGCCTCCAGCGCCTGCAGGGCATTGTCCGCCGCGGCCGACAGCCCCGCCTCTCCGCGCGCCACCGCCAGCAGCGGCTGCGCCTTTTTCACGTCGAACTCCGTGCTCATGCTGCGTACACTCCCGAATGAATGGACAGCCCCGGGCCCGCGGGGCGCGCGAACCATAGCACGGGAGACCGCGAGATGACCCATCCCCCCATCGCCCTGACCATTGCCGGCTCCGACCCCGGGGGCGGCGCCGGTCTGCAGGCGGACCTGACGACCTTCACCCGGCTGGGGGTGCACGGGGCCACGGCGGTCACCGCCATCACCGTGCAGGACACCCGCAACGTGATCGACTTCAGCGTGCTGCCGGCCGCCCGGCTGCGCGCGCAGATCGAGGCCACGCTGGCGGACCTGGACGTCGGCGCGATCAAGATCGGCATGCTCGGCTCGGTGGAGAACGTCGAGACCGCCGCCGCGCTGCTGGGCGCGCACCCGCATATCCCGGCGGTGCTCGACCCGGTGATGGTCGCCGGCGGCGGGGGCGAGCTGGCGACCGAGGCGGTGATCGACGCGACCCGCGAGATCCTGCTCCCGCGCGCCACGCTGATCACCCCCAACGGTCCGGAGGCGCGCGCCCTGGCCGGGCACGACACCCCGGAGCGCCAGGGCCCGGCCCTGCGCGAACGCGGCGCGCGCAACGTGCTGATCACCGGTGGCCACGAGGGCGGCGAGGACGAGCCGATCCGCAACCGCCTGTTCCGCGAGGACGGCCACCAGCGGATGTTCGAACTGCCGCGTCACCCGGCCGGTTTCCACGGTTCGGGCTGCACCCTGGCCGCGGCCATCGCTGCCTTCCTCGCCCGCGGGCGCGACCTGGAACCGGCGGTGATCGAGGCGCAGAACTTCATGAACCACGCGGTGCAGACCGGCTATGCCCCCGGACAGGGCCAGCACGTGCCCAACCGCCTGTGCCCGGCCAGCCATGACTGAACCCGTGACCGAGCCCGTCATCGAGCGCGCGCCTCTGCGCGGGCTGTATTTCGTGACGCCGGCCCCGCCGCCGGGGGCGGATCCGCTGCAGACCCACACGAGCATGGCCGCAGCCGCCCTGGCCGGCGGGGCCTGCTGCGTACAGCTGCGCGACAAGCACCTGGAAGGGGAAGCACAGGAGACCGTGGCGCGGGCACTGGCCGGCCAGTGCCGGGAGTCCGGGGCCCTGTTCATCGTCAACGACGACGTGGAGCTGGCCGCGCGCATCGGCGCCGACGGGGTGCACCTGGGGCGCGACGACCCCGACCCGGCCGGGGCCCGCACGCGGCTGGGCGATGCGGCGGTGATCGGCGTGTCCTGCTACAACGAGCTGGCCCGCGCGCGGGCGGCGCAGGCGGCCGGGGCCGATTACGTCGCCTTCGGCTCGATGTTTCCGTCACCGACCAAGCCGGAAGCGGTGCGGGCTACGCCGGAATTGATCCGCCAGGCCCGACGCGAACTCGCCGTGGCGATCTGCGCGATCGGCGGCATTAACGCGGACAACGCCGCGCAGGTGGTGGCCGCCGGCGCCGACATGGTCGCGGTGATCCAGGGCATCAGCGCCGCGCCCGATCCCGAGGCCGCCGCCCGCCGCATCGCCGCACTGTTCCGCACGACCTAGCACCTCTTTGCACCGCCGCCGCCCCCTCGCTAAGGTTGCGGGGTTGCACGGTCGGGGCCGCGCCCCCGGCCCCGCTCCCAACTCCCATTCCAGACAGGACACCGCCATGCAGGAAACGCTTCGCCTCTTTGAAGCCGCCAAAAACCGGATCCCCGGCGGCGTGAACTCCCCCGTGCGCGCCTTCAAGGGCGTCGGCGGGACCCCCATCTTCATGGACCGCGCCAACGGCGCCTACATGTGGGATGCCGACGGCAAGCGCTACATCGACTACATCGGCTCCTGGGGTCCGATGGTCGCCGGGCACGCCCACCCCGAGGTGATCGAGGCCGTGCGCGAGGCCTGCAACAACGGCCTGTCCTTCGGCTGCCCGACGCGGCTGGAAAGCGAGATGGCCGAGAAGATGTGCGAGCTGGTCCCGTCCATGGACATGGTGCGCATGACCAACTCGGGCTCCGAGGCCACCATGAGCGCGATCCGCCTGGCGCGCGGCTACACCGGCCGCGACCGCATCGTGAAGTTCGAGGGCAACTACCACGGCCACGGCGATTCCCTGCTGGTGAAGGCCGGCTCCGGCGCCCTGACCCTGGGCCAGCCGAGCTCGCCCGGCGTGCCGGCCGAACTGGCGGCGCTGACCAGCACGCTCAGCTACAACGACCCCGAGGGCGTGCGCGAGTTCTTCCGCGAGAAGGGCGAGGAGATTGCCTGCATCATCGTCGAGCCGATCGCCGGGAACATGAACTGCATCCCGCCGGTGCCGGGCTTCCTCGAGACCCTGCGCGAGGTGTGCGACGAATACGGCACGGTGCTGATCTTCGACGAGGTAATGACCGGCTTCCGCGTGTCCGCGAACTGCGCCCAGGGCTATCTGGGCGTCACCCCGGACCTGACCACGCTGGGCAAGATCATCGGCGGCGGCATGCCGGTGGGCGCCTTCGGCGGCCGCCGCGAGATCATGGAGCAGCTGTCCCCGCTGGGGCCGATCTATCAGGCCGGCACCCTGTCCGGGAACCCGATCGCGATGACCGCCGGGATCCGCACCCTGGACATCCTCAGCCGCCCGGGTTTCCACGAGGACCTGGAAGAGCGCACGCGCAAGGTCGTCGCGGGCTTCGAGGAGGCCGCGCGCGAGGCCGGCGTGGCCCTGACCACCAATCAGGTCCCGGGCATGTTCGGGCTGTTCTTCAGCGAGGAGAAGGTCACCGATTTCGCCGGCACCACCGCCAGCGACACCGCGGCCTTCGGGCGCTTCTTCCACGCCATGCTGGAAGAAGGGGTCTACCTCGCACCCTCGGCCTTCGAGGCCGGCTTCATGTCCAGCGCCCACTCCGACGCGGACATCGAGGCCACCATCGAGGCCGCGCGCAAGTGCTTCAAGGCGCTGGACGCCTGATCCCCCTCGACCGGATCGGTACCGATGCGCGGACCTGTCGCCCTGAGCGCGGCCGGGCTGGCCCTTCTGGCGCTGGCCTGGGTCGCGCTGAGCGGGGCCTTTCAGGGCCTGGCCGAAGACTTCGAGGGTCCGGGCAGCACCGAGGTGGAGATCCCGCGCGCCGGTGACTATCGCCTGTGGCTGTATACCCGGACCTACCTCGACGGGACCTTCCGCGAGTTCCCCGAGCACCTTCCGGACGGAACCCGGGTCGTCGCCCGGACGCCCGACGGGGACGAAGCCGCCCGGCTGCAGCCTTCGCGGGCCACCCTGACGTACACCTCAGGGCAGACCGAACGGGTCTCCCTGGGACAATTCCACTTCCCGGAACCGGGGACGTACACGATCCTCGCCGAAGGGATGGAAGACGCGCGGGCCTTCACCCTCCGCGAGGCGCGCTTCCTCGAACATGCCCGACGCGCCGCCCTGTTCGGGATCCCCGGCGTGGTGATGTTCCTCGCCGGTGTCGTCCGGGGCATCGTGGTTGCCACCTCCGGACGCCGCGACGAGGAACCCGGTTCGTGACGCCCGCTGACGGCGCGCGGGCATGCCCCTGATCGAACCACTCGCGGCCACGCCCTCCGGGCTGGCCGTGCTGTTCGTTCTCCTCGGCCTGATCACCGGCATCCCCGCCGGGATGTTCGGGATCGGTGGCGGACTGGTACTGGTGCCAGTGTTCGTCGCGGTCTTCACCGTTTTGGGCTTTCCCGAGACGGGGCTGGTGCAGCTGGCCGTGGGATCGTCACTGGGCGCCATCATCCCCACCGCGGTGCTGTCGGCGCGGGCCCACCACCGCCGTGGCGGGGTGGACGGCGAGGCCGTGCGCCGGCTGCTGCCGGGGATCATCGGCGGGGCCCTGCTGGGTGCCGGCCTGGCCACCCAGCTCGACAGCGACCACCTCGGGCGGATCTTCGGCGCCTTCGAGGTCGCGATCGGCATCTGGATGCTGCTCAACCTCCAGCCTCCACGCGCCCCGGTCCCGCGCCGCGGCGTGTGGCTGGGCGGGGGCGGCATCATTGGTGCGGTGTCCGCGCTGATCGGGATCGGCGGCGGCACCCTGACCACCCCCTTCCTGGTCAGCCAGGGGCTGGAACTGCGCCGCGCCATCGGTTCGGCCGCGGCCCTCGGAGTGCCCATCTCCATCGGCGCAACCCTGGTGTTTGCCCTGCCGCAATGGACCGCGACCACCCCGGCCACCCCGGAATGGAGCCTGGGGTATCTCTACCTGCCGGCCATCACCGGGGTGGTCGCGGGTACCGCCATCAGCGTACGCGCCGGGGTCTGGCTGGCGCACCATCTGCCGGTCGCGGTGCTGCGCCGCGGCTTCGCCGGGGTCCTGATCCTCGCCGGCCTGCTGATGCTCCTGCGCTGACTCCGCCCCGAGGTGCAGGATACCCCCCTTGTGGGAGCGCAGCCCTCTGCGCGATGCGGCGCGGCAGCGCCGCCTCCCGCCCTGTGGATCCCCCGGACCGCGGGAAGCCTCCCCTCTGGCCGACCGGAGCTCAGCCGTTCGGCGAGGTGATGCCGGTGAGGATCGCGGTCACCCCCAGCACGGCGGCGACCAGCACGCCTTCAACCGCGATGCTGCGCCGCAGGCGCCGGGGTGCCGTGGTGTCACCCCGTGAGAATGCCGGCACCAGGCGCCACTTGTTCAGCGCGGCCAGCAGCAGGAGCAGCGCCACCAGCAACACCTTGGCGAGCAGGAACTGTCCCCAGGCGGTAGTGAACAGGGGTGTCACGCCGCCCGCCAGCAGCACCGCCAGGACCGCGCCCGCAAGCACCAGCAGGCCCACCGCAAACAATGCGATACGCCCGAAACGGTCGAGGATGCGGGCGGCCGCCGGATCCGCGGCGGGTTGTCCCGCCAGGCGATAAAGCGGCCACAGGGATCCGATCCAGAACGCGGCCGCCAGCAGGTGCAGGATCAGCAGGCCGCCCAGCAGCACGCGCGGTTCGCCGGCCGTATGCCCGACCTGCACGAAGGCAAGCATCGCCAGCAGGACGCCACCCAGGCTCAGGCCGTAACCCACCCCCGGCAGCCGCCGGGCATCCAGCAGGATCGCCTGCACCAGCAGCAGGCCGGCCCCCGCCAGCACCAGCCGGGTCCCCTGCGCCCCTTCGAACACCATGCCCAGCAGCGCCGGATCGAACGCGGCGGACACATTCCCGCCGCCGAGATACCCCGCCTGCAGCGGCCACTGGATCAGGGCCAGCACGATCGCCACCCATGCCGCAACCGCGCCCGTGCGGCTGACCGCCCGCCGCTCCGGATCAGGCAGACCCGGAAACGCCAGGCGAAACAGCACCGCCCCGGCCGCCAGGAGGGCGCCGGCATGGAATCCGGCCGTCACCAGCATCAGGGCGACGGTCCAGGCATCCACACCGGCCAGTGCAGACAGCCAGGCCACCGCTCAGTCTTCCACGGTAAAGCGGAAGGTGTCGGACATCATGTGTCCGTCACGGGCCAGACCGCGCCAGCGGACTTCATAGCTGCCGGGCTCCATCGAGCCGGCCGGCCGCACGCGGTATTCCTCGGTCGACTCATTGCCCGGCTGGTTCTCAAGGGAGACCCGACCCTGCGGGCCGGTCACGTCGAACTGGGTGATGCGCATCGCGCCATCGAAGTGGATCCCGATCTCCTCGGGGGTGCCCTGGACCGTGGAGCCATCATTGGGCACCTGCCCCATCTCGCCCTCGTGGGCCAGCAACGGGGTGGCAACGGCCAGAAGCAGGGCCGCAAGGCCGGACAGCAGGGTGTTGCGCGTGATCATCGTCATGATTTCATCCTTTTCGTTGTTCGGGTGCAGTCTTGTCGTGTCAGAGTCCGCCGGCCACAGGCCACCGGGAACCGCCGGCTCGCAGTCCCGGCGCCCATGCCGGCGGTCACTCAGTGGTCATGGCCATCGTGGCCATTGTGTCCTCCATTCCCCCCGTGGCCGCCGTGCCCGCCATGGGCATCACGATCGGGGGTCGGGAGCTTCTCGGAGTCGGCATCCGCCAGCTTGCCGCGACGTACCGGGCTGCCGAATTCGGGGTCGTCGCTCACCTTGTGGGCCACCTCCCCGTCCGGGTGCCAGTACCAGCCCGGGTCGCGGAAATCCCCGGGTTCGAGGTCGTCGCGGACCTTGATCAGGGTGAACATGCCGCCCATGCCGATGTTGCCGAACGGCCCGTGGCCCATGCCCATCGCCAGAGTGTTTTCCGGGCCCGGCATGTGGCCGCCGTCGGTGTGGTCCTGGTGATCCGCCATGCCGTGCTCGCCCATGGCCATGTAGCCCGGCAGGATGCTGCGGATCTCTTCTTCTATGCCGGACTGATCCACCCCCAGGGGATTGGCGATGCCATGCCCCATCGGGTTCATGGTGTGGTGGGTCATGTGGCAGTGGAACGCCCAGTCGCCCGGCGGTGCGATGAACTCGATATCGCGGGTCTGGCCGACCGCGACGATCTCGGTGGTCTCCTTGCGCCACTGCTCGCGCGGCCAGCGCCCGCCGTCGGAACCGGTGACCTCGAACGACACCCCGTGCACATGCATCGGGTGGTTCCACATCGACAGGTTGCCCATGCGGATGCGCACGCGCTCGCCGGTCTTCGCCACCAGCGAGTCGATGGCCGGGAACACCTTCGAGTTCATCGACCACAGGTCGAAATCGACCATGATGGACGGGTCCGGCGTGCGCGTGCCCGGGTGCAGGCCCCAGTTGTGCAGCAGGATCGCGTAGTCGCGGTCCACCGGCTCGATCTCGCCGTCCTTCGGGTGGATGATGAACATCCCCATCATCCCCATCGCCATCTGCACCATCTCGTCGGCATGCGGGTGATACATGTGCGTGCCGTGCTGGTTCAGCTCGAACTCGTAGACGAAGGTCTCGCCCGGATGGATCGGCGGCTGGGTCACGCCCTTCACCCCGTCCATGCCCGAGGGCAGGTGGATGCCGTGCCAGTGCACCGAAGTGTATTCCGGCAGGCGATTGGTCACGTAGATGCGGACCCGGTCGCCCTCCACCGCCTCGATGGTCGGCCCCGGGGTAGTGCCGTTGTAGCCCCAGCACTTCGCCACCGAGCCGGGCGCGAACTCGTGCTCGATCTCCTCGGCGACCAGGTGGAACTCCTTCACCCCGTTGTTCATTTCATACGGCAGGGTCCAGCCGTTCGGCGTGTGCACCGGCATGTAGCCCTGTTCGGTGCGCTCGCCGGGCGTGGCGTCGCCCTCGTTGTGGTGCTCGTGACCCGTTTCGGCCATCACCCGGGTCAGGGTGGTTGCCGGCAGCATTGCCGCGCCGGCGGCCAGCAGGAAATTACGCCGTTTCATCAGTGATGCCCTCCGTGACCGTTGTCGCCGTGGTCACCGTGATCGCCATGGTCGTGATCCTCGTGATCCTCGTGGTCCCCGTGATCTCCGTGATCTCCGTGATCTCCGTGATCTCCGTGATCTCCGTGGTCCCCGTGGCCGTGATCCATCGCGGACGGATCATGTTCGAGACCGTCGGTCTCAAGGTACCCCTCGTCACCCGGCATCCCGCCCGGCAGTTCGCCGGCCACGCTAAAGGTCAGATCCACCCGGGCCCGCCAGTAATCACCCAGCGCGGCCACCGCGCGCTGCCAGTCGGCGAGCTCTTCCTGCTTGGTCTCGAGCAGGTCGAAGACATCGTCGAACATGAAGTTCACGCGTTCCTGCATGCGCTCCACCTCGATCTCGCGAGCCGGAACCAGTTCGTAGCGCTTGGTGCTGAACTTGTCACGGTTGTGATTCAGCCGCACGAAATGCTGGTGGACGTCAGCGGTCACGGCCTGCTCCAGTTCGGCCTTCCGGGCCTCGCCGTCCTCCAGCCGCGCCTCGGCACGGGCGATGCCGGCCTGGTTCTGATTGAAGATCGGCAGGGTGAAGGAGATGCCTCCGCCCCACAGGCGGGTGCCATCGGTCTCGCGCTCGAACTCGATACCGGGCTCGATGTCGCCCAGCCAGCGATAGCGCCGCACCAGGGCCACGCCCTCGGTGAGCCCCTCCAGGGCGTGATCCAGGGCCCGCAGATCCAGACGCTGCTCCAGGGCCTGCTCGACCAGGGCCTCGCGATCCTCCACGCCGGCCAGCGGCAGTGGCAGCTTGCCGGGGACCTCCCAGTCATCGACGTGACCGGGCAGCCCCATCAGGTGCGCCAGACGCAGACGGGTCTCGCGCTCGCGCTGCCGTGCATCCTCGAGCTTCAGGCGAGCTTCGGCGGCCCGGATATTCAGCTGAGCCCGCTTCAGGTCAGTCTTGTTGCCGGCGTCATAAAAGCGTTCGCCCAGCAGCGAACCGAGATCCGCGGCACGGGCCTCCAATGCCTGCACCTGCGCCCGCTGACGCGCGGCCACCGCGTCATACCAGGCACGTTCGGTGTCCGAGGCCAGGGCCACCATGCCCTCGGCCAGCTGCAGACGGGTGGACTCCCAGTGGGCCTCGGCGATGTCCTGACGCGCACTGCGCATCAGCAGGCCGGAGATCCCCCAGGCCAGACCGACCCCGGTCTCGTTGCCGCCACCGCCCTCGGGGCGCATCACCGACAGCGACAGGGTGGGATTGGAGAACTGGGCGGCCTCGACCACGTCGGCGGCCGTCAGATCCAGTTCGGCGTAGGCCTGCTGCATGCGCGGGTTGCGCCACAGGGCCTGATGAATGGCCTCCTCGAGCGTCAGCTCGCCGGAGGGTCGGGGCATCTCCGACTCGGGCAGGTCGATCCCCTGCACCGAGACATCCTCCGCCAGATCGGAGCGATCCAGCTCGGGCGCGGTGACCGCGCAGCCGGCGAGGAACAGCACCGACACGACGGGGAGCAGCAATCGGGTTGCTCGCATCGTGAAAATCTCCTTGATCGGACTTCGATTCCGCATCCCGCGCGAACGCGCGACACGGCCTTGCCATCCGCCAGCACCGGGTGGAACCCGGACGTGCGGACAGCTCCGGCACTCGGGCCGGTAAGTCAGATCAGGAGAGGATCGGGGGGCGGTACAACGCGGCCGCGGGCGGACCGCTCTGGAAGGAATACAGGCTCATGGCCTGCTTCACCGGGTCCGGGACATCGGTGCCGGACGAAGTCGGCATACCCTGGCAGTGACCGCAGGCCGAGCAACTGGCCAGACAGCTGGCGTCCACGCAGTCGGCGTGCCCGAGCGGGTCGCCGGCATGGGAAGCATCGGATGTCGCGGGGGCATGGTGATCGTCATGCGACTCATCGGCATGGCCGGTGTGCTGACCATGCCCATGATGGTAGTGCCGGTCGGCACCATGGGCATGGTCCTGCCCGTGACGAGCGTGCGGATCATCGGCGGACGGGGTTCCGTGCATCGCCGCATGACCGACGTGACCATCTTCCATGCCCACTGCCGCAGCCACCGCCGGCAGGCCGGCAATCGCCGCCACCAGCATCCAGCACAGCAGTTGTTGGAAGACCCGTTTCACGTCAGTCGAAACCTCGTCTCGAGGGGCGGTGCCACCCGGTAACCACGCAAGAAACTACCACAACCCGCGGCTCCCTGTGGACGCAACCCCGGCATTCTACAATCCGGCGCCGGGGGCACCCGCGGAGATCGCCACGGCGCTGCGCGCCTCGCGATGACGGGAACCCCTCCAGCCCCGTCGTTGCGAGGAGCCGAAGGCGACGCGGCAACCTCCGGACCGGGACCCGGCGCGGGCGGGTCGCGCAGGGGGCTGCGCTCCTACAAGCGCCCGTGGGAGGCCAGCCCTCTGGCCGATTCAGGCGTCGGCCAGCGCGCGCTCGATCACGTCACGCAGGTCGCGCGAGATTTCGAGGGCGGCAAGGCGCTCGAGTTCCGCGCGCATCTGCTCGCCGCGCGCCGGATCCACCTTGCGCCAGCGGGTCAGCGGCTGCACCAGACGCGCGGCGGTCTGCGGGTTCATCCTGTCCAGCTTCTCCACGAAGCCGGCAATGCGATGGTAGCCCTCGCCGTCGGCCTGGTGGAAATGGCGTTCGTTGCGGGCCATGAACGGGCCCAGCACCGCGCGCACGCGGTTGGGGTTGGACCAGCGGAACCCGGGATGCTGCAGCAGGTACTCCAGGCGGTCGAAACCGCCCGACACCTGGCTGGCCGCCTGCAGGCCGAAGTACTTGTCCAGCACCAGCGGGTCGTCGTGGTAGCGCCGCTCGAAGTCGGCCAGCAGCAGGGCCCGGGCCTCGTGGTTCAGGTCGTTGATGGCATTCAACGCCCCCATGCGCATGGTCTGGCTGCGGGCCTTGCGGTACTGCTCCAGCACCTCGGGCACCGCGGATTCGTCACCGGCCGCCACCCGCAATGCCAGCAGGCGGTTGCGCAGGCGCCTCTGCCCCATGGCATCGGCGGTGAACGCGCCGTTGTCGATATCGTCCAGCTTCGGCTGGCGCTCGCGCAGCCGGTCCGCCAGCGGGGCGTACAGCCGCGCCTCCAGGGCATCACGCTCGGCCCGCAGGCGCACCGGGTCCACGCAGTCGAACAGCTCCGCCAGCTCGCGCGGCGGCGGCAGCTGGAGGATCGTGGCCAGCAGCACGGGCTCGATCGCCGGATCCTCCAGCAGGGCCGCCAGGGCGTGCTGGATTTCCGCCTCCAGCACCGAGTCGGCGGCGTCGTCCTCGATGCGCGCCCGGATCGCGCGCCGCATCAGGGTCTGCGCCGCTTCCCAGCGACTGAAGGCATCGTCGTCATGGGCCAGCAGGTGGGCCAGGGTCGTCGCGCTCTGGTTGGCCTCCAGGATCACCGGCGCGGAGAAACCGCGCAGCCAGGACACGGCCCGCGGGGTCGCCGAGAGTTCGTCGAAATGGAAACTGCGCTCGGAGCGGTCGAGCTCCAGCACCCATTCATCCTGCTCCGGGCCGCCCTCCAGGCGCCCGCGGATGCGCCGCCCGTCGTCATCCAGCATCGCCACCCGTACCGGGATGACCACCGGCTCCTTGTGTTCCTGGCCCGGCGTCGGCGGGGTGTACTGCCCCAGGCTGATGCGGAACTCGCCGGTGGAGCCATCCTGCGCGGTGGCGGCGGTCACGTGCGGGGTGCCGGCCTGGGTGTACCAGCGCTTGAATGCCGTCAGGTCGCGCCCGCTGACCTCGGCCATCACGGCCACGAAGTCGTCGGTGGTCACCGCCTGGCCATCGAAGCGCTCGAAGTAGACATCCAGCCCGCGGCGGAAGGTCTCGCGCCCGATCAGGGTGCGCAGCATGCGGATCAGCTCCGCGCCCTTCTCGTACACCGTCAGGGTGTAGAAATTGTTGATCTCGGCGTAATGATCCGGGCGCACCGGGTGCGCCAGCGGACCGGCGTCCTCGGGGAACTGATGGGCGCGCAGCAGCGAGACATCGTCGATGCGCTTGACCCCGTACAGCGTGCAGTCGGTGGTGAACTCCTGGTCGCGGAAGACCGTGAGCCCCTCCTTCAGCGACAGCTGGAACCAGTCGCGGCAGGTCACGCGGTTGCCCGACCAGTTGTGGAAGTACTCGTGGGCGATCACCGACTCGATGGCGACGAAGTCGTCGTCGGTGGCGGTGTCGGGGCTGGCCAGCACGTACTTGGCGTTGAACAGGTTCAACCCCTTGTTCTCCATTGCCCCCATGTTGAAGTCGTCCACCGCGACGATCATGTACACGTCGAGATCGTATTCGCGGCCGAAGGCCTCCTCGTCATAGCGCATCGCGCGCTTCAGCGAGGCCAGCGCGTGGTCGCAACGATCGGCGTTGTGCGCCTCCACGTACAGTTCAAGCTGAACCTCGCGCCCGGACATCGTGGTGAAGGTGTCGCGCTGGCAGGCCAGATCCCCCGCGACCAGTGCAAACAGGTACGACGGCTTCAGGAACGGATCCTCCCACACCGCATAGTGGCGCCCGCCGTCCAGCTCGCCGGCCTCCACGCGGTTGCCGTTGGCCAGCAACACCGGGTACTGCGCCCGGTCCGCCTCCAGGCGCACGCGGTAGGTGGTCAGCACATCCGGGCGGTCGGGGAAGAATGTGATGCGGCGAAAGCCCTCCGGCTCGCACTGGGTGCAGAGGTTGCCGCTGGAGGCGTACAGGCCTTCCAGCGCGGTGTTCTGCTCCGGGTGGCAGCGGCTGACGATCTCCAGCCGCGCCGCTTCCGGCAGGCCGTGCAACAGCAGGCCGTCGGCGTCTTCTTCCAGCATGCCCTCGCCCGGCTCCGCGCCATCCACCGTCAGCGACACCAGCTCCACGCCGTCACCGTACAACCGCAGCGGTGCTCCCGGCTCCGCCGCCTGCGGGTTGCGGCGCACCGCCATGCGCGTCGTCACCTCGGTGGTCGCCGCGGCCAGATCGAAATCCAGTTCCAGGTCCTCCACCTCGAACGCCGGCGACTGGTACTCGCTCAGATAGACCGGCTGGGGGTTCGCATCACGCATTCCAGACTCCAGATCAAAAACATTGCCAGTGGTTTAACACGCCGCCGCTGCATCCACTCCAAACCCGGACGCCAGCGCCGTCATTGTAACGACCGGGTTTCCGCGATGACGGAGCCGGGGAACTGGCACTGTGCGTCCAATCCGTTAGCATACCGCGCATGGAATGGATCGATATCTGCTTCAACCTTACCCACGAATCCTTCAACAAGGAACGCGACGAGGTTCTCGAGCGCGCGCGCGAGGCCGGCGTGTCCTGGATGCTGATCACCGGCGCCGACGCCCACCAGAGCGAGAAGTGCCTGAAGATCGCCGACCAGTACCCGGACTGCTGCCGCGCCACCCTGGGCGTGCATCCGCACCTGGCAAAGCAGTGGACCGACGCGATCGCCGCGCGGTTCAGTGACCTCGCCCGCGCGGACGACAACGTCGTCGCCATGGGCGAGATGGGGCTGGACTACAACCGCGACCACTCGCCGCGCCCGCAGCAGCGCATCGCCTTCGAGGCCCAGCTGGAGCTGGCCGCCGATCTCGGCCTGCCGGTGTTCCTGCACGAACGCGACGCCCACCACGACTTCGCGCAGATCCTGCGCCGCTGGCGCGACAAGGTACCGGCCGCCGTGGTGCACTGCTTTACCGGCGAGGCCGACGCCCTGGCCGAATACCTCGACCTCGACTGCCACATCGGCATCACCGGCTGGGTCTGCGACGAGCGCCGCGGCAAACACCTGCACCCCCTGGTGCCGACCATCCCGCGCGGTCGCCTGATGATCGAGACCGACGCCCCCTACCTGCTGCCGCGCACCCTGCCCAAGGGCACCGGCAAGAAGATCGGCAACGGCCGGCGCAACGAGCCCGCCTTCCTCCCCCACATCGGCGAATACGTGGCCCAACTGCGCGACGAACCCCCGGAAGACCTCGCCGCCCACACCACCGCCACCGCCCGCGCGTTCTACAACCTGCCGCTGGCATCAGGCGAGTAACACGGTGAGAGCGTCCACCCGGCCAGCTGGTTACAGGAAACACAGCCAGGAACAAGCTATAAAACAGCAACCCCTCAGGGAA